>DASVNT010000168.1:0-33366 GCA_036383715.1 Sphingobium sp. | reverse complement strand
GCAAGGTGGAGCTTTGGAAAAAGTTGCCCGCCGGACTGGTCGACCGTATTGGTCCTTGGATTGCGCGGGGACTGGGGTGATGGCGGGCGCTCCGGGCGGGGCCGGGGCGCCGCGCGAGATATTGTTCATCGCCCATCGCATCCCCTATCCCCCGGATCGCGGGGACAAGATCCGCTCCTATAACGAACTGCGCCATCTGGCGAAGCTGGCCCCGGTGCACCTCGCTGCGCTGGCCGACGATCCGCGCGACCTGCTCCACGATGCGGCGCTGGATGAGCTGACCGCCAGCCATTGCATCCGGCCCCGCACGGTGTCGAAAGCGCGGGCCGCCGTGACTGGCCTGCTGCGCCACGAGCCTCTCTCCGTCGCGCTGTTCCGCGACCGGGGGCTGGCCGAGTATATCGATCACATCGTGGCGACCCGCCCGCTGGCGGCGGTGTTCGTCTATTCGGGCAATATGGCCACCTATGTCCCGCCGCTTTCACCGGGCACGCGCTTTGTCATGGATTTCTGCGATGCGGACTCCGTCAAATTCGCCTCCTATGGCGCGCAGGGCAAGGGACCGATGGCGTGGATCAACCGGAGGGAAGGGCGACTGCTCGGCGCGCTGGAGGCGCAGGTATCGCGCCGCGCCGACGCCTCGCTCCTGATCAGTGCTGCGGAGGCGGATGTGTTTGCCGCGCTGCCGGGTGCGGACACGGCGCGCATGGCGGTGGTAGGCAATGGCGTCGACCTCGACGCTTTCCATCCGGGGCAGGATAGTGCCGTGCCCGAAGCATTGCGGGCGCCGAACGGCCCCAAAATCGTCTTTACCGGGCAGATGGACTATCGCCCCAATATCGAGGCCGTCACCGATTTCGCGGACGCCGCCATGCCGATCGTCCGGCAGAGCCACCCCGATGCCCGTTTCGTGATCGTCGGGCGCAATCCGGCGGAGGCGGTGCGCGCCCTTGGCGCTCGCCCCGACGTAATCGTGACCGGGGAGGTGGCCGATCCGCGCGCCTATCTGCTGGCCGCCGATGTGGTCGTCGCCCCGTTGCGGCTGGCGCGGGGCGTACAGAACAAGGTGCTGGAGGCGATGGCGATGGCGCGGCCCGTCGTCGTCTCGACCGCCGCGGCGGAGGGGATCGATGCGCAGGCGGGCCGGGATTTCCTCGTGGCCGCCGATGCTGTCGGGGAGGCTGCGGGGGTGATCGCCCTGCTGTCCGATCCCGCCCGCGCGCAAGCTCTGGGACAGGCGGCCCGCCGCCGTGTCGAGGAACGCTATAGCTGGGACGCGCAACTTGCGTCGCTTGGCCCTTTGGTGCTGGGCCATGACGGCTGAGACGCTGAACGGGCGTCCCCTGAACGGCTTGCTCCCCTGGCCGCGCCATCTGTTGATGCTGGCGCTGGCGGGATTGTCCCTGCTGGTTCTGGGGCAGTCCGATGTGGCGGCGATCATCGATATCTGGTCGCGGACGGGGGCGTTCCATCATTGCTTCCTGATCCCGCCGATCCTCCTGTGGCTGGTGTGGCAGCGACGGGGATTGCTCGCCCGGCTGACGCCCGAATATTCGCTCTGGGGAGCCGCATTGGCGGCGCTGGGCGGCCTGATGTGGCTGGCCGGTGCGGCGGGCTATGTCGCGATCCTGCGGCAGGCGGGGCTGGTGCTGTCGGCGCAGGGCATCGTCATCGCGTTGCTCGGCCTGCCGGTGGCGCGCGCGCTGATCTTTCCCATCGCCTTCTCCCTGTTCCTCATCCCGGTGGGCAGCGAGTTCGAGCCGCTTTTGCAGACCATCACCGCGCGCATCGCCGTCAGCCTTCTGCACCTCAGCGGCACGCCCGCCGTGCTGGAGGGCGTATTCATCGAAACGCACGCGGGCCTGTTCCGCGTGGCGGAGGCGTGCAGCGGGACCGCCTTCCTGCTCGCCATGGCGGCCTATGGCGCGCTGGTGGCGGCGATGTGCTTCCAGAGCCTGAAGCGCCGTATCCTGTTCATGGCGGCGGGAATGGTCGCGGCGCTGCTGACCAACGGCGTTCGCGCCTTTGCGATCATGAAGCTCGCCAGTCTGACCAGCATCCACAATCCGGTGGTGCAGGACCACCTGTTGTTCGGGTGGATTTTATTCGGGGTCGTGATGCTGTTGCTGATGGTGGCGTCCGCGCGCTGGTTCGACCGTGCGCCCGATGCGCCTTTCACCGATCCTGCTGTGCTGCAGGGCGTGGGCCGGGGAGAGGCTGGGGCGTGGCTGATCCTGCCCGCCCTGCTGGTCGCGATCCTGCTCCCGCGCCTGTGGCTGATGGCGACGCAAGAGCCAGAGGGGGCGATCCCCGCGCCACCCACGGCGCCTGCGGTCGCGGGATGGCAGCTCATGCCCGGCGTATATCGCGCCGAATGGCAACCCCATTTTGCCGGCGCGACATGGATCGGGCAATGGCGCTATCGCCGTGCGGGAAGTGCGCAGGCCGTCGATCTGGCTGTCGTCGTCTATGACCGGCAGGAGGAAGGGCGTGAATTGATAGGCTTCGGTCAGGGCGCGGTCGCCCCCGAAGGAGACTGGGCGCTGATGGCCGCTGCGCCGTCGCCGCCGCAGGGCAGGGGGGAGTGGCTGCGCGGTCCCGGCGCACGTACCCGCTATGCCGCCAGCTTCTACATCGTCGGCGGCAAAGTGACGGGCAGCAAGGTGGAGGCAAAACTGGCCGCCACGCTGGCGCGGTTGACCGGCGGCAGGCAGGACGCCGCCGCGATACTCGTGTCCACGACACCCCATCCCGGTGCCGCGCCGGAGCGGATCGCAGGGGATTTCATCAAAGCCGCCGGTTCCGTGCAGGAAATGGCTGACCGCGCGCGCGGGATGCGGTAACGCGGCCTGATGTGCGGGATTGCGGGCATCTTCCATCTGGAAATGGCAAAGCCGGTCGAGGAGGGGCGCGTGCGCGCCATGCTCGGCCCCATGGCCCATCGCGGCCCCGATGGATCGGGCGTCTGGACCGCGCCCGGCGTCGGCCTAGGCCACCTTCGCCTGTCGATCATCGACCTGGCGGGCGGGGCGCAGCCGATGGCGACCGACGACGGACAGATCGTCGTCACCTTCAACGGCGAAATCTATAATTTCGCGGAGGTTCGCGCCGAACTGGAGGCCAAGGGGCACGTCTTCCACAGCCACAGTGATACGGAGGTCATCCTCCACGGCTGGCGGCAATGGGGAGAGGCCTGCGTCGAGCATTTCGTCGGCATGTTCGCCTTTGCCCTCCACGACCGCCGCACCCAGTCGCTCTGGCTGGTGCGCGACCGGCTGGGCGTGAAGCCGCTGCATTATGCGCAACTCTATGACGGTAGCCTGATCTTCGCGAGCGAACTCAAAGGCTTGCTGGCGCATCCCATGCTGCGCCGGGAACCGGACCTGACCGCCGTCGAGGATTATCTCGCTTACGGCTACGTCCCCGACGACACCAGCATCGTAAAGGGCGTGCGCAAGCTGGGCGCGGGCGAGACATTGCTGGCAGTGCGCGGCAAGCCGCTGGCCCGCCCGACGCGCTATTGGGACGTGAGCTTCGCCGACCGCGACACGCGCAGCGCCGCCGCGCAGGAAGAGGAACTGGTCGATCTCCTCCGCCGCTCCGTCCGCTCGCGCATGGTCGCGGACGTGCCGCTGGGCGCATTCCTGTCGGGCGGCGTGGACAGCAGTACGGTTGTTGCCTTCATGGCAGAGAACTCGACCAAGGCGGTGCGGACCTGCACCATCGGTTTCGACGATAAGTCGGTGGACGAGACGGCCCATGCCGATCTGATCGCCCGCCGCTTCGCCACCGACCATCGCACCCGTATCGTCTCCCCGGATGATTTCGCGCTGATCGACACGCTAACCACGCATTTCGACGAACCCTTCGCCGACGTGTCCGCGTTGCCGACCTACCGGGTCTGCCAGTTGGCGCGTGAACAGGTGACGGTGGCGCTGAGCGGCGACGGCGCGGACGAAGCCTTTGCGGGCTATCGCCGCCACCTGTTCCAGCATCGCGAGGAAAAGCTGCGCAGCCTGATCCCCGGCGCGATCCGGGGACCGTTGCTCGGCGGGCTGGGCGCCATCTATCCGAAGGCGGACTGGTTGCCGCGCCCGCTGCGCGCGAAGTCCACGTTGCTCGGCCTCGCCATGGACGGGGCGGAAGCCTATGCGCAGAGCGTCAGCGTCACGCGCCCGCCGATGCGCGGCCAGCTTTGGGCGGACGATCATCGCGCCGCGCTCAACGGATATCGCGCGGAGGATCGTTACATCCTCGCCATGCGCGATGCGCCCGCCCGCGACGCCATCGACCGTGCGCAATATGCCGACATCCGCATCTGGCTGCCCGGTGACATCCTCACCAAGGTCGACCGGATGAGCATGGCCGTCAGCCTGGAGGCGCGCGAGCCGCTGCTGGATCACCGCCTGATCGAGTTTGCCGCGCGGCTGCCCGTCAACCAGCGCATTCGGGGGCAGACCGGCAAATATCTGATGAAGAAGGCGATGGAGCCTTATCTGCCGCCCGCCATTTTGTATCGCCCGAAAATGGGCTTCGTGACCCCCATAGCCGCATGGTTCCGGGGCGCGCTGGCCGGAGAGGCGCGGGCCGTCGCGGGCGGATCGGCGCTCGCCCGCACCGGCTGGTTCGACATGCGCCGGGTCGCGACCCTGGCGGAACAGCATAAATCCGGCCTGCACAATCATGGCCGCCTGCTCTGGCAGTTGCTCATGCTCGACCGATCCGTGGAGCGGTTGTTCGGCGGCAAATGAGATGATTTCGTTTCGAATGTTTAACTTTCTCGTAAGCCCGTTTTGCTAATTTGATCCAAATTAAAATAAGACTCGGATCGCAAAACAAAATGGCCGGAATCAAGGAACAGCTGCGCCTCGCGGCGCTGCATAGCTATCATGTGCTCGATACGAAGCCCGAACCGCTGTTCGACGACATGGTTCGCGATCTGGCGCGCATGGCGCGTGTCCCCATCTCGCTCATCTCGCTGGTCGATGCGGAGCGTCAATGGTTCAAGGCGCGCCATGGCCTTGACGTGGCCGAGACGGACCGGCGCATTTCCTTCTGCACCGTTGCGGTGGATCAGGCGGATGACTTCCTGATCGTCCCCGATGCCCGGCGCGATCCCCGCTTTGCCGACAGCCCGCTGGTGACGGGTGCCCCCAATATCCGTTTCTATGCCGGGCGCGTCCTGCGGACCCCGCTGGGCCAGAATATGGGCACGATCAACATCATCGACACGCGCCCCCGGAACGAGCTGAGCGAGTCCATCAAGGAGATGATGACCGCCTACAGCCTGCAGGTTATCGCGACATTCGACCGTCACCGCGCCGACCGCATTTTTTCGGATGCGCGCCGCACCACGCAGGGCAATAGCCCGGTCAATGCGTATATCGGCGGTCTGCGCGCCCGCTCCTGATCCGTTTAATCGGGATAGACTGCGCCCGTAAAATACAGCCCGTCGGGCGGAGCATTGAGGCCCAGCCTCGCACGATCCCGCGCCTCCAGCGCATCGCGCACATCGTCCGGCACCCATCGGCCCATGCCGACGAGGGCGAGGCATCCGACCATCGATCGCACCTGATGATGCAGGAAACTGCGTGCCGCCGCATGCACGGTAATCCGCTCGCCATTGCGCACGACATCCAGCCGGTCGAGCGACTTCAGCGGGCTGTCCGACTGGCAATGGGCCGACCGGAATGTCGTGAAGTCGTGCCGCCCCACCAGATGCTGCGCCGCCACCTGCATGGCATCCGCATCCAGTTCCTGCGGGATGCGCCAGACCAGACCCCGTTCGAACGTGACCGGGGCGCGGCGACTGACGATATGATATTCATAGCGCCGCCCAAGGCAGGAAAAGCGCGCGTGCCAGTCATCCGCCACCACCTGACACGCGAGGATCGCGACAGGCGCAGGCCGCAGGTGCGCGTTCGTCGCCTCCATCAGGCGAAAGGCGGTCATGTTGGTATCGAGATCCGCGTGCGCGCGCATCGCGGTGGCATGGACGCCCGCATCGGTGCGGCCTGCGGCATGAACGACGATGGGCCTGCCGCCTTCAGCCGTTGAACTGACGATGGTCGCGATGGCGTCCTCGACCGCCTGTTGCACGCTGGGACCATGAGCCTGCCGCTGCCATCCCATGAAGGGGCGGCCATCGAATTCGATCAGGAAGGCAAAACGGGTCATGCCGGATCGACGGACGTTCCCGGCGCGACAGCAAAGCCGCGCAGCATGTCCGCCGTCGTCATCGCGCCCTTGCCCGCGCGCTGGACGAGGGTGGGGCGGATGCTTCCCTCTGCGCAGGCGATGCGGAAATCGCCATTGATCGTGCCCGTCGGACCAGCTTCGTCCGTCACCTCTGCCGCCAATATCTTGATGCGCTCGCCGCCGATGGACAGCCATGCGCCGGGCATGGGGTTGAAGGCGCGCACCTGCCGCTCGACCTCCATGGCGGTGCGGGCAAAGTCGAGGCGGCTTTCGGCCTTCTCGATCTTCGCGGCGTAGGTCACGCCGTCTTCGGGCTGTGGCACGGGTGGAAAATTGTCGATGTCCTGCAAGACATGCACCATCAGTTCCGCGCCGCTTCTGGCCAGTTCGTGGGTCAACGCCCCGGCGGTCTTGCCTTCGACCGGCGTCGCGGCGGTCGCGCGCACGGGGCCGGTGTCCAGCCCCGTCTCCATCTGCATGATCATCACGCCCGTCTCCGCATCCCCCGCGAGGATCGCGCGCTGCACCGGCGCCGCGCCGCGCCAGCGGGGCAGGAGCGAACCATGGACATTGAGGCAGCCGAGCCTCGGCACCTCCAATATTCCCTTGGGCAGGATCAGGCCATAAGCCGCGACCACTGCCACGTCGGCCTGCAAGGCAGAGAAAGCCGCCAGTTCACCCTCGCCACGCAGCGACACCGGCGTGCGCACCCGCAATCCCAGAGCCTCCGCCCGCGCGTGAACGGGGGAGGGGCGATCCGCCTTGCCGCGCCCGGCGGGGCGGGGCGGCTGGCTGAAGACGGTGACGATCTCGTGCCCGGCCTCGACCAGCGCGTCCAGCGTCGGAATCGCGAAATCGGGCGTACCCATGAAGATGATGCGCATGTCGCCCTCTCACCCCTTGTAAGCGCGGTGCGCAAGTCTTTATTGGTGGCGCATGGCATCTCCCGAAATCGAAGCCCTGACGACGGCACTCGCACGATTGCCCGGCCTTGGCCCGCGATCCGCGCGGCGGGCGGTCCTGCACCTGCTGCGCAAGCGGGAGGGCGCGCTCATGCCGCTGCTCGATGCGCTGGCATCGGTCAACGAGCGGATGCGGACGTGCCATGTGTGCGGCAATGTCGATACGTCCGACCCCTGCGGCATCTGTGTCGATCCGCGCCGCGACGAGCGGTCGCTGTGCGTGGTGGAGGATGTCGCCGACCTGTGGGCGCTGGAGCGGTCGCGGTTGTTTCCCGGTCGTTTTCATGTGCTTGGCGGGCGCCTCTCCGCGCTGGATGGCGTCCGTCCCGAAGACCTCGCCATCGCGCAACTGGTGTCCCGCGTCGCGGATGGCGGTGTGGACGAGGTGGTGCTGGCGATGAACGCCACCCTCGAAGGGCAGACGACCGCCCATTATATCGCGGAGCGGCTGGAGGCCTATCCGATCCGCCTGACGCAGCTCGCCCATGGCCTGCCGGTCGGCGGGGAACTGGATTATCTGGATGAGGGAACATTGGCGCAGGCCCTGCGCGCGCGGCGTCCGGTCGCCTGAACCCTATTTGTTCTCTTGTATAAATTCGACCTTTCCCTTATTTCTAGGGCGACATGGCTATTCTCCCGATCCTTGAAGCGCCCGATCCGCGGCTCCGTACCATCTCCTCTCCGGTGGAGGAGATCGATGAGGCTTTGCAGCGTCTGATCGACGATATGTTCGAGACGATGTACAATGCGCCCGGCATCGGCCTTGCCGCAATCCAGGTCGGCGTGCCCAAGCGCCTGCTGGTCATGGACCTGCAGGAACCGGAATCGGATGAGGAAGACGCCAAGCCCGTCAGGAAGCCGATGGTCTTCATCAACCCGCGGATCTTGGAAGGCTCGGCGGAACAGAGCATCTATAACGAAGGCTGCCTGTCCGTGCCGGAGCAATTTGCGGAGGTGGAACGCCCCGCGAGCGTCCGCGCCAGCTGGATGGACCGCGAAGGCCGCATCCATGAGGAAACGCTGGAGGGGCTCCTCGCAACCTGCCTCCAGCACGAGATGGACCATCTCGAAGGCGTGCTGTTCATCGACCATCTGTCGCGGTTGAAGCGGGATATGGTGTTGAAGAAGCTGGCGAAGGCAAAGCGGGCTGCGTGAAGGGGCGTTGGCGGTGGGGCTGCTGACGAGCAATATCGGGCTCTTACATCAGGCACGCCGTTCTCTGAAGCTGCCTCCCCGCAATACGTCACCCCAGCGAAGGCTGGGGTCTCAGGCGGTCAGAGCGCCAGGCCCGACATATAGCGCCAGTCGGGATTGCTCTCCTCGATGAGCCGGACTTTCCATTCCCGCTGCCACGCTTTGAGCGCCTTCTCGCGGGCGATAGCTGACATTATGTCATCATGAGGTTCCGCCAGAACGAGGCGCGTCAGATTATATCTTTTGCAGAACGCCGAACCGGTGCCGTTCCCGTGTTGTTCAAGGCGCGCCGCGAGGTTGGCCGTTACGCCGACATACAGCACCCCTCTCGGCTTGTTGGTCATGATATAAGTGTAGCCGCCCCGCACCATGCCTCCGCCTGAGATGCCAGCCTTCGCTGGCATGACGTGGAAGGAATTATGTCCGCTCTGGTCTGTCTGCAGTTGATGAACAATCAGTCCGCAAACCACCCCAATCTGACCCAACCTGCGATCTAATAAAAAAAGGCCCCGGAACCTGCGTTCCGGGGCCTCTCTTAATTCATGTCGTCACCGACCCGATGATCAATCCAGATCTTCGGTCGTGAAGTCCTCGCCCTGCACGCGGCCCAGCGGGTCGTCGCCCATGGCGGCTTCCGCGGGCTGGCGCAGTTCGGCGGCATGCTCTTCCGCGGCCGACTGCGGCGCGACGAGGTGAGCCTCGTTCGCGGCCCGCATAGCGGCGCGCAGTGCTGCATCGCGGCTGTTCGCGGCGATACGCATGCGGTTCATCGACGAACCCGTGCCCGCCGGGATCAGGCGACCGACGATCACGTTCTCCTTGAGGCCGATCAGCGTGTCCTTCTTGCCCTGAACCGCTGCCTCGGTGAGGACGCGGGTCGTTTCCTGGAAGGACGCGGCCGAGATGAACGAACGGGTCTGCAGCGAAGCCTTGGTGATGCCGAGCAGCACGGGCTTGCCAAACGCCGGTGCCTGACCGGTCGCCAGCTTGGCGTTGTGCTCGTCCATTTCCTCGCGATCGACCTGCTCGCCCGCCAGCAGCGTGGTGTCGCCGCCGTCGGTGATCTCGACCTTCTGCAGCATCTGACGAACGATCGTCTCGATGTGCTTGTCGTTGATCTTCACACCCTGCAGTCGATAGACTTCCTGGATTTCCGACACGAGATATTCTGCCAGCGGCTCGATGCCGAGCACTTCCAGAATGTCGTGCGGGTCCGGGCTGCCGCCGATCAGGTTGTCGCCACGCTTCACGTAGTCGCCTTCCTGAACGTCGATCACCTTGGACTTGGGGATCAGATATTCGACCGGCTCGCTGCCGTCCTCAGGCTGGATCGCGATCTTGCGCTTCGCCTTATAGTCCTTGAGGAACTGGACGCGGCCCGACACCTTGGCAATGATCGCATTGTCCTTGGGCTTGCGGGCTTCGAACAGTTCCGCGACGCGCGGCAGACCGCCGGTGATGTCGCGGGTCTTGGCAGCTTCACGCGACACACGGGCCAGAACGTCACCGGCCTGCACCTGCGCACCATCCTCGACGGACAGGGTAGCCCCGATGGCGAGCATGTAGCGCGCAGCCTCACCGGACTGGTCGTCCAGCAGGGTCAGGCGCGGACGCAGATCGTCCTTCGAGCGGGCCGCACCACGATATTCGATCACCACGCGCTGCGCGATGCCGGTCGCTTCGTCGGTCTGCTCGATCAGCGTCTTGCCGTCGATCAGGTCCTGATACTTTACGATACCCGGCTTCTCGGTGATGACCGGCATGGTGAACGGATCCCATTCGGCAATCCGGTCGCCCTGCTTCACTGTCGCGCCATTGGCGAACAGCACCGCCGCACCATAGGGCAGGCGATGGGTCGCACGCTCGCGGCCCTCATGGTCGATGACCGCCAGCTCGCCGTTGCGAGCGAGGCTGAGGTTACGGCCATTCTTGTCGCGGATCGTGGGCATGTCGCGCAGTTCCAGCGTACCGTCGGAGATGGCCTCCAGGTTCGACTGTTCGTTGAGCTGCGCCGCGCCGCCGATGTGGAAGGTACGCATGGTCAGCTGCGTGCCCGGCTCACCGATGGACTGGGCGGCGATGACGCCGACCGCTTCACCGATATTGACCGGCGTACCGCGTGCAAGGTCGCGACCATAGCATTTGGCGCACACGCCCATCTTGGCCTCGCAGATCAGCGGGCTGCGGATCTTCAGGCCCTGCGTACCGAGCGCCTCCATCTTGGCGACCAGCGGCTCGTCGAGCAGCGTGCCTTCCGGGATCACGATCTCGCCGGTCTTGCTGTCGACGATGTCCTCGGCCGTGGTGCGGCCCAGCACGCGCTCACCGAGCGACGCGATGGTCGAACCACCCTGGACGATCGCCTTCATCTCCAGCGCCTTGCTGGTGCCGCAGTCGACCTCGACGATGACGCAGTCCTGCGACACGTCGACCAGACGGCGGGTCAGGTAACCCGAGTTTGCCGTCTTGAGCGCGGTGTCGGCCAGACCCTTACGAGCGCCGTGGGTGGAGTTGAAGTATTCAAGGACGGTCAGACCTTCCTTGAAGTTCGAGATGATCGGGGTTTCGATGATCTCGCCCGACGGCTTGGCCATGAGGCCGCGCATACCGGCAAGCTGCTTCATCTGCGCCTGCGAACCACGGGCACCGGAGTGCGCCATCATGTAGATCGAGTTGATCTGACGCTGGCGGCCCGTTTCCGGGTCCTGCGGCATCGCCTTGATCTCTTCCATCATGGCGTTCGCAACCTGGTCGCCGCAACGGCTCCAGATGTCGATGACCTTGTTGTACTTCTCCTGCTGCGTGATCAGGCCGTCCTGATACTGCTGCTCATAGTCCGCGACCATCGCCTTCGTCTCGTCGATGAACGCCGTCTTCGAGTCCGGGATAATCATGTCGTCCTTGCCGAAGCTGATGCCGGCCTGGAACGCGTGGCGGAAGCCCAGCGCCATGATGGCGTCGGCGAACAGCACGGTGTCCTTCTGGCCGGTGTGACGATAGACCTCGTCGATCACGTCGCCCACGTCCTTCTTGGTCAGGAGGCGGTTGACGACATCGAACGGAACCTTGTGGTTTTGCGGCAGGCACTCACCCAGCAGCATGCGGCCCGGCGTCGTCTCAAAGCGTTTCATATACTGAACGCCATGCTCATCCGTCTGCGGAACGCGGCTGACGACCTTGGTGTGGAGCGTCACCGACTTGGTGAACAGCGCCTGATGCACTTCGGCCATGTCGGCCAGCATCATGCCTTCGCCCGGCTCGTTCTCACGCTCCATGGAGAGATAATAGATGCCCAGGACCATGTCCTGCGACGGCACGATGATCGGCTTGCCGTTCTGAGGCGACAGGATGTTGTTGGTGGACATCATCAGGACGCGCGCTTCCAGCTGGGCCTCAAGGCTCAGGGGAACGTGCACGGCCATCTGGTCACCGTCGAAGTCCGCGTTGAAGGCGGAGCAGACCAGCGGGTGAAGCTGGATCGCCTTGCCTTCGATCAGCACGGGCTCGAACGCCTGAATGCCGAGGCGGTGGAGCGTCGGTGCGCGGTTCAGGAGGACGGGATGCTCGCGGATGACTTCATCCAGGATGTCCCAGACTTCCTTGCGCTCCTTCTCGACCCACTTCTTCGCCTGCTTCAGGGTCATGGACAGACCCTTGGCATCGAGGCGGGCGTAGATGAACGGCTTGAACAGTTCGAGCGCCATCTTCTTGGGCAGGCCGCACTGGTGCAGCTTGAGTTCCGGGCCGGTCACGATGACCGAACGACCGGAATAATCGACGCGCTTGCCGAGAAGGTTCTGGCGGAAGCGGCCCTGCTTGCCCTTGAGCATGTCGGACAGCGACTTGAGCGGACGCTTGTTGGCACCCGTGATGACGCGGCCACGGCGACCGTTGTCGAACAGGGCGTCGACGGCCTCCTGAAGCATGCGCTTTTCGTTGCGGACGATGATGTCCGGCGCACGCAGCTCCATCAGGCGCTTCAGACGGTTGTTACGGTTGATGACGCGGCGATACAGATCGTTGAGATCCGACGTCGCGAAACGACCGCCGTCCAGCGGCACCAGCGGGCGCAGGTCTGGCGGAATGACGGGAACGACGTCGAGGATCATCCACTCCGGGCGGTTGCCGGATTCCAGGAAGCTCTCAACGACCTTGAGCCGCTTGATGATCTTCTTGGGCTTCAGTTCCGACTTGGTGACAGCCAGTTCGTCGAGCAGAGCCTGCTTCTCGCCTTCGAGGTCGAGGCTGATGAGCATCTGCTTGACCGCTTCCGCGCCGATGCCGGCGGTGAAGGCGTCTTCGCCATATTCGTCCTGCGCGTCGATCAGCTCGTCTTCGGTCAGCAACTGATAGCGGTCGAGCGGGGTCAGGCCCGGCTCGATCACGATGTAGCTCTCGAAGTACAGCACGCGCTCAAGCTGCTTGAGCTGCATGTCGAGGAGGAGGCCGATGCGCGACGGCAGCGACTTCAGGAACCAGATGTGCGCGACCGGCGCGGCCAGTTCGATATGGCCCATGCGCTCGCGGCGGACCTTCGACACCGTGACTTCGACACCGCATTTTTCGCAGACGATGCCCTTGTACTTCATGCGCTTGTACTTGCCGCACAGGCACTCATAGTCCTTGATCGGGCCAAAGATGCGCGCGCAGAACAGGCCGTCACGCTCAGGCTTGAACGTGCGGTAGTTGATGGTCTCCGGCTTCTTGATCTCGCCGAAGGACCAGCTGCGGATACGCTCCGGAGAGGCGATACCGATCTGGATCTGGTCGAACACCTCGGTCTTGGCCATCGGGTTCGCGAAGTTGGTCAGTTCGTTCATGTCTTCAATCCCTCATGAGGGCTAAACTTTTCGGTCGGAAAGGGAGGGGCGCAGAAGGCTGCGCCCCGTCCTCCTTTATTCCGCGGCCAGTGCCGGACCTTCGCCGTCCTCGTCGCTCAGGTCTTCCAGAGCGGCCAGTTCGACGTTGAGGCCGAGGCTGCGCATTTCCTTGACGAGAACGTTGAAGCTCTCCGGAATGCCCGCCTCGAACGTATCGTCACCCTTGACGATCGCCTCGTACACCTTGGTACGGCCGACCACGTCGTCCGACTTCACCGTCAGCATTTCCTGCAGCGTGTAGGCGGCGCCATAGGCCTGGAGCGCCCACACCTCCATCTCACCGAAGCGTTGTCCGCCGAACTGCGCCTTACCGCCCAGCGGCTGCTGGGTGACGAGGCTGTAGGGACCGATGGACCGCGCGTGGATTTTGTCGTCCACAAGGTGATGCAGTTTCAGCATATAGATGATGCCGACCGTGACCTTGCGGTCGAAGCGGTCGCCCGTGCGGCCGTCGAACAGGTCCGACTGACCCGAACGGTCCAGCCCGGCCAGCGCCAGCATGTCCGACACGTCCTGCTCGCGCGCACCGTCGAAGACGGGGGTTGCGATGGGGATGCCGGTGACGACGTTCGATGCCAGCTCCACAATCTGTTCAGGCGTACGGCTCTGGATCGCATCGACATAGCTCTCGCCATAGGCGTTGAGCAGCCGATCCTTCACCGCTTCGGGCATGACACCCGGCTGCGGATTGGGGTTGGCCTCGCGCCAGTCTTCAAGGGCATGCTTGATCTGCTGGCCCAGGCCGCGTGCGGCCCAGCCCAGATGCGTCTCGAAGATCTGTCCGACGTTCATGCGCGACGGCACGCCCAGCGGGTTCAGCACGATGTCGACCGGCGTACCGTCGGCGAGGAACGGCATGTCCTCGACCGGCAGGATGCGGGAGATGACGCCCTTGTTGCCGTGACGGCCAGCCATCTTGTCACCCGGCTGCAGCTTGCGCTTCACCGCGACGAAGACCTTGACCATCTTGAGCACGCCCGGCGGCAGCTCGTCACCGCGCTGCAGCTTGTCGACGCGGTCCTCGAACTTGGCGACGATGATCTTCACGGCATCGTCATACTGCGCCTTGACCGCTTCCAGGTTCTGCTGGCGGGCGTCATCGGCGACGGCGAACTTCCACCACTCGTGACGCTCGGTGCTGTCGAGCAGCTCCTCGTCGATGTCCACGCCCTTCTTGACGCCCTTGGGAGCAGCCGCTGCGGTCTGGCCGAGCAGCATTTCACGCAGGCGGTTGAAGGTCGCACGGTTGAGGATGCCGCGTTCGTCCTCGCGGTCCTTCGCCAGACGGTCGATCTCTTCGCGCTCGATCGCCATGGCACGTTCGTCCTTGTCGATGCCGTGACGGTTGAACACGCGGACCTCGACAACCGTACCGGCGACGCCCGGCGGCAGACGCAGCGACGTGTCGCGCACGTCGGACGCCTTTTCACCGAAGATCGCGCGCAGCAGCTTCTCTTCCGGGGTCATCGGCGATTCACCCTTGGGGGTAATCTTGCCGACCAGAATGTCACCCGGCTCCACTTCGGCGCCGATGTACACGATGCCCGCCTCGTCGAGGTTGCGCAGTGCTTCCTCACCGACGTTCGGGATGTCGCGGGTGATGTCCTCCGGCCCCAGCTTGGTGTCGCGAGCCATCACCTCGAACTCCTCGATGTGGATCGAGGTGAAGACGTCGTCCTTCACGATCCGCTCGGAGATCAGGATGGAATCCTCGTAGTTGTAGCCGTTCCACGGCATGAACGCGACGAGGCTGTTGCGGCCCAGCGCCAGCTCACCGAATTCGGTGGACGGGCCGTCGGCGATCACTTCGCCCGCGCTGATCTGGTCGCCCACCTTCACCAGCGGACGCTGGTTGATGCAGGTGTCCTGGTTGGACCGCTGGAACTTCATCAGCGTGTAGATGTCGACGCCCGATTTGCCGGGTTCGATATCTTCGGTCGCGCGGATGACGATACGGGTCGCATCGACCTGATCGACGATGCCTGCGCGGCGGGCCGCGATGGCTGCGCCGGAGTCACGCGCCACCGTCTCTTCCATGCCGGTGCCCACGAAGGGGGCCTCTGCACGGACGAGCGGAACCGCCTGACGCTGCATGTTCGATCCCATGAGCGCGCGGTTGGCGTCATCGTTTTCCAGAAACGGAATGAGCGATGCGGCGACCGAGACGAGCTGCTTGGGGCTGACGTCCATCAGGGTGATGTGATCGCGCGGCGCCATCAGGAATTCGCCTGCCTCACGGGCGGAGACGAGATCCTCGAAGAAAGTGCCGTCGGCGTTCACTTCGGCGTTGGCCTGCGCGATCGTGTGCTTGGCCTCTTCCATGGCGGAGAGGTACACGACGTCGCTCGTGACCTTGTTGTCGATGACCTTGCGATACGGCGTCTCGATGAAGCCATATTTGTTCACACGGCTGAACGTGGCGAGCGAGTTGATCAGACCGATGTTCGGGCCTTCCGGCGTCTCGATCGGGCAGATCCGGCCATAATGGGTCGGGTGAACGTCGCGGACTTCGAAGCCTGCGCGCTCGCGCGTCAGACCGCCGGGCCCAAGTGCCGAAACGCGGCGCTTGTGGGTGACTTCCGACAGCGGGTTGGTCTGATCCATGAACTGCGACAGCTGCGAGGAGCCGAAAAATTCACGGACGGCAGCCACGGCGGGCTTGGCGTTGATCAGGTCGTTCGGCATGACCGTCGACACGTCGACCGACGACATACGCTCCTTGACCGCACGCTCCATGCGCAGCAGGCCGACGCGATACTGGTTCTCCAGCAGTTCGCCCACCGAACGCACACGGCGGTTGCCGAGGTTGTCAATGTCGTCGATCTCGCCCTTGCCGTCCTTCAGGTTCACCAGTTCCTTGACGACGGCGAGGATGTCCTCGCGGCGCAGGGTGGTGATCGTGTCTTCGGCATCAAGGCCGAGGCGCATGTTGAGCTTCACGCGGCCCACGGCGGAGAGGTCATAACGCTCCGGGTCGAAGAACAGGCCGGCGAACAGCGAATCTGCCGTCTCGCGCGTCGGCGGTTCGCCGGGACGCATGACGCGATAGATGTCGCTGAGCGCGTGGTCGCGATCCTCGGCCTTGTCGACCTTGAGCGTGTTGCGGATCCACGGACCCGTGTTGACATGGTCGATGTCGAGCAGTTCGAGGCGGTCGATGCCCGCCTTGTCCAGCTTTTCGAGGTTCTCAGCCGAGACTTCGTCGCCCGCCTCGATATAGATTTCGCCGGTGCTGTCGTTGACGAGGTCATAGGCCGAATAGCGGCCAAAGATTTCCTCGGTCGGGATGAGCAGCGTCTCAAGGCCATCCTTGGCGGCCTTGTTGGCGGCGCGCGGGCTGATCTTCTGCGCGGCGGGGAACACGATCTCGCCGGTCTTGGCGTCGATCACGTCGAACGCGGGCTTCAGGCCCCGCCATGCCTCGACGGTGAAGGGAATCTGCCAGCCGCCCTGACCACGCAGGAACGTGACCTTGTTGTAGAACTCGCCGAGGATTTCCTCGCTGTTGAGGCCGAGGGCGAACAGCAGCGCGGTGACGGGCAGCTTGCGCTTGCGGTCGATGCGGACGTTGACGATGTCCTTGGCATCGAACTCGAAGTCCAGCCACGAACCGCGATACGGGATGACGCGCGCGGCGAAGAGATACTTGCCCGACGAGTGGGTCTTGCCACGGTCATGGTCGAACAGGACGCCCGGCGAACGGTGCATCTGCGACACGATGACGCGCTCGGTGCCGTTCACGATGAACGTACCGTTGTCGGTCATGAGCGGCATGTCGCCCATGTACACGTCCTGCTCCTTGATATCGAGCACGGAGCGGGTTTCGGTGTCCTGATCCACTTCGAACACGATGAGGCGCAGAGTGACGCGCATCGGCGCGGCGTAGGTGATGCCCCGCTGGCGGCATTCCTCGGTGTCGTACTTGGGATCTTCGAGCTCGTAGTGAACGAAGTCGAGTTCCGCCGTGCCCGCGAAATCGCGGATCGGGAAGACGCTGCGCAGCGTCTTCTCAAGGCCGGAGACATAACCGATGGCGGGGTTGGACCGCAGGAACTGTTCGTAGCTTTCGCGCTGAACCTCGATCAGGTTCGGCATCTGCACGACTTCGTGGATGTTGCCGAAAACCTTGCGGATGCGCTTCTTTCCGGCGTCGCGCTGCGCGACGGGGGGGAGGGGCTTGGTTGCCATGATCAGTTCCTGACTCGATTGGTCGCGAATTTCTTTCCGTATCCCGACGGACGCTCAGCCTTTGTCGAGTCTCCGGGGCTCAAATGCCCATTGAAACGACGCAAAAAAGTGCGGGTCGGGGCTGTCCGATCCGCACTGCAGCGATTTAGAAACCCCTGATTTCGGCCCCATTCGTGGACATCATTCGCAAGGTGATGGCCGACCCGGATCGAAAAAGGGTGGGCGATGCCGGTTGCCCGGAACCGCCCGTGTTGGACCGCGATATAGCGGCCTGTTGGATGTTTGAAAAGGGGTTGCCCGGTAAAAAGGGCAGAAATCCTCCTTATTTCCCCGGCTTTTCCAGCACGCCGCACAGGATGCGCGCGCCGCTGTTGCCGCTGGGGTCGGTCTTGCCATCGTCGGGCGCTGCATGGACGACAACGGCGGTGCCGTCCGCGTCGAACAGTGTGTCGACCGTCGTGTGGGCCACGAACATGCCATGACCCTTGCCATCCGCGCCGACGACGAGGTCAGGCAGGTCGCCCTGATGCGAGCCTTGGGGGTTCTGCAGGCCATGCTGCTTGGCATCGGGGTTGAGGTGGCCGCCCGCCGTGGTGAAGCCGGGGGCGTCGCACTTGCCGGTGGTGTGGAGGTGGATGCCATGGGCACCCGGCGCGATGCCGTTCACGGTCGCCATGCCGTTCAGGCCATGCTCGCCCAGCGTCAGCTTGACCACGCCAGCCTCACGGCCTTGCGCGTCGTGCAGCTTGGCCCAGGCGACGGGTTTGCCGCCATGGCCGTCATGATGGGCGGCATCCGCGGCGAGCAGCACGCCGCCATTGCCGAGCGCGAGGGCCGCGCCGAGGGGGAGGAGGAGGGAAAGGCGACGCTTCGGCATGTCATGGTCCCTTGCAATATCTGACCGGTTTTCCAGCCCGGAGGTTCCTCTATCCTCCGCATCGGACGGAGGGGGCAACCGGAAAATGCGATTGAGGTCAAAGAGTTCCGTTCCATGTTGCCATGGGTGATCCTCCCAAAACCGCCATTTTTCAGGGTTACGGGCCATTAACCCTCTTCTTGTACACATGTCTCGATTGGATCGGGCAACCGGTTCGCACCATAAGAAGAGATAAGGGCGCATCATGCAGGAATCGCAGTCGCTGCTGGCGACATGGCTTCGACGCAAGTCGATTGGTCAGCGTTTGAACATTCAGGTCGTGGCCGCGCTGTTGCTCAGCGGCTGCCTGATCGCGACGGTCGTCGGGGGATCGACGATCAGCCTGAGTATGATGCGACAGGACAATCATATTTCCGAGCAGGCGCTGAAATCGGCACTGCTGGAAAAGGATTTCGCCTCGCTTGAGCGCGATGTGTTCCGCTATGCGCTGCTTCGCAACGCCGATACGCGCAATTCCTACGAGGGCAATGTCAACGACCTCGGCGCGTCCATCAAGGAAGCGCGGGAGAAGCTGGACGCGGGCGACCTGCCCCTGCTCGATACTGTCGCGGCCAATGCGGCGGCCTATAAGACCGTCGTGGACCGCGTGATCGCCGCCGGTCCCACCGACGCCACGGGCGCCGCCGCCATCATGGCCGCTGGCGACGAGGTCGACGGAGCCATTGAGAAAATCCGCGAGCCGGTCATCAAACGGGCGGAGGAAATCTCGCTGAAGCAGGAAAGCCTCGCGATGACGACGATGATGGTCACGATCGCCATTGCGGCCGTCGCAGGCATCGCCGCCTTCTTCCTCGCGCGCCTCATCAAGCGGGCAATCAGCACGGAAATCGGCGCGCTCAGCCATGCGGTGTCGCGTATCGCGCACAGCGACTTCGATGTCGAAGTGGGGCTGGCGGGCCGCACCGACGAACTGGGCGAACTGGCGCGCTCCGCCGAACTGCTGCGCGAGACTAGCCGGGCAAAGGTCCGCTCGGACGCGGAGATGGCGCTGATGGTTGATGCGGTGGGTCAGGCGCTTCGCCGTCTCGCCAATGGCGACCTGACGGTCCAGCTTCCCGATCTGGGCATGGGCTATGCGTCTGTCCGTTCGGACTTCAACGCCGCCATTCGCGGTCTGCACGACGCCATGCAGTCGGTGTCGCAGACCGCCGCCAACATCCGCTGCGGCTCGACGGAAATCAGCCAGGCTTCGGCCGACCTTGCGCAGCGCACCGAACTCCACGCCTCCGAACTGGCGAGCGCGGCGGAAGCGGTCGATGCGATCACGCGGGCGATCGGCACCACCGCCGCCAGCGCGCTGGAAGCCAATCGCGGCGTTCGCGATGCCGTGGGTGAAGCGGGCGAGGGCGGTGACATCGTGCGCAGCGCCGTCGACGCCATGGCCAGTATCGAGGGATCGACCGCGCAAATCGGCCAGATCATCGGCGTGATCGACAGCATCACCTTCCAGACCAACCTCCTCGCCCTCAACGCGGGTGTCGAGGCGGCGCGTGCGGGCGAAGCGGGCAGCGGCTTTGCGGTCGTCGCCAGCGAGGTTCGCGCCCTGGCGCAACGCTCCGCCGACGCGGCCAAGGACATCAAGCAACTGATCGATTCCAGCGCCGGCGAAGTCGCTTCCGGTGCAGAGATGGTCCGCAAGACCGGTGAGGCGCTGGAGAAGATCAGCGAGCGGATCGCGGGCGTGACCGACCTGGTGAACGGCATCTCCAGCACGTCGAACGAACAGGCCGCGCGTCTGGGCGAAACGAACAAGATCATGGGGTCGATGGACCGCGTGACGCAGCAGAACGCGGCGATGGTCGAGGAAAGCTCCGCGGCGGCGCGCAATCTGGAACAGGAAGCGGATGCCCTGTCCGCACTCGTCTCGCGCTTTTCGCTCAGCCGGGCGGCCTGACAGCAAAGCACTGTAGAATGGCCCGCGTGATAGTCTCCCGCGGGCCGTTTTCGTTTCAGAGCCGTGCGATCAACGCTTCCATGCCCGCTGCCGCGCGTGCGGAGGCGGCCAGCAAATTCGTACGGAAATCGGATGCGCTGTCCTGATTGGCGTCGTCCGTGGTCGCCTTGATCCCGGCCCATGGCAGGCCGGCCAGTTCGGCGAACTGCGCCAGCGCGCCGGTTTCCATATCCACCAGTTCCGCGTTCAGATCATCGGTCAGGACGCGCGCGGAAACCGCGCATTCGACAAAGGAATCGCCACTGGCGATCCGCGCGGACGGCAGGCCGCTGCCCGGATCGGCCAGGCTCAGATAATCGTCGATGATCGACGGTCCCACCGGCACGAGGCCTGGTGTGAAGTTGACGAACAGCCCCGCCCGCCGTGCGCCATAATCATGCTGGAGCGCGTGGGAGAGGAAGAAACAGTCGCCCGCCGCCGTGCCGATCTTGCCCGCTGTGCCGGTGATCGCCAGCATGTCCGCGCCGTGCCGCGCGTGCAGCGTCGCGGCGACGGCGGTCAGGTTCACCTTGCCGATGCCGGTGACCGCGATGATGATCTCATGCCCCATCGCCTCGACATGCCGGGCGGCGGGCCAGTCCTCGCTGATCGTGCCGGTGCCGGGCAGGAAGGCGTCGGCTTCCTCGGGAAGCGCGGCGAGCAGCAATATCTTCATGGGATCACTCGCCTTCGAACGCGCAGAGGGAGAGGGGGGCGACACCCGCGTCGCGCAGGCGGTCCGCGCCTTTCAACTCGGGCAGGTCGACGATGAACAACGCGCGGTCGACAACGGCCCCCGCGTCGCGCAGCAACGTGATCGCTGCGATCGCCGTGCCTCCGGTCGCGATCAGGTCGTCCACCACCAGCACGCGCTGGCCGGGCAGGACATGGCCGACGTGCATCTCGATCCGGTCGGTGCCATATTCCAGCGCATAGTCGATGCCGACCGCCTCACCCGGCAGTTTGCCGGGCTTGCGCAGCATCAGCTTGCCCTTGCCCATCGCATAGGACAGAGCGGACGCGACGATGAAGCCGCGCGCCTCGATCCCGGCGATCAGGTCGATATCCTCAGCCTCCACCAGCGCGGCGAGCCGGTCGATGGTCATACGGAAGGCCGGACCGTCGAGCAGCAATGTCGACACATCGCGAAACTGGATGCCCGGTTTGGGATAGTCGGCGATGGTGCGGATGCGAGCGGCGATGTCGGCATTGGCGACGGTGGAACAGGCGCTTTCCATGACGGCTCCCGGACGGCGATACTGCGCTGCCTTGGTCATGCGCGGGCGGGTCTGTCAAGCATGGCTGGCTGCGATCCGAGGGTCGGACTGCCGGATGAGGCGAACCACTCGTCGTAAATGCTGCGGTGCAATGGGATACGGCGGTGCCTCCTGAGACGTTGCACTCTCGCTATGATCGAAACACACGCCCTTTATCGCCCTGGCCTCGCCGCGATTGCCGCGGTTCTGGCCCTGTCCTCCACGTCCGTGATTGCGCAGGTCACATTGCCGACAGACCCGGCGGCGACAGCGCCCGCCGGGCCCGTTGCCGCTGTTCCGGCTCCGGTCGCTCAGGCGCCGGTCCAGACGGTGCAAAGCGTGCCGGTAACGCCGACCCTTCCTGATATCGCGGTCCCTGAACAGCAAGGCGCAGCGGCTCGTGCCCAAGCGCAAGGTACGTCTGCGCGCACGGCACGGGCTGAAGCAACTCGTCCCCCCGCGCCCACTCCAATCGCACGGACCAGCAGTCCCGCTGCTACGCCCACTCAGGAGGTTGTTGAGACGGCCAGGCCTGTCGCTCCGGTCGTGACGGCCACGCCCGCACCCGCAGAGCCACAGGTCAGCGCGCAACAGCCCGCCGCGCCGGACGGCGCGAACTACGCCAACTGGATACTGCTGGGCGGCGGCCTGCTGCTGGTTGGGGGCGGCGCGGCCTTTGCGCTGACCCGTCGTCCGAAGCGCCGCGCGGAAACTGACACCTATGTCACTACAGATGCCGATGCCCGCGTCGTGGCGGCAGCGCCCATCGTGGTGCCGGAACGCGCGTTGAGCAGGCCGGTCCACGATCCAGTGCCGCAGCGCCCGGTTTCGGCATCACAGGTTCAGCGCACCGTGCAACCTGCCGTGTGGCAGCCCGTGGGTGACCGTCGTGCCGCACTGGAAGCCATGATCGCGGAGCAACCGTCGGAGGCCAACCCGTTCCACGCGCGCCGCAATCGTCTGCGCCGCGCTGACTTCCTCCTGCGCACCGGCCAGGCTGGCCCGCGTCAGGGCGAATATCGCGTGACGGAGGAGCGTCAGCCCGAACCCGTCGGAGCCACCGACCGCTGGTCCGAAATGCGCTTTCGCGGCAAGGAAAATACCCGCGTTAGCTGGAAGCCGGTGACGAACCGCTAATCAATTGGGCCGATAACCCCTAAGCACCAGACATGAAAAAGGGCGGCCCCGCGAGGGACCGCCCTTTCCTGTATCTTGACGTCCGGAAGGACGAAAAGCTTACTTGAGCTCGACGGTCGCGCCGGCTTCTTCCAGCTTCTTCTTCGTCTCTTCGGCTTCAGCCTTCGAAACGCCTTCCTTGACAGCCTTCGGAGCGGCTTCAACGAGAGCCTTCGCTTCGGTCAGGCCCGGGCCGGTGATCGCGCGGACTTCCTTGATGACGTTGATCTTCTTGCCACCGTCGCCGGTCAGGATCACGTCGAACTCGGTCTGCTCTTCAGCAGCCGGGCCAGCAGCGGCAGCGGCGGGGCCGGCAACTGCGACAGCAGCGGCAGCCGAAACGCCCCACTTCTCTTCGAGAGCCTTCGACAGCTCAGCAGCTTCGAGAACGGTCAGAGCCGACAGCTGGTCGACGAGAGCATTGATATCAGCCATGTTACATACTCCATTTCTTTGCAGGCGCTTTGGCCCGCATGAGGTTCAGTCTAAAATCGAAAAACGAACCCGGCCTCAGGCCGCGTCCTTCTCCGCATAGGCGTTGAAGACGCGGGCCAGCTTTGCAGCCGGTGCCTGCGTGACCGTTGCCAGCTTCGTCGCCGGGGCGACGAGCAGACCGACGAGCTTGCCGCGCAGTTCGTCGAGCGAAGGCAGAGCAGCCAGAGCCTTGATGCCATCGGCATCCAGGACCTGCGTACCCATGCCGCCGCCAACGATTTCGAGCTTGTCGTTGGTCTTGGCGAACTCCACCGCGATCTTCGCTGCCGTGACCGGATCGGCCGAGGTAGCGAGACCGACGGGGCCGGTCAGATAGTCGGCGATGCCGACATAGTCCGTTCCCTCGATGGCGATCTTGGTCAGGCGATTCTTCGTCACCTTATAGGATGCACCTGCAGCCCGCATCTTCTGGCGCAGGTCGGTGGACTGGGCCACCGTCATGCCGAGGTTGCGGGTGACAACCACCACGCCAACTTCGCCCAGAGAAGCATTGAGCGCAGAGACCAGGCCGGCCTTTTCGTTGCGATCCATACCATTACTCCCATTACACCGGGGCAAGCCCCGATGCGGTTGCGGTTTGCCCGGCGCGCGCGGCATTGCTGCCGCCAGCACAGGGCGCGAATGTCCGGGGGAAATGGTTGACTGAACCCATGCCGCGTAAAAGCGGCTGGGCAGACCCGGTAAAGCCTAGGCTCCTACCGGCAAGAACTTTCTTCCCCGTCTAGGCTGGAGATTAAGGGGACGATTGTCCCCACCAACTGTCTCGGACGGCGATCCCCGTGAAGGGGGTCGGGGAGGCCTCTAGGCGAATCGGCCCGGATTGTCACGCGGAAACTCGACGGGGTCGCGTCTCCTTCCGACCACTGTGGATTATACGGAATTTAGCGGAGGACAGGGGTGCCGCAGCCTCACAATCGTTCCGACCGCCGTTAAGATTTTTGAATCCCTCCTCCTGTAAACTCGCGCCCATGCGGTTGGCTACCATCACGAACTGGGCCTATGGGGTCACTGTCGGCCTGACCCTTGCGTCGGGTATGACCATGTTGCTCGCCTCCGGGGCGCAGGAGCGGGAGCGGGAAGCCGTCGCGCAACGCTATCGCCTCGATCAGGCGACGCAGAGGCTGGGGACGGAGCTTTACGGCCTGTCCGATCGCGCCCGCCAATATCTCAACACGGGCGATCCCACCTATCATATCCTCTACACGCGCGAAGCTGCGGCGCTGGGCGATGTCGAGGGACGCATCCGGCATATCGGCGACGCGGGCGCGACCGCCAGCGAATTGAACGCGCTGAAGGAAGCTGTCCGCTGGGCCGACACGTTGCAGGACGAACAGCGCGCGGCGCTCGCAGCGCATCAGCACGGGGAGGAAGTCCGTGCGCGCCAGCTTCTGTTTGGCGCGGAATATGAGCGGGAACTGGACCGTGCGGAGGCGCTTGTCGAACGCTTCCAGTCGCAACTGGAACAGCGCACGGAGGCGGAGATCGCCACCGCCACCGCCAGCGCAAAGCTGTGGCGCGCCACGTCGGAGGTGGTGCTGGGCATAACCGGCGTCCTCTTCCTGTGTGTCCTCTATTTCATTTTCAAGCGGCGCGTGCTGCGCCCCGTGGTGCGCCTGAGCGATGTCGTCAGCCGCCTCGCCGCGCAGGATTATGCCGCGGAACCGCCCAATTATGGGGAGGTGGACGAAATCGGTGACATGACGCAGGCCATCCGCATCTTCCGTGAAAACGGTCTGGAGCGTCAGCGGCTGGAACGGGAGCGCGAGGCCGAACTGGCGATGCGCGACCTCTTGTCCCGCATGACCCAGCGGATGCAGGGTTGCGACACGCTGCTCGACCTCAAGGACGTCGTGCGACGGTTCCTGCCCTGTATCGCGCCCGACCTGGCGGGGCGCCTCTATCTACTCGATCAGGAGCGGCATGCTGTCGCAGAGGCTTGTAGCTGGCTGGAGCCGGTGCAGTCGCGCGCCGAGTTTTCGCCCATCGCCTGCTGGGCCTTGCGTCGCGGGCTGGCGCACCGTCCGGCGGGGCAGGTCGTTGACGTGCCGTGCGATCACCTCGATCACGCCGACGAACGTCTGGCCGACACGCTCTGCCTGCCGCTGACCGCGCAGCGCAAGACGCTGGGCCTGCTGTACTTCGAGCCGCGCACTGGGGCCACGGACGGCCATACGCCGGAAGTCTATCTGCACATGCTGGCGGAGAATATCGCGCTCGCCCTCGCCAACCTGCATCTGCGCGAGGCGCTGCGCGGCATGGCGATGGCGGATCCGCTCACCGGCCTCGCCAATCGCCGCCATCTGGACGAGATCATCGACCTCGAACTCGCGGAGGCCGAGCGTCTGGGCCAACCCATTAGTTGCATGATGCTCGACGTCGACCACTTCAAGCGGTTCAATGACAGCTTCGGGCATCAGGCGGGGGATACAGTGCTGCGCGAAGTGGGGGAAATATTGAAAAATTCCCTGCGCGAAAAGGGCAAGGCGTTTCGGTTCGGTGGCGAGGAATTCCTGCTGCTCCTCAACGGTTTCAGCGCGGAGATGGCCGCGGAACGCTGTGAGGACATCCGAGCGCGCATTGCCGCGCTGCATCTCGTGCATGAGGGGCACAGACTGGATGCCGTCACCGTCTCCATCGGCGTGGCGAGCGTGCCGGAACATTGCTCGGCCGACCGGCTGGTCAAGGCAGCAGACGCCGCCCTTTACCGCGCCAAGGCGACCGGACGCAACCGGGTGGTACTGGCGAACCACCGGCAGGATTTCAACGCGGCCTGAGCCGCGCTGGTCTTACAGGATTTCGCGCACCAGTTCCTGCGGTCGGCAGTAGCGCACGCCCTTGTCCGTTTCGACAAAGGGGCGCGTCACATAGGCCGGATTGGCGACCATCGCGTCGAGGATGGCATCGTCGCTGAGGCCGGGAAGGCCCTTTTCCTCCGCATCCGTGCCGCGCGTGCGGATGGCATCCTTCACGCTCAGCCCGGAATCGCGGATGATCTGGGCGAGTTTCTCCCGCTCATAGGGCTGCTTCAGATACTGGATCACTATGACCTCGACGCCGGGCGTCTCCTCCAGGATCGCCAGCGTCTTGCGCGATGTACCGCACGCGGGGTTATGCCAGATGGTCGCCTGCATTGGCTCAGCCCTCGTGCTTCGCCAACCACTCTTCCAACCACTTGATTGTATAGTCGCCGTTCTGAATGTCGGGGTCTTCGATCAGCGCCTGATGGAGCGGGATGGTGGTCTTCATTCCCTCGATCACATATTCCTCCAGCGCACGGCGCAGGCGCATCAGGGCCCCCTCACGCGTGCGGCCATAGACGATCAGCTTGCCGATCATGCTGTCGTAATAGGGCGGCACGGTATAGCCCTGATACAGGCCGCTATCGACGCGCACGTGCATGCCGCCGGGGACGTGATATTGCGTGACCTTGCCGGGCGAGGGGGCGAAAGTGCGCGGGTCCTCGGCATTGATGCGGCATTCGATGGCGTGGCCGTGGAATTCCAGATCCTTCTGCTCGACGGAGAGCGGCTTGCCCTCCGCGATACGAATCTGTTCGCGGACCAGATCGACGCCGGTGATCAGCTCCGTCACCGGATGTTCCACCTGCAGGCGGGTGTTCATCTCGATGAAGTAGAATTCGCCGTTTTCGTACAGGAACTCGATCGTGCCCGCGCCGCGATAGCCCATGTCTGCCATCGCCTTGGACACGATGCCGCCCATGCGGTCGCGCTCTGCTGCGGAGATGACGGGGGAGGGGGCCTCCTCCAGCACCTTCTGATGACGGCGTTGCAGCGAGCAGTCGCGCTCGCCGAGGTGGATGGCGTTGCCCTTGCCGTCACCGAATACCTGAAATTCGATATGGCGCGGATTGCCGAGATACTTTTCGAGATAGACGGTGTCGTCACCAAAGGCCGCCTTCGCCTCCGACCCGGCCTGCTTCATCAGCGTCTCGAACTCGGCTTCGGTCGGCACGACCTTCATGCCGCGACCGCCGCCGCCCGATGCCGCCTTGATCAGAACGGGATAACCGATGCGATCCGCGACCGCCTTTGCCTCCGCGATGTCGCTGATCGCGCCGTCGGTGCCGGGGACCAGCGGCAGGCCGAGGGCGCCTGCGGTCCGCTTGGCCTCCACCTTGTCGCCCATGGTGCGGATATGCTCCGGCTTGGGACCGACGAAGATGATGCCGTGCGCTTCCACGATTTCCGCGAACTGCGCGTTCTCGGACAGGAAGCCATAGCCGGGGTGGATCGCGTCCGCGCCGGTGATTTCGGCGGCGGAGATGATCGCCGGGATGTTGAGATAGCTGTCCTTGGCAGCGGGCGGGCCGATGCAGACGGCCTGATCCGCCAGCCGCACATGCATGGCGTCGGCATCGGCGGTCGAATGAACGGCCACCGTCTTGATGCCCATCTCATGGCAGGCGCGGTGGATACGCAGGGCGATTTCGCCGCGATTGGCGATGAGCAGCTTCTCGATGGTCATGAAATGCGGCCTGTCTTATTCGATCACGACCAGCGGCTGGTCATATTCGACCGGCTGGCCATTATCGACGAGGATTGCCTTGATCGTGCCGCCAGTGGGGGCGGTGATCGGGTTCATGACCTTCATCGCTTCCACGATGAGGAGGGTTTCGCCCGCCTTCACCGCCTTGCCGACGCTGATGAACGGCGCGGCTTCGGGATCTGCGGCGAGATAGACCGTGCCGACCATGGGCGATTTCACGGCATTGGCGGGCGCGGCTGCGGCGACGGGCGCTGCGACAGCGGCGGGCGCGGCAGCCTGCGGCGGGGGTGCATAATATTGCGGCGCGGCCTGACCGCCGCTGACCTTGCGCGCGACGCGAATCTTGCGATCGCCATGCTCGACCTCGATCTCGGTCAGGCTGGTTTCGTCGAGCAGTTCGGCGAGCTGGCGGACCAGATCGACATCAACCTGCATCACGCCCTCTTCGTTCTTGTCGGCCATGAGCTTCCCGTTCTATTCCCTGTTATTCTTACGAAGTGCGCTGGCGCCTATTGCGGTTAGGGCCTGAGCGCAACAGTTAAAGCCCTGCGAGGTCCAGTGCGGCCCTCAGCGCGAGCAGGTAGCTATTGGCGCCAAAGCCCGCAATGCTGCCCTTCGCGGCCATGCCGACATAGCTGTGCCGCCGAAATTCCTCCCGCGCATGCGGATTGGACAGATGCACTTCTATCACGGGGACGCTGATCGACTTGATCGCGTCGTACAGCGCGACCGACGTATGCGTGAACGCCCCGGCATTGAGCAATATGGCCTTTGCGCCCAGCGCATTGCCCTCGTGCAGCCAGTCGACCAGGTGCCCCTCATGGTTGGACTGGCGGAAATCGATTTCGACACCGGCGTCGCGTGCGGCATCCTCCACCTGTCCGGCAATGTCGTCCAGCGTGTCATGGCCGTAGATGTCCGGCTCGCGCAGGCCCAACAGGTTGAGGTTGGGGCCGTTCAGAACATAGATGGTCGGCGTGTCGGCCATGGCCGGTCGATCCTCCGGGTTTAAGTGCTGGATGGTTGATTGCTTGTCCTGCCCGCTCCTATATGGCGCCCAGCGCGATGTTGCAAAAACGAAAGGAACGGGTGTCCGCCATGACGATCGACGGGACCATAGGGATCAGGGTCAATGGCGAGCACCGGCGCATCCGTCAGGGCAAGACGATTGCCGACCTCGCCAACGACCTCGGCCTCGTGCCCGACAAGCTGGCGGTGGAGCGCAATCTGGAGATCGTGCCCCGCTCGACCATCGCATCTGTCGTGCTGGAGGATGGCGACGAGATCGAGATCGTGCACTTTGTGGGTGGCGGCGATCATGCGGCGGCAGTTACGGAGGATAGCTGGACCGTCGCGGGCCACACCTTCAACTCGCGCCTGATCGTCGGGACCGGCAAGTATAAGGATTTCGCTCAGAACGCCGCCGCGCTGGAGGCTTCGGGTGCGGAGATGGTCACGGTCGCCGTGCGCCGCGTCAATGTTTCGGACCCCAGTGCGCCGATGTTGACCGACTATATCGACCCGAAGAAATTCACCTACCTGCCCAATACCGCGGGCTGCTTCACGGCCGACGACGCGATTCGCACCCTGCGTCTGGCGCGCGAGGCGGGCGGATGGGATCTGGTGAAACTGGAAGTGCTGGGCGAGGCCCGCACCCTCTATCCTGACATGCGCGAAACGCTGAAGGCCACCGAAGTCCTCGTGAAGGAAGGCTTCAAGCCGATGGTCTATTGCGTGGACGATCCCATCGCCGCCAAGCAGCTTGAGGAAGCGGGCGCGGTCGCGATCATGCCGCTCGGCGCGCCGATCGGTTCCGGCCTCGGCATCCAGAACAAGGTGACGATCCGCCTGATCGTGGAGGGCGCGAAAGTGCCGGTGCTGGTCGATGCGGGCGTCGGCACGGCGTCCGACGCGGCGGTCGCGATGGAGCTGGGCTGCGATGGCGTCCTGATGAACACCGCCATAGCGGAGGCCAAAGATCCGATCCTGATGGCCCGCGCGATGAAGGCGGCGGTGGAGGCGGGGCGCCTGTCCTATCGCGCCGGACGCATGGGACGCCGACTCTACGCCGATCCGTCCAGTCCGCTCGCCGGGCTTATCTAACGGCTCATCGGAGGGCGCTGTCGCCTGTCCCTTGGACGGCCCGTCCCGTCGCAAGAGGGGGAACATGCCCATTTTGGGCCTGTTAAACCGTCATTCCCGGATTCTATTCGGGTGACGATGGACAGCAGGATGCTGCAATGGACGAACTCATCGATTAAGAGGTCGTCTGGCGACACTATCTGACTTTCCATAAGTCATTCGGGTCGCGGAACGGGCCGTCTCGCAGTGCGGGGCGGCCCTTTTCTCTTGCCTATTCGCAGATTCTCCGCCTAATCCGGCCAAATCAATCGCGGTCAATTCGCACCGCAACATGGGGCAAATGGGGCCATGGCCAAGAAACTTTATCCCGACGCGGCAACCGCGCTGGACGGTCTGTTGTTCGATGGAATGCTGATCGCGAGCGGTGGCTTCGGCCTCTGCGGCGTGCCTGAGCGGCTGATCGATGCGATTCAGGCGGCGGGCACGAAAGACCTGACCTTCGCCTCCAATAATGCGGGCATCGATAATGAGGGCATCGGAAAACTGCTCCGCACCAGGCAGGTGAAGAAGATGATCGCCAGCTATGTCGGTGAGAACAAGGAGTTCGAGCGGCAATATCTGGCGGGCGAGCTGGAGGTGGAATTTTGCCCCCAGGGCACTCTGGCCGAGCGTATGCGCGCCGGCGGTGCTGGCATCCCCGGCTTCTACACCAAGACGGGCGTCGGCACGGCGGTTGCCGACGGCAAGGAAGTGAAGAATTTCGACGGGCAGGACTATATCCTGGAACGCGGCATCTTCGCGGACATCTCGATCATCAAGGGATGGAAGGCGGACGAGAGTGGCAATTTGATCTTCCGCAAGACTGCCCGCAACTTCAACCATCCCGCCGCGACGGCGGGCAAGGTCTGCATCGCGGAAGTGGAGGAGATCGTGCCCATCGGCAGCCTCGACCCCGATGCGATCCACTTGCCGGGCATTTACGTCAATCGCCTGATCGTGGGCGCGCCCTATGACAAGAAGATCGAGCAGCGAACCGTGCGCAAGAGGGAGGCCGCATAATGCCCTGGACGCGTGAAGAAATGGCCGCCCGCGCGGCGCGTGAGTTGCAGGACGGGTTCTACGTGAACCTGGGCATCGGCATTCCGACGCTGGTAGCGAACTATGTGCCCGAAGGGGTCGAGGTGACGCTCCAGTCGGAGAACGGCATGCTTGGCATCGGGCCTTTCCCGTTCGAGGGCGAGGAGGACGCGGATCTCATCAATGCGGGCAAGCAGACCGTTTCCGAACTGCCGCGCACGGCCTATTTCTCGTCGGCGGACAGTTTCGCGATGATCCGTGGCGGCCATATCGACCTCGCCGTGCTGGGTGCGATGGAGATCGCCGAAAATGGCGACATCGCCAACTGGATGATCCCCGGCAAGATGATCAAGGGCATGGGCGGCGCGATGGACCTCGTCGCGGGCGTCAAGAGGATCATCGTGGTCATGGAGCATACCTCCAAGAGCGGCGACGCGAAATTCATTCCCGAATGCACCCTGCCGCTGACCGGCAAGAATGTCGTCGACATGATCGTCACGGACCTGTGCGTCTTCCAGCGCCCGGACCATGACAGCCCGTTCAAGCTGGTGGAACTGGCGCCCGGCGTCACCGCCGAGGAAGTGGCGAGCAAGACCACCGCGAACTATATCGTTTGAACTAATTACGCTCGACCTCCCCTCCCTCCTCCTTGGAAGGGAGGGGAGCGAACTACCCACCGACCCAATCCCTTTATTGGCTTTTCCCTTCCCGCTCCCCAAATAGGGTGAACAAAGAGGCTTTCTCACGCGGCGGTGAGAGGCTAGGGAAGCGAAATATGACAAATCCCAGCACCCTGTATGAAAAAATCTGGAACGCGCATGTTGTTGAACGGCGCGACGATGGCACTTGCCTCATCTACATCGACCGCCACCTCGTCCATGAAGTGACGAGTCCTCAGGCGTTCGAGGGGCTCCGTATGGCGAACCGCATGGTGCGCCGCCCGGACCTGACGCTGGCCGTGCCCGACCATAACCTGCCGACCACCGCGCGTCTCGACGCGGCGGGCCATCGCATCCCCATCGCGGATCGCGAAAGCGCGCAGCAGCTGGAGGCGCTGGAGGCCAATGCGCCCGCCTTCGGCATCAAATATTTCGGCGCGACCGACGCGGAGCAGGGCATCGTCCATGTCGTCGGGCCGGAGCAGGGCTTTACCCTGCCGGGCACCACGGTCGTCTGCGGCGACAGCCACACCGCTTCCCATGGCGCGCTGGGCGCGCTGGCCTTTGGCATCGGAACCAGCGAGGTGGAGCATGTGCTCGCCACGCAGACCCTGCTGCTCAAGCAGTCCAAGACGATGGAAATCCGCGTCGAGGGCACATTGGGCTTTGGCGTCACGCCCAAGGACGTCGTGCTGGCGGTGATCGGCAAGACGGGCGCTGCTGGCGGCACCGGCTATGTCCATGAATATCGCGGTGACACGTTCGAGGCGATGAGCATCGAGGGGCGTCTGACCGTCGCCAATATGGCGATCGAGGGCGGCGCACGCTCCGGCCTGTTCGCGCCCGACGAAAAGACCTTCGCCTATCTCAAGGGGCGCCCGATGGCGCCGCAGGGCGAGGCGTGGGAGCGGGCGGTCGCCTATTGGCGCACGCTGGTCACGGATGAGGGCGCGCGTTTTGACAAGAGCGTGTTCCTGTCCGCCTCTGACATCGCACCGACCGTCACCTGGGGCACCAGCCCGGAGGACGTCGTGGCGATCACTGGCGTCGTGCCCGATCCCGACAGCTTCGAGGATGCCTCCAAGCGCGTCGCGGCGGCCAAGTCGCTGGAATATATGGGCCTCCACGCTGGCCAACGGCTGCAGGACGTTGCCATCCAGCATATCTTCATCGGCAGTTGCACCAACAGCCGCATCGAGGATCTGCGCGCCGCCGCTTCGGTGGTGAAGGGGCGTCATATCGCGGGCGGCATCAAGCAGGCGCTGGTCGTTCCCGGCTCCGGTCTGGTCAAGCGTCAGGCGGAGCAGGAGGGCCTCGACCGCATCTTTATCGAGGCGGGTTTCGAATGGCGCGAACCGGGTTGTTCGGCCTGCCTCGGCATGAACCCGGACAAGGTGCCCGCGGGCGAGCATTGCGCATCGACCAGCAACCGCAACTTCATGGGACGGCAGGGGCCGGGGTCGCGGACCCATCTCGTCTCGCCCCTGATGGCTGCGGCTGCGGCGGTCGAAGGACGTCTGGCCGACGTGCGCGATTTGATGGCCAATGAAAAGCAGGGGGTCGCATGAAGAGGATTTTCTGGGTTCTGGCGCTTGGCGCGCTGGCCAGTGCGGCGATGGCGGTGGGCCTTGGCCGCGCCGCCGATCTCCAGCAGAAACCCCGGCCGGAGGTTCGCCACTGATGGACGCCGTTCACCAGATCGACGGTCGCGCCTATCCGCTCGGCCTCAAGAATGTCGACACGGACATGATCATCGCGGCGGAATGGCTCAAGACCATTTCGCGTACCGGACTTGGCAAGGGCGCGTTCGCCGCGCTGCGCAA
>DASVNT010000167.1:0-3936 GCA_036383715.1 Sphingobium sp. | reverse complement strand
CCCATCAATCGCCCGCGGGAGGGCGAGCGGCAGTGCGTAAGCCTGGGGAGCGTCACCATGCCAGCATGGACTGACGGTCAAAACGTCCCCTAAAGCCGCGAACACGGGCCAGCCATGGCGACATGGCTGGCCCTTTTTCGTCCGGTCTGAGCGGATGTTTTCGGCGGCTCCCAGAGCATCGCGTATAAAATCAGGATCACCTCACCTCCGTTCGGGCTGAGCCTGTCGAAGCCCTTTCCTTTCTTGAAGAGAAGTGAAGCCCTTCGACAAGCTCAGGGCGAACGGAGGTCAGGTGATCTCGATAGTCCATGCGTCACCACGACCCAACCTGTCCGCCTTGTCACCTACATCCGCTTCTTGTCCGCCTGGGCGATCGCCTTCTCCGTAAGCGGGCGCATGATGGCGTAGCCGTTGCGATTGGGATGCAGGCCGTCATTGGCGAGGCCCGCGCGCATGCCCCCGTCCTTATCCGTCATCGGCGCATGATAATCCACGAAAGTCACCTTCTGCTCGGTCGCCAACTGACGCAGAAGGCCGTTCACGCGGGAGATGCGGGCGGCGGGATTGGCGCCGGGGCGCAGGGTAAAGCCGCTCGATGGCGTGATGCTGCCCAGCACGACCTTGATCCGATTGGCTTTGGCAAGGATGATCATCGCGCGTATATTGTCCACGATGGCTTCGTCGCCGGTCGGCCCGGTATTGCCGGATATGTCGTTGGTGCCGGCCATGATATGGACGATGCGGGGCCGCAACCGGATCACATCGGGATACATCCTCAACAACATTTGCGGCGTGGTCTGGCCGCTGACGCCACGATCGACATTGCCGGCGCTGAAAAGAGCGGGGTCGCCCGGCTTCCAGTTTTCGGTGATGGAATCCCCCATGAACACGACATGGGGCCGTTGCCCGGTTGCGAGCAGCTTGGCGTTCTCTTCGGCATAATGGCAAAGGTCCGGCCAGTCTTTGGCCTTGCGCTTTTCCGCAGCGGCCATCTGCGCGGGGATCGCCTTGAGCATGTCGGGCGGTATCCGATCCATGCTGAATGTCTCGCCCGGCTTCAGCGCCAATTCCGTTAAATAATTGAGAATGGAAGAAAATGGCATGGGGGCGCAGACAGGCTCACCGGCCTTGTCCGCTTGCTGGGCGATGGCCGATGACGGCGCAATCAGGGCCACTGCGCCCAGTAACGCCAGCTTTTGCATGCAGTTCGAAAATTTCCCCCACCGGCGCATTTGTTTTCTCCAGATCAATGTCCCGCCTGACGTCTATGGCAGCTTCGCGCGTCCGGCAATCCATCTCAAACAGACCAGTCCCGCCGCACCGGCCCTGTTCGGCGGGTCGGACCCTCGCCATATTGCGGTCCCATGATCCGCTTGCCCTTCACGCAGGTCGACGCCTTCGCCGACGCGCCTTTCACCGGCAATCCCGCTGCGGTGATGCCGCTCGACCTGTGGCTGGACGACGCCACGCTGCAGTCGATCGCGCAAGAAAATAATCTCTCCGAAACCGCCTTCACCGTGCCGACGCCGGATGATCCGGATGCGGACTATGCGCTGCGCTGGTTCACTCCAACGGTGGAGGTGAAGCTCTGCGGCCACGCCACGCTGGCGAGCGGCCATGTGCTGATGGGCGGGCGCACGGCGGTGCGTTTTCGCACGGCTCACGCCGGCATCCTCACCGTCTCGCGCGAGCGCGACGGCTACGCTCTTTCGCTGCCCGCCTGGTCGATGGAGCCGCGCGCCCTGCCGGACCTTGCCGCGGCGCTGGGCGCTGCGCCGATCGAAACGCACTGGCGCGACGGCGGCTACAGCCTTTTCCTCTTTCCCGACGCCGCCGCCATCCGTGCGCTGAGGCCCGACTTCGCGCGGCTGAAGGCGTTGGGCGACATCATGCTGATTGCGACCGCGCCGGGCGACGGCAGCGACATCGTCAGCCGCGTCTTCGTGCCCGGCGGCGGCGTGGATGAGGACCCGGTGACCGGATCGGCCCATTGCCTGCTCACCCCCTTCTGGGCGGCGCGGCTGGGCAAGACCCGCATAAGCGCCGTGCAGGCGTCGGCGCGCGGCGGCCATCTTGCCTGCCGCCTGGACGGCGATCGCGTCATCCTCTCAGGCGCCTGCCGCACCGTGATCGAGGGGCGTTTCCTCCTTTAACGCGGAAAGAGGCCGATCAGCTTCGCCAGTCCGGCCTTCAGCGCGGTGCGCTGCTCCTTGTCGGGCGACATGCCGATGCGCACCACAGTCAGGCCCTGCGACGGCGACACGAGGATATATTGCCCGCCATGCCCGACGCAGCCGAACAGGCTGGCGGGCGCGTCGCCGGGCATCAGCGCGCTCTCCTCGCTTTCCCGGTTCAGCCACAGATGCGCGCCATAGGCCGCATTGCGCGGGGAGGGCGCGCGCATGAAGTCGACCCATTTCTCCGGCACGATCTGGTGCCCGTTCGGCCCCCTGCCATGGTGGCGCAGCAGCTCGCCGAAGCGCGCATAGTCGCGCGCTGTCATGTGCAGGAAGCTGCCCCCGATCATCGTGCCCGCCGCGTCATATTCCGCCGTCAGGCTGTCCAGCCGCGCGGGAATCTTCAGCCGTCCGTCGATGAAGGTCTGCATCGCCCGCCGCCGCGCATCGGGATCGGCGTTGTTGGTCAGCATCCGCGCCATCAGGTCGGCGAGGATGATGGTGCTGCCGCTACTGTAGGAAAAGGTCGAACCGGGCGCATGGGCCAGCGGCTTCGCCTCGGCGAAGGCGCTCATGTCCCGCGCGCCGTCGGTAAAGAGCATGCGGATCGTGTCCGCCTGCGCCAGCGGCTCGGCATCCTCGACATGGTCGAGCCCCGACGACATGGAAAGCAGCTGCCTCAGCGTGATCCGCCCGCGCGGGTCGCCCGGCTGGCCCCACGCCGCGACCGGCACCGGCGAATCGAGCGCCAGCCGCCCGTCCGACACCATCAGCCCCACCAGCACCGCCGTCACGCTCTTGGCGATCGACCAGGACATCAGCTTCGTGTCCGGCCCGAACCCCGGCGCATAGCGTTCCGCGACGATCTCCCCCCGGTGCATCACGACGAGCGCGCGGGTTTCGCCCACATCCTCATCCCCGTCGAACAGCGCGTCGACCGCGCCGCGCAGCGTTTCCTCGCCGACCGCGCCGTCGCTGGCGACCTTGTAAATGGGCTCGGGATCGGCCGCGCGGACGCTCCACGCGCCGCCGAGCGCCAGCAGCGCCAAAAAACCCATGCACGCGCCAAGGCGCTTTACGCTGTCCCCCTCGAACTTCATAAGCCCGGCCTTAGATGATGTGGGCAAAGGGGGAAAGTGGTGCAGCGTCGCCCGAAATGGCTTTACGCACTGGCAGTCGCGGCCGTCATCGCGCTCGCGCTGCTCGTGTGGAACTGGAGCGCGCTGCGCGCCCGCGCCGCGGTGGGGGCGGCCTTCGGCGCGCGCATCACCTGCTCCTGCCGCTATGTGGAGGGCCGATCGCTCGATAGTTGCCGGGGCGACAAGGAACCCGGCATGGCGCTGGTGACGCTGACCGACGATACCGAATCGCGCATGGTGCGGGCCAGCGTGCCCCTGCTCGCGTCCCGCTCCGCACAGTATCGGGCGGGGTGGGGCTGTCTCCTCGATCCGGCGCAATGACGGTTGCCTGAGAACCCGCGCCCGCTAGAAGCCATCCTCATGCGCCCCGACATCCCGACCCTGCTTCATGACGTCTTCGGCTTCCCCGGCTTTCGCGGCGTGCAGGATCAGGTGGTGGGCCGCGTCATGGCGGGCCAGCCGACCCTCGCCATCATGCCCACCGGCGCGGGCAAGTCCCTCTGCTACCAGCTGCCCGCCGTCGCGCTCGACGGCTGCTGCGTCGTCATCTCGCCGCTGATCGCCCTGATGCACGACCAGCTGCGCGCGGCGCAGGCGGTCGGCATCCGCGCCGCCAGCCT
>DASVNT010000166.1:0-13766 GCA_036383715.1 Sphingobium sp. | reverse complement strand
GCGATCCGACGGCTGGCTCTCATCCTCCGGCGCGCCAAAGATCGGCGCCTCATAGGTGGAGTACATATAGGGCGTCTTCGCCTCGAACTCCGCCGCGCAGGTGTCGATGCGCTTGAAGACCGGGCGCACGCCCAGACGGTGACGCAGCGCGCGCACCTCATCCTCGGTCACGCCGCCGGTCATGGCGACCACGGCTTCGCGGATCAGGCCGGAACCACGGCGGATCGCCATGTCCATACCGGGGCGCAGGTTGGCGGACTGCAGCGCCAGCCATGCAAGGCGCTTGTCGGAAAAGCCCATGGACTTCAGGCGGCGCATACCGTCCGCATCCTGCGGCAAGCCGTTGTCGAGGACTTCCTTTTCGGCCTCCACGATTTCCTGGAGGCGTTCGAGGAACCACGGATCGAACTTCGCGATCTTGTGGATTTCATCGACCGACAGCCCTTCGCGCAGGGCCTGCGCAGCGACCAACAGGCGGTCGGGCGTCGGCTGCGCCAGAGCGGCGATGATGTCGTCCTTGGGCGCGCCGACCAGATGGTCGATCTGGTTGAAGCCGCTCAGGCCCGTCTCAAGGCCGCGCAGCGCCTTCTGCATGGATTCGTGGATGTTGCGGCCAATGGCCATCACCTCGCCCACGGACTTCATCGCGGTGCCGAGCAGCGGCTCAGCGCCCTTGAACTTCTCGAAGGCGAAGCGCGGGATTTTCGTCACGACATAGTCGATGGTCGGCTCGAAGCTGGCCGGGGTCACGCCCGTGATGTCGTTCTGGATCTCGTCCAGCGTGTATCCGACCGCCAGCTTGGCCGCGACCTTCGCGATGGGGAAGCCTGTCGCCTTGGACGCCAGCGCCGACGAGCGCGACACGCGCGGGTTCATCTCAATGACGATCAGGCGGCCGTCCTTGGGATTGACCGCGAACTGGACGTTGGAACCGCCCGTCTCCACGCCGATCTCGCGCAGCACCGCGATGCTGGCGTTGCGCATGATCTGATATTCCTTGTCGGTCAGCGTCAGCGCGGGCGCGACGGTGATGCTATCGCCCGTGTGGACGCCCATCGGATCGACATTCTCGATGGAGCAGATGATGATCGAATTGTCCGCACGGTCGCGGACCACCTCCATCTCATATTCCTTCCACCCGATCAGCGATTCCTCGATCAGGACTTCGGTGGTCGGGGAGGCGTCGAGGCCGCCGGTCACGATGCGGACGAACTCGTCCTTGTTGTACGCGATACCGCCGCCGGTGCCGCCCATGGTGAAGCTGGGACGGATGATCGACGGCAGGCCGGTGAATTCCAGCGCGGCCATCGCCTCTTCCAGCGTGTGCGCGATGCGGCTGCGGGCGCTTTCGAGGCCGATTTTGTCCATCGCGTCGCGGAACTTGATCCGGTCATCGGCCTTGTCGATGGCTTCGGCATCGGCGCCGATCATGGTGACGCCGAATTTTTCGAGCGTGCCGTCGTTGAACAGCGCAAGCGCCGTGTTCAGCGCGGTCTGGCCGCCCATGGTGGGCAGAATCGCGTCGGGCCGCTCCTTCTCGATGATCTTCGCCACGATCTCCGGCGTGACCGGCTCGATATAGGTTGCGTCGGCCAGTTCCGGATCGGTCATGATCGTCGCCGGATTGGAGTTGACGAGGACGATGCGATAGCCCTCCTCCTTCAGCGCCTTGATCGCCTGCGTGCCCGAATAGTCGAACTCGCACGCCTGACCGATGATGATCGGACCGGCGCCAATGACGAGGATGGAGGAGATGTCGGTTCTTTTCGGCATTATCTTCTATCGGCCCTCTGGCAGAACATCTTATAAAAAAGGCGGAGGCCCCTGCGGGTCCGCCAAAATCGATCAGTGGGTTGCGCCGCTCTCCGCCTCGCAGCCCCAACCGTCATATTCCACGTCGCACAGCATCTCGATCTGGATGCACTTGCGCGTCAGCTCGCGGATGGACTGTTCATCGACCGCCTGATGGCATTCGAGGAACAGGTAGAGGTCGCCCTCCTCGTCCACTTCCCGGTCCAGTTCCACGAAACCGAATTGGCTGGCGATGGTCAGCACGCGCTCGAAATCCTCCTCCGTGCCGCGAAAGCTGACATCCACGGACCGGGCGATGCTCGCCCGGTCGCCGTTCTCAGCGAGGCTGGCGAGCACTTCCTTGTCGGCCTCCCACTCCTGTTCCAGCCGGGCGGGATCGACCTGGGGCAGCTTGACGCTCATGTCAGGCGACCAGCCCGGTGAACGTCTCTTCCCAATAGGCGTCGTCGGTCGTCGGCGCCTTGGCCACCAGCGGATCGGCAGCCTTCGCCTCGGCCAGCAGCTCGCGATAGCGGTCGTTCTGGAACTGGTGCATCACGCCGCCGAACTTGTCTTCCTTGGTGGAGAAAGCCTCTTTCGCGATCAGCATGTCCACGAACTGCGTCGCGCCGGGACGCGCCGCCGCGCCGACCTTGCGCCCGAATTTGCGGGTGGCGATCTTCATCTTGTCCTCGACGGAATCGATGATGGCATTGCGCGGGAAAAAGCGGCCCGCGATGTTCAGCTCATCCGCTGCGCCCACCAGGTAAAAGGCCAGCACATGGCTCTCCAGATCGGTCAGACTCATGCCAGCCCCTCCACGAATTTCCGAAACAGATAGAAACTGTCCTGCGGCCCCGGCGAGGCTTCAGGATGATATTGCACGCCGAAAGCGCGCTTGTCGGTGAAGGCGATGCCGCAGTTGGAGCCGTCGAACAGGCTGACATGCGTTTCCACCACATTGGCGGGCAGCGTGTCCTTGTCCACCGCGAAACCATGGTTCATCGACGTGATCTCGACCACGCCATCCTCCAGCCGCTTAACCGGATGATTGGCTCCCCGGTGGCCCTGGTGCATCTTGCTCGTCTTCGCGCCCGCCGCCAGCGCCAGCATCTGATGGCCGAGGCAGATGCCGAACAGCGGCACGTCGTCGGCCAGCAGCTTCTGGATCAGCGGCACGGCGTAGTCGCCGGTCGCAGCAGGATCGCCCGGACCGTTGGACAGGAACACGCCATCGGGGTTCAGCGCCTTGACCTGATCATAGCCCGCCTTGGCCGGCAGGACCGTCACGCGCGCGCCGGCCTTCACCAGATTGCGGAAGATATTATGCTTCGCGCCATAGTCGATCGCGACGACATGCGGCGCATCGGTCGCGCTGGCGTTGAGGTGATAGCCCTCCCCGCGCGTCCACAGCCCGTCGGCCCAGAGCCGCTCCACGCCGGTCACTTCGATGGCGAGGTCCATGCCCTCCAGCCCCGGCCACGCCTTTGCCTTTTCATGCAGGGCGGCGAGGTCGAACGCGCCATCGGGATCATGCGCGAGCACCGCATTGGGCGCGCCCTTTTCGCGGATCAGGCGGGTCAGCGCGCGGGTATCGACACCCGACAGGCCGATGCGCCCCTTCTCCGTCAGCCACTGGTCGAACGGCTGCACGTTGCGGAAGTTCGACGGTGCGGTCACGTCCTGCCGGACGATGCAACCGAGCGCGAACGGACTGTCCGCCTCCACGTCGTCCAGATTGGTGCCGACGTTCCCGATGTGCGGGAACGTGAAATTGATGATCTGACCCGCGAAACTGGGGTCTGTCATGATCTCCTGATAGCCGGTCATGGCGGTGTGGAAGCACAGCTCGCCCACCGCTTCGCCTGTCGCGCCGAAGCCGCGACCAAAGACGATATGGCCATCAGCCAGAACCAACACGCCCGTCGCTCCCTTGGGCACGGCGGGGTATGTGGCGTCAGCCATGGCGCGAAATCCTTCTGCTTTTGCTTTATGTCGGGAGCCACGCCGTAGCGCAGGCTAAACGGCCGGTGAACTAGGCTTATGAGGCGGAAGGGTCAATCTATTAAAATCCTGCGAACGCCACTATGTTCACTCCTTTCCACCTCAGTAGAAACAGGAGCCTGACGCCGCCATGATTCGCGACGAGATCAAGGCCGCACAGATCGCGGCAATGAAAGCGGGAGAGAAGGACAGGCTGGCCGCCGTGCGCCTGATCCTGGCCAAGCTGAAGGATCGCGACATCGAATTGCGGACCGCCGCGACCGTGCCCGACGACGACATATTGGTGGTCGAGGTGATGCAGAAAATGATCAAGCAGCGCCGCGAATCGATCACCATGTACGAACAGGGTGGCCGTCAGGAACTGGCCGACAAGGAACAGGCCGAGATCGCCGTGATCGAGACGTTCCTGCCCAAGCAACTGTCCGAGGACGAAACCCGCGCCGCCATCGAGGGCATCAAGGCCGAGGTCGGCGCCGAATCCGTCAAGGACATGGGCAAGGTCATGGCCGTGCTCAAGGAACGCCATGGCAGCGTGATCGACATGGGCAAGGCCAGCGGACTGGTGAAGGCGGCGCTCGCTTGAGCGTCTCCCGCCATCATTTCCGCTTTGCGAATCGCGGCGTTCCGCATAGTCTGATATAATCAGGGCATGTCTCTTTCGCCCCAGTTCCTTGACGAGCTACGCGCGCGCACCACGCTGTCGACGCTGATCGGCAAAAGCGTCAAGGTGCTGAAGGCGGGACGTGAGTATAAGGCGTGCTGTCCGTTTCATAACGAGAAGACGCCCAGCTTCACGATCAACGACGAAAAGGGTTTCTACCACTGCTTCGGCTGCGGCGCGCATGGCGATGCCATCCGCTGGATGACGGAGCAGCGGGGCCTGACCTTCATGGACGGGGTCAAGGAACTGGCGGACGCGGCAGGCATGGTCCTGCCCGCCCCCGACCCCCGCGCAGCCCAGCGCGCGGAGGCCGCAAAGACGCTGCATGACGTGATGACCGCCGCGCAGGCGTGGTTCGTGGAGCAACTCAATGGCCTCGAAGGGGCGGAGGCGCGGGCCTATCTCGACAAGCGGGGGATGAGGCCGGAGACGGTGAAGTCCTTCGGCTTCGGTTTTGCCCCCGATTCGCGCGGCAAATTGAAGGCCGCGCTCAAGGAATTCGACGAAAGCCTGCTGGTCGAGGCGGGGATGCTGATCCAGCCGGAGGATGCCAAGCGGGATAGCTATGACCGCTTCCGGGGGCGGTTGATGATCCCGATCCGCGACGCGCGCGGGCGGGTGATCGCCTTTGGTGGCCGCATCCTGGGCGCGGGCGAACCGAAATATCTGAACTCGCCCGACACCCCCCTCTTCGACAAGGGCCGCACGCTCTATAATCTGGACAAGGCCGCGCCCGTCGCGCGCAAGTCCGGGCGGATGATCGTGGTCGAGGGCTATATGGACGCCATCGCGCTGGCGCAGGCGGGCTATGCCGATGTCGTCGCGCCGCTGGGCACCGCGCTCACCGAACAACAGATCGAGAAGCTGTGGTCGATGGTGGAGACGCCGCTGCTCTGCTTCGACGGGGATAGCGCAGGACAACGCGCCGCCGACCGAGCGATGATGCGCGCGCTGCCGATGTTGAAGCCGGGGCACAGCCTCGACGTCGCCGTCCTGCCCGTGGGTGTGGACCCGGACGACCTCATCAAGACCAAGGGTGCTGGCGCGTTCCAGACCATCCTCAATGGCGCGACGCCGCTGGCCGAGCGGCTATGGGCCTATGAAAAGGCGCAAGGGCCCACGGACACGCCGGAACGGCGCGCGGGCCTGAAACAGCGGATCAACGAGCGGGTCAACGACATCGCCGACCAACTGGTGAAGCGTGAATATGCGCGACAGTTGCAGGATCGCTTCTACGAGGAATATGGCGGAGGCAACCGCAACAACAGCGGCAAATCCGACTGGGGCAACAGGGGCGGCAAGTCCAGTTGGCGCAAGTCGGAGATGCGCACCGTCGGCAAGGCTCTGCGCTTCACCCGCGAGGAAGTGGCCGACAGCAAGCTCGACATGCCGGAGCGTTTGAGCCGTGCAATCACGCGCTCCATCCTGCTCGGCGTATCGCGTCGCCCCCGCGCGCTTTACAGCCACAGGGAGCCGCTCAGCCGCCTCCACATGCCGACGCAGGCGTTCGATATTTGGCGAAACCTGCTGGTTTCTGCGTCTTACGAACGTCCCGACCTTGAAGAAGACCTGCTGGAAGCCATATTGGCGACTACCGGAACGGGCGGAACGGGCGCGATTGACAGCCGGGACGTGCAACAGGATCTCGGCTGGTCCTTTTATCACAAGGCAAGTGACGCGGAGTCCGCTCAATCGGACCTGTGCGAGGTGATCGACCTTCTGGTCATGAACCAGGACATCACGGCAAGACTTGCCGCCGTTGAAACGCAACTCTATGCGGCGAGTTTAAGTGATGACGAATATGCAAGCCTTTTAGGCGAGAGAGATCAATTGCTGACGGGCAAGCGGCAATATGAACAGCGTCTGTTCGAGTTGAAATCGGACGGACTGGCGGCGGCGTAAGGAACGGGCATTTAGATGGCGAGTAAGGCTAAACAGGTTTCGGGCGGCGACAATGGCGGCGATGACGGCGGCGAAGCGCCTCTGCTCGACCTCAACGAGGCGTCGATCAAGAAGCTGATCGCGCGCGCGAAGAAGCGCGGTTACCTCACCTATGACGAGCTGAACAACGCCCTGCCGCAGGACCAGATGTCCTCCGAGCAGATCGAGGATGTCATGTCCGCGCTCAACGACATGGGCGTGAACATCGTCGAGCATGACGAAGACGCCGATGGCGGCGAGGAAGGCCAGGAGGCCGAGGTCGAGGCCGTCGACAACGGCACCGAGGAGGACGACGGCTCCTCCGGCAACGTCGGCGAGAAGAAGAAGGAAACGGTCGACCGCACCGACGACCCGGTGCGCATGTACCTGCGCGAAATGGGCGCGGTTGAACTGCTCAGCCGTGAGGGCGAGATCGCCATCGCCAAGCGGATCGAGGCGGGCCGCGACACGATGATCCTGGGCCTGTGCGAAAGCCCGACGACCTTCAACGCCATCATCCACTGGTCCAACGCACTCAACAACGGCGAAATGCAGTTGCGCGAGATTCTCGACCTCGACGCCATGCTCTCCAAGGACCCCGCGCCGGAGAATATGGACGAGGAAGGCAGCGACGCCGACGGCGAGATCAGCGAAAAGACCGCCGGCCCGTCCTTCAAGGAAGAGGAAGAGGTCGAGGAAGAACCGACCGCAGAGGACGACGAGGATTCCATGGTCGAACGGCGCACCCCGCGCCCGGAGGCCGACGACGAGGAGGACAACACCCTCTCCCTCGCCGCGATGGAAGAATTGCTCAAGCCCGACGCGCTCGCCAAGTTCGCGCTGATCGCGGAACTGTTCGAGAAGTTCACCAACGTCCAGCAGGCCCGCCTGACCGCCTTCGCCAATGGCGACGAGCTGCCCAAGGCCAAGGAAGACCAGTATCAGGAACTGCGCGAGGCCCTGACCGCAGAGGTCGAGAGCGTCCAGTTCCATCAGGCGAAGATCGAATTCCTCGTCGATCAGCTCTATTCGTTCAACCGTCGCCTGACGGCGCTGGGGGGGCAGATGCTGCGTCTGGCGGAGCGTCACAAGGTCAGCCGCAAGGACTTCCTCGACCAGTATGTCAACCGCGAGACGGATGACGGCTGGCTGGAGCGTGTCGGCAAGATCGACAAGAAATGGGCCGCCTTCGCCGCCGCCGAAGCAGGCGCCGTCGAGCGCGTCCGCATGGAAGTGAGCGAGATCGCGAACGCGACCGGCACCTCGCTCCCCGAATTCCGCCGCATCGTGAACATGGTGCAGAAGGGCGAGCGCGAGGCGCGTCTCGCCAAGAAGGAAATGGTGGAGGCGAACCTGCGCCTCGTCATCTCCATCGCCAAGAAATATACCAACCGTGGCCTGCAGTTCCTGGATCTCATTCAGGAAGGCAATATCGGCCTGATGAAGGCGGTGGATAAGTTCGAATATCGCCGTGGTTACAAATTCTCGACCTATGCGACCTGGTGGATCAGGCAGGCGATCACGCGCTCCATCGCGGATCAGGCCCGCACGATCCGTATCCCGGTCCACATGATCGAGACGATCAACAAGCTGGTCCGCACCAGCCGCCAGTTCCTGCACGAGCAGGGCCGCGAACCGACCCCGGAGGAAATGGCCGAGCGCCTCTCCATGCCGCTGGAAAAGGTTCGCAAGGTGATGAAGATCGCCAAGGAACCGATCTCCCTCGAAACGCCGATCGGCGACGAGGAAGACAGCCATCTGGGCGACTTCATCGAGGACAAGAACGCGATCATTCCGGTGGACGCCGCCATTCAGGCAAACCTCAAGGAAACGGTCACGCGCGTTCTGGCATCGCTCACCCCTCGCGAGGAGCGCGTGCTGCGCATGCGCTTCGGCATCGGCATGAACACCGACCATACCCTCGAAGAAGTGGGTCAGCAGTTCAGCGTGACCCGCGAACGTATCCGCCAGATCGAGGCAAAGGCGCTGCGCAAGCTGAAGCACCCCAGCCGCAGCCGCAAGATGCGCAGCTTCCTCGACCAATAAGGTCGGCGGCAGCGACAGGATTGGAAGGGCGTCCCATGTGGGGCGCCCTTTTTGGTTTGGGATCGTCGGAACGCTGGGGACGCTGAACCGCGCGCAAGTGGCGGGCGTCCAATAGCGATGCCCCGTCGTCCGCCAGCAAAGCGTGGCATCCTCGCGACGAATGGAGAATTCTTCGATTGAGATGATACAACGTTACCTTTATCGCGTCCTACGACTCAGGGACATAAGACGGGATCATCTATGCGCGCGATTACCTACGGCCTCGGCATTGCCATTTTGGCGTCGGGGGCCACTGCCCATGCCGACGACGCGCCGACCACTTCGGCCCACAGCCATGACGACGGTGGCGAGATCGTGGTGTCCGCCCCCCTGCGCACCAGCGAGCGCGACGTGCTGTCCGGCACCTCCATCGTGACGGGCGAAACGCTCCAGCGCGACCTGCGCTCCACCATCGGCGAGACGCTGGCGCGGCAGCCGGGTGTGTCCTCCACCGCCTTTGGTCCCAACGCCTCCCGCCCGATCCTGCGCGGTTTCCAAGGGGAGCGCGTCAGCGTGCTGTCCGACGGCATCGGCTCCATCGACGTGTCGAACACCTCCGTCGACCATGCCGTCGTCATCGACCCGTTGCTGGCGGAGCGTGTTGAGGTTCTGCGCGGCCCGGCCTCCCTCCTCTTCGGCTCGGCGGCGACAGGCGGCGTGGTCAATGTGATCGACAAGCGCATCCCCCGCGCGATGCCCGAAAACGGCTATAGCTTCGACGGCATGGCCAGCTATGGCACCGCCGCAAAGGAACGCTCCGTCTCCGGATCGGCAGACGTGGCGGTCGGCCAGAGCTTCGTGGTCAACGCCAATGGCTCCTACCTCAAGAGCAGCGACCTGCGCATCCCCGGCTATGCCCTCTCCGGCCCGGCGCGCGCGGCGGCGCTGACGGCGGCGGCGGGGCCGACGACACCCGACGACCCGGACTTCGCCGCCTCCGCCAATATCCGGGGCCGCCTGCCCAATACGGGTGCGGAGACATGGACGGCGGGCTTTGGCGGCGCCGTCGTGACCGACACCGCCAATGTCGGCATCGCCTTCAGCCATTATGACAGCCTCTATGGCGTGCCCATCCGCTACGCTACGGAATCGGGTCAGGGTCAGGAAGCCCCTCGCCTCTCGATCGTCCAGAACCGCGTCGACGTGCGCGCCGATGTGGAGACGGGTGGCAGCTTTATCGAACGCATCCGCGCCCGTGCCGCCTATGCTGCCTATCGCCATTATGAACTGGGGGAGGATGGCTCCATCGCCACCGCCTTCAAGAGCAAGGGCATAGAAGGACGGCTGGAACTGGTGCAGGCCAATCGCGGCGGCTGGTCGGGTGCGTCGGGCGTGCAATATCTGCACCGCGACTTCAACGTGAACGGCGACGAGGCGTTCCTGCCCAATAACCTGACCGATCGCACCGGTCTGTTCACCCTGCAACAACTCGACCTCGGCAAGCTCCGCATCGAGGGCGGCGCGCGCTATGAGCATAGCACGCTGCGCGCCGCCAACGACCCTGAGGGGCGATTCTTCAGCGGCAAGCGCGACTTCGACGCCGTCTCCGGCTCGGCGGGCCTGTCCTATGCCCTGGCACAGGACGTCCGCACGGGCATCAACGTGTCCCGCACGGAGCGCGCCCCCTCGGCGGAGGAATTGTTCGCCAACGGTCCGCATGGCGGCACGCAAAGCTGGGAATATGGCAATCCCGACTTCAAGCTGGAAAAGGCATGGACGGTCGAGGCCACGCTGCACGTCCACAAGCCCGGCTTCGCCATCGACGCCTCCGCCTATTACAGCTGGTTCTCCAACTATATCGGCGAAAATCAGGTGGATCAGGCGATCTGCGAGGCTGGAGCCGCCCCCAGCGGGCGCGATGTGGACCTGCCCTGCTTCCAGTTCACACAGGGCAAGGCGCGCTATTACGGCGCAGAAGCGGACATGACCGTCCTTCTGGGCCGCGCCGGTCCCTATGCGATCAACCTCGATCTGGTGGGCGATTATGTCCATGCCAGCGGCGTGGACGACAGCCCCCTGCCCCGCATCCCCCCCGCGCGCATCCTCGGCGGGCTGGAGGCGCAGTCCGACCGGCTGACTGGGCGGGTCGAGGTGGAGCATAGCTTTGTCCAGAACCGCTTCACGACCTTCGAGACGCGCACGAACGACTTCACCATGGTCAACGCCTCCCTCAGCTGGAGGCCGATCAAGGGCAATGACAAGGTGTCGCTGCTGCTGACCGGCAACAACCTGTTCGACGTGGAGGCCCGCCGCGCGTCCAGCGTGCTGAAGGACTTTGCCCCGCTGGCGGGCCGCGACGTGCGGATCACCGCCCGCTTCGGGATATAACCGCCTGACGAACCGGATTCCCCGCCCTATATCGGCGGGGACCGGAGGACATATGGCCAGGACGATCGTCGCCGCGCCCGTGGTGGACATGCTCACCCGCTATGACGCGGTGGAGATGCAGATGCTCTACCTCTTCCCCGAACTGGTGGAGGAACTGGGCGGCGATCCACGCGCGCTGCTGACCGAAGCGGGGATCGACGCCGACGCCTTTCTGACCGGCGCGGCGCGAGCCAGCTACCGGCAGACGGTGGAATTGATGGAATTGTCCGCCGCGCGGCTCGCCTGCCCCGATTTCGGCATGCGGCTGGGCACGAAGCAGTCAGGGAAGATCGACAGCCCCCTCGTCATCGCGATGAAGCATAGCCGGACCTTTGGCGAGGCACTGCGCTTCGTCACCAGCCACAGCCATGCCCACAGCCTCGCCGCGACCATCTGGCTGCGGCAATCCCATTGGGAGGGGTTCGTGTCGCTGGGCCACGACATCCTGCTCGACGGCCTGCCTAACCGGGTTCAGGCGGTGGAGCAGATCCTGCTGGTCGCACATCATTCCGCGATGGAGGCGACGGGCGGGCGCATACGCGCGCGCTGCGTGGTGTTCCGGCACCAGCCCCTCTCGCCCATGCGCGTCTATCGCGGCATGTTCGGGTGCGAGGTGCGCTTTGGGCTGCAGGCGAACAGCATCCTGTTCCACGAGGCCGACCTCGACTGCCCGATCCTCAACCCCGATGAGGAGGTGCACGCTCGCATCGCGGCGTTCATCGACACGCACTATCCGCAGCGCCGCCCGCCCGTCCACGCGCAGGTGCGCGCGCTCGTCATGCGCGGGATCGACAGCGAATATTGCACCAATGATCGGGTCGCCGCCGCACTGGCCCTGCACCCGCGCACCCTGCACCGGCGACTGGCGCGCGAGGGCAGCTCTTTCCAGCAGATCAAGAATGATGTGCGCCGCGACATGATGCTCTATTATCTGCAACAGACCGCCATGGACCTGTCGCAAGTGTCCGAGCGGCTGGGCTTTGTCGAGCAGTCCGCGATGACCCATTATTGCCGCAAGTGGTTCGACCTGTCCCCGACGCAGTTACGGGCGCAGACACTGGCTCAGTAGCCGACGGTCACGCCCAGCGTATAATATTTGCTCCACGCATTCCCCTTGATCGCCACCTTGGGCAGGATCGGGAAGGCGACGGTCGCATAGGGCCGCGTGCGTTCCTCGCTGACGCGGACGCCAAGGCCGACCGTGGCGGAGGCGGGCAGCGTGTAGGTCGCCTCCGCACGGCCATAGACGCGCGTGCCGCCGTCGCGGATGAACACGCCCGCACCCGGCGTCAGCTTGAACCCGCCAAGGCCGATGGCATAGCCCGCGCCCACTTCTGCCCCCCAGCGGCCATCGGCGCGCCCGTAATCGGCCTCCACGCCCAGACCGTCGGCATAGGCAGGCGCCGCGAGGCCCGTGAGCGCCAGAGCTGCGACCGTGATGATGTGCTTCTTCATGAATGACCCGTTTCTGTCCGCTGTTTCCACCGGCTAGAATCCCGGAACGCCCGCGTATCAACCCGGCGAGCGGCCAGCCGAATCCGAAACGCGGCAAACCGAGTCCGGTCCCCCATGGGGAAATGCTCTGAATGTCGGAAAACTGGAGCGGGCGAAGGGATTCGAACCCTCGACCCCAACCTTGGCAAGGTTGTGCTCTACCCCTGAGCTACGCCCGCTCTGGCGTTTGGCGGAACCGCAGTCCCGTCGGGTGAGGCGGCCAACTAGCAGCGGTGTTGCAGGTCGGCAAGCACAAAATCGCACGACGCGGAAACGGGAGAAGAATCCGCGCTCTCTCTTGCCTTTCCGGCCCCCTCCACCCCATATGCGGGCCGGTGCCAACGCGCCGGAATATGGGAGATTGATGTGGCGACCTTGGGTCTGGGCGAGCAGGACAAGCAGGCGATTGCGGAATTTCGTCGCGACGTGGTGGAACCGTCGCAGAACGCGCTGGTGATCGTCGATTTCTGGGCGGAATGGTGCGGCCCCTGCAAGCAGCTCAGCCCCGTCCTCGAAAAGGTCGCGGCAGACTATGCCGACAAGGGCGTGATTCTCGTCAAGATCGACGTCGACAAGAACAAGTTCATCGCAAACCAGTTTCGCGTGCAGTCGATCCCGACCGTCTATGCGGTGTTCCAGGGCCAGCCTGTCGCCGACCTGACGCAGGCGCGCACCGAGGGTCAGCTCAAGCAATATCTCGACCAGATCCTGTCCCAGTTGCCCCTTGAAACGGACGCCAGCCGTCAGGCGCAGGACATCGCGCCCCTGATCGCCATGGCGGAGGAAGTGCTGGCCGAAGGCGATGCGGAGCGGGCGCACAGCGTCTTTGCGCAACTGGCCGACATGGCGCCGGACAATGCCGAGGTAGCGGGCGGCCATATCCGCGCTCTGGCGGCGCTGGGCCGAATCGAGGAAGCGCAGGCCGTGCTGGACGGGCTTTCGGAGGAACTGGCGCGCGATGCCGCCGTGACCCGCGCCCGTGCCGCACTGGACCTCGCCGCCAATGCCAAGCCCGTCGCCGACCTCAGCGGGATCGAGGCGCGCGTGGCCGCCAATCCCGACGATCTCGACGCGCTGTTCGAACTCGCCAACGGTCAGATGGGCAATGGCAATCATGATGCGGCGGCGGATGCGCTGCTGGCCATCATCGCCAAGGACCGCGACTGGAACGAGAGCGCCGCGCGCAACCAGTTGCTGACGCTGTTCGAGGCTGTGGGGCTGGAAAACCCGTGGGTCGCGACGCAGCGCCGCCGCCTCGCCTCCATCCTGTTCGCCTGACGCCCATGCCGCTCGCATCCCGGCGCCTGTCGATCTTTCCGCTGGGCCGGGCGATCCTGTTTCCGCGCATGCACCTGCCGCTGCATGTCTTCGAGCCACGGTATCGCGCGCTGGTGTCGGATGCGATGGCGCGCGATCAGCGCATCGGGATGATCCAGCCGCGCGG
>DASVNT010000165.1:0-19323 GCA_036383715.1 Sphingobium sp. | reverse complement strand
GACGCCCAACCTTGACGCCATTGCCACGACGGGCACGCGCCTGACCGGCTTCCATACCGCGCCCACCTGTTCCCCGACCCGCTCGATGCTGTTGTCGGGAACGGATAACCACAAGGCCGGGCTGGGTTCGATGGCGGAACTTCTCGCCCCCAATCAGAAGGGGCAGCCGGGGCATGAGGGCTATCTGCGCCCCGACGTCGCCTCGCTCGCGGAATTGCTGGGGTCGGGCGGGTATCGCACCCTGTTCTCCGGCAAGTGGCATCTCGGCCTCACCCCTGCGCAAGATCCCCATGCGCGCGGGTTCCAGCGGAGTTTCGCGCTGTTGCAGGGCGGCCATAATCATTTCGGGAAGGAGCTTTCGACCGATCCCGCCAAGGCCGGATACACCTACACCCGCGACGGCAAGGTGCTGAACCAGTTGCCGCAGGATTTCTATTCCTCCGACTATTTCGCAAGCCAGTTGATCGACGAGATCAAGGCATCGTCCACCGGCGCGGAGGGAAAGAAACCTTTCTTCGCCTATCTGGCCTTCACCGCGCCGCATTGGCCCTTGCAGGCGCCGCGCGCGGACATTGCGAAATATAAGGGGCGCTATGATGCGGGCTTCGACGCGCTGCGCCTCCAGCGGCTCAAGCGTCAGGCGCAATTGGGGCTGACCGACCCGGCGGTCGTCGCGCATCTGCCGGTGCTCAAGAAAGGCGGTTGGGATTCGCTGACTGCGCAGCAGAAGCAGGAATCCGCGCGCAACATGGAAATCTATGCGGCGATGGTCGACCGGATGGATCAGAATGTCGGCCGGGTCGTGGCAGAGTTGAAGCGGAGCGGGCAGTATGACAACACCGTCATCGTCTTCCTGGCCGACAATGGCGCGGAGGGGATGGACTTCACCGACAATCCCCTGCCGCTGATCACCAAGTCCATCGCGGCGGCGGACAACAGTTTGGCCAATCGCGGCAATGCCAACAGCTATGTGGGAATAGGCCCCGGCTGGGCACAGGCGGCGACCGCTCCGTCCTGGCTCTACAAGGCCTATGCGACTGAGGGCGGCACGCATACGGTGGCGTTCGCCGGCTACAAGGGCTTTACGCGGCAGGGCGTCGCCAGCGCCTTCACATCGGTTGCGGACGTCGTGCCGACGCTGCTCGACCTCGCGCATGTGCCGCAGCCCAATGGCGTGTTTCAGGGCCGGACCGTGACACCCATTCGCGGGAAGAGCTGGGTTCCCTATCTCACCGGGCGGGCCGAGCGTGTCTATGCGTCCGATGATGCGATCGGGACCGAATTATTCGGCTCACGCGCGATCCGGCAGGGCGACTGGAAAATCACCGACATTGGCGATGGAAGCTGGCGCCTGTTCAACATCGCGCAGGATCCGGGCGAAACACGCGACCTTGCACTGGCCGAGCCGGAGCGGCTCAAGACGCTGATCGGCGCATGGGACGCCTATGCGAAGGACGTCGGGGTCATCCTGCCGACCAAGGCGGACTATCGCCCGTAACCGCTCACCCCGCATTTCACGCCTCAAAGAACGATACCGACAAAGGGGATTACCATGTCATTTTTGGTGCGCGCCGCACTGCTTCTCGCCACGACCGGACTGGCTTCGGCGGGGATGGCCCAGACCGCTCCGGGGACGGGCGAAGGATTTACCGGCAAGATCGGCCTGACGCGGGCGACGTCCGTCCCGGCGTTTCCCAAGGCCGTGCAGGCACCGAAGGGCGCGCCCAATGTGCTGGTCATCCTGCTGGACGATGTGGGCTTTGCCGCAACATCGACCTTTGGCGGGCTGGCCCGCACGCCTAACCTTGACCGGCTGGCCGCAAACGGTGTGCGCTACAATCGCTTCCATACCACCGCGATCTGCTCGCCGACGCGCGCATCGCTGTTGACGGGGCGTAACCAGCATCAGGTGGGCTATGGCAATCTGGCCGATGTTGCAGCGGGGTTTCCCGCCTATAACTCGGTCTGGAAGCAGGAAACCGCGTCCATCGCGCGTATCCTTCAGGGCAATGGCTATTCGACCGCCGCGTTCGGCAAATGGCATAACACGCCCAAGTGGGAAATCTCCTCTGCCGGTCCGTTCAACCACTGGCCGACCGGGCTGGGCTTCGACCATTTCTATGGGTTCATGGGCGGCGAGGATAATCAGTGGGAGCCGCATCTCTATAATGACACCACGGCCATTCCCACGCCCGCCACGCCGCAGCAGGGCTATCACCTGACCAGCGATCTGGTCGACAAGGCGGTCGGATGGGTCGATGACCATGATGCCGTGGCCTTGGAGAAGCCCTATTTCCTCTACTTCGCGACGGGCGCGGCGCATACGCCGCATCATGCGCCGCAGGAGTGGATCGACCGGAACAAGGGGCGGTTCGATGCGGGTTGGGACGTCTATCGCGAGCAGGCGCTCGCCCGGCAGAAGCGGCTGGGCGTCGTGCCCAAGGATACGAAGCTGACGCCCCGGCCGGAAGGGCTGCCCGCATGGTCGAGCCTCTCCGCCGACGAACGCAAGCTCTATGCGCACCAGATGGAGGTCTATTCGGCGTTCATCGAGCATACCGATGCGGAAGTCGGTCGCTTGATCGATACGCTGCGCGCCCGTCCCGGCGGTGAAAACCTGTTGGTGCTCTATGTCGTGGGCGACAATGGCGGCAGTGCGGAAGGCGGCGTCGAAGGGCGTCTGGGCAATGAGGCGGCGTCGGCGGCCGGTGCGGCGCATGATGTGCCGACACAGTTGGCCGCTCTCGACAAATTCGGTGGCCCCGATCTGTCCAATCATTATTCGGCAGCATGGGCATGGGCGACGACCACGCCGTTCCAGTGGATGAAGCAGGTCGCGTCCCACTTTGGCGGCACGCGCAATCCGCTGATCGTCAGCTGGCTGGGCCATACGGCGGCACCGGGACAGGTGCGGTCGCAGTTCGGGCACGTCAACGACATTGCGCCGACCATCCTCGACGCCGCCGGGATCGCGCTGCCATCCGAGATCGACGGGGTGAAGCAGATCCCGTTCGAAGGCCACAGCCTCGTCGCGACCTTCACCAATGCGCAGGCGCCGGAGACGCACACCACCCAATATTTCGAAATCTTTGGCAATCGGGCGATCTACAAGGATGGATGGGTCGCGGCGGCAAAGCGTAAGTACAAGCCGTGGGAGCTGCTCGAAAACCTGCCGCGGGTCTATCAGGATGACACGGCGACCGACCGCTGGGAGCTGTATAATGTCGCAAAGGATTTTAGTGAGGCGACCGATCTGGCTGCCGCAAATCCCGCCAAGCTGGAAGAACTCAAGGCCGATTTCGTCGCAGAGGGACAGCGCAACGGCGTGTTCCCCCTGATCCCGATACCCGGCGGGGCGCCCACCATCGTCGATCCCCGGCGCAAGGCCTTTGTCTATCAGCCCGATATCAGCGCGCTGCCTCAGGCGGCGGTTCCCGAACTGACCGGCAAGGCGCATCGCTTCACGGTGGCGATCAAGGGGGATGCGGCGAAGGGCAATGGTGCGGTTCTGGCGGAGGGCGGACGGCTCGGCGGCTTTGTCCTCTATGTGAAGAACGGTCGCCTCGCGTTCGAGAGTAATGCGTTCGGCCAGCACCGTGACACGATCGTCGCGCCGCAGACGCTGCCCGCCGGGCCTGTGACTGTCGGCTATGACTTCGTACCGACAGGGTCGGCGCCGGTTGTCTTCATCCCGAAGCCGTCGCCCGGATCGATCCGCCTGCTGGTCAATGGTCAGGTCGTTGCGGAGGGAGCGGTGAAGCAGTTCCAGACATCGGCCGGTTCCTTCAGCGAGAGCTTCGATATCGCTCAGGATCGCGGATCGCAGGTCAGCAACGACCCCGCCGCACGGCAGCCGTTCAATCAGCCGCTGGGCGAGACGCATCTCGACCTGAAATAAGGGGCGATCCGAACGGGGAAGGGGGCGGCGTTCCAATCCGCCCCCTTTCGTGTGCCGCTCGCTTGTGGGAATAGGCGTCTCACGGTTCATTTTAGAAGGATTGCGCGTGCCCGCTCCGAATTTCAGGAAACAGGCGAAGCAGACGAGCAAGGGCGCCAGCCGACGGGGCGGCAAGCTTGAAAATATGCGCCTGATCCGGGGCGGGGCTTTCCGCATGGGGTCGGAGGATTTCTATCCGGAGGAGGCTCCGGTCCGGTCCGTCACCGTCGGCGATTTCTGGATGGATGAAACGCCCGTCACCAATGCGCAGTTCGCCGCGTTCGTGGCGGCGACCGGCTATATGACGCTGGCCGAGCGGTTCCTGTCGGCCCTCGATTTTCCGGGCTATACGCCGGACATGCTGGTGCCCGGCTCATCGGTTTTCCTGCCGCCCGACGACGTTCAGGGCATGAGCTATGCGGACGGCGCTGCACCGGACTGGTGGCGCTTCATACCCAATGCGGACTGGCGTCATCCCTTTGGCCCGGCAAGCACGCTGGCCGGACTGGACGATCATCCCGTCGTGCATGTCGTGGCGGAGGATGCGGAGGCCTATGCGACATGGGTCGGTAAGGCGCTGCCCACTGAGGCGGAATGGGAATATGCGGCCCGTGGCGGTCTGGATGGCGCGGCCTATGGCTGGGGCGACGAACTGGAGCCCGATGGGCAGCGGCTCGCCAAATATTGGGAGGGTGTGTTTCCGGCGGAAAATCTCGCCGCTCCCGGCCTCGAACGCACGTCTCCGGTGCGCAGCTATCCGGCCAACGGCTTCGGCCTCTATGATATGATCGCGAATGTGTGGGAGTGGACGGCGGACTGGTTCGCGGACGGTCCCGATCGCTTCGCCTCCTGCTGCGGCACGCCGAAACGGGAGAGCGACCGGATGCGCGACAGTGTCGATCCGAACGCCCCGGTCGCCCTGCCACGCCGCGTGCTCAAGGGCGGGTCGCATCTGTGCGCGGTCAACTACTGCCGCCGCTATCGCCCGGCGGCGCGTTGGGCGCAGCCCATCGACACATCGACCTCTCACATCGGTTTCCGCTGCATCGTTCGGCGGTGAGTGCGTCCTAGGGTTCTGGCCGGGCGGGACGCCAGTTTTCCGATCATGTCCCATTGTACACGGAGCATGTCCGAAACAACGACATTCGGGCGCTCCTGTTTCCTCAATAAATCAAATGGTTGCTGGATAGGTCCGGCCTGCCGCGGTGAGTTGACACGGCTGCGCCTCGCTTTCATCCCGCGCCCATCTGATGAGAATGATTAGCGTTAGCTAATATTTGGGGGTTTTATGAACTTCGGGGTTTCCAGCCTCGCGGGCCGTCGGCTTGCGAGCACCAGTCTGCTTGTCCTGACCTGTGTCGCCAGCCTGCCCGCGTTCGCGGCGGATGCGGCGGATGTGCGCGACGACACCATCGTCGTGACCGCCGCCGGTTATGAACAAAAGATCCGCGAGGCTCCGGCGAGCATCAGCGTGCTGGACCGGGAAGACTTGCAGGACAAACGTTTCGGCAGTCTGGCGGAAGCGTTGCAGGATGTGCAGGGCGTGGATGTCGGCGGGGAGGCAGGCAAGACCGGCGGCCTCAATATCTCCATCCGCGGTATGCCGAGCGACTATACCCTGGTGTTGATCGATGGCCGCCGCCAGAATGCGCCGGGCAATGTGACGCCCAATGGTTTCGGGGAATCTTCCACCGGCTTCCTGCCGCCCTATTCCGCCATCGACCGGATCGAGGTCGTGCGCGGCCCCATGTCCACCCTCTATGGTTCGGACGCGATGGGCGGCGTGATCAATATCATCACGCGAAAGGTGGGCGACCGCTGGGCGGGCACCGCGACGGCGGAGACGACGTTCCAGCAGGACGATCGCTTCGGCAACATCCATTCCGCCAATGCCTATGCGCAGGGGCCGCTGGTGAAGGATCTGCTGGGCCTGACCCTGCGGGGCAGCGTCCTGCACCGGGAGGCATCCAATATCGTCAATCCCGGCAGCACATCGACGCTGACGCTGGGACGCAATCCGGTGCGGTCGGACATCTACACCTATGGCGGGCGCCTGTCGCTGACGCCGCATAGCGACCACGACCTGTGGATCGAATATGATCGCAACGAGCAGACTTATGACAATACGAGCGGCCAACTCGGCACGCTGGGTGTACAGGGCGGCTATTCGGACAGGCAGCGGTTCAACCGCGTCAACTATGTCGCCGCGCATAGCTGGCGCACGGGTTTCGGCACGCTCGACACGACCTTCACCCGCAACGAGACGGAGACGATCGGTCGCACCGTGCCGCCGGGCACGCCGGGCGTCGTGGCGGGGAGCGCGCGGACGCTGGATTCACGCAACGACATTCTGGACTCGCGCTTTGCCGGAAAATTCGGTGCCGTCGCCTTCACGGTCGGCGGGCAATATTGGTGGGCGCGGATGGTCGATGGCGTCGCGCCCGCGCCTTTCGCCTTCACCCAATGGGCGGGCTTTGCGGAGGCGACGTGGACCGTCGTCGAGGGGTTCAACCTGACCGGCGGCGCGCGCTACGACCGCCATTCCACCTTTGGCGGGAAGTGGTCGCCGCGTGCCTATGCGGTGTGGAACATCGACGATCATGTCACGCTCAAGGGCGGCGTCGCGCGCGGTTTCAAGACGCCGCGCCTCGAACAGATTGCGGAAGGGATCATCGGCTTCGGCAGTCAGGGGCGCGTTCCGTTGATCGGTACTCCGGGCCTGAAGCCCGAAATCAGCACCAGCTATGAAGCGGGCCTCTATTACGACAGCAACGGCGGCTTCTTCAGCGGCAACGTCACCCTGTTCAACAATGAGTTCAGGGACAAGATCGCGAGCGGACCCGGTATTCCGAACTGCCGCTTTCCGGGGTTCGAGAATGAGCCGGGCTGCCTCGACGTAGGACCGTTCCCCGCCGTCGACCTGTTCGGCCAGTCGATCAACATCGACCGGGCGGTGACGCGCGGTGTGGAGGTCGCGGCACGCTTCACCTTCACCCCCGCCGTGACGCTGGGCGTCAACTACACCTATACCGATACGGAGCAGAAAAGCGGCGCGCAGCAGGGGCTGCCGCTGGTCGGCATGCCGGAGCATATGCTGAACGGCAATCTGCGCTGGCGGTTGAACAGCCGGACGTCGGTGTGGGCGCGGGCGGACATCCGCTCCAGCCGCTGGCGCGGCGACAATGCGCAGCAGCGGGCGGTGGGCGATTTCCGCGCCTATGAGGTCTTCCACCTCGGCGGATCGTTCCAGGTCGCGCCCGCTTTCCGGGTGGCGGCGACGGTCTATAATATCCTGAACACCGACTATGCGCTCTATGTGCCGTATCAGGCGGGAGCGGTGACCACCTACACCCCGGCCTATTCGATCAATCAGGAGGGGCGGCGCCTGTGGGTTTCGGCCACGGTCGATTTCTGACGAGTGAAAGTCGCGCACGAAACAATGCCGGTCGTGCGCGATTTTTTTGCTTTCGGGCGCGTCTGTTAGCGAGGCTTTTACCCGCTGTGCCTCATAGCGGGGCATGGATATCGCAAGCGACTATGTGCTGTTCACGCGCGACGTGTTGGACGGGTTGGGTATGAGCCATCCGATGGCGCATATTCATGCCGGACTGATGATCTATCTCGGCGTGCAGATGCTGCTGCGCACGCGGCGGGCATCGACCATCGCCCTGCATGCGGTGATCGGCGCGGAACTGGTCAATGAAGTGCTCGACTACAGCTTCTATGGCAGCTGGCGCTGGGCGGACACGCTGGGCGATATTGCGCTCACCCTGTTGTGGCCTGCCGCCTTCTACCTGATGGGCAAGTTCAGGCGGATGCGGTGGGAACGCTGGCAGCAGGTGCGCAGGCAGCGGCAAGAGGAAGTCGCGGCGGTCCTGCCCCACAATGGCGCGATCCCGGCTCACGCACTCGCGCGCCGGTAAGCCTCAGGCGGCGATGGCGCGCCTGCAGAATTCCCAAATGTCGGCGGCGAGTTCCTCCCGCCGCTCCGTATCGGGATGGCTTGCTTCCTCGGCCAGAAGCTGGGCATGGACGGTCGTCGCGACGAGGTTGTAGATCAAGGTCGCCAACCGTTCGGGCCGCGCCTGCCGGAACTGCCCGATCGCGATGCCGTCCGCGACGATCCGGGCGATCAGCGACAGCAGCGGGCTGAGCGCGCCCTGCAATTCATCGGGCCGCGATTCCGCGAGGCGGAGATGCTCCCGGCTCAGCGCCGCGCCGCGTGGATGATTTTCGGTCCGGGCGTTCATGTCCTCCAACGACCCGCGCGCCAGCGCGATGGACAGGACGATCAGCCGCAACCTTTCCTGCGGGTCGGGGAGGTGGCTGGTCTGCCTTTCATATTGTTCGGCTGCGAGCCGGATCGTATGTTCGAAAACCGCCAGGACAAGGTCGTCCTTGCCCGCGAATCGTTCGTAGAACGCGCGGCGGGACAGGCCTGTACGGGTCAGCACGGCACGGATGGTGAGGCCTTCCAGCCCGGCTTCCTCCAGCAATATATAGGCCGCGTCGATGATCTGACGCGCGCGGGCCTCTGCAACATCCTCGCTCGTCGGGGTCGCGCCAGCAGGTGGGCGGCCACGCCGGGGAGCGGGCAGGGCGTCAGGAACGGAGCGGGGCGTCGTCGCCAAGGAACCTCACAAAAATGAGAACAAAGTTCTTTCTCCTTAACCACCCGGATGCTATGTGCATATCAGAGAACGGCGTTCTCCATAAAAATCGAAATTTGAGAGCGGAGACTTAGTGATGGCCCTGGTGACCTACATCGAGCACGACGGCAGGGAATATAAGGTCGACGTGGCGAGCGGCGACACCGTCATGCAAGGCGCGCTGAACAACATGGTCGAAGGCATTGTGGCGGAATGCGGCGGCGGCCTGGCCTGTGCGACCTGCCACTGCTATGTCGACGATTCCTGGATCGATCGCGTCGGCGAAGCCGAGGGCGTCGAGAAGGAAATGCTGGAAGCCGCCTCTGCCGAGGTCAAGCCGACCAGTCGTCTGAGCTGCCAGTTGACCATTTCAGACGAACTGGACGGCCTGATCGTCCATCTGCCCGAATCCCAATATTGATCGCGATAATCGAGGAGAGAGACAATGGCCGGCACACAGGCTGCAACCGGGCGAAAGCCCATTCCCGATCATGTTCCCGCGGAACTGGTTTATGACGCCAAGGTGACGGACGGGGCGGAATTCCTGGCCGGGCCGCATAAATATATGGCGGAACTGCACGACAAGGCGCCGCCGATCTATTATGATCCGGGCAGCGATCACCGCCCGCCTGCTTGGCAGTTGCTGAAATATGAGGATGCCTATTTCGCGCTGCGCAAGCCGGAATATTTCACGACCTTCGGCACCGGCCCGTTCCCGCGCGATCCCAATGACTATTGGCGCATCCTGCCGCTGGAAGTCGATCCGCCGGAGCATCGCAAATATCGCGCGCTGGTCGATCCGCTGGTCACGCCCAAGGCGATCATGGCGATGGAAGGGCGCATCCGCCAACTCGCCAACGACCTGCTCGACAATATCGTGGACAAGGGCGAGTGCGAGTTCGCCAAGGATTTCGGTCGTCCGCTGCCGGTCGGCGTGTTCCTCGACCTTATGGGCCTGCCGCGCGACATGATGGACGAGTTCGTCCGCTGGGCCATGGGCCTGCTCCATGCGCAGGACAAGCAGGTCGCCGTGCAGGTGATGGGCGAAGTCTCGCAATATCTGGGCAAGGTGATCGCGGAGAAGCGGGCCAATCCCGATGAGTTTCTGGTCAGCGCGATCGTCAACGGCAAGCCGGGCGGCGAGCCGATGACCGACAAGGAGACGTTCGGTTTCGTCTTCTTCGTGTTCATCGCGGGCCTCGACACGGTGTTCGCGACGCTGAACAACATCTGGGTCTGGCTGGCCGAGAATCCGGAGCGGCGGCAGGAGATCATCAACAGCCACGACAATATCAACAACATCGTCGAGGAACTGCTGCGCGTCTACACCGTGACCTTCTCCGGTCGCACGCTGACGCAGGATGTCGAAATCCGCGGCGTGGCGATGAAGAAGGGCGACAAGGTGACGAGCGTCCTGCCGGCCTGCAACTACGACCCGGAAATCTTCCCCAATCCGACGGAGGTCAATTTCCATCGTCCGCGCAAGCCGATTCTGGCGTTCGCGGGCGGCGTGCATAGCTGCATGGGCGCGCACCTTGCGCGGCTGGAGATCAAGATTTGCCTGGAGGAATGGCTGAAGCGCATTCCCGACTTTCAGGTCAAGCCGGGGCACAAGATCGAATATTGGCCGGGCGGCGTGGTCGGCCCGAAGACGGTGCCGCTGGTCTGGTAAGACGGGTGGGGCGGTGAAATTGGGGGGAGGGGCGCTGCGGTGCCTCTCCCCTTTTTTATGGGGCCTCTCGCCCGGTTAACCCGGATCGCGCAGCACCCACGGCGTCCCGCCGTTGAGCCATCGCCCCTCGCCATAGGACAGCAGGCATCGCATGAAGGCGGGGTCGAAGATCGCGTCCTCCATGCCGGACCGCACGTCCCGGCACTCCGGCAGGCCGCTCTTGTCCCAGCCGTCTGCGGTCGTGGCGTAGAGGCGTAGCCCCTGTTTGCCCGCCTGATAGGCGGCAAGGTCGAGGGAATTGGACTCCAGTTCGTCGAACACGATGGTCCGCAATCGCAATATGGTGGGCAGAAGTTTTGCGGGGAGGGCGGGCAGTGCGCCTATCGACGTCACCCCGTTCTTGATCGCCCAGACCGTATTGTCCGTCGCGACAGCCTGCCGCCCGGCGGCGGCATGGGCGGTGCCGATGCGGCGGATGATGTCGGGCAGGAACAGCGCATGGCGCACGCCGCCGTCGAGCCACGGGCGTCCGTTGATCGACACCTGCCGAAAGATCACGGGCACGGCGGCGGAGGCCATGAGCGCGGCGGAGTAGCAATCCAGCCGCTGGGGTTCTGTCAGTTCGGCATCGGCGGCGATCTCCGTCAGGTCGATGATGTGGAACCGGCCGCTCAGGCCATCGACCGCGCCGACCAGCAGCTTGCGTCCCGACTGGCGATATTCCGTCGCCACCGCCGGGATGAGCGGGCCGATATGCGCGCGGACATAGGTTTTGAGCGGCGCGATGTCGGCGGTGGAGGCATGGCGCAGGAAAAAGCCATTGCCGTGGCGGATGGCAAGCTGCCGCTCGTTCGTGATCGAATAGGCCTCCACCAACGCCTTGTCCTCGCCCAGATAGGCAAAGGTCGCCTGTAGCGCGCCGGTCGATATGCCGGTCACGATGCGGGCGGGCAGGCGGCCATGGATGGTCCAGCCGGTGATGACGCCCGCACCATAGGCACCCCATTGGCCACCGCCGGAGAGGATCAGCGCGTCGCTGTAGCGTGGTTTGGCAAGTGGTGGCGGCGCCTCGGTCGTGCGATAGGCCTGCTGCAACACCGCATCCATGCTGTCGGGCGGCGGCGGGGTGGCGGGGCCGGGTTCATTGTCATTGGCGGCCTGAGGGACGGCGACGCTTCTGCGATAGGGTGCGGCGGCTCCAGTGGTCGCGACGGCAGGCGATGCCGCCTCCGCCTCACCCAATTTCGGATAGGTGAACCGCTCCAGCGCGGGGCAGGCCGTTTCCAATGGCCTGTCCGTCGCACAGGCGGCGGTCAGGATCGATAGCGCCGCGACCAGCAGCAGGCGCGCATTACGGTAACAGGCCATCATTCCCCCCCCACCATCATTCCCCCGATGGTATGTTTCACTGGTGATGCGGCCCGTATCTGTTTTGCGAACTGAATAGTTCCTATGCCCCGTGACCACAATCGGCTATCCGCGCCGATCTATCCGCCAAGGATTATCTGGAGCAGCATCATGGGTTACAGGGTCGTCGTCGTAGGAGCCACGGGCAATGTGGGCCGTGAAATGCTCAACATCCTGGCGGAGCGCGAATTCCCCATCGACGAGATCGCGGCGGTCGCCTCCGCCCGCTCGCATGGCACCGAGATCGACTTCGGCGATTCCGGCAAGCTGCTCAAGGTCAAGAATATCGAGCATTTCGATTTCACCGGCTGGGACATCGCCCTGTTCGCCGCCGGGTCGGAGCCGACGAAAATCCATGCGCCCAGGGCGGCGGCGGCGGGATGCGTGGTGATCGACAACAGCTCGCTCTATCGCATGGACCCCGATGTGCCGCTGATCGTGCCGGAGGTTAACCCGGACGCCATCGATGGCTACAAGAAGAAGAACATCATCGCTAACCCCAACTGCTCCACGGCGCAGATGGTTGTGGCGCTCAAGCCCCTGCATGACGCGGCGAAGATCACACGCGTCGTTGTCTCAACCTATCAGTCCGTGTCGGGCGCGGGCAAGGTCGGCATGGACGAGCTGTTCGAGCAGTCACGCAACATCTTCGTCGGCGATACGGCGGAGGCGAAGAAGTTCACCAAGCAGATCGCGTTCAACGTGATCCCCCACATCGACGTCTTCCTGGACGATGGCTACACCAAGGAAGAATGGAAGATGGTGGTGGAGACGAAGAAAATCCTCGACCCCAAGATCAAGGTGACGGCGACCTGCGTGCGCGTGCCCGTCTTCGTCGGCCATTCGGAATCGATCAACATCGAGTTCGAGAACGAGATTTCCGCCAAGGAAGCGCAGGACATATTGCGTGAAGCGCCGGGCATCATGTTGGTCGACAAGCGTGAGGACGGCGGATACGTCACCCCGGTCGAGGCGGTGGGCGAATATGCGACCTTCGTCAGCCGCGTGCGCGAAGACCCGACCGTGGACAATGGCCTGGCGCTGTGGTGCGTGTCGGACAACCTGCGCAAGGGCGCCGCGCTGAACGCGGTGCAGATCGCGGAGTTGCTGGGCCGCCGTCACCTCAAGAAAGGCTGATCCATGGGCTATGGGGGCAGCGTGAAGGCGCTGCCCGCCATCCAGAAGGCCATGCTGGCGTCGCTCCTCCTCGCGGTGGTGCTGGCCAATATCGCGCAGCCCTATCCGGAGCTGGCGCCGCTCCAGCATATTCCGACGCTCGTCCTGATTGCCGCCGCGCCTCTGCTCATCCGGCGGTGGAGCCTGTCCACTGCCTCCGTCGCGTCGATCTGGCTGTTCATGCTGCTGCACACATTGGGTGGGCGCTATATCTACAGCTATGTGCCCTATGACGACTGGGCGCGGACGCTGACGGGCTGCACGGTGTCGGGCGCGTTCGGATGGACGCGCAATCACTATGACCGGCTGATCCATTTCTCCTTCGGCTTGCTGTGGACGCTGCCCATCCGTCAGGGGCTGGTGCGGCGACATGGCATGGAAACGGGGATCGCGCTGTTCGCCGCCTTTGCCACCATCGGCCTTGTCAGCGCGCTGTACGAGATTTTCGAATGGGCGCTGACCCTTGTCGCGGCGGGCGATACCGCGGACTATTACAACGGGCAGCAGGGCGACATCTGGGACGCGCAAAAGGACATGGCTCTTGCGCAGGTCGGGAGCGTTGTGGCGGTGACAGTCGCGGTGTGGAGGCGAAGATCATGACCAGGAGCATGACAGGTGGATGCCAGTGCGGACGGGTCCGGTATCGGGCGGAGGTCGCATCGGACGAAGCCTATCTCTGCCATTGCCGCATGTGCCAGCGCGCGACCGGGGGCGTGTCCATCGCCTTTATGAACGTTCCGCAGGCCACGCTGACTTGGGAGGGGGAGCCGGACTGGTATGTCAGCTCCCCGATCGCAAAACGGCCCTTCTGTTCGGCGTGCGGTACGCCGCTGGGGTTCAGTTTTCAGGAACGGGCGGAGAATATCGACCTCACCGTCGGCAGCTTTGACGAGCCGGGCTATTTCCGACCGACCAGCCATTTCGGCGTGGAAAGCCTGCATGAGGCGTGGCTTGACACAGCCGACCTGCCGCGCCAGCGGACGAGCGATAATCAACCGCTCACCGACCGCTGGATCGCGGCAACCGGAAAGACGCCTGAATGACCGATCTCAAGACCCGCCATGTCGAAGCCGAGGATGGGGTGCAACTGGCGGTCCATGAACTCGGCGATGCGGCAGGCCGTCCCGTTGTGCTGCTCCATGGACTGGTGTCGAGCGCGCATGTGAACTGGATCAAATATGGCACGGCGCAGCGGCTGGTGGAGGCGGGGTTCCGCTGCATCATGCCGGATCTGCGCGGCCATGGCGACAGTGACGCCCCGGCCGACCCCGCCGCCTATCCCGCCGGCATATTGGCGCGGGACAATGCGGGGATCATCCGCACGCTGGGGTTGGCCGACTATGATCTGGTTGGTTTCTCTCTGGGCGCGCGCACGTCGATCAAGCTGGTGCTGGACGGCGCGTCGCCGCGCCGCCTGATCCTGTCGGGCATGGGCATGGAGGGGCTGCTCGACTGGCAGAAGCGGCGCGATTATTTCGTCCATGTGGTCGATCATATCGACACGCTGAAACGCGGCGATACTGGCTATATGGCCGCGCAGTTCATGAAGACCACCGGTATCGACCCGGAAGTGGTGCGCCATATCGTCAGCAGCTTCGGCGATTTCGATGTCGCGCGGCTGGGCGAAATTGCCACGCCGACCATGGTGCTGAACGGCACGGAGGACCATGACAATGGCGCGCCGGGTCCGGTGGCGGAGGCTTTGCAGGACGGGCGGCTGGTGGAAATCCCCGGCAACCATATGAGCTGCGTCACCAAGCCTGATTTCGGCCGCGCGATCCTGTCCTACCTAAGCGCTTGACGGGTCGTGGAGGGCGGGCCACGTTTCGGCTCATCCTCCACGGCTGACGGGAACCGCTTGACATGAAAAGGCATTTGTCGCTGCTGATGGGCGCAGCATTTTTCGCGTCCCTGGCACCGGAGGCGGCGATGGCGCAGAGCAAGGCCGCAACGGCGGCGGATGTAGCGAAGTTCGTGGCCGACGCGGAGAAGGAACTGTTCGACTATACGGTCGAGGCCAGCCGCGTACAGTGGATCAATTCCACCTATATCACCGAGGATACGGACGCGCTGGCCGCGCAAAGCGGGGCCAAGGGCACGGAACTGTCCGTCCGTTTCGCGCTGGAGGCGGCCAAATATCAGGATGTGCCCGGCCTGACGCCGCAGATGCAGCGCAAGCTGACGATCCTGCGTACCGGCCTCGTCATGCCAGCGCCGACGAAGCCGGGCGCGGCGACGGAACTCAGCGCCATCGGCACCCGCCTCCAGTCCGCCTATGGCAAGGGGCGGGGCACGCTGGGCGGCAAGGTGATCAACGGCAGCGATATTGAGGACGAGATGGGAAAACCCCATAGTCCTGCCGAATATCAGGAGATGTGGACAAGCTGGCACGACCGGGTCGGCGCGCCGATGAAGGCGGATTACGTCCGGCAGGTCGCCATCGCCAATGAAGGCGCGAAGGAACTGGGCTTTGCCGATGCGGGCGCGATGTGGCGATCCGCCTATGACATGCCCGCCGATGACTTCGCCGCGCTGACCGAGAAGATCTGGCAGGAGGTCAAGCCGCTCTACGACAGCCTGCACTGCTACACACGCACCAAGCTCAACGAGAAATATGGCGACGCGGTGCAGGCGAAGACGGGGCCCATCCGCGCCGACCTGCTGGGCAATATGTGGGCGCAGGAGTGGGGCAATATCTATCCGCTGGTCGCGCCCAAGGGGGCGGGCGACCTCGGCTATGACATTGGCGATCTGCTCAAGGCGAAGAACTACGATCCCGTGAAGATGGTCAAGCAGGGCGAGGGTTTCTATTCCTCGTTGGGCTTCGATCCGTTGCCCAAGACCTTCTGGGAACGGTCGATGATCGTGAAGCCGCAGGACCGGGAGGTGATCTGCCACGCCTCCGCCTGGGATATCGACAATAAGGACGATATCCGCATCAAGATGTGCACGAAGGTCAATGCCGACGACTTCGTGACCATCCATCATGAGCTGGGCCATAATTATTACCAGCGCGCCTATAAGGGGCAGGATACGCTGTACCTGAACGGCGCGAACGACGGCTTCCACGAGGCGATCGGGGATTTCGTCGCCCTGTCGATCACGCCGCAATATCTGGTCGACATCGGCCTGCTCGACAAGGCGAAGGTGCCGAGCGCGGACAAGGATATCGGCCTGCTGCTGCGGCAGGCGATGGACAAGGTCGCGTTCCTGCCCTTTGGCCTGATGGTCGACCGCTGGCGCTGGGGCGTGTTCGACGGCTCCATCCAGCCCGCCGACTATAACAAGGCGTGGGAAAAGATGCGGCGCGACTATCAGGGGATTGTCTCGCCTGTGGAGCGCGGGCCGGATGCCTTTGACCCCGGCGCCAAATATCATATTCCCGGCAACGTGCCCTATATGCGCTACTTCCTCGCACGGGTGCTGCAGTTCCAGTTTTATGAGGCGGCGTGCAAGCTGCCGGGGTGGAAGGGGCCGCTCCACCGCTGTTCCATCTATGGCAACAAGGCGGTGGGCGAGAAGTTGAACGCCATGCTGACGCTCGGCGCGTCGAAGCCATGGCCCGACGCGCTGGAGCAGTTCACCGGCAGCCGCCAGATGTCGGGCAAGGCACTGATCCGCTATTTCGCGCCGCTCAAGACATGGCTGGACGATCAGAATAAGGGCAAGACCTGCGGCTGGTAGAGGGAGCCGCCCGCCTCTTGCCTTTTTTCGCCTGATCGCTTAAGCGACGGCTTCCTTTCCGGCTTGTCCGGGCGGGAACTGCAAAATCCACTGGCACCCTGATGGTCCATGGATCAACGCTGGTCGGCGAGGTTTCGCCCACCGGCGCTTTTGCGTTGTGCTGCAAGGCACGGTTTGATTGCTGCCGTAAGGCAAGGTTTTTCGGGGTGTTCGCACTCCATTGAGGTGATGATGTTCGAGTCTCTTAGCGATCGTCTGGGCGGGGTGTTCGACCGCCTGCGCGGCCGCGGCGCCCTCACCGAGGCTGACGTCCGCGCGGCGATGCGCGAGGTGCGAATCGCACTGCTCGAAGCCGACGTCGCGCTGCCCGTGGTGCGCGAGTTCATCGACAGCATCACCGAGGAAGCCGTCGGTCACGGCGTCCTGCGCTCGATCACGCCGGGCCAGCAGGTCGTCAAGATCGTCAACGACGGCCTGACGAAGATGCTGGGGTCGGAGACGGCCGAACTGATCCTCGACGTCGTGCCGCCCGCCATCGTGATGATGGTCGGCCTGCAGGGGTCGGGCAAGACGACCACGACCGCCAAGCTCGCCAAGCGCCTGACCGAGAAGGACCGCAAGAAGGTTCTGATGGCGTCGCTCGACGTCAACCGCCCGGCGGCGCAGGAACAGCTCGCCGTCCTGGGCAAGCAGATCGACGTCGCGACCCTGCCCATCGTGGCAGGCCAGCAGCCGGTGGAGATCGCCCGCCGCGCGATGCAGGCCGCGAAGCTGCAGGGCTTCGACGTGCTGATGCTCGACACCGCGGGCCGCCTCCACGTCGATCAGGCGCTGATGGACGAGATGAAGTCCGTCGCGGAGGTTTCCAATCCAGCAGAAATCCTGCTGGTCGTTGACTCGCTGACGGGTCAGGACGCGGTCAATGTGGCGCGCAGCTTTACCGAGCAGGTGCCGCTGACCGGCGTGGTGCTGACCCGCATGGACGGCGATGCGCGCGGCGGTGCGGCGCTGTCGATGCGTGCGGTCACGGGCCGCCCGATCAAGTTTGCCGGTACGGGCGAAAAGCTGGACGCCATCGAGCCGTTCCATCCGGGCCGCGTTGCTGGCCGCATCCTCGGCATGGGCGACGTCGTGTCGCTGGTCGAGCGGGCGGCAGAGACGATCCAGGCAGAGGATGCCGACAAGCTTGCCAAGCGCATGGCGGAGGGAAAGTTCGACATGAACGACCTGCGCGCGCAATTGCAGCAGATGCAGCGCATGGGCGGCCTCGGCATGCTGGCGGGCATGATCCCCGGCCTCAAGAAGGCGCAGGCGCAAATGGCGCAGTCGGGCATGAACGACAAGGCGCTGGTGCATCTCGACGCGCTGATCGGCTCGATGACGCCCAAGGAACGCGCGCGCCCCGAACTGCTCAATGCCAAGCGCAAGATCCGCGTCGCGAAGGGCGCGGGTCGCACGGTGCAGGAAGTGAACAAGCTTCTGAAAATGCATCAGGAAATGTCCACGGCCATGAAGAAGATCAAAAAAATGGGCGGCCTCAAGGGGCTGGCCAAGATGTTCGGCGGTGGCGGCGGCCTGGGTGGTCTGCTCGGCGGCGGCGGTGGTGGCGCGATGCCCAGCGATGCCGATATCGGCAATCTGCTCGGCGGCGGCGGTCAGGGCGGCGGTGGCCTCCCCGGCATGCCCGGCGGTCAGAAACTACCCCCCGGCTTTTCGAATTTCCTCAAGAAATAGTCACAAACCATTGAATTAAAAACACGTTCAGAGAGAAGGTAAGATATTATGGCAACCAGCATTCGTCTGTCGCGTGGCGGCTCCAAGAAGCGTCCCTATTACAAGATCGTCGTGACCGACAGCCGCGCGCCCCGCGACGGCAAGTTCATCGAGCGTATCGGCAGCTACAACCCGATCCTGCCCAAGGGCGACGAGAAGCGCGTCGTGATCGACACCGAGCGTGCGAAGCACTGGGTGTCCGTCGGCGCGCAGCCGACCGACCGTGTCGCCCGCTTCCTCGACGCCGCCGGCGTGAAGCAGCGCGATGCTCGCAACAACCCGAACAAGGCTGAGCCGGGCAAGAAGGCCAAGGATCGCGCCGAAGATCGTGCGAAGAAGATCGAAGAAGCCGAGGAAGCCCGCAAGGCCGCCGAGGAAGCTGCCAAGGCTCCCGTCGAAGCGCCTGCCGCTGAAGAAGCTCCGGCTGAAGCCGCTGCTGAAGAGCAGGCTGAGGGCTGAACTTGAGCAACGATCGTCCTGTCACGCTCGCGGTTATCATTGGTGCCCATGGCGTGACGGGCGAAGCGCGACTGAAGCTGTTCGGCGATGGGCCGGACAGCTTTAAGCGTTTCAAGAGCTTCACGGCAGGCGGCGTCACGCTGACGCTCAAGTCCGTGCGTGCCGGTCCCAATGGCGCGGTCGCGCGCTTTGCGGAACTGGCTGATCGCAACGCCGTCGAAGGCTTGCGTGGTACGGAACTGACCGTGCCGCGATCCTCCTTTCCTCCGCTGGAGGAAGGGGAGTTTTATCATTTCGATATCATAGGTTTGTCTTGCGTCTCTTCCGACGGGCCTGAGGTGGGCAAGGTGGTTGCGGTCGAGAATTTCGGCGCAGGCGACATTCTCGAAATCGAGAAGCCGGATGGCAAACGCTTCATGATCCCCATCCACGCCGCGGAAATCGGGGATGTGGTTACGGTCGAGGCCGCGTTCATCGACTGAGCTTACGGTTTTTTGGGCGGGTTCTTGTACTGGGGCAGGCGGATGAGCCAGCTCTTGGGCCGCCCGGTCGGTTGCGCCACGCCG
>DASVNT010000164.1:0-2279 GCA_036383715.1 Sphingobium sp. | reverse complement strand
CGGCCTGATGCACGGCAAGACATCGCCCGTCGCCCATGACGGCACGGGACTGTTTCAGGGCATCCCCTCGCCTTTCACCGCGACCCGCTACCATTCGCTGATCGTGGAGGACATTCCCGACAGCCTCATCGTCAACGCCACCAGCGAGGACGGATCGGTCATGGGCTTCCGCCACAAGACCCTGCCGATCCATTCGGTCCAGTTCCACCCGGAAAGCATCGCCACCGAATATGGGCATGAGATGCTGGCGAACTTCCTGCGCATCGCCGGAATTCCGGTGCGTGAGCGCGCAGCCGCCTGACACCCCGCAACTCCCTCGTCGTCCCCGCGCCCCCCTTCGTCATCCCCGCGAAGGCGGGGACCCATCTCCCACCCTCTTCTCAGGTGCAAGGTGGAGGAAAAGCTCCGCCCTTCCACCCTACAAAACCCGCTTCTAAAGAAGCCCTCGACTCCCACCCGCACCCATGATTAAGGCAGCACCGATGACCCGCCTGCCCGATCCTTCAGCGCCGCTCGGCGCACAGGAGGCCGCCCGCGCCTTCGACCTGCTGTTCGACGCCGATCTGCCGGACGCGGAGATCGCCGCCTTCCTCGTCACCATGGCCCGGCGCGGGGAGACCGCGACGGAAATCGCCGCCGCCGCCCGCGCGATGCGAGCCCGCATGATCCCCGTCGCCGCGCCCGCCGGAGCCATCGACGTGTGCGGCACGGGCGGGGACGGCCATCACACGCTCAACGTATCGACCGCCGTCAGCCTCGTCGTCGCGGCCGCAGGCGTCCCCGTCGCCAAGCATGGCAACCGCGCCGCCTCTTCCAAAGCCGGAGCCGCCGACACGCTCGAAGCGCTCGGCCTCAACCTCGATCGCGCCGCCCAAACCGCCGAAGCGACGCTAGCCGATCTCGGCATCTGCTTCCTCTTCGCGCAAAATTACCATCCGGCGCTCAAACGCCTCGGCCCGATCCGCAAGGCGATCGGCGAACGCACCATCTTCAACCTGATGGGCCCGCTCGCCAATCCCGCCCGCGTCCGCCGCCAACTCGTCGGCATCGCGCGCCCCGCCTATGTGCCCATCTATGCCGAAGCCTTGGCGGACCTGGGCGTCGACCACGCCATGATCGTCTCGGGCGACGAAGGGCTGGACGAACTCTCGCTCGCGGGCGGCAACGACATTGCGGAGGTGAAGGGCGACAGCCTCGTCGCCATGCACCGCCTGACCGCCGCCGAACTCGGCCTCTCCACCCATCCGGTCGACGCCATCCGTGGCGGCGACCCGGCCCTCAACGCCGCCGCCCTCCGCGCGCTCCTTCAGGGTGAACCGGGCGCCTATCGCGACGCCGTGCTGCTCAACGCCGCAGCCGCCCTTGTCGTCGCCGATGCCGCGCCCGATCTTCGCGAAGGCGTTGAGGAAGCGGCTGAAACCATCGATCGCGGACTTGCCAACGCCCTGCTCAATTGCTGGATTGCCTACCCATGACCAACAAGCTGATCGAAATCTGCGACACGAAGCGCGAGGAAGTCGCCCGGCGCAAGGCGGCAACCACCGTCGCCACCCTGCACGCCCGCGCCGCCGAACAGACGCCGCCGCGCGGCTTCCGTCAGGCTTTGGACAGCGCCGCCCGCTCCGGCTTCGGCCTGATCGCGGAGATCAAGAAGGCCAGCCCGTCCAAGGGCCTCATCCGCGAGAATTTCGATCCGCCCGCCCATGCGCAAGCCTATGCCGCCGCCGGCGCGGCCTGCCTCTCGGTCCTCACCGACGAGCCCTATTTCCAGGGCCATGACGATTATCTCATGGCCGCCCGCTCGGCCTGCGCCCTGCCGGTCCTGCGCAAGGATTTCATCGTCGATCCCTGGCAGGTGCTCGAAAGCCGCTCGCTCGGAGCCGACGCCATCCTCATCATCGTCGCCGCATTGGACGACAAGCAGATGGCGGAGATCGAGGACGCCGCCCTTGGCCTGGGCATGGACGTCCTCGTCGAAGTTCATGACGCGGACGAACTGGAGCGCGCGCTCAAGCTCCGCTCGCGCCTCATCGGCGTCAACAACCGCGACCTGCGCGATTTCAGCGTCGACTTCGCCCGCACCTACGAACTGGTCGGGCATGCCCCGGAAGGCTGCACCTTCGTCGCGGAAAGCGGGCTTGGCAGCCATGCCGACCTCGTCGCCATGGCCGACCATGGCGTCCGCTGCTTCCTGGTGGGCGAAAGCCTGATGCGCCAGCCTGACGTGGAGGCGGCGACCCGCGCGCTGCTGACCGGCGCATGAGCGACCTCACCCATCT
>DASVNT010000163.1:0-38790 GCA_036383715.1 Sphingobium sp. | reverse complement strand
CCCGCATCGCGAAGACGCCGCGCGATATTCTCGATATCGACGATGGCGTCGTCGATCACCACGCCCAGCGCCACCGCCAGCCCGCCCAGCGTCATGGTGTTGATGCTCTGGCCCATCAGGTCGAGGACCAGCATGGCGGCGACCAGCGACAGCGGGATGGAGAGAAAGGCGATCAGCGTCACGCGCAGGCTGCGCAGGAACGCCATCAGCACGAAAGCGATCAGGATACCGCCGATCAGGAGGTCGTGCCGGATACCCGCCAGCGCAGTCTCGATAAAGTTGGCGGGCCGGTGAAGCGATGCGTGCAGCGTCACGCCCTGCGCCAGCAGCGCGGGCCGCATCTCCTCCAGCGCCTTTTCGACGGCCAGCGTAGTGTCCAGCGTATTGGCGCCATATTGGCTCGACAGGGCCAAAAGGACGCCCGGCTTGCCCATGATGAGCGCATCGCCGAACTTTGGTGAGGCTGCGTCGACCACATCGGCGACGTCCCCGATACGCAGCGACCCGCCGCCAGTCGGCGTCAGCACGGACTGGGCGAGGCTATGCGCCGTCACCGTGCCATTATCCGGCTGCACCATGATCCGCTGGGCGGGCGTGTCCGAAAAGCCGCCGCCGCGAACGCCGGTGCCGGACTGGATGGCGGTGGCGAGGTCATTGATCGAAAGGTCGTGCGCGACCATGTCGGCAGGCCGCACCCGCGCCTCGATCCGGCGCTCCGCCCCGCCAAAGGGGGTCGCCCGAGCCACGCCCGGCACGGCCAGCAGGCGCGGGCGGATCGTCCATTGCACAAGATCGCGCAGCGCCAGCGGACTGAGCCTGTCCGACGTGAAACCGATCTTGAGCAGGTCCATGGTGGAGGAGGTCAACGGCTCCAGCAAAGGCGTTCCCACGCCTTGCGGTAGCTGTGCGGCGGCATCGCCCACCGCCTCCGCCACGATCTGCCGCGCGCGATAGGGATCGCTGCCGTCCTTGAAGACGACGGAGATGATCGACAGGCCCTGGATCGATTCGGACCGCACGGATTGCACGCCATTGGCGCCATTGATCGCCAGTTCGAGCGGATGGGTGACGAGCGCCTCCACCTGTTCGGGCGCATAGCCTGGCGCTTCGGTCTGGACCGCCGTCTGCGGCGGCACGAAGTCGGGAAAGACGTCGAAAGGTGCATGGGTGAGCGCCATCCCGCCGAAGACCAGCAGGAGCAGCGCGGCGGTCAGCACCATCCACGGATGGCGCACGCTCTGGCGGACGAGGGCACCGAGCATCGCCTATTCGTCCTCCTCGACCGGACCGCCACGTTCGAGGGAGAGCAATACGCCGATGCCGCCCACCGCGACCGCGTCGCCGGGCTTGACCCCGGTCCGCACGAACCAGCCCTTGTCCTCCGGCCGTGCGTCGATCAGTTCGATGCGCGCAAAGCCGCCGCCCGCCACGGCGCGATAGACCCAAAGCCCGCCCTGAAAGCGCAGGATTGCATCGCGCGGTACGATGACGCCGCCTTCCGATCCCGACGCCGCAGCAAGGGTGACGGGCAGGACACGGCCCGCCCCGATCTGCCGGGCCAGCGGCCCGCGCACGACCGCCAGACTACCCGCTGTCTGCAATCGCGCATCCGTGGCAGCAGCAGGCCCCAACAGTTGAGCCATTGTACCCGCAATCCGCACCTGTGCCCCGACCGGCGCCGGACCATCGGGGAAATCCACCCGCACGAGACTGGCCTCACCCGCCGCAATGGCACGCACCAATTGCGTGAGCGCGGACCCGGTGAACCCGGCCAGCCCCGGACCGAATTCCAGCGCCACCCGCCGCTGCGCCGCCGTCAGCCGCGCCCGGTCTGCCGCCGCCTGCGCGCGTGCCGCCTCGACCGCTTTGGTCGCGGCGCTCTGATCCTCGGCGGCGAGTGCACGTTGCCGGGCAAAGTCCGCCTGCGAGGCAGACAGCGCGGCCTGCGCGCTCTGGATTTCGCTCTCGATGGCGGACAGCGCGCTGATATCGAGCGCGCGGGCAAAGCCGCTGCGCTGCGTTGCGACCTGCGCCGGGGCGAGGGTGACGAGGCGGATGTCCGCATGGGCGATGCCCGCGCGGTCGAGTTTCACCACGCCCTCATCATTGGTGGCGGCCACCGGATCGGCTTCGGCTGCGGTATCCCCGCCGCCAGGCGCAAATGCGGGAACGCTGTGCATCAGCGCCACCGCCACGACAGCACCTGCCGCCGCAGACCCTATGCCGAGAATCGCAGGCTTCATGATTGCGGCTCCAGTGCACCGGGAATCAGCATCAGTTCCGGTCCTTCCATGGGGCGGCGCACCGCATCCTCCAGCGCCGCATCGGCGGTGTGGACGCGCGCGAGCGCCGTGATTTCGGTGATTTCGGCCTGCGGCACGCCGCTTTGCGCGGCGGCCCAGTCGGTTCGGTCGATCTGGCCCCGCCGGAACTGCGCATCGGCTTGCGCGGCGAGCCGCCGGGCTGTCGGCAGGTCCACCGTGCGGATGCGATCGAGCGCCACGCGGGCCTCGCGGCATTCGTTGATGGCCGCCTCCAGCGCGGCATTGGCGTTGGCGACCACCGTCTCCAGCCGCTTGCCGCTTTCCGTCCGCCGGGCCTCGGCCGCAGCGATAGCGCGCCGGTTGAGATCGAGCGGCGGCAGGGCAAGGCCGAGGTTGAAGGGCAGTTTCACCAGCCCCCGCTCCCATGTGTAGCCGGGGCTGAGGGTGATGGCGGGATATTGGCGGGCGACCTCGCCGCGCAGGTCGCTCTCCGCCAGATCATAGGCCGCGACGGCTTTCAGCACATCGGCCCGCCCGACCGTCGCTCCGGCCCGGTCACGGATGAGCGGAGACTGGCCGGGATCGGTCGGCACGACATCATAGTCGGGCCAGAGAAAGGTCAGGCCGGCAGCCGTCACTTCCGGCAGACCGATGGCGGCGGCGAGCGCCTGACGCGCGGCGATATGCCGGGCATGGGCATCCTGCAACGTCCCTGCGGCACTGGTGGCATCCACCCGGATGCGCTCCAGCTCCGCCCGCCCCACGGCGCCTGCACTCAATCGCCGCTCCATCGCGGCTTGCTGCTGCAGGCGATAGTCGAGCAGGCGCTTCCCCGCTGCCTCCTCACGCGCGGTGGACATCAGGTCGTTCAGCGCCGCCCGCGCCCGCATCCGCGCGGCCCACAGCGCATCGGCATAGTCATAGCGCGCAACCGCGACGCCCAGCACCGCACTGGTGATCCGCGCCGTACGCCGCCCGCCAATGTCGAGAGGCACGTCGAGGCCACCGCCCAGCAGCCACGGCGAACTGGTGGAGGGATCGTTCGCATATTCGCTGCTCAGCGTCAGGGTCGGCCCCGGCGCGGCGCGTGCGGCGCGCGCACCGGCACGGGCGCTGTCCACGGCGGCACTTGCGGCAGCCACATCGGGATTATGCGCAAGAAGCGCCGCAAACAGCGTGAGCCTGTCCCATTGTACGGCATCATAGGGGCTGCCGGGCGCGATATGGGCCTGTACCGCACGCACCGCCTCCGGATCGGCGGTTCGGTGCTGGCGCTGCACTGCGACCTGCCCGGCGTCGACAGGCGCCGCCCGATAGGCCTGACATCCGGCCAGCAGGGCCGTCAGCAGCGACGGCAGGATCAGGTTCGGAGAGGCAGCACGCATGGCCTTATCGCCTAGAGAGCGCAGGAGTACCGGTCCAATTGCAAAGTGGTAAGGTGCCCCGCGATCCTTGGGATAATGTAAGGTTCCAGCTGTCGCAAAGACGGCTACAACCCCGATCGAGAACTCGCCGTGGGACAACCGATGCGGATATTATTGGTGGAGGACGATCCCGAACTGGCAGGCCGGATCGTTCGCGGCCTCGACCGGGCCGATCATGGCACACTGCACGTGACCAGCGCGGAACAGGCGCTGGACGCGCCGCCGCCCTTTGACGCCGTGGTGCTCGACCGTTCGCTGCCGGGCATGAGCGGGTTCGACCTCCTGCGCCGCTGGCGGGCTGAGGGCAATCGCGTTCCGGTGATCCTGCTGACGGCGCTCGACGGCATCGAGGACCGGGTGGAGGGCCTCGAAGCGGGAGCGGACGACCATATCGGCAAGCCGTTCGCCATGACCGAACTGCTTGCACGGCTCCATGCGATAGGCCGCCGCAGCCTGGTGACTGCCTCGGCCGCCCGGCTGGAGGAAGCGGGCCTCGTCCTCGACGTGCTGAAACGGGAATTGCGCCATCATGGGCGGCTGGTCGCCCTGCAACCGCGCGAGTTGCACATTCTGGAGGAGTTGATGCGCCACGCGGGCCAGCCGGTCACGCGCGCCATGCTGCTGGAAAAAATCTGGGGCTTCCATTTCGAACCGCAGACCAGCCTTGTCGAAACCCATATCAGCCGGTTGCGTTCGAAGCTCGCCGACAGCGGGGTCACGGCGTCGATCCAGACCGTGCGCAACGTCGGTTATCGCCTCGTGCGGGCCGACACCTGATACCGATGCACAGGATCGTCCGCAGCGCCGCCTATCGCATCGCGCTGGTCTATGCGCTGGGCTTCACGGCGGCGATGCTGGTGCTGGGGCTGGCGGCGCTGTTGTTCACCCATTTCGCGCTGACCCGCCAGTTGGAGGGCCAGATCGCGCAGGAAGCGGCGGCGCTTCAGGCCGAATACCAGCTCGAAGGATTTCAGGCGCTCGACCTCGCGATCCGCGAGCGGGAGGCGGGCCAGAGCGCGAACGAACTCCTCTACGCCGTCTTCACCCACGACGGTCATCGCGTCTCCGGTCACCTCGACAGCGCGCCGCCGCCAGCCGGGTGGAGCGACCTGATCTTCCACGACCCGGTGGAGGGAAGCGATCTGGCCCGAAGCTGGGCGGTCAATCTGGGGGGCGGCCTTCGCCTCGTCGTCGCGGCGGACACATCGGTGGTCGACCGCGTCGACCGGCAATTGCTACTGTTTGCGGGGATCGCCCTGATCGCGATCCTGCTCCTGAACCTGACCGGTGCGCTCATCCTCGGCGCCTATCTGCGCCGCCGCCTGTCCGCAATCAGCGGGGCGGCGGACAGGATCATGGTGGAGGACATGACGCGGCGCGTGCCGTTGAGCGGCACGGACGACGAATTTGACGCACTGGCCCTCTCGCTCAACCGCATGCTGGACCGCATCGCCGCGCTGCTCGACAATCTGCGCCAGATTTCCAGCGACGTGGCGCACGACCTGCGCACCCCGCTGGCGCGCCTCCGCGGTCATCTGGAGGAATGCGTCGAAACGGAAACCGACGACGAACGGCGCGACAGGTTCGAGGTCGCGCTGGACCAGACGGATCGCCTGCTGTCCCTGTTCGGGGCCATATTGCGGATCAGCGAAGTGGAGGGCGGACGGCGACGGGCGCGCTTTCAGCCCTTCGATCTCAGCGGAATGGTGGCGGAGATTGCGGAAAGCTACGCCCTGCCCATCGAGGATGGCGGCCGTATCCTGACCGTCGCCATCGCTCGCGGTATGACGATGACGGGCGACCGGGAATTGCTGGCGCAGGCGCTCATCAACCTCCTCGACAATGCGCAGCTTCATACCGCCGCGGGAACGCGCATAGAGTTGCGGCTGGAGAGGGACGGCGACCACGCCATGCTGCGCCTCGATGACGATGGGCCGGGCGTGCCGGCGGGAACGCATCAGGCGATTTTCCGCCGCTTCGTCCGGCTGGACCCGGCGCGCGCCATGGCCGGGCATGGGCTGGGCCTCAACCTCGTCGCGGCGATCGTCAGCCTGCATCGCGGAACGATAGAGGCCGGTGACAACCGACCCGGCCTCTCCGTCACCCTGCGCCTGCCCCTGCGCTGACGGTGTTCAGGTCGCCAGCGGGATTTCGACCTCTATGGCCAGTCCCCGCTCGGACGGGACGACGTTCACCTCGCCGCCATGCACCGCTGCGATGGAGGCGACCAGACTAAGGCCGAGGCCATGTCCCGGCGTGGACCGTGAGGCATCGAGCCGCACGAGCCTCTGGAAAATGCGCTCCCTCTCATGGTCGGGAACGCCGGGACCGTCGTCGACCAGTCGTATGCGGGCCTTCGTACCATCGCGCACCACGGTCAGCGCCGCCGTTGTACCGGGCGGCGTGTGCCGCAGCACATTATCGAGCAGGCTGCCCACCAGCCGCTGCAACAGCGGCTTGTCGCCCAGCACCACGACCGTTTCGGCATGCACCGTCAGATGCCAGCCGCTGTCCTCCAGCGAGGCGCGATAGGCCTCCGCGATCTCCGTCAACGCATCACCCAGATCGAGCGGAACGAAGCGGTTGCGCATCCGCTGCCCATCGATTTCGGCGATGGCGAGCAGGCTGGAGAAGAGTTGAAGCAACTGGTCGCTCTCCGCAATGGCATCGTCCAGCAACGCCTGCTGCACCGGCTCCGTCGCGAGCGGTTCCGCCTGCTCCAGCTTCAGGCGAAGCCGGCTGAGCGGCGTGCGGAGATCATGCGCCAGATTGTTGGACACATCGCGCAAATTGCCGAGCAACATGCTGATCCGGTCGAGCATCTGGTTGACGACCATCGCGATGCGATCCAGCTCGATACCCGTACCGTCGCGCGGCAGGCGGAGCGTGGTGTCACCCGCGATGATCGCCTGGCTCGATATCTCGATCGCAGCGACGCGGTGCCGCACGATCCGACCGAAGGCGATGGACGCAACCCAGCCGAGCAGCAGCAGCGTCCCGAAGCCCGCGCCGAACAGCCGCGACACCAGCCTGTCCATGCGATGAACCGTCTCGCGATCACCCATGATCACCAGACGCCCGCCGGAAAGCCCGCTATTCATCGCCTGCGCCACCCCGCGCGAGCCATCCGGCCGAACGAAATGCACGAACTCCGACCAGCCGGGCTGCGGCACCCGCGCCTGCCAGAGGCCCGCGACCTTCTTCCCGCGCGCGTCGAGGACGAGATAGCCCATCGCATTGTCGTGCAGGTCCGCCTTGGACAAATAGCCGATCTCGCCGGGGCCGGGCTGATCGTCTCGCGCCTGCACGGTCCGGACGAGCGCGGCAAAGCCATATTGCCGCTCATAATTGACCAGCGCCCGCGTCTCGATCGCGATCCGCTGGTCGATCTGCCGCTCGATCTCGCGGTGGACGAGCGCGAAGGTGACGAGGCCGAGCCCCGCCGTAACCAATGCGGACGCCGCCGCGAAACCCAGCGCCAGTCCGCGTATCGTGCGCGGCAGGAACCGCCACCGCCTATCGCCGCTGCTGTCAGTCATCCGTCTGGCGCAGGATATAGCCGGAGCCGCGCACCGTCCGAATGGCATCCTCCGTGAAGCCGCGATTGAGCTTGGTGCGCAAGCGGCTCATATGCGTCTCGACGATGTTGGTCTGGGGGTCGAAGCCGAAAGCCCACACCTTGTCCAGCAGCAGCGTGCGCGTGATGACCCGGTCGGGGCTGCGCATCAACTGTTCCAGCAGGCTGAACTCGCGCGGTTGCAGGTCGACCAGTTGCCCTCCCCGCTTCACCATCCTGCGGCGCAGGTCCATTTCGATGTCGCCCACCACCAGCCGCTCGACAGTGACGGTATTGGGAGGACGGCGGGCAAGCGCATTGAGGCGCGCGGTCAGTTCCGAAAAGGCGAACGGCTTGGCCAGATAATCGTCCGCGCCTGCCTCCAGCCCCACGACGCGCTCCTCGATCCCGCCGAGCGCGCTCAGGATCAATATCGGGGTCTGGCATCCTGCCTCCCGCGCGCGTTCCAGCACCGATACGCCGTCCAGCCCCGGCACCAGCCGGTCGAGCACCGCCACGTCGAAGCGGTTGGCAATCAGCGCGCCCAACGCCTCCTGCCCATTGTTCACCTGCATCACCTGATGCCCCAGTTCCTGCAGTCCCCTGCCAATGAACCCCGCCAGTTCCGCATCGTCTTCCAACACCAGAAAATTCATTCGATAGGCTCCGGCAAGGCGGCAATGGAAAGCCACTCGCCTGCAACATTGGGAAAAGATTGGGACAAATATGAATTCTCCCAACCTTCGAAATGCCATGTTCTCATGCGTGAAGCCCCCCGCTAACGGGGCGCAACCTAATGCGAGTTATTCGCATTCGCTATAGCAATAGTGAGGCTGCGGTGAGACATCGGATTATCTCTGATTTGCGGGACGACAGTCGGCACGATTGCTCCATTGTCCTCGTCGCTGCCGTGCGCTGGCGCTCTGCCCCTCCGTTTGCAGGGAGCCTGTAGGATGCGGAGGCATATTTTCACCCTCGGCGCGCTTGGCCTGCGGGAACGGGCCGTTATCGAACGGCTGCGCATGGCGGGCGTTCCCGATGAACGGAGCGCGGAGCACAGCTTCTCCGACCTCCACCGGGAAGCCCACGCCGATGGCCAGCCGATCGCTGCCGCTGGCACCCGCACCATCTCCGAGAGCGAGATCAGGATATTGGCCTGGCTGACCCTGTTTCAGCGCCAGCGCCGGGAATGCCCGATCACCGCGTCGCGCCGGTTAAGGCCCTTTCTGGCGGCCTGCGCAGCCAGGCTGGAGGCGGAGGGTTGCCATCTTTCCTACCAGAATGTCGCCCGCGCCGGGGGCCTTACCCAATTCCTCGCCGACGTCGCCTCAGGCGCGCCTCGGCACGAGGGGGACGAGGAATGGAGCACCGATGAGCGCATGGTCAGGGGCGTGCTCCAGGCCAGGGCGTTGCGCTTCGTACGCACGCATCAGACGGCTGCGACCAGCGAACTCAAGAGCATTGGCGTCTCGCGGCAACTGGCCAGCGAGATGTGCCGGCGTGGGCTTTTGCGGCGTGTCCGCATGGGCCTCTACACCAGCGGCCACCGAACTGTTGCGCCATCGCGCAGCGGCAGCGGCGTCGGGAGCGTGGACTGACAGCGCCACGACTTCACGCACTCCAACAAAACAAACCAAACGCACATCCATCCTGAAGGGGGAAATAATGGTTTCGAAGACTATCGTTTCAACGCGTCCGCGCAGTCTGCGCCATTCGGTGCAGGACAAGGGTGTCGGCGCCGCCGTACTCGGCCTGTCCGCCGCCATGCTGGTGCCGGCAGCGGCCCACGCCCAGCAGCAGGCCGAACAGGCTCCGCTGGCCACCGTGACGGTGACCGACACCGCGATCGATCCCAATCCCAATGCCCAGGTCGGCGTGCCGTATAAGGCGAAGACCTCTGGCGATGAGCGCCACAGCCGCCCGCTTGCAGAAACTCCGGCGACGATCAGCGTGCTGACCCGCGCGCAGATCGAAGATTCGGGTTACACCGACCTCACCCGAATCCTCGATGCGCAGCCGGGCATAACCGTCGGCACCGGCGAGAACGGCAATGCCTTTGGCGACCGCTACATCATCCGCGGGCAGGAAGCACGCAGCGACGTGTTCGTCGATGGTCTGCGCGATCCCGGCATGACGACGCGCGAAAGCTTCGCCATCGAACAGCTTGAGATCTCCAAGGGGCCGAATTCCAGCTTCGCCGGCCGTGGTACGTCGGGCGGTGCGATCAACGCGATCACCAAGGCGGCTACCACCTCCTATAATTTCGGCAAGGGCACGGTCGGCGTCGGCTCCGACCGTTTCGTCCGCACGACCGTCGATCTCAACTATTCGACGGGTGAGAGCTTTGCGGTTCGCGTCAACGGCCTCTATGCCTATCAGGAAGTACCGGGTCGCGGCCCCGCAGACCGCGAGCGCAAGGGCTTTGCCGCCTCGGCCCTCTATTCGCCGACCGACAGGCTGAGCGTCATCGTCGACTATTACAAGCTGCGCGCGCACGACAATCCTGACCTCGGCAGCTATCTGATCGGTACGGGCGCCAACCGCGTGCCCGACTATCGCGCGCCTGTCTACGCGCAGAAGGAAGACTTTCAGGACACGGACGTCGATACCGTCACGGGCCGGATCAAGTATAACTTCTCCGACAATGTCCGCTTGTCCAACATCACCCGCTATGGCTCGTCCAACAACGCCTATCTGACGACGGGCGCAAGCCAGCGCAATACCATCGCGGCCAATCCGGGCGGCGTCTATGCGACGACGGTTCTGGATGGTGGCCACAATGGCTGGCAGGAGGTCCGCTATTTTGCGAACCAGACCAACCTGTACATCGACAGCGATTTCCTGGGCGGAAAGAACCAGTTCATCCTGGGCGGGGAATATACCGACCATCATGTGGACAGCGGCACCTATACCGCGACCCGGACAGGCGCTTACAACTGCATCACCACCTCCGGCACCGTTGCCAACGCCTATTGCGTTACCGATGCACTGGGACAGACGGTCGCGAACGCCAACACGCTGACCCAGCGCACGATCACGCGCAACCCCTACGCCAGCCGGAAATGGCACGTCGAAACCATTTCGGGCTACGCCATGGATACGGTCGATCTGACTTCGGCGTTGACGCTTTTCGCGGGTTTCCGCGTGGATCACTACAAGTTCTCGCTGGAACAGTTCAGCGCGACGACGGGTGTGCGGGCATCCACCAACGGCGACATCCGCTACTCCGACACCTTGTTCAACGGGCACCTTGGCCTGACCTACAAGGTCGGCGGCGGCGGCGTGTTCTACGTCACGGCGGCCAGCGCAGCCGACATCAACGGCGGTGAATCCGACGTGGGCACCAGTGCCGGCTATGGCGGCACGATCATCGACCCCTCGGGCAATGCGTCGTCCAAGCCGGAGCGTTCGCTGAACCTTGAAGCGGGCACGAAGTGGAATATTCTCAACGAAAAGCTGCTGCTGACGGCCGCAATTTTCCAGACCACCAAATATGATGTCATGGAAAGCCTGGGCGGTGCCGATTACACCAGTACCGGCACCTTCAACACCGGCCAGAACCGTGTCCGCGGTTTCGAGATCGGTGCATCCGGCAACATCACCGACGCATGGTCGGTGCAGGCTGGCCTGACCGTGATGGAGAGCAAGGTCCAGAAGTCCTATACGGCTGCCAATGTCGGCAAGACGCTGGCGAACTTCGCCAAATTCCAGTTCGATCTCCAGAGCCGCTATCAGTTCACCGACCAGTTCGCGATGGGCTTCGCTGTGAAGCACAAGAGCAAGCGTTATGGCGGCCAGCCCGATACGGCTGCTCCTTTCACGACCAACAGCGACGGCAGCTATTATTACAGCATTCCGGTGCCCGCCTACACGGTTGGCGACCTGTTCATGGAATATAAGATCAACAACAACATGAACCTGCGCCTGAACGTCAACAATATCACTGACACCAACTATTATCTGGCGGTCTATCGTTCGGGCGCCTTCCTCTACAAGGGCGATGGCCGGCAGGTCATGGGTACGCTCTCGTTCGATTTCTGATGATTTCGACACTTAATTGCAGGATGATCCGGGCCGAGATGCCCGGATCATTTTTCTCCCGATGACGGGGATGCACCCCCGTGCCCCGCTCGCGCATGTGCCCGCCGAGGCACGATGCGCGGCCGACTATGCCGTGCTCGCGCGCGATTTCCTGCCGCCCGCCACGCTGGCCTGGCTGGAGGGAGGATCGGGCCGCGACAGTAGCGCCGCCGCCAATCTCCACGCCTTTGCCGAGGTTCAGATCGTCCCTCGCCTGCTGCGCCCTGTTCAGGGTGGACATATCCGATGCCCGCTGGCCGGGATCGAGCGCCCCCATCCCGTAATGCTCGCGCCCCTCGGATGGCAGGCGCTGTTCCACCCTCTGGCCGAGCGCGCCACGGCCATGGCCGCCGCAGCGACCGGCACCTGTTTCATCGCCAGCACCATGTCCTCGCTCCCGTTGGAGGAAATTGCCACGTCCGCACCGGGCGAGCGGTGGTTCCAGCTCTATATCCAGCCCGACCGGGCCGCGACCGCCGACCTCCTGCGCCGCGCGGAGCAGGCGGGCTATGGCGCGATCATGGTGACGCTCGATACCCCGATCCAGTTGCCGAGCCATGCCGCCGTGGCGGCAAGCTTCACGCCTCCCACGGATCGCCCCGCAAATCTGCGCGACTATCCCGATCCGCTTCCCGTCGCGCTGCAACCGGGCGAGAGCCGTATTTTGTCCGGCCTGATGCGGTCCGCTCCCGGCTGGGACGACATCGACTGGCTGCTCCGCCAGACCAGCCTGCCCCTCTGGGTCAAGGGCGTGATGCACCCCGGCGACGCGCGCCTGTTTGTGGAGCGCGGGGTCACGGGCATCGTCCTGTCCAATCATGGTGGCCGCTCGCTCGATGGCGCGCCCGCAAGCCTCACCATGCTGCCCGCCGTGCGCGCAGCCGTGGGTGAGTATTTCCCCCTGCTGTTCGACGGCGGCATCCGGTCGGGCACCGATATGTTCAAGGCGATTGCCATGGGCGCCGACGCCATAGTGGTCGGGCGGCTTCAGGCGCATGCGCTGGCCGTCGCCGGTGCGGTGGGGGTCGGGCATATGATCCGGCTGCTGTGCGAGGAACTGGAAGCGTGCATGGCGCTGGCGGGTTGCGCCACGCTGGCCGATATACGCTCCGCCGACCTCATCAACAGCGGGTCGGCATGGGGGACAGGGGCATGATGATCGTGATCGAGGGGCTGCTCGACGCAGCCGAACTGGCGGACTTCCGCGCGCGCTTGCTGGCGGGGGAATGGCAGGACGGTGCGGCCACCGCAGGCGCCTTCGCGCAGGGGCAGAAGCATAATCTCCAGTTGCAGGACGGAACTGAGCCGGGGATCGGCCTTGGCCACCTCATCGTGCAGAAGCTCTGGGCCAACCCGCTGTTCATCTCCGCGGCCCTCCCCCGCGCTATCTATCCGCCCCGGTTCAACCGCTACATGTCCGGTCAGGACTATGGCGCGCATATCGACAGTGCGCTGATGCGTCCGGTCGGGGCCTCCTCCATGCTGCGCACCGACCTGTCGGCAACGCTTTTCCTCTCCGATCCCGATGAATATGACGGCGGAGAACTGGATATCGAAGGCGGCTTCGGCGCCCAGTCGGTGAAGCTGGCGGCTGGCGACCTCGTCCTCTACCTCGCGAGCAGCCTGCACCGGGTCGCCCCCGTCACACGGGGCGAGAGGCTGGCCTCCTTCTTCTGGATCGAGAGCCTTGTCGCGGACGATGCCAATCGCGCGATGCTGTTCGACCTCGACCAGACGATCCAGCGGCTGACGCACCAACTGGGGCAGGGCAATCGCGAGCTGATCGGCCTCACCGGCCTCTATCATAATCTCGTTAGGCGCTGGGTCGTCACATGACCCGCCTCCACAATTTCCATGTCCGACACCGAAAGGCCCTTTCCATGAAGCCCCTGTTCACGTCCCTCGCGGCCCTGTCCCTGATCGCGCTGCCGTCCGTCGCACTCGCCCATGGCGAGGTGTCCTGTTCGGTGCCCCGTGCGGAACGCCAGCCGCAGGTCAGGCTGCAGGGCCAGCTCAAGAAGCAGGGCTGGAACGTCAAGAAGATGCAAATCTATAACGGCTGCTACGAGGTCTATGGCTTCGACGAGAAGGGCGAATCCGTCGAGGCCTTCTTCGATCCCCGCACGCTTGAGCGTATCCCCGTCGCACCCTGACGCCGGATCGCGCTCGACAGTCCCCAGCCCAGCGGAAACAGATCATGGCCCAGCCCCTCCCTCTCCTCGCCCAGCCCCTTGCGTTTCCCGTTGTCGAGGAGATGGCGGGATCCGCGTCGCGCTATGGCGCATCACGTCAATGGAACTGGCGCGCAATCGGCGGGGCTGTGGCGCTGGAGGCGCTGCTGCTGGCGGCTGTCATTCAGATGGGGATATTTCCCGTCAACCGGACGATCCGGGAGGAGCCGGTCGTGATGAAGCTCATCCCGATCACCCCGCCGCCTCAGGCCCAGTCCCAGCCGACGCCGCCCGACATGCCCGAAAAGCCCGTGGTCAAGCCGGAGGTAAACACGCCGGTAGTCGCCCCCAAGCCGGAAGTAGTGCTGCGCCCGACCCCCTCGCCCATCTCAACGGCGATCGAGGCGCCCGCTCCGCAACCTTCCCCGGTGGAGAGCCGCGCACCCAGCCCGGTCGCCGCACCCGCGGCACCGGGGCCGGTCAACGTCACCAATCTGGGAACGAACATCATCAACGGCGCCGCTCCGCGCTATCCCATGGAGGCGCGGACCAAGCGTGAGCAGGGGGTTGTTGTCCTGCGCCTCATGCTATCGGAACAGGGCCGCGTGACCGACATCTCGGTCCACAAATCCAGCGGCTTTCCCTCCCTCGACAAGGCTGCCGTGGACGCCGTCCGCCGGTGGCGCTGGTCGCCCCTGATCCGCGACGGCAAGGCGGTGGCGATCACCGGGCTCGTTCAGATTCCCTTTGTCCTGAAAAATGAGTGATCCCGAAATCCCGTCGAGATACTGACCAACATCATGAAACCGCCCCCGAAAGGGGATGCTCTCCAAAATCGCCATGCCCCATGAGACTATCTCCTGCCCCGCCTGAATGGCACCGCTTTTGGTGCTATACGCGCCAGCGCCCTGCGTTCGGCCAGACTTGCGCTGTTCACGCGATCTTCCGCTGCCAGATTGCGCCATCGATCGAACCGGGCGGCGGTCAGCGTCCCGGCGGCGATACCGGCCTGAACGGCGCAGCCCGGTTCCTTGTGATGGGCGCAGTCGGAAAAGCGGCATTGCTCCGCAGCCGCCAGAAAATCGTCGAAAACCTCGGCAATTCCCGACGCGGTGTCGGACAATTGCAGGGCACGCATGCCCGGTGTATCGAGCAGCCAGCCCCCCTGCTCCAGCCGGTGCATTTCCCGGACGGTGGTCGTGTGGCGGCCGGTCCCGTCCGCTTTGCGGATCGCCTGAGTGGCGATGCTGTCGCTGCCTCTCAGCGTGTTGACCAGCGTTGACTTGCCGACACCCGACGATCCCATCAGCGCGACTGTCTGCCCTCTACCGCACCACGCCGCAAGCTTGGAGACACTGGCGGGATCGCGGCCATTGACCATTTCCACCAACAAATCCGGCTGCAACGCCCGTGCCGCTTGCGCAAAGCGTTCCGGCGTATCCGTCAGGTCGATTTTCGTGAGCACGACGACCGTTCTCACATCCACCTCGCGCGCCAGAACCAGATACCGCTCCAGTCGTGCGACGCTGAAATCCTCGTTGCAGGAGGCGACGAGGAACAGCGTATCGACGTTCGCGGCAATGAGCTGATGCTTGCGGTCCGTGCCCGGCGCAGGTCGCTTGAAGAGGTTTTCGCGGTCCAATATCCGTCTCGGCTCATGGCTGCCCCGATCGACCAGAATCCAGTCACCGACCGTGGGATGCCCTTCCGCGCCGCCATCGGCGGAGATGTGGGGCGAGATGAGCAGATCAAGCCCGGCTCCCGACACCGCGATTTTCCCGCGATGCACCGCCATGACCCGGACGGGAACGGTCGCCTCCCGATCGCTGTCGGATATCTGCTCGTCAAAGAACGGCCGCCAACCAAGTTCGATCAGCACCTTCTGTGTCATCTCCCCGGCAGAATTCAGACCAACGATAGCGGGTGCCCCTCAAATCAGTTCGCCTCACATAATGAGGCATTGGGATTGCGGTCTAGCGGAGATCGTCCGGCGTTGCATGGGGATTTTGGATGTGCTCCCCTGCGCGCCGACCCCGGATGGCGCCGTCGCAAGGGCGGGCGCCATCCGGATCGGTCCAGTGGTCAGATCTGAACCTGCCCGCCATCCACGAAGAGTTCGACACCGTTGACGAAGCTCGCATCATGGGACGCCAGGAACAGCACGGCCTTGGCAATCTCCTCCGGCTGACCGACGCGCCCGGCGGGGATCAGGGTGGCGAGATAGTCCTTCGTGCCCTGCGCCTGCTCGCCGCCGCCGAACAGTTCGTTGAGGCCAGCGGTATCGGTAACGCCGGGGCTGATCGCATTCACGCGGATGCGGCGGTCCTTGAGGTCGAGGATCCAGTTGCGGGCAAAGTTGCGCACCGCCGCCTTGGTCGCGGAATAGACGCTGAACGCCGGTGTGCCGGAGATGCTGGTGGTCGAGCTTGTCAGGATCACCGACGCGCCGTCCTTCAGGAGTGGCAGCGCCTTTTGCACCGTGAAGAGGACGCCCTTCACATTGGTATCGAAAATGCTCTGATAATGCTCCTCGGTGATGGACCCCAGCGGCGCCATCTCGCCGCCGCCCGCATTGGCGAAGACCACGTCGATCTGGGCGTGCTGCTGCTGGACCGCATCATAGAGCCGGTCGATGTCGGCCAGATTGGCCATGTCGCCACGCACGCCGGTCACGCGCCCTTCGATCTGCTTGAGCGCGGCATCGAGCGTCTCCTGACGGCGGCCCGTGATGAACACCGATGCGCCCTCTGCGGCGAAGGCCTTCGCGGCGGCGAGGCCGATGCCGCTCGTGCCGCCGGTCACCACCACCACCTTGTTGCTGAACTTGTCCGTCATCGTCTGTCTCCTTGAGTTTCGGCGAAGCGCCGCCGCCCCTCCCAAATGAAACAAGAACGATGATGCCTGTAGATGGCAAATATGGCACTTAGCGTTCCATTGGAGGAACGCTGGTGAAGATCGACCTCAACGACTATGCCTATTTTGCCGAAGTGGTGGCCCACGGTGGCTTTGCCGCAGCGGGCCGCGCGTTGCGCGAACCCAAGTCGAAACTCAGCCGCCGGATAGCCGGGCTGGAGGAGCGATTGGGCCTGCGCCTGATCGAGCGGTCGAGCCGCCGCTTTCGCGTGACCGATACGGGACAGGCCTTTTACGAGCGATGCCGGGCGATGCTGGCCGAGGCGGAGCAGGCGGAGGCCCTGGTCCTGCAGGCCCAATCGGAGCCGCATGGTCGCATCCGTTTCAGTTGCCCCACAGGCATGCTGGAGCCGATCGCCGACCTGATGTCGTCCTTTCTCGTCCGCTATCCGAAGGTGCGGTTGCAACTGGTGGCGACGGACCGCGCGGTCGACCTGATCGAGGAACGGATCGACCTCGCGCTCCGCGTCCGCGCCACGCTCGACAGCGATGCCGCGCTGACGATGCGTTCGCTGGGCAAATCGACCCGCATCCTGGTCGCCTGCCCCCAGATCGCCAGCCAGCTGGAGGATATCGCACAGCTTGCCGCACTGCCTGCGCTGGCGACCGACGATGCAGCAGACGAGCTGGAATGGCACCTGGAGACGGAGGACGGTCGCAAGCAGATCGTCCGCGTCCGCCCGCGCATGGGGTGCACCGACATGGCCGCCGTCCGGCACGCCGCCATCAACGGTCTGGGCGTCGCGATCCTGCCGGATCATGTCTGCCACGAGGCCTTGCTGGCCGGCAGGCTGGTCCGCGTGCTGCCCGCATGGCGGGGACTACAGGGAATCGTGCATCTGGTCTTCACGACGCGGCGGGGATTACCGCCTGCCGTTCGCGCACTGATCGACCATCTGGCAACCGGCTTCCCGCGCGATATCGGAGGAGGATAGAATCCTCCAGCTAGACCGGGCGGAAGGCGACCATGCCTCCCACCGAGCGAACCATCCGCTATCCGTCAGGCATCACAGCATGTACCATGTCGTTATCCGCCGCGAACACATGGACACGCAATGACCCTCACCGGACGCGAACTCAGATCTACGATCAAGGATGGCAAGCTCACCCTTTCCCTCGAACAGGTCGAGATCGCCGATCCCGCCGATGACGAGATCATCGTCCGCGTCGAGGCCGCGCCGATTAACCCGAGCGACCTTGGTCTGCTGATCGGCCCCGCAGACATCGCCACGCTGGAGAGGCTCCCCGGCGCGGCTGCTGGATTGACGTTCGATATCCCGCCGGCGCGGCTGGCAGGCGTACAGGGACGGATCGGCCAGTCCATGGCGGTCGGCAATGAGGGCGCTGGCACGGTCGTCGCCGCCGGGCGCGATGCGGCCTCGCTGGAGGGCAAGCGGGTCGGGATGATCGGTGGCGCGATGTATGCCGACTATCGCCGCATAAAGGCAGCCGACGTGATTCCGCTACCCGATGGCGCGACTTCTGCCGAGGGCGCCGCGCTGTTCGTCAATCCCCTCACCGCGCTCGGTTTCGTTGAAACGGCGCGGCAGGAAGGGCACCGGGCGATCATCCACACCGCCGCCGCCTCCAATCTCGGGCAGATGCTGCAGAAGATATGCCTGAGCGACGGCATTGCGCTCATCAACATCGTTCGGTCGGACGAGCAAGTGGCTATCCTGCGCGGCATCGGCGCGAGCCATGTTCTCAACAGCAGGAATCCAGACTTCACAGCGCAGCTTGCCGAGGCAATCGAGGAAACCGGCGCCACCATCGCCTTCGACGCGATTGGCGGCGGCACTCTTGGCGGCGATATTCTCCGCGCGATGGAACAGGCGCAGGTCCGGCAGATGGCCGCATATAATCGCTATGGCTCCACCGTGTTCAAGCAACTCTACATCTATGGCGCACTCGACCCTTCGCCGGTTGTTCTCGACCGCCTGGCATTCGGGTTTCAATGGAGCGCATCGGGCTGGCTCCTCTCCCCGTTCCTCCAGAAGGCGGGGCCTGAGGTGGCGCGGAGGATGCGCGGCCGCGTCGTAGATGAACTGGCGACGACTTTTGCAAGCCACTACAGCCGCGTCATCAGCCTGGCGGAAACCCTGGAGCCAGAGGTGCTCCGTGCCTATGAACGCAAGGCCACCGGCGAAAAGTTTCTCATCGATCCATCAAGGGGATGATGGGTGGGGCCGTCAGCCCGTCATGCCCGATTTAGCCATCCGGCGCATCATCTGGTCCATGTCGAAAATCTTGATACCGGGCGTGTAAATGCCGTTGAGCCGCGCGAGCAGATATAGCCCGGCCCGCGACAGATATTCATCGTCGATTTTCGAGGCAGCCTCGATGGCGGGCAGGACGAGGCGCGCCTGATCCCCGATATAGGTCAGCGCGTTAAGCGCCTGTAATTGCACCTGCCACTGCTCCGCCTTCTCCACCAGTGCGCCGAGCGACCGCACCGCTTCCGCACTGTTCCAGTGCTTCGCAAGAGCCTCCGCCGCCACGATCCGAACCTGCGGCACGGGATCGGATCGCAACACCGCCTCCAGAGGCCCACGTGCCGCCTCCACCGGACCGTCCAACACCAGAAAGCCCGTCGCCGCCCAATAGCGCATAATCGCATTGCCATTGCCGAGTTCGGTCAGGAACAGCGCAGTCTTGCCTCGATCCCGCCGTGCGGCTGCGGAGGCCAGCGGCATGATCGCCTTCAACGGATAGACGCTGGCCGAGCGGCTGGTCACATAACCCTCCGCCGCCATCGCTTCGGGGATGAAGCCATTGTCGTTGATGGCGACGAGATGATCGTCGAGAGCGCGGCGAAACGCATGCGCCTTACCCGCCGCCGCCGGATCGTCGATGCGGTTCGTGATCTGGTCGGGATCGGCGGTGAGGTCGAACAGTTCCTCATAGGGCTTGGGCTTGAAGAAGCGCGCCTGCACCTCGGTCAGCGTCCCCGCGAGATAGGCCGCCTCCCACTCCTGATAGCCCTTGGCCAGCCATTCGAACGCCGCGCAAAGGCGCGGTCGATATGCAGGTCGGAATATTAGGCGCCGACGACATAGCTGAGCGGGCCTGAACCATTGGACGCCGCGCGCACCTCCTGACTGAACTGCTCGATGGCGGTCGTGCCATAATTATGGTCGAACTGCCCGGCCCCGCCCGCCGTCACGAATATCGGCACGCTGCTGCCCAGCCGGTCCGGCTCGAAATTATTGGCGATGTCATATTTCTGGTACGCGGTGATCGAGGTCAGCGTCGCATTGCCGAGGTCGAGATTGGCCTCCAGCGATATCGTCTTCTGCTTGCTGTCCGCGAACGTCGCGCCATTATTCCACGACTGGCGATTATTGGCACTCGCCCCCGTATTGGCGATCAGTTGCAGGCGCTGCGGATTGCCGACGCTTACCAACACGCCCTGACAGCAGTCTGCATTATTCTGCCGATAATCGGCGGCGAGCAGCAGGTTCAGCCGGTCGGTCGCATCCCATTCCAGCTTGCCGCGCACGCCCCCGCTATCGAAACCATTTTCGCTGCGCTGGGTGAAGGCGTTGTAGATGTGGCCGCCGACGTCGTTGTAATAGCCGGTGATCCGCGCGCGCAGCGTGTCGGTGATCGGGCCGGACACCGTGCTGCTCAGGCGATATTCGTCACCCTCTGCGATGGTCGCGCTCGCGCGGCCCTCGAACGTTCTGGACGGGCGCGCGGTGACGACGTTGATGACACCCGCGCTGGCGTTCTTGCCGAACAATGTGCCCTGCGGCCCGCGCAGCACCTCGACCCGCTCGATGTCGGAAAAGTCGGTGAAGCTCTGCACCTGCCGCGCGGAGACGACTCCGTCCACGACGACGGAAACGGACGCTTCCACGCCCTGATTGAACAGCGACGTGCCGACGCCGCGAATGCGGAAACTGCTGTTGGTCGGGTTATTGCCCTGCTGATAGTTCAGCGACGGCACTGCCTGCACAAGGTTGTTGGTATCGAAAATCTGACGATTGTTCAGCGCATTGCCGTTGATCGCGGTCACGGCCAGTGGCACGTCCTGCAACCGCTCGGTGCGCTTCTGCGCGGTCACGACAATATCGTCCTGCGCGTCGGTCTGCGCATGGGCGGCGGCGATGACGAGCAGGCTAGCGGACCCCACGAGCACTCCTCTGCCCATGATGCGGATAAAATTGGTCATATCGGCCCCTGAAACGCGATATTCGCGATGCTGTTGGCTGGCCGCGCGGAATCGACGCCGATCAAAGACCGGGCGCAACGCAGCGTGGCGATGGAAAAATCCGTGGGGCGGCTGAGAAGCCATCCCCGTGCCAGCTGGCGTTGTCGCCTCGATAGCCCGACGTCGACGGCTCGGTCCCCCGCAGCCGCGCAAAGGCGGAGCCGATCCCGCTGACGCTGGCATAGGCGGTGATGCAGCCGCTGCTACCGCAATAGCAGGGCCTGCCGTCCTCGAACGCGACCTTCACATGGCTGAACTCGGAATTCATGCCATTATGGCCGATCTGCATCCGCCCCTCGACATAGCGCGCCGCATTCATCCCCTGTTCCAGCAACGCGATCAGGGTGAAGCTGTCGAGATTCCCCTCGGCCCCGAACCAGTGCTCCGCCCGTGCGATGGCGGCCACCCGATTGTCGAGGACCACGGGAATACCGACGCGCTCCTCGACTTGGCGGGCCAGCGGGACGCTCATGCTCGTCCGGCTCGACGGCAACCAGTGGACGATACCGTCACGATGATTGACGAGGCCGGGCAACACTATCGCCACATAGCGAATGGCCGCGCGCGGGACGATCTCCTTGTCCAGCACCTCCTCCAGCGCGCGGGAGAGCGTGACCGGCAGCGCCTCCACATCGTCGAACGCGCCCAGCGTCGTCTCGCAGCTATGGATCCGGCTGCCCTTGAGGTCGACGACGTCGATGGACGCGCGGTCACCCATCAGCGGCGACAGGCTGATCGCATATCCCGCCGTGGCATTGATGCTGAGATGCGTGCGCGGACGACCGCGCCCTGACGCCGAGCCCTTTTCTTCCAGCAGCAGATTGCGGCGAAGCAATTCGGCGACGAGGTCCGTCACCGTCGCCCTGTTGAAGCCCAGCGCCTCGGCCAGTTCCACACGGGACAGGCCATCCGTGCGACGAAGGATCGGTCAAATGCACGCAGGAACCTCAATCCGTATCTCGTAGATGCAGTGTTTGAGGCTGTCGAGATCAACCCTGAAATCCTGTCAGCGGAATACGGGACAATCGCGACCCATCGCGGGCATCACCTCCCCTAGAGACAAGTGCCGTCCGCACCCGATGCGGCATGGCTCCAGTCGTGGTAGAGCCGCGCGTAACGGCCCTCTTTCGCCATAAGTTCGTCATGAGTGCCCAGTTCCGCCAGCATCCCCTCATCCACCAGGGCGATGCGGTCGATCATCGACATGGTGCTGAGCCGATGGGCGACCAGCACCACCGTCCTGTCCCGCATGAGGCGTTCGAGCGCGCGATTGACCAAAGCCTCCGTCGCTGGGTCCAGCGTCGCGGTGGGTTCATCCAGTACCAGCAGATCGGCGTCGAGCAAGGCAATGCGGGCAAGGCCGATCAACTGGCGCTCGCCCGATGACAGCTGCGCGCCGCGTTCCCCGACAGGGGTAAGCAGGCCCCTCGGACGACCCGCGAAACGCTCCCACACCCCGATGCGCCGCAACGCCTCCTCCAGTTCCGCATCGCTCGCAGCGGGACGCGCCGCACGCAGATTATCGGCGATACTGCCGTGGAAGAGATGCCCCTCCTGAGCCAGCATGACGATATGGCGGCGCAGCGCGGCCGGGCCAGCCTCGCGCAAATCGACACCACCATAGCGAATATGTCCCTCCGTGGGATCGGCAAGGCCGGCGATCAGCTTGGCGAGCGTGGATTTGCCCGCGCCGGTCGGCCCGACCAGTGCCAGCCGCTCGCCATGGCGAAGCGTAAGGTCGATCCCCGACAGGACGGGCGACAGATGCGGAGCGTAGCGAAATCCCACGCTCGACAGGCGCAACTCCTGCCGCGCCGCGAGCTGTGACGTGCCGCCGGGCCGATCGAGCGGTTCGTCGAGCAGCGCGAATATCTTGGCAAGCGCCGCCTGCGCCGACTGGATCTGATTGACGAGGAAGCTGAGTTGCTGGATCGGCTCGAAGGCGAGAGTGAGGTAGAGTGCAAAGGCAGCGATGGTCCCCACCGACACCTCCCCCCGCGCCGCCAGCCATCCACCGCCCGCCACGGCCAGCACGATACTGGAGGTGGTGGCGCCCTCGACCATGGGAAGATAGCTCGCCTGCGTCTTTACCGACGCGATATTGGCGGCCAGCAATGCGTCATTATGCCGTTCGAAATGGGCGATGCGCTGACGCTCCTGCGCGAAGGCCTGTACGACTTTCACGCCGGACAGGCTCTCGATCAGCGCCGACATCGCCTCCCCCACCCTTTCGCGCACCACCACATAGGCACCGCGCGAACGACGCTGGAAGCGGAGGGTCGCCATGATGAGAAGCGGCATGGACAGAAGCGACAGCAATGCCAGCTTCCACGACAGGGCCAGCAGCAGCCCGATCAGCAGGCAAAGCGTCACGACCGCCTGCACGAACTGCCCAAAGCCCAGTTGGAGGAGATCCTGAAGCGCGTCGATGTCCGACGTCATGCGCGCCACCACCCGCCCCGCAGGGTTGCGGTCGTGAAAGCCGATGGACTGCGCCAGAACATGCGACACAGTCCGTTCGCGCAGCCGCCGCAGGAAACGCTCCCCCGCCAATGCGATCAGCCTGATCTGCCCTCGCCCGGCGAACATCGCGGCAAAGGCGATGGTGAGATAGGCCAGCGCGCAATAGCCGACGAGCGTCAGGTCCGGTGTCGGCCCGGACAGCCCATGATCGATGGCGAGCCGTAATATCCAGGGCCCGCTGAGATTGCCGAGCGTGGCAAAGACGAGCAGCACCGCCGCCGCGGTCAACAGCCGCCTATCGGGCGCCAATAGGCTCACGGTCTGCCGCAGTGGATGCACCCGTCCCGCCCGGCTCATTCGGCAGCCTCCAGCGCATCCTCGTCCGACGCCGTCAACAGGCGACGATAGATGGCGCTGCTCCCCAGCAATTCGTCATGCACACCCTGATCGACGATCTTTCCACCATCGAGCAACAGGATGCGATCCGCCATGCGGAGGCTGGATGGCCGATGCGCGATGAGGATGGTCGTGCGGCGGCCGAGTTGCCCCGACAACGCTGCCCTGATCTCCTCATCCTTCGATGCATCGACCGCGCTGGTGGCAGCGTCGAGGATCAATATGGCGGGATCGGTGATGAGCGCCCGCGCGAGGGCGATGCGCTGCCGCTGTCCGCCGGACAGGCTGTGGCCGCGCTCGCCAATGGCCGCATCATAGCCACCGTCCAGCGAGAGGATGAACTCATGAGCGCCCGCCGCCCGCGCCGCTGCCTCGACGGCACCGCTATCCGCGTCGGGCCGGGCAAAGGCGATATTGTCGCGCACGCTGCCCGCGAAGAGAAAGGCGTCCTCGAACACCATGCCAACGCCCGCGCGCAACTGGGCCGTGGTCAGGTCGCGGACATCCCGGCCGCCGACATGGACCCGGCCCGCCACCGGATCATGCAGCCGTGCGATCAGGTGGACGAGGCTGGTCTTGCCTGCTCCGGCTGCACCGACAATCGCGACCGTCTCGCCCGCCGCAATGGCAAGGTCGAGATCGCGCAGCACCGGCTCTCCATCGCCATAGGCAAAGCTCACCCTGTCGAACCGGATGGCACCGTGGAGTTCGCTATGCCCATCCTCTTGCCCGGAATAGAGCGTGGGCGCGGTCGCCAGCAACTGATCGATCAACCCGGCAGAAACGAAGGCGCGCTGGAACTGGGCGATGGTGATGCCGAGATGGCGCAAGGGGCCGATCAACATCGTCACATAATAGGAGAATTGCACCATCTGCCCGATGGTCATCGCACCGGCCGCGACCCGCCCACCGCCGATCCACAGCACAGCGGCGATACCGAGCGCAGGCAGCATGTCGATGAGCGGCAAATAGGTGGCCCGTACATCCGCCATGGCGAGTGCGGCAGTCTGTACCGCATCCGCCCGCTCCGCTGCGCGCCGGCCCTCGCTCTCCTCCAGTCCCAATCCCTTCACCGCCCGGATGCCCGCCATCGCATCGGTGGCGAGCGCCGCAAAGCGTCCGGCGCGGTCCTGCAGCTGTGCCGCGCGGGGACCGAGCGCCGCGTTGAATCGCCTTGCCAGCAGGAACAGCGCGAATATCGGCCCCATGGCGAATATCGCGAGCAGAGGGTCCACCGTGAACAGGATAACGGTCGCCCCCAGGAACAATATGCTGTTCGACGCGGTCAGGGGAATATTCACGAAAGGCTGCTGTATCTGCTGCAAATCCGACGTGGCGCGCGTCACGATCTGCCCCGCAGGCGTGCGGGCATGCCAAGCCGGATCGAGATGCAGCAAATGGCGGAACAGCCGGGCGCGCAGAGCCGATTCCACCTGAAACGCCGCGCTGATCGCCAGGAAGCGGCGAAGGCCCGCCAACATGGCGCCGCACAATCCGACAAGCAGGAGCGCGCCCACCAAGAACGCGAGCCGATGGGGATCATGCCGCGCTATGCCCTGATCGATCGCCGCCGCGACCAGAGCCGGCACGGCCAGCTTGCCGAAACTCCACAGGATGCCAACGAGGATACCGCCTGCGATACGAATGCGAAAGGGCTGGAGCGTGGCCCAGAGCAGACGAGCCCCACCCCGCCCGGCAGGCTGATCATCCTGGGTCGAGAATATAGGCGATATTTGGGGTGCGGCAGTCATGGCTTCTCCCCCGGACATGCGTCCGTCCTTACGCAGGGTGCCGCGCCGAGAATAATGAGAGCTACTCATAGCCGCTTTGGCGTAACCGATGAGTCGCTCCTCCTCACCCGCCTCGCCAGATCGCGGTGTCGTGATCAAGAACGCTGGTCCTCAGGAATTTCCACAACAGGTTTCGCGACACGCCGCTGAACCGATCGCTGGAGGAAAGCGGGGTTAAAATCGCCGTGTTGAGCCTTTCTCGACGATGCCACATCAGCAGCGACAATAGCCCTATCAGAAGGCCTCGTTATTCCGCGCCGGAATGCAGGCCTATTCTGCGTGCCATCATTGATATGGATGAGGGCATATATGAGCCGGAAGCTTCACCTGGGCGCCATTCTCACGGGCGTCGGAAACGACCAGTACAACTGGCGCCACCCGGACGTTCCGGGCAATGCCAGCGTCGATATCAACTGGTATATCGAAAATGCGAAACTGGCCGAGGCTGCGAAATTCGACCTCGTCTTCATCGTCGATTCCCCCTTCATCACTCCCGATACGACGCCCCATTTCCTCAACCGGCTGGAACCGCTGACATTGCTGTCCGCCGTGGCCAGCCACACCTCCCATATCGGCCTCGTCGGAACGCTGACCACCAGCTATTGGGAACCCTATAATGTCGCGCGTCAGTTCGGCTCGCTCGACAATATCAGCCGGGGCCGTGCAGGCTGGAACGTCGTCACCACCGGCCTCGAAGGCGCGGCGAAGAATTATGGCCGCGAAGAGCATTTCGATCATCCGGTCCGCTATGAACGCGCGCTCGAATTCGTCCGCGTCGTGCAGGGACTGTGGGACAGTTATGAGGATGACGCCTTCCCCCGCGACAAGGAAACCGGCGTGTTCCTTGACAAGGCCAAGCAGCACCGCCTCGATCACAAGGGCAAGCATTTCTCCGTTGCGGGGCCTCTGGCGCTCACGCGGTCGCAACAGGGGCAACCCGTCATCTTCCAGGCGGGCGACAGCAGCGAAGGGCGCGACCTCGGCGCGCATATTGCCGAGGCGACCTTTGCCGCATCGCCCGATTTTGAGAGCGGTCAGCAATATTATGCCGACCTGAAGGCGCGCGCCGCCGCGCTGGGCCGCGATCCCGACCTGATCAAGGTTCTGCCCGGCATCTTCCCCATCCTTGCCGACACCGATGAGGAGGCGCATCGCATTGCCGATGAGCGGCTGGAGAAGCTCGATTTCGACAAACAGTTGATCCAGCTTGGCCGTGCGTTCAATTATCACGACTTCCGCCAATATGATCTGGATGCGCCGTTCCCCGACCTGACCGGCGTCACTCTCAACAGCTACAAGGGTGCCGCAGAGCGGTTGATCCGCGTCGCGCGCGAGGAGAATCTCACCCTGCGTCAGGCCGTCCTGCGCAGTCAGAGCAAGAAGGGCTTTGTGGGTTCGCCGGAAAGCATCGCCGACGAAATCGAACGCTGGTTCACAGGCCGTGCCGCCGACGGCTTCAACGTCAACATCGGCGCCCCGGATCGCTTTGCCCTGTTCCGCGAACGGGTCATTCCGATCCTGCAAAAGCGCGGCCTGTTCCGCACCGAATATGAGCATGACACGCTGCGTGGTCATCTGGGCCTTCCGGTGCCCGACAACCGCCATGCCTCCGCTCCTGTCGCCATCGCAGCAGAGTGATCGCCGTGCGGAGCGTCCCAGGCAGGGGTGCTCCGCTCTGGCTTCGGCTCCGACTCACAAGCCCCCTCCCATTCCAGTGAAAGGACAAGCCATGGCTGACCTGGCGAATATAGAGCTGACCCGGATCGACGGCAGCGCCGATCGATTGGCCCATCATGACGGCCGCGTGTTGCTGATCGTCAATGTCGCATCAAAATGCGGATTGACCGCACAATATGACGGGCTGGAAGCACTCTACCGGAAATACAGGGATAGCGGATTCGAGGTTCTGGGCTTTCCGGCCAATGATTTCGGCGCGCAGGAGCCCGGCTCCGACGAGGAGATCGCCGGTTTCTGCGCCACCACCTATGATGTTTCCTTTCCGCTGTTCAGCAAGGCCGATGTGACGGGGCCGGAGAAACAGCCCCTTTATGCCGCGCTGACCCAAGCCCATCCCGAAAAGGAAGGCGACGCGGCAGCGTTCCGGGAGCGCCAGCGTTCGCGCGGTCGCACGCCCACCGAAGACCCGGAAATCCTGTGGAATTTCGAGAAATTCCTGCTTGGCCGCACGGGCAAGGTCGTTGGACGCTTTGCGCCCACGGTCACGCCCGACGATCCGGGCCTCGTACAGGCTATTGAACGGGAACTCGCATCCGCCTGACGCGGCAGCGATCCCTCCCATCGGAGAAGTAGATGACAAGAATTTGGGGGCGCCGGGGGTCGAGTTCGGTGCAGAAGGTGATGTGGACCCTCGCCGAACTGGGTGTCGAACATGAGAGGATAGATGCCGGATACGGCTTTGGCCTGACCGACAGTCCGGCCTATCTCGCCAAAAACCCGAACGGTACGATCCCGACGCTGGAGGAGCCGGACGGCTTCACTCTGTGGGAGTCGAATGCGATCGTGCGCTATCTGGCGACGCGCCATGGCGAGGGCACTCTCGCTCCCGCCGACCTGCGCGCAAATGCCCGCGCCAACAGCTGGATGGACTGGGCTTCGATCACCCTGGAGCCTGCGCTTTCAACGCTCTGGAACCGGCTGGTACTCAAGGGTGCGCCGCCCAGCACACTGCCCGATGAGACACTGATCGACAAGGTCGTTCAGAATCTCACCCTGTTGTCGGCGTCTCTCCCGCCCAAAGGGTTCCTGCTCGGCGACCGATTGTCGATCGGCGATATTCCGGTCGGCCAACTGGTCAGCCGCTGGTTCAAGCTCCCCATCTCACACCCTGAGATACCGCGGATTCAAAGCTATTTCGCCCTTCTCGGCGAGCGCAGCGCCTATCGCGAACATGTCATCGCCGCACGGCCGCTGACCTGCACGGCGGATTGATCTATGGGGGATGGGCCTTGCGCGCTCCGCACCATCCGGTTCAGCAGGCTGGATGTCGAAGGCTATCGACCGATACGCGCACTGGAGGAGCCGGCCACTACGGCAGGCTATCCTGTCCTTGCCTGATCGGAATGCCAATATTTTTGTCCTGATCAGGATAATCTGGCCGACGCTGCCCGGACAAATCTCTTCCAATTGAATAGACAAATTGCACAGATAGCCGCCGACAAGGCCGCCCGATCGAAAAAGGGGAGAGAATGACGATGCGTATCCGTTCAGTGCTGAAAGGGACCGCCCTGCTCGCGATCGGAGCCGCGCTCGCGCCTGTGGGCTGGGCCGCAAAGGCCGCGCCCGCCACGACGGCACCCACCATCGCGCCAGTCCCCGGCTGGACCGAGTTTCTCGACGGCCTGCGCGACCTGCCAGAAAAGATTCTCGCACGCCTGCCCGCCGATCAACAGAATGATCCGCAACTCCGGCAGGAGGCCGCTCGCCTCGCCCTCTCCGCCGTGACGTCCGCGACCATCGACGCCCTCGCCTCCGATCCCGACCATCCGGTCTTCCTGCCCCAGATCAACAACTACATCACCATCGGCCAGCCTAATGCCGACACCAATTACCGCTCGGCCAAGCTCACCCCCGGCGGCAGCTATCGCCTGCGCGGACGGCGCGGGTCGATGAACATGGTCCGCATCGCCGAAGGAGGCCCGCGCCCGAAACAAACGCCGGGCACCGTCAATCTCGGCGGCATGCGCCCGGTCCACGACCTCAATACGCTCCAGGTGGATGCGGAGGGGCGCTATGACGTGATCCTCAGCCCCACGCGCCCCGAAGGCTATACCGGCGACTGGTGGCAACTCGATCCCTCGACCAACATGCTGCTGGTCCGCATGGTCGGGTCAAACTGGGGTCAGGAGATCGAACCGACCCTGTCCATCGAACGGCTGGACATCCCCGCCCCCCGCCCGCGCCCCGCCGCCAATGTGCTGGAGGAGAAACTGCGCGCCATTCCGGCGGCAGCGACCTTCATCGCGCCGTTGCTGGTCGATCGCGTCGAAAAGCTGCGCGCGGACGGTTATGTCAACAAGCTGCGCGCCGCGGACCTGACGCAACTCGGCGGGCTCAAGGGGCAGTTCTATTATGAAGGCGCCTATGATCTGGCGGATGACGAGGCGCTGATCGTCGAGGCGCCGCTGCCCGAAACCTGCGTCTATCGCTCGCTCATCCTGACCAACGACCTTTATGAGACGACGGACTGGTACAATAACCACAGCAGCCTGAACGGCGCGCAGGCCCCCGCCGACAAGGACGGCATCCTGCGTATCGTCGTATCCGCCCAAGACCCAGGCGTGCCGAACTGGCTCGACACGGCCGGTTTCCCCAAGGGCGCCATTCAGGGCCGCTGGACGGACTGCTCCAGCCAGCCGGTGCCGACCGTGCGCAAGGTCAAGCTGGCCGACGTGCGCAAATCATTGCCAAAGGACACGCCCACGATCACGGCGCAGGAGCGTGACCAGCGGACCCGCGACCGCCGTGCCGCGCTCCAGCAACGCCCGCTGTGGTAAGGTAAAGGGCGTGCCTAAGCGCCTCGCCCGACAAGGAAAAGCCGCTACAGCGCAGACATGAAACGCGACTTTTCAAAAGGCCCTTTGTTGCTGGCGAGAAGGCAAAATCCCGGCAGCGAGGGCACGGCAGGCGTTTTCAGGGCGGCAATCATTTGTCACATTCACGCCCGTCACGCGCAACAATGGAACGTCATTTCCCCTTCATCGCCAATTTCAGATGGAGGTTCATCTTGTTCCGCAAAGCCCTCGCCCTTGCTCCCGCACTGCTTCTCCTCGCGCCGTCCGTCGCGGTCGCCGGTTCCGGTTCGTCCTACGAGGCGCTGCCCGCGCCCGCCGGCAAGACCGTGACCATGTGGCGTCATGTCGATCGTGCAGCAACCACCACGATAACCTGCCCCCCGGATTCCACCAAGGCTTTCTGGTGCCACGCTCGCAAGGCCGAGCTTGAGGCCGCGCAGAAGACGCAGCTCAGCGCGCGCTGATCCAATATTGACGCCCCGCCCTCACAGGGGGCGGGGCGTTCGCCATTTCCGCCGTTCCCGCCACAGCAATAAAGCGATTGGAGAGACTGACCGGCCATTTATCATGGCTTTCAGGCTTGCACCCCGACGCGGGACCGACCATCTAACCCTCCCGATACGAAAAAGAGATATGACAGCTCAGACCATCGTTCTGGTGGAGGATGATCCCAGCCTCCGTATGCTGACAGCCCGGCTGTTGCAGGAAAACGGCTATGCCGTCCGCACCGCCGCGACCGCGCCCGAAATGTGGATCGCGCTGGAAGGCGGCCCAGTGGACATGATCGTGCTCGACATCATGCTGCCCGGCACCAATGGCATCGACCTGTGCCGCCAGATCCGCCGGTCGAACGACGTGCCCATCATCTTCATCAGCGCGCGTGGCAGTGACGAGGACCGCGTCCTCGGCCTTGAGCTCGGCGCCGACGACTATCTCGCCAAGCCGTTCAACACCCGCGAACTGATCGCCCGCATCCGCGCCGTGCTGCGCCGGGGGCCGATCACCGAACTGGATGGCGCGAACCGCCGCCACGAGGTCCGCTTCGACGGCTGGGCGGTCAATATATCCCGCCGCGAACTGCGCTCCCCGACCGGCGCGATCGTCGACCTGACGGGCGCGGAGTTCGACCTGCTCGGCACGTTCCTCGACCAGCCGCAGCGGGTGATCGGGCGCGAACGCCTGATCGAACTGTCCCGCACCCGTGTCGGCGACAGCAGCGACCGCAGCATCGACGTCCTCGTCAGCCGCCTGCGCCGCAAGATCACCGCCGCCGGGGGCAAGCCGCCCATCGTAACCGTGCGCGGCGTCGGCTATATGTTCAACGCGCCTGTGACCCGCGCTTGAAGGAGGCTGCCTCCTCAGGACTGCTGGGGAGGATCGCCTCCATCGGACTGCTCGGCCGGATTCTCATCATCCTGGCCCTCGTCATGGCGACCGAGTTTGTCGCCAACACCTATATCTTCGAGCGCGCCAGCCAGTTCGCACTGCGCGATGACGAGGCGCAGCGCATGGCTGCACATCTGGTCATCGCGCGCCGCGTGCTCGACCGGACCCCGGAGGCCGACCGGCCCACGGTGGCACGCGAGCTCAGCACCACCCATTTCGGCATACGCTGGTCCCCATCGGGCGAAGCGGCCATGGCAAGCTTTCAGTTGCGCAATCTTCAGGACCAGATCGTCCATGTCGAACCGGAACTGCTGCGGTCGAACCTGCGCCTTCACCTGAAGCCCCTTCGCCAGGGGGGCGGCATGGCGGGCAGCGTCGAATTGCCCGACCATAGTGTGCTCTCTTTCCACAGCGCCGAAGGCAACCAGATATGGTCGCTGAATTTCGGCCGCATCCTGACGTGGATCGCCCCCACATTGGTGCTGGTGGTGCTGGGCGGCCTGATGGTGCGCGTGACGTTGCGCCCGTTCCGCACGCTGATGCTGGCGACGCGCGAAGTCGGCACCGGATCGTCCATGCCGGTGCCGGAGGAAGGCCCCATGGAAATCCGCGGCCTCATCCGCGCCTTCAACGAGATGCAGCGGCGCATCCACCGCCTGATCGCGACGCGGACGCAGGCGCTGGCCGCTGTCGGCCACGACCTACGCACGCCCCTCGCCCGGCTCCAGCTCCGCCTCGACGGCGCGCGCGTCGACCCGGAGGCGCATCGCGCGATGAGCCAGGATATCGAGGAGATGACCGACCTCCTCCATTCCCTGCAAATCTATCTCAGCGGCGAAGGCGCCACCCTGCCCCGCGAACGCATCGACATCGCCACCATGGCCGAAACCCTGATCGATTCCGCGCGCGACGAAGGCAAGGACGCCTTCTACCTCGGCCCCGAAAGCCTCGAAATGTGGGCGCGTCCCGTACCGATCCGCCGGGCGCTCGCCAACCTGATCGACAATGCCCTGCATTATGGCGGCAATGTCCGACTGTCGTTGCAGGAGGATGAGGAGGCGATCAGCTTCGTCATCGACGACGACGGTCCCGGCATCGCGGAGGACAAGATGACCGATGTCCTGCAACCCTTCATCCGACTGGACGATGCACGCGGTCGCAACACCCGCGGCATGGGGCTGGGCCTCGCCATCGTGAATGATGCGGTCACGGCGGAGGGCGGCACCCTCTTGCTCGCCAACCGGCCCGAAGGCGGCCTGCGCGCCATCATCCGCCTGCCGTTCGACCGGATCGTCGCCTCATAAAGCAACAAAGAGCCGGTGCAGATTATGCTGCATGGCAATATTTTCTTACACACGCGCCCTCTGCCAGAAAAGCAGCTTCCATATTCTCCGGTCATCTTGGCAGCCCGTCTGCCCGAATAACCGGAGAGATAATGATGAACGAACTGATCGGTCGCGTTTTCAGTTTCGAGAAAACCGTTTTCCCCGGCAGCAGCGATCTCTATTCGAAGCTGGCCAATCATGGACAAAGCCCCAAGGCGCTGATGATCTCCTGCGCGGATTCCCGCGTGGTGCCGGAGCATATCATGCAGGCGCAGCCGGGCGACCTGTTCGTCTGCCGCAACGCGGGCAACATCGTCCCCCCCTTCGCCACGCAGAATGGCGGCGTGTCCTCGACCGTCGAATATGCCGTGATGGCGCTGGGCGTGCGCGACATCATCGTCTGCGGCCATTCGGACTGCGGCGCGATGAAGGCGGTGGCCGATCCCACCGGCCTCGAAGCCATGCCCAATGTTGCTGCATGGTTGCGCCACTCCACCGCCGCGCAGACCGTCGTCAACTCGGGCTACCCCGACCTGCACGGCCATGACCGCGTCCGCGCGATCAGCCTTGAGAATGTGGCGACCCAGATCAACCATCTGCGCACCCATCCCTCCGTTGCGGCCGCCATCGCGCGCGGCGAAATGTCGCTGCATGGCTGGTTCGTGGACATTCACGCCGGCCAGATTCTGGGCCTCGACGGCGAGACCGGCCAGTTCACGGTCCTGCGCGAAGACGCCCATCTGCCCATCGCCGTGACGCCCGCGACGCGCCGCACGGAATATTTCCCCGTTACGGAGGCCGCTGAATAATGATCGCCCTTGGCAGAAAAGGCGCATCGAGCGGCTCGTTCGTGCGCGACTTCACGGCTTCCATCGTCGTGTTCCTCGTCGCGATGCCTCTCTGCATGGGCATCGCGATCGCATCGGGCGTTCCGCCTGAAAAGGGCCTGATCACCGGCATCATCGGTGGTCTGGTTGTCGGCTTCCTCGCCGGATCGCCGTTGCAGGTCAGCGGCCCGGCGGCGGGCCTCGCCGTCATCGTCTTCGAATTGGTCCGCGACCATGGGCTGAGCGCGCTCGGCCCCATCCTCGTTCTGGCGGGCATACTGCAGTTTGTGGCAGGCGTGGCGAAACTCGGCGGCTTCTTCCGTTCCATCTCTCCCGCCGTCGTCCACGGCATGCTGGCGGGCATCGGCGCGCTGATCGTCATCGGCCAGTTCCACATCCTGTTCGACGGCAAGCCGCTGTCCAACGGCCTCGACAATCTCGCCGCCATGCCGGGCCGCGTGCTCGGCCTGTCCACGGACCTGCGCGCGACCGAGTTCGCGCTGATGATCGGCCTCGTCACCATCGGCGTGATGCTGGCATGGGAAAAGCTGCGCCCGACCAGCCTCAAGCTGGTTCCCGGCGCCCTGCTGGGCGTCATGGCCGCCACGCTGATCGCATGGATGACCGGCCTCGACATCGCGCGAGTCGATGTGCCAGCCTCGCTCATCAACTCCATCGACGCACCCGGCGAGGGCTTCTTCACCTCGCTCGGCAATCCTGCGCTGATCGCCACTGCGCTCGCCATCGCGTTCATCGCGAGCGCCGAGACATTGCTGTCGGCGGCAGCGGTGGATCGCATGCACGACGGCCCGCGCACCGATTATAACAAGGAATTGCGCGCGCAGGGCGTGGGCAACCTGCTGTGCGGTTTCGCGGGCGCCCTGCCGATGACCGGCGTGATCGTCCGTAGCTCCGCCAACGTTCAGGCGGGCGCACAGACCCGCAAGTCCACCATCCTCCACGGCGTCTGGATCCTGGGCTTTGTCGCCCTGCTCCCCTGGCTGCTGCGCGAGATTCCGATGGCGGCGCTCGGCGGCATCCTCGTCGTCACCGGCTGGCGTCTGGTCAGCGTTGCGCATGTGACGCATTTGTTCAAAAACTATGGCCTGCTGCCCGCCGCGACATGGGCGGTCACGTTCGCGCTGGTCGTCACCACCGACCTGCTGACCGGCGTCCTTGCAGGCCTCGCCATGTCGCTGCTCGAACTCATCCCCTATCGCAAGTCCCTGCGCCTCAAGGTGGAGGAAGATCATGCGGAGGAGGAGAGCCGCGTCTCGCTGCACGGTTCGGCAACATTCGTCAGCCTCACGCGCCTCACCGCCGTGCTGGAGGGCATCCCCAGCGGACGCGCCGTCCACCTCGACCTGCACCGGCTCAAGGGCATCGACCACACCAGCGCGGAAATGGTCAAAGAGTGGCTGGCCCGCCGCAACGGCGCTGGCAAGCCGGTCCAACTGAGCGGCCCCGGCCCGATGCTATCCCGCCTTGCTGCAGCGCACTGAGGCCTTTTTGCAACAGCGAAATAACGGAAACATTTTGTCGCGAAGCGGCAACCTACGAGCGAAATGCCTCCCTTAACTTGACTGCATCCGCGGGACGGAGCGCCACCCGAAGAGGTGAGATGCAACGCCCGCGGACCGCAGGACGGAACAAGAAAAATCCGAGAAGTTAAGGGGATTGTTCCGATGAAGAAGACTTTGCTTGCCGCTGTCGGCCTGATGCTGTCCGCCACGCCCGCTTTCGCGCAGGACGAAGAGAAGCCTTTCACGGTTTCCGGTTCGGTCGGCCTTGTTTCCGACTATCGCTTCCGCGGCGTTTCCCAGAGCGACGAGCATGTCGCCGTTCAGGGCGGTATCACCGTTTCCCATGAGAGCGGCCTGTATGTCGGCACCTGGGGTTCCAACCTCGCCGGCTGGGGCACGTTCGGCGGCGCCAACATGGAACTCGACCTCATCGCCGGTTTCAAGAAGGAAGTGACGCCGGGCATCACCGTGGACGTCGGCGCGACCTGGTACATGTATCCGGGCGGCTATGACAACACCGACTTCATCGAGCCCTATGTGAAGCTGTCCGGCTCCATCGGCCCGGCATCGGCCACCCTTGGCGTCGCCTATGCACCCAAGCAGGAAGCCCTCGGCCCGGCCTATCTGTCGAGCGACGACATCGCCGCCAACTTCCCCAACCCGACGCAGCCGGGCGCCAAGGACGACAATCTGTACATCTACGGCGACATCGCTGGCGGCGTTCCGGGCACCCCCGTCACGCTGAAGGCCCACCTCGGCCACTCCAACGGCAACCGTGGCCTAGGCGTGTTCGGCACCAGCGTATCGCCCACCGGCGACTATTGGGACTGGCTGGTCGGCGCTGACTTCGCCCTCGGCAATGTCGTGCTGGGCGTCGCCTATGTCGACACCAACATCGGCAAGGCCGAGAGCGCCTACATCAGCGGCAACCTCGTCAACACGACCAACGGCGGCTCCATCGCGGGCAGCAAGGTCGTCGCGTCGATCACCGCCTCCTTCTAATAGCAACGGACGGCGCGGCGGGTTTCGACCTGCCGCGCCGTCACCTTTTGTCGCCGCGCAGCACTATCGCCAGCAGTGCGAAGGCGTGGTCGAGATGACTATGGTCGATCGCCCCGCCGGTCGAGAGGCGCACTGCCCGCTCCGCACTTCCCGGCTCGCAGGCGAACGCCTCCCCCGGCACAATGGACAGGCCCGCCGGTCGAACCGCCTGCGCCAGTGCCACCGGATCGATGCCTTCCGCGATCCGCAGCCAGATATGATAGCCTTCCGGGTGAGCGGCATAGTCCATCCCCGCCAGATGCCGCGCCGCGATCCGCTGGCGCGCCACCCCTTCCCCCCGCACTGCCTCGACCAGCCGCGCAAAATTGCCGTCGCGCAGCCATGACGTCACCAGCGCCGCATTGATCGGCGGCGACATCACCGCCGTCGCATGAATGGCCGCGGCCAGCGCACCTCCCTCCACGCCATCCGGCACGCGCACATGGGCGACCCGCAGCACGGGCGAGATGATCTTCGACACGCTGGCGATATGCCATGTCCGGTCCGGCGCAAAGGCGGCCACGGGCAGCAACGGGCACGCCGGGAGCAGGCCATAGGCGTCATCCTCCACGATCCACAGGCCATGGCGGTGGGCGACCTCCGCCAACGCCCGCCGCCGTCCCTCGTCCAGTGTTGCGGTGGTGGGATTGTCATTGGTGGGCACGATGTAGAGCGCCTTCGCCCCCGCCTTCGCAGCCCGTTCGACATCATCGGGATCGATGCCCCCGGCATCATGGGCGAGCGGGCACAGATCGATCCCCAATGCCCGCGCTGAGGCCAGCACGCCGGGATAGGTCGCCCCGGCCAGACACAGCCTCTCACCGCGCGCCAGCACCATTGCCAGGATCGCATGCAGGGCGTTCTGCCCGCCCGCCGCCAGCACGACCTGCCCCTCGTCCGTCGGCAATCCCCGCTCGGCATAGGCCAGCGCCGCCTGCCGCCGGTCATGCAGCGCGCCGCCCACCGGCTGATATTGCAACAGGGGCGACCCACCACCTGCGCGCAGCAACCGCGTGAGGCCGGAGCGCATCGCCTCACCCAGCAGCCCGAAACCGGGTTGTGGCGGCTGGATCATGCCGCTCTGTTCCGTCGCCGCGCCCGCCGCATGCCCCGCATTGTTGCGTACGAAGCTGCCCAGCTTGCCCGCCCCCTCGATCAGGCCGGCGTCCCGCGCAATGCCATAGGCGCGCGTGACCGTGGTCAGGTCGATGCCCAGTCGCTCCGCCAGCACGCGCTGCGTCGGCAGGCGCTCGCCGGGGCGCAGCGTGCCGATCCGTATCCCCTGCTCCAGCGCATCGACGATGGCGAGATATTTGGGGCCGCTGACCGCCTCCAGATCGGGCAACCATTTCTGCATGGCGAAGCCTCTATTTATGTATGGTTCAACTCTGCATACATAAAATGTATAGGCCGTGCATCAAAATATGGGGCAACTGCAATGCCGGAGCCTGTCACCGCCGAAGCCCAGACCGAATGGCCCTATTGCCCGCCCGTCCGCACCGGCATTCGCGGGCGCTGCCCTCGCTGCGGCGAGGGAAAGCTGTTCGACGGCTTTCTGACCCTCGCCGAGGAATGCGACCATTGCGGGCTGAGCTATGCCTTCGCCGATCCGGCGGACGGTCCGGCCTTTTTCGTGATCTGCTTCGGCTGCGTGCCCGCCGTCACCTTTGCCCTGATGCTCCAGATTCTCGCAGAACCGCCATTCTGGGTACATCTGCTGACATCGCTCCCCTTCCTCGTCGCGACCTGCGTGCTGCCTTTGCGCCCGCTGAAAGGCTGGCTGGTGTGCAGCCAGTTCTTCTTCAAGGCGCGTGAGGGACGGCTCAAGCTGCCCTGGCGTCCCTTTGGCGACGCAGGCCCCGTGATAGAACCTGTTCGCCACAGCTGGTAACATCCCCCTGTCTCCTGCGTTCTATCAGGCAGGAGCAAAGGGAGACATGCCGTGACAAAAACCCGACTGATGATCGCGACCACGCTGTTGCTGGCCGCCTGCGATGCCGGGCAGAAGGATCAGGGCAGCGTCGACAATGCGACGATTGCCGACAATGGCGTGATGGTGGACCCTGCAAAGCCTGCTCCGCCCACGCCGAAGCCAGCGCCGTCCGAACCGCCCGCCAACAGCGAGCCGACCGTCGACCCGGCCAAGCACGTCATCCCCGCCGCTTTTCAGGGCCGCTGGGGCATGGTGCCAAAGGATTGCGGCCCCGATGCCGCGATCGCAAAGGGCCTGATGACCGTCGACGGCGGCAAGCTGCGCTTCTACGAATCGGTCGGCAAGCCCGCCGTCGTGACCTACCCCACGCCGATGCGCATGGAGGGCCGCTTCTCCTTCTCCGGCGAAGGGATGGACTGGTCAAAGGACATGGTGCTGTCGGTCAAGGGCGACACGCTGACCCGGACGGAAAAGGATCCCGCCGCCAGCTACACCTACACCCGCTGCCCGGCCTGACCGCACCCCGCGCAGACATGAAAAAGGGCGCCCGAAGCGCCCTTTCCCATCGAACACTCGTTGCCGAGCGGTTCAGCCCTTCTTGAGGGTGAGGCCACCGAAGCGCTTGTTGAACTGGGCAACGCGGCCGCCCGTGTCAAGCTGGCGCGTACCGCCGGTCCAGGCCGGGTGCGAGGTGGGATCGATGTCGAGAGCCAGCGTGTCGCCTTCCTTGCCGTAGGTCGAACGGGTCTTGAAGGTCGTGCCGTCGGTCATCTGGACGGTGATGAAGTGATAGTCGGGATGCGTGTCTTTTTTCATGGCTCTAGCTCCAGAAATGGCTGGTTTCCGACCAGCCGGAGGAATGCGAAGCGCGGCCCATAACGGGTAGCGCCTGAAATAGCAATGGCGGCATTTCAAAGCCGTTCGCCCTGAGCCTGTCGCAGGGCCGTATTTAT
>DASVNT010000162.1:0-2206 GCA_036383715.1 Sphingobium sp. | reverse complement strand
TACCGCCATTCCCTTCACGCCGCCTCTTGCGCGATCAGCGCGCCATTCTCAAGGCCCGCGATGGTCGCGCGAACAATCGAGGAGGGCGGCTGATGCTCCCTGAATCGCACCGGGGCGAAATTCTCTGTATGGCCAGACAGGCCGTCGCGCTCGACCAGGACCGACTGTTCCGATCCCGCGAGGCTCTCAAGCCACGCCTTCCGCTGCCCTTCGCAAGCGGCCCGCAGCCGCGCCGCCCGCGCCTTGATGGCGGCCCGCTCCACTTGCGGCATCCGCGCGGCCGGGGTTCCGGCGCGCGGCGAATAGGGAAAGATATGCCCGTGCACGATCGCGCATTCCTCGACGAGCTTGAGGCTGTTTGCGAACATCGCCTCATCCTCTGTCGGGAAACCGGCGATGATGTCCGCGCCGATGCTGATTTCGGGTCGCGCGCTCTTCAGCCGCTCGACGATCCGGATAGCATCGGCGCGGCCATGACGGCGCTTCATGCGCTTGAGGATCATGTCGTCGCCCGCCTGAAGCGACAGGTGCAAATGCGGCATAATGCGCGGCTCATGGGCGAGCAGGTCGAACAGCCTCTCGTCGATCTCCACGCTGTCGAGCGAGGAGAGGCGCAGGCGGGGGAGGTCCGGCACGCCCTTCAATATGCGCTCGATCAACAAGCCGAGCGACGGCGATCCCGGCAGGTCGGGGCCGTAGCTGGTGACGTCGACGCCGGTCAGGACAATTTCCCGATAGCCGGCGTCCACCAGTTCGCTTGCCTTGTCGACCACCGCGCCCGCAGGCACGGACCGGCTGTTCCCGCGCCCATAGGGAATGATGCAGAAGGTGCAGCGATGGTCGCAGCCATTCTGCACCTCCAGGAAAGCGCGGGCATGTTCGGCAAAGGCGCTCGCCATGTGCGGCGCGGTCTCGCGCACGGCCATGATGTCGGAAACATTGACCCTATTCGTCACCCCAGCGAACGCTGGGGTCCCAGGCCCAACGCTGCGCCCTGTCGCCTGAGATCCCAGCGTCCGCTGGGATGACGTGTAGTGGCGGGCGTCCATCTTTTCGCGATTGCCGATCACCGCGTCGACCTCGGCCATCATCGCGAACGTCTCAGGCTCGGTCTGCGCAGCGCAGCCCGTCACCATGATACGCGCGTTGGGCCGATCCCGCCGCGCGCGTCGGATCGCCTGGCGCGTCTGGCGCACCGCTTCCGCCGTCACCGCGCAACTGTTGACGACGATCAGGTCATCCTGCCCGTCCGCCATTTCACGGATCGCCTCGCTCTCCGCGATATTGAGGCGGCAGCCCAATGTGATGATCTGCGGGCCGCTCATGTCAGAACCGCGCCCAGTCAGCCTCGCCGTCGAAGACATGGGTGGCGGGGCCGGTCATCATGATATGCCCGCCCGGCGCCCAGTCGATCACCAGATCGCCGCCGGGCAGGCTCACCCGCGTCGGCCCGCTCACCAGCTTGCGCCGCACTGCCGCCACCGCCGTCGCGCAGGCGCCGGTTCCGCAGGCGCGCGTCAGACCCGCGCCGCGTTCCCACACGATCAGGCGGATATGGTTCTCCCCAACGACCTGCGCGAAATTCACGTTCACGCGCGCCGGAAAGAGCGGATCGGTCTCGATCAGGGGGCCTAAATGGTCGAAGTTCACACCGTCCAGATCGTCACAGAAGAAGATGACGTGCGGATTGCCGACATTGACGGCGGCGGGCGCGGGCAGGTCTTCCCAGCTTACCGGCATGGCCAGCGTGTCCATGGCGTAGGCGAGGGGGATAGCGTCCCATTCCAGCCGGGGCGCGCCCATGTCGACGCTCGCGCCGCCGTCGACGCCCTTCGCGTCCAGCAGCCCCGCCTTCGTCTCGATCAGCACGTCACGCCCGACGAACAACGGCACGCAGCGGGTCGCGTTGCCGCACGCCTCCACCTCGCTCCCGTCGGCGTTGAAGATGCGCATGGACACATCCGCCCGGTCGGATTGTCCGATCAGGATGAGCTGGTCGCACCCGATCCCCGCATGACGATCCGCAATCGCCCGCGCGCGCGCCTCCGTCATCCCGACATCGCCATCCCGCGCGTCGATCACGACAAAGTCGTTGCCCAGCCCATGCATCTTTGAAAATCGGCCCATGATGGCGAGGCATTTAGGATGTTGCGGGGTAAAAGGCCAGCCTGCGCCATCTATCATCGTCACCAGCGCAAGCTGGGGT
>DASVNT010000161.1:0-13025 GCA_036383715.1 Sphingobium sp. | reverse complement strand
AGCAGGATACCATGTGGGAGGTCGGGTGGGGGCGCGGGCCGGTGCGGCCTCGATTCAGCGAAGCTGAATCCGAACGTTCAATGATGCGGCTGGAACACCGACCAGCCGGTTGCGTCCGCCAGCATCTGCAACGCCATCGTGCCGAGCGTGGAGTTGCCATTGGCGTTGAGGCCCGGCGACCAGACCGCGATGCTCGCGCGGCCCGGCACCACGGCCAATATGCCGCCGCCGACCCCGGATTTTCCGGGGATGCCGATGCGGAACGCGAAATCGCCGCTGGCGTCATAATGGCCGCAGGTCAGCATCAGCGCGTTGATGCGCCGCGCGCGGGCGGGGGAGACGACGCGGCCATGGGCGGGCAGCCGCCCGTCGAGCATCAGGAAGCGCCCGGCCTGCGCCAGTTGCCTACACGACATGGCGATGGCGCATTGATGGAAATAGACGCCCAGCACCAGATCGACCGGATGCTGCAGATTGCCAAAGGCGCGCATGTAATTGCCCAGCGCCATGTTGCGGAATCCGGTGTCCTGCTCCCCCCGCGCAATATCCTCGTCGATGAAGACGGTGTCGTCATCCGACAGGTAACGCAGGAATTGCAGCATCTCGCCAATCGCCTCGCGCGGCTGGTGCCCGCCCAGATTGACGTCGGCGACGACGATGGCGCCCGCATTGATGAAGGGGTTGCGCGGAATGCCCTTCTCCGCCTCCAACTGGACGATGGAGTTGAATGCGCTGCCCGACGGCTCGCGCCCCACCCGGCCCCACAACTGGTCGCCCACCTTGCCCAGCGCCAGCGTCAGGGCGAACACCTTGGATATGGACTGGATGGAGAAGGCCTCACCGGCATCGCCGCTGGTCAGCATGTCGCCGTCCGCCGTGACGATGGCGATGCCGAACCGCTGGGGATCGACCCTGGCGAGGCCGGGGATATAGGTCGCGACGTCGCCCCGGTCGGTCTGCGCGGCGATAGCGACCGCAATATCGTCGATGATGGCCTGCAGGTCCACGATCCGCCCCCAATGTCCCGTCCGAGCCGTCCCATAACCGAGCGCGCGCGCATTGCCCAGCGCCGGTCGGTGGAACCCTCGCAATGATCGGGTGTTTCAATATTCAGACAGGAGGACGCACCACACAGGCCGCGTCCGTGACGATAATGGAGGATGGCATGGGACTTATTCTTTGGCTTATCATCGGTGGTGTCATTGGCTGGCTGGCCAGCATCATCATGCGGACTGACGCGCAGCAGGGCATTTTCCTGAACATCGTGGTCGGCATTGTCGGCGCCTTTATCGGCGGCCTGGTCTTTTCTGGCGGAACGATCAACAATGCGCCGCTGACGCTCACGTCGTTCCTGGTGTCGCTGGTCGGTGCGGTTGCGCTGCTCGCCATCGTCAACCTGGTTCGCCGGGGTTCGCTCCGCTAAGCCTCGACTCGATCTCTCGGGTTCCAGAACGCCCGGTCGCCCAGCGACCGGGCGTTTCGCGTTTAATGACCATGTTTAAGGTGCCGGATGCGTAATAACGCGCTACAGGGCATAGTCCTCATGGCGATGGTTTCAGGCGAAATAATGCTGCTTGAGCCAAGTGCTGTGTCGGAGTAATACAGCGGCGATTATGGCTCCACGATGCCCGGCAGGTTTCAGAATATGAACTATGAACCCAATCTGGCGGGCGAACTGAGGTCCGCTGGTCATGAGATCGACGACGAAGCGCAGGTAAAGGCGCGTCGCCGGATATTCATGGCCGCCGGCGCGGGCCTGTTGCTGCTTCTGGCGCTGGTACTGTGGTCGGGCTGGAACCGCCTGCACAGCGTCGATGCCGGGACGGGCAAGGGGCCGGAAATCCCCAATGTCACCGTTCTGACCGCCACTTCCGGTTCCATCGCCCGCCAGTCCAGCGGCACCGGCTCGCTCGCCGCACGCCGCGACATGCCGGTCAGCGTGGTCGGAGAGGGCGGCCGTGTCGTGAACGTGCTGGTCGAACCGGGCGCATGGGTGCGCGCGGGGCAGACCCTCGCCATCATCGAGCGTTCCGTCCAGACGCAGCAGATCGCGGGCCTCGGCGCGCAGGTCGAGGTGGCGCGCGCCAATGCCAAGCTGGCGGAGGCGAACCTGACCCGTGCGAAGGGGCTGGTCGCCAGCGGCTTCATCTCCAAGGCCGATCTCGAAAGCAAGACGGCGTCGCGCGACGCGGCCGTTGCCCAGCTCAACGTCGCCATCGCGCAGCTCAACCAGTCGCGCGCGACCATGGCGCGCCTCGACGTGCGCGCACCCGCCGACGGCCTCGTCCTGACGCGCAGTGTCGAGCCGGGACAGGTGGTGTCGGGCGGATCGGGCGTCCTCTTCCGCGTCGCCATGAAAGGCGAGCTGGAAATGAAGCTGGCCCTGAACGAAGCCGATATTGCAGGCGTGAAGCCTGGCGATGCCGCTTCCGTCATCCCGGTCGGCGCGACTGTGCCGGTCAAGGGGACGGTGTGGCAGGTGTCGCCCATCGTCGATCCGCAGACCCGGCAGGGGCAGGTTCGCATCCTGCTCCCCTATGATCCTGCGCTGCGGCCGGGCGCCTTTGCCCATGCCGCTGTTTCCACGGGGCAGAGTGCCGGTGTGATCCTGCCCGAATCGGCGGTGCAGAGCGATGAGAAGGGCAATTTCGTCTATATCGTCGATGCGCAGGACCGCGTGGCGCGGCGCGCGGTGGTCACCGGCGCGGTCACGGATGCGGGCGTGTCGGTGATCAAGGGACTGTCCGGCGGGGAGGCGGTGGTCGCGACCGCCGGTGGCTTCCTGAACGCCGGAGATAAAGTGAAGCCCGTGCGCAACAGCGCCCGCTGACGGAGCGCACCCATGGATTTCCGCAATATCTCGGCATGGAGCATCCGCAATCCGGTGCCGCCCATCGTGTTGTTCGTCGCGCTGTGCGCGGCGGGCATCATGGCGTTCATCCGCATGGACATTCAGGCCGAACCGGACATCGACTTTCCTGCCGCGATGATCATCGTGCAGCAGCCCGGCGCCGCGCCTGCGGAACTGGAAACGCAGGTGACGCAGCGCGTGGAGTCGGCTGTCCGCACGTTGCAGGGCATTGACGAGCTGAACTCCACCGTGACCGAGGGCAGCAGCCAGACGCTGGTGCAGTTCGCGTTGGGCACGCCCATCGACCGCGCCGTCACCGACATTCGTGACAAGGTGGCGCAGATTCGCTCGAACCTGCCGGAAGGCATTTTGGAGCCGCAGGTCATCCGCCTCTCCACCTCCGGCAGCGTCCTCGCCTTCTACAAGGTGGAGGCGACCGACATGACGCTGGAGCAACTGAGCTGGTATGTCGACAACACGATCGCGCGGCGGCTGTTGTCCATTCCGGGCATGGGCAATGTCACCCGCGCGGGCGGCGTGACGCGCGAAATCCGCGTGATCCTCGACCCGCTGCGCATGCAGGCGCAGGGCATCACCGCGACGCAGGTGAACCAGCAATTGCGTCAGGTGAACCTAAACGCCGCAGGCGGTCTGGCGGAAGTGGCCGGAGCGGAGCAATCCGTGCGCGTATTGGGCAATGCCCAGACCGCGCATCAGTTGGGCGAGACGCAGATCACGCTGGGCGTGGGTCGCACTGTCCGCCTGAAGGATATCGCCACCGTTCGCGATCTCTACGCCGAGCAACGCGGCCTCACCAAATCCGACGGCAAGGAAGTGCTGTCCTTCAACATCGAACGGGCCAAGGGCGCCTCCGACGTCACTGTCTATAATGAGGCGGAAAAGGTTCTGGCGCAGCTCCAGAAGGAGAATCCCAAGGTCAAGGTGTCGGTCCTGTTCACGGACGTCGGCTACACCAAGGACCAGTATAAATCCGCGATCCATGCGATGATCGAGGGGGCCGTGCTGGCCGTCGTGGTGGTGTTCCTGTTTCTGCGCGACTGGCGCGCGACGATCATCTCCGCGCTCGCCATCCCCATGTCGGCCATTCCCAGCTTCTGGTTCATGGATCTGCTCGGTTTCTCGCTGAACAGCCTGACGCTGCTCGCGCTGTCTCTCGTGGCGGGCGTGCTGGTCGATGACGCCATCGTGGAGATCGAGAATATCGTCCGGCACATGCGGCTGGGCAAGACCGCCTATCAGGCGTCCATCGACGCAGCGGACGAGATCGGTCTTGCGGTTCTCGCGACCACCAGCGTCATCGTCGCGGTGTTCCTGCCGGTCGCGCTGATGCCCGGCGTGTCGGGGGAGTTTTTCAAGAATTTCGGCCTGACGGTGGTCAGCGCGGTGCTGGTCAGCCTCGCCGTGGCACGCATGATAACGCCGATGCTCGCCGCCTATTTTCTGGAGGCGCATGGCCATGCCGAACATGGCGGCGGCTGGTTCATGGACCAGTATATGAAGGTGCTGCGCTGGACGCTGGACGATACGAAGCGACGCGCCATCGTACGGTCCAAATATGGACGGATCTGGCGCGTTCGTGCGCTGTTTTCCGATCATCGCGTGTGGATGATGGGGGCTGCCACGGTCGCTCTGTTCCTGACGATATTTTCCTTCGCGCAGCTGCCGATGAGCTTCCAGCCAGACGCGAACATGAACACGTCGCGCATCAACATCAAATTGGTTCCCGGTGCTACGCTCCAGCAGACGGAGGCGGTCGCGGACAAGGTCGCCGGGATCATGCGGCGCGACCCCCTGGTCGAGACGACCTTCGCGAATATCAAGGTCGGCACCGCGACGGTCTTCATCAACCTCAAGCCCCATCGCAAGATCACCAGCCAGCAGTTCGAGCGGTCCCGCTCGCCGCAATTGCTGCGCGTCCCCGATGCGCAGGTCGCCTTTACGTCGATGCACCAGGGCGGCGGCGGGACGACCCGGCCCATCGGCGTTACATTGGGCGGCGACGATCCCATCGTGCTCCAGAAGACCGTCGCGCGCCTCGCAAAGGAAATGTCGGGCCTGAAACAGGTTGTTGCGCCGCGCATCGAGGGTAATCTCCAGCGGCCCGAAATCCTGATCAAACCGCGTTTCGACCTCGCCGCCGAACTCGGCGTGACGACCAGCGCGCTGTCGAGTGCGATCCGCATCGCGACGCAGGGCGACATCGAACAGAATATGGCGAAATTCTCCCTGACCGATCGTCAGGTGCCGATTCGCGTGTCGGTGAACGAGGATGCGCGCAAGAAGTTCGACTTCATCCGCAACCTGCCGGTCCAGACCCAGACGGGCGGGTCGGTGCCGCTGAACGTCGTCGCCGATATCGGCTTTGGCGCCGGGCCGACGCAGATCGACCGCAATAATCAGATACGCCAGATCACCATCGGCGCTGACCTTGCCCCCGGCATCGTGTCGGGTCAGGCGGATGCGGCGATCAACGCCCTGCCAACGATCAGGAACCTGCCGGACGGGGTCACGCGCATCGTTCTGGGCGCGAGCAAGTGGCAGGCGGAGATGATCGTCAACTTCTCGATCGCGGTCGTGGTCGGCATCCTCATGGTCTTTGCCGTGCTGGTCCTGCTCTATCGGTCCGTCATGCCGCCCTTCGTCAACATGGGGTCGCTGCTGCTCGCGCCTCTCGGCGGCGGCCTCGCCCTGCTCCTGACGGGCTATCCCTTGTCCATGCCTGTGTTCATCGGCGTGCTCATGCTGCTGGGCATCGTCGGCAAGAACTCGATCCTGCTGGTCGATTTCGCGCTGGAGGAAATGGCCAAGGGCGTGACCAAGAAGGACGCGATCATCGACGCCGGGCACAAACGTGCGCAGCCGATCGTCATGACTACGGTTGCGATGGTCGCGGGCATGGTGCCGACCGCGCTGGCGCTGTCCGGCGACGGTGCATGGCGCGCGCCGATGGGTATCACGGTGATCGGCGGACTGGCGCTCTCGACCCTGCTCACCCTGTTGATCGTGCCGCCGAGTTTCAGCCTTGCCATCGGGTTCGAACGCTGGGTGGGGCCGCGCCTGCGTGAGCGGCTGCTGACCTACCGGCCCGGCGACGAGCATGGGCGGAGTGCGCCACACGCAGCGGAATAGGACGCGCTTGCACCCTTGTTCCGTAACCGCCATGAAACCCCACGCATGACCGCTCGTTCCGTGACCATGGCTTCACCCGCTCCCCCCAATGGTGGCCGTTCGATACGGCTCGTGGCGACCTGCCTGCTGGTCGCGATGGCGCTCGTCTATGCGCTGGCCCGCTGGGCGGAGCATCGCCATCCCGCCATCGGCTATATCCGCGCCTTTGCGGAGGCGGCGATGGTCGGCGGTCTGGCCGACTGGTTCGCGGTGACGGCGCTGTTCCGGCATCCCGTGGGCCTGCCGATCCCGCACACCGCGATCATTCCCCGCAACAAGGACCGCATCGGCGACACGCTCGCCCTGTTCCTGCGCGACAACTTCCTGACCCCTGCGGTGGTCGCGCGGCGCATGGCGCGGCTCGACATAGCGGGGGCCGCCGGGCGCTTCCTCGCCGCTCCGCCCGATCTCGACGGACGCCTGCGCAAGGGGGCTTCGCGCCTGCTGGCCGATGTGCTGGACGCGCTGGGCGACGAGCGGCTGGGCGGAATGGTCAAGAGCGCGATCGCACAGCGGCTGCGCAGCGTGGAGTTCGCGCCGCTGATCGGACAGGCGCTGGACGCCGCAATCCGCGAGGGGCGGCACGAGCCGGTGATGCAGGCGATCATCACCTGGGCAAGCCGCACGCTGGACGCCAATGAGGCGCTGATCCGCCAGATGGTGCACGACAAATCGGGATCGGTGATGCGCTGGACCGGGCTGGACGAGACGCTGGCCAATGCCATTCTCTCCGGCCTGCAGAAATTGCTGGCTGACGCGGCGGACGATCCCGATCACTCCCTCCGCCTCAAGGCGCTGGAGGGGCTGGAGACGCTCGCCCACCGGCTCCAGCATGACCCCGCCATGCAGGAGCGGGTGGCGCATCTGCGCGACGAGATCATCGGCAACCCCGCCATGCAGGCATGGATGGAGAGCCTCTGGCGGCAGGCACGCGAGGCGCTGCTCAAGGGCGCACGCGATCCGCGCACCGCGCTGGCGGGCAAGTTCGGGGAGATGCTGCGCCAGCTCGGCGGTATGCTGGAGGACGACCGGGAAGTGCGCCGCCTCCTCAACCGCTTTGCGCGGCGCATGGCGGTCGGCACGGCGGCGGCCTATGGCGACGGCATCGTGCGGCTGGTCAGCGAGACGGTGCGCGGCTGGGACGCGCAGACGGTGACCACCCGGTTGGAACAGGCGGTGGGCCGCGACCTTCAATATATCCGCATCAACGGCACGCTGGTCGGCGGACTGGTCGGCGTGGTGATCCACACGGCGGGCCGTTTTCTGGGGTAGGCTGTGCCGGGTGGACGTCCAAAGCTAGTCGCTCCCAACCGTCCCGCCTCAATCCTCAGGCCGCCACACGGCGCCTGGCACCACCTCCGGCTTGCGCGGGAAAATGCCGATTTCCATCATCGCGCCGCCGAGCGACGAAACGCAGGCGAGCATGGAGCCGATATGCTCCTCCTCCACCAGCATCGCGACGGTATCGCGCAGGGCGGACGGGCGGCGGTCCTCCAGGCTGCTGATCAGGGCGAGGAACACTGCCTCATGCTCCGCGACCCGGCGGCATTCGAGCGGGGCAACGGAAATCGTGTCCAGCCCGTGCACGTTCAGGATCGTCAGCATGCGGTGAAAGGGCGGGAAGGCGGCCATCATCTTCCATTTGGCGAAGGCGGGGCCAACTGCGGCGGCGGCGCAGCGGCCGTCCGACAGCGCCCTCACCCAATTGCGCAGCGTCCAGAGGAGGAAGCGCCCGCCATCGTCCAGCGATGCAACGGGGCGGTCGACAAACTCATACATGGCAGTCTCCTGATCGGGACTCGGCGGGCGGGCCGTGCGTCAGCGGCGGCTCCGTGCGCGCAGGGGGACTATCGGGACGGGCAGGGGCGGGCGAGCGCCACGGCCAGAGCGGCGCAGGCGGGGCGCGCCGCCAGACTGATCGCCGCCTGTCCGCGCCGCCATCGGCTGCACGGTTCACGGCGCCTTGGAAACTCCACTATCTCTCCCATGGTGCATTTCCTTCTTGCGACTGAGAGTGATTCTCAATAACAGGGTTCTCGCACCGGGGTGGCGAGTCGTCAACCCGGTTCCGCGGACCTTTCCAAGGTCTCTCCTCTCCCTGCCGGGGTCACTGTCTCATCGCGGTGACCCCGGCTCTTTTGGGGAGAGGGGACGGGCAATGTCCCAACTTTGATACAAATTTCGCGGTTGCAAATGACAGTGACTAGCAATAGCCCGCTTCTGCCTCACAGGCGCGGAAAGCCGGGGGAATCGTGGTCATCGGGGGAACTGGGTACTTGTCGTCGAGCATTTATATCGCCCGTTGTGGCGTGGCCTGTCCGATGGATAGCCGTGCGGCGGCAGGAGCCTGACCGCCATGGGCAAGTCCGGCACGCAAGGCGCATCCCTCTCCCGATCGGCCTTCTGGAAGGCGCAACTGCGCACATGGCACTGGATCAGTTCGGCCATCTGCCTCGCGGGCCTGTTGCTGTTCGCCTTCACTGGCTTCACGCTCAACCATGCCGCCTCGATCGAGGCGCATCCCGAAACCGTCACCCGTGAAAAGGATCTGACGCCCGCGCTGCTCGCCCGCCTCGGCAAGGCGGAGGATGGCAAGCCGCTGCCAGAAGCCCTTGCGGACGCGGTGGAGGCGGAGACGCAGGTCGATGTCGCCGGGCGCGATGTCGAGAACCGTGATGGCGAACTCTATATCGACCTGCCCGGACCGGGCGTCGATTCCTATCTCAGCATCGACATGGGCAGCGGCACGGCGATTTTCGAGCGCACGCGCCGCGGCATGATCGCCGTCATGAACGACCTGCACAAGGGGCGCGACGCCGGTCCGGTGTGGGGCGTGTTCATCGACATGATCGCGGTCGCCTGCGTCATCTTCTCGATCACCGGCCTCGGCCTGCTGTGGGTCCATGCGCGCGGTCGCACGCTGACATGGCCGCTGACCACGCTGGGCGTCGTCCTGCCGATCATCATTTTCGTCCTCTTCGTTCACTATTAGGAGTTGCTCCCGATGCCGCGCCACAAGACTTCGCGCCTGAAACTGATCGTCGCCGCCCTGCTGATGGGCGCATCCGTGCCCGCGCTCGCCGCGCCCAAGGAGTTCGTGATCGAGGTCGAGGTGCCGCGCATCGCTGTCGCCGAATATCACCGCCCCTATGTCGCGGGCTGGGTCGAGGATGCGGACGGCAAGGCGGTCAGCCACCTGCTCGTCTGGTACGACCAGCGGAAGAAGGAAAATGGCGGCAAGAAGTGGCTGCCCGACATGAAGACCTGGTGGCGCAAGGGCGGCCGCTCGCTGACCGTTCCCGCCGATGGCGTCAGCGGTGCGACCCGCGCACCGGGCCGGGCGACCGTCTCCACCCCCGCCGACGCCTCGCCCCTGTCGAAGCTGCCCGCCGGCCAGTATAATTTCGTGGTCGAGGCCGCGCGCGAAGGTGGTGGCCGTGAGGTGGTGAAGGCGCCGTTCGCTTGGAAGCCGGGCGGCACCATCGCTGCCGTTGCCAAGGGCACGGGCGAACTGGGCGTGGTCAAGCTGTCCTCGCGCTAAGGCACGGCTGCACCAGAGCGATCCGATGGCGTCCGTTCCCTCCCCGCACGATGAAGAACGCCGGGTTTTCCTGCCGCCGGTCATGCCGGAGGATCTGGAAATCCCGGACGGTCCGTGGCTGCGCCTGTCCGGCGAGATTTTCGCGACCGGCTGGCGCGTCGATGTCGTGCGGGAGGGTGCGCCGGGCGCTGGCGACGATACGCTCTGGCTGGCGGGGCTGCGTCTGCGCATCGCCGCCGTGCTGGAGAGCATCGACGCGCAAATGTCGCCATGGCGGGACAGTTCCGACTTGATGCGCTTCAACCGGGGCGCGGATGGGAAGGCGTTCGTCCTGCCGGAACCGATGCGGACCGTGGTGGAGCGGGCGATCGAGGTCGCGCGCCTGACCGACGGCGCCTTTGACCCGACATTGCACGAGGCGGTGTCCCTCTGGGGATTCAGTGCGCGTGCGGTGGAGGAGGGGCTGCCCGATCCCGCCCGCATCGCGCGGCTGGACGGGGCGCGCCGCGACTGGCGGGCGCTGGCCTTCGACGGGACGCAGATCGTGGCGCAGGAGGGGCTGACGCTCGACCTGTGCGGCATTGCCAAGGGGCATGCGGTCGATGCGGTGATGGACGTCATCCGCGCCACGCCGGGCGCTGTCGCGGCGCTGGTGGAGATCGGCGGCGAACTGAAGGGCTGGGGCATAAGGCCCGATGGCATGCCGTGGTGGGTGGAGCTGGAACGACCGCGTGGCGCGGCGGGGGAGCCGATCATGGCCGCCCTGTGCGACTGGGCGGTGGCGAGTTCCGGCGATTACCTGCGCACCTTCACCCATGACGGCACCGACTATTGCCATGCCATCGACCCGCGCACGCTGGCGCCGGTCCGTACCGGCGTAGCGAGCGCGACGGTGTTCGACCGGGAATGCGGGCGCGCCGATGCGCTGGCGACGGCCCTGATGGTGCTGGGCCGGGATGCCGCGCTGGCGCTGGCCGATGCGGAGGGCATCCCCTGCCTCCTGACCGTACGCGAAGAGAGCGGCATCGTGGAATATCTCAGCGCCGCGATGCGGGACTGGCTGGACGATGACGGTTGATCCGATGCGCTGGGCGCTGGCGGGCGTACTGGCGGTCCTGTGGCTGCTGCTCAGTGCATGGTGGCTGCGTCCCGCCAAGCGTGTCGGCGTCGCGCCCGATGCCACGCTGATCCTCTACGCCTCGCAGACCGGACAGGCGCTGGAACTGGCGCAGATGGCGCTGCGGCGGCTGCTGGAGGGTGGGCAGCATGCGGTGCTGATGCCGTTGGGGCAGGTCGAGCCGGCGCAGATGGCTGCGTGCGAGCAGCTACTCGTCATCGCCTCCACCACCGGCATTGGCGAGGCGCCGGATGACGCACGCGGTTTCGTGGCGCGCCGGGACGAGACGCCTGACCTGTCCGCCACCCGCTATGCCGTGCTGGCGCTGGGCGACCGGAAATATGAGGATTTCTGCTCCTTTGGCCGCGAGGTCGATGCGTGGCTGGCCCGTGCGGGGGCCAAGCCGATCCATGACCGGATCGAGGTCGACGACCTCGACCGCGAGAGCCTTGGCCGATGGGATGCGCTGCTCGACGCGCTGGGCGCGGTGGAGGCGAGCGCGCCTGCCGAGACGCTGCATCGGCCCTGGCGCATCGTGTCGCGCGAGCATCTGAACCCCGCGCCGCAGGAGATGGCGGGCGTGCCGGGCCTGTTCAAAATCCGTCTGGAGCCGGAGGATGGCGACTTGCCCCGCTGGTTGGCTGGCGACCTGTTCGAGATCACCACACCGACCGGCCATCGCCGCGACTACAGCATCGCCAGCCTGCCCGAAGAGGGCGGCGTGACGCTGCTGGTGCGCGAAGTGCATGGTGCGGATGGGCGGCGCGGCGAAGGGTCGGGCCTGCTGGTCGAGGCGACGCCGCTGGCGGGGTGTGTGTCGGCGCGGCTGCGCGACCATCTGCCCTTTCATGCACCGTCGGGCGACGGGCCGCTGCTGCTGATCGCGGCAGGCTCCGGCTTTGCGGGCATCCGCCCCCATGCGATCGAGGCGATGCGGGACGGACGGCCGGTGTGGATCATCCTTGGCGAACGCCGCCCGGACGTGGATGCGCGCATCACGGCGGAGGCGCAGGCATGGCGGGCGGAAGGGCGGCTCGCCCGCCTCGACCTCGCCTATTCCCGGCTCGCGAACGGGCAGGGGCGCTATGTCCAGCATGTCGTCGCGGCGGAGGCGCAGGAGATTGCCGATTATCTCGGCCAGCAGGGCGCGATCATGCTCTGCGGCGGACTTGCCATGGGCAAGGAGGTGGAGGCTGCCATCGAACGGGCGCTGGGTGCCGACTGGGTCGCCACGGCCCATGCGGACGGGCGCTATCACGCCGATTTGTACTGAAAGGCCGGTCAAAGGGGGCATGGGCGTCCTGACCGGGATGATAGGGAGACAGATGATGATGACGTCCAGGTTTGCGCTTGGTCTGGCCGGTCTGATGGCTGTGGCTTTGCCGCTGTCGTCGGCGAACGCGCATCGGCAGTGGATATTGCCGTCGGCCACCACGGTCGATGACGAGGGCGCCTATGTGACCGTCGATGCGGCGGTGTCGGAGACGCTGTTCGACTTCGATTCCTTCCCGCTCAAGGTGGACGGGATCACGATCATCGGACCAGACGGCCAGCTCGTGCAGCCGGAGAATGTCTCGGCGGGCAAGCGTCGCAGCACCTTCGATGTGAAGCTGCCCAAGGCGGGCACCTATCGCATCGCGCTGGTCACGACGGGGGCCATGGGCAGCTATACGGTGGGCGGCGAGCAAAAGCGGTTTCGCGGCACCGAGGCGGAACTGGCGACCGCCATTCCCAAGGATGCGACCGACGTGCGCATCACGCGCAGCGAGGGCCGTCTGGAAAGCTTCGTGACCGTGGGTGAGCCGACTGCGCTCAAGCCGGTGGGCAAGGGGCTGGAGATCGTCGCTCTGACCAACCCGACGGAAAATGTCGTGGGCACGCCCGCGAAGTTCCGCGCGCTGATCGACGGCAAGCCGACGTCGGACATCGACATCACCATCGTCCCCGGCGGTGGCCGCTTCCGCGCCAATCTGGGCGACACGTCGGTCAAGACGGACGCCAAGGGCGAAGTGACGGTGAACTGGCCCGTGGCGGGCTACGTGTGGCTCGGCGCCAGCTGGCCCCCGCGTCCTGCTATGCCCGAAGGCGGTCAGGGCGGCCCCGGTGGTCAGGGCGGCGGTCAAGGTGCAGGCCGTCCGGCTGGCGCAGGTGGACCCGGCGGCGGTGAACGTGGCCCCGCAGTCCCACGCCGCCTGAGCTATTCCGCGACCTTCGAGGTTGCGCCTTTCTGATGACGGAAACGGGACGGTGTGAAGGCATCGTCCCGTTTTTGTTTTGGAAGGCGGGAGAGGGTGTTGAGGTGAACGTCCGCCTCTGGTCATCATCAG
>DASVNT010000160.1:0-7334 GCA_036383715.1 Sphingobium sp. | reverse complement strand
GTCGCCTCAGCCAGCACCGTCTCGAACGCATCCCGGCGCTCCTTCGGCACAATGACGAAGCGCCACGGGGCCAGCTTGCCATGATCGGGCGTGCGCATGCCGACCGACAGGATGGTGCGCAGTTGCTCGTCCGAGGGACCGGGCGCGACCATGGCGCGGGGCTTTCCGCTGCGGCGGGTGGACAGGAGCGAGAGGGGGGTGGAGAGGTCGTTGAACATGGCGCCCTGCCTAGACCATCACCGTCGCGGACAGAAGCGGGTCATGGCCATGGCTGAGAAATTCTCATCAGCAGATCAGAAGGCGGGATGGGGCCGCCGCCACAGATCGGCATCGCGCGGGGCCGGACGATAGAGACGTCCTCGCGCCGCGCCCTGTGCGGCGGATCGGGCGAGCCAGCCGATTTTCTCCGCCCCGGTCGTGACGATACGGCGGTCCAACGCGCCCTCTCCCGCTGCCGCCACCTTGCGTCCAATGCCGCCATAAATACCCGCCGCCGCCAGCACCGCCCAAGCCGCGCGAAAGGACAGCGCAGGCGTGCCGATGCGCGCGCTCGCCTCATAACGCCCCGCCAGTGCCGCCAGCCGCCCGGTAAGGGTCGCGAGCCGGGGACGCGCGGCGGGGTCGAGCAAGCCTGCCTCATCCAGCCCCACTTCGCTCAGCCAGCCACGCGGCAGATAGCAGCGCCCGCCGACCGCATCCTCCATCACATCGCGCGCAACATTGGCGAGCTGGAACGCGAGGCCGAGGTCGCAGGCGCGGTCCAGCACCGCCTCGTCATCCGGGTCGACGCCCATGACGATCGCCATCAGGCACCCGACCGCCCCCGCGACATGATAGCAATAGGCGAGCAGATCGTTGATCGTCTCCGGGCGCCATCCCTCCGCATCCAGCGCGAACCCTTCGGTCAAATCGTCGATATAGCGGCGCGGGAGGCGGCATTCGCGCGCGACAAGGCCGAGGCAGTCGAAGCTTGGCTCCCCCGTCTCCTCGCCCGCCAGCGCCGCGTCGGTCAGTTGCTCGACGCGGGTCAGGCGCGCTTCCACGTCCGCGACATCGGTCAGGTCGCCGCCATGATCCTGCCCGTCGATCATGTCGTCGCAGGCGCGGCACCACGCATAGAGCAGCCAGACATTGTCCCGCATCTCCGGCACGAACAGGCGGGATGCGGCAGCGAAACTCTTTGACCCGCGCGCAATGCTGGTGCGGGCATGCGCGACCAGCGCGTCGCGCGAGGCCGTCACAAATCCTCCGCCTTCATCGCGAAGATGGCGCGGTGCGGGACATGCGCCGCCATGGCGTCGAGCAGCGCGTCCAGCGTGTCGCGGGCGATCAAGACGTTCGCATGCTCGGCGCGGATGAACCCCGTCTCCGCCATATGCCGGTTGAACGCGAGCAACTGGTCATAAAAGCCAGCGGCGTTGAGCAGGCCGACGGGCTTGGCATGATAGCCGAGCTGCGCCCAGCTCATCGCCTCCCACAACTCGTCCATCGTGCCCACGCCGCCGGGCAAAGTGACGAAACCGTCGGACAGGTCGGTGAAGCGCTGTTTGCGCTCGTGCATGGTATCCACGATCTCCAGCCGGGTCAGGCCGCTGTGGGCGAGTTCGGCGCTGACCAGCGCGCGTGGGATGACACCCGTCACCTCGCCGCCCGCCGCCAGCGCGCTGTCGGCCAGCGCCCCCATCAGGCCGCGATGCCCGCCGCCATAGACGATGCCGATGCCCCGCCGGGCGAGGGCATCGCCGACCTGCCGCGCCAGCGTGATATAGGCGGGGTCGGCGGGCGTGGCGGACCCGCAATAGACCGCCAGTTGCCGCAGCTTGTTCACCGGACGCCGTTCAGCATCAGGTCGGCGGTCGCCCGCGCGCTGCCCACCACGCCCGGAATCCCCGCCCCCGGATGCGTGCCCGCACCGACGAAATACAGGTTGGAGATGATGTCGTCGCGATTATGCGCGCGGAAATAGGCGCTCTGCGTCAGCAGCGGTTCGAGGCTGAAGGCGTTGCCGTGATACGCGCCGAGGTCGTGGCTGAAATCCTTGGGCGTATAATGGAACTGCACCGTGATCCGGTCCTTGAGGTCCGGGATCAGGCGGCGTTCGATCTCCGCCAAAATGCGCTCGGCAAAGCGCGGCCCGACCTCGTCCCAGTCCACCGGCAGCTTGCCCCGGTGCGGCACCGGCGCGAGCGCGTAGAAGGTCGAATGCCCCTCCGGCGCCATGCTGGGATCGGTCACGGTGGGGTGGTGGAGGTAGAGGGAGAAATCCTCCGGCAGCACGCCATGCTGGTAGATGTCTTTGAGCAGCCCCTGATAGCGCGGACCGAACAGGATCATGTGATGAGGAATGCCCTGCCAGCTCCCCTTCACCCCGAAATGCAGGACGAACAGGCTGGGCGACCAATGCTTGCGGCTGAGCTTTTCCGCCTGCGACTGGCCGCGCGGATGCCCCTGGATCAGCGTGTTATAGGTGTGGTGGAGGTCCGCATTGCTCGCCACCGCCTCCGTCTCGATACGGAAGCCGCCGACCGTGGACACCGCCGTCACCCGATCGCCCAGCGTCTCGATCCGCGCCACCGGATCGCCAAGGCGCAACGTACCGCCCAGCCGCTCGAAATGATGCACCATGCCGGTGATGAGCGCGTTGGTGCCACCCTTGGCGAACCAGACGCCGCCATCCTTCTCCAGCTTGTGGATCAGGGCGTAGATCGAACTGGTGCTCATCGGATTGCCGCCGACGAGGAGGGTGTGGAAGGACAAAGCCTGCCGCAGCTTCTCGTTCTTCACGAAACCGGACACGACCGAGTAGACCGACCGCCACGCCTGATATTGGGCAAGCGATGGCGCGGCCTTTATCATCGACTTGAAGTCGAGGAAGGCGACATGGCCGAGCTTTTGATAGCCCTCCCGGTACACGCCCGCCGAATAGTCGAGGAATTTGCGATACCCCTCCACATCGGCGGGATCGAGCTTGGCGATTTCCGCATGGAGCGCGGCATCGTCATTGCCATAATCGAAGTTCGTGCCGTCCGGCCAGTTGAGCCGATAGAAGGGCGACACCGGCAGCAGGGTGACGTCCTGCGCCATGTCGTGCCCCGTCAGGCGCCAGAGCTGGGCGAGGCATTCGGGGTCGGTGACGACGGTCGGCCCGGCGTCGAAGACATGCCCCTCCTTATGCCAGACATAGGCCCGCCCGCCCGGCCTGTCCCGCGCCTCCAGCACGGTGGTCGCAACGCCTGCGGCCTGCAGGCGAATCGCAAGCGCCAGGCCGCCAAAGCCCGCACCGATCACGACGGCCGTTTTCACTTATCGCGCGCTCCCAGTGCGGCAATGGCCCGGCCCAGAGGAACCGGGGGTTTGCCCGTCATGATCCGCACCTTGTCAAAAATTGTGGATCGGCCCGCATAAAAGCGGTCGATGAGCGCAGGGTCAAGCCGATAGAAGCGCGCCAGCACGCGATGCCTCTCCGGCGGGTCGGCGGCATCGAACAACAGGCGGGCGAGGATGCGGTAAAAACCCTGCCCGCGCCAGTGCGTCTGTGCCCGGCGATGCAGGGCGGCGTGGAGCGCGGGGCCGGACAAATCGTCCAGCGCCGCGACCGCCATCGCCACGCGCACCGCATCGACCAGCGAATAGCCGGTCATGGCGTGGAAGAACCCGCCCCTCAGCCCCGCCTTCGCAACGCCGGGCGCGTCGCCCCGCCAAAAGCTTTCGAAATCGCCGCCAGAGCAGACGGGCAGCACGCCGGTTTCGGTGCGCCCGACCGCGTCCACCACCCAGCCTTGCGCGGCGGCATAGTCCGCGATGCGCCTCTCCAGCAACGGCACGTCCAGCGCGGCCTCCGTGCTGTAATAGGTATCCTCCACGAACACCGACCGGGAACCGAAGGGCAGGACATAGACGAAACGATAGCCGTCCGCCTGATCCACGGTCGCATCCATGATGACGGGCCGGACGAGGCCATGGGGGGAAGCCAGTTCCAGCCGCTGACCCACGAATTTCTGATAGCCGAGGCGCAGGGCGGACAGGTCGCCCGGCCCGCGTGCATCGATGACGCCCCGCGCCGCAATCGTCCGTCCGTCAGCCAGCCGCACGGAGGTGGCGGTGACGAGGTCGACCGCCGTGCCTGTCCACAGGGCGTCCGTCGGCAGCGCGGCACGCAAGGCCGCGTCGAGCCGTTCGCTCTCGATACTCTGATAGCTTTGCGGGAGGATGCGCTGCTGCCCCTCGAACCGCACTTCATGCCCGTCCCATGCGTGGGAAATCAGCGGCGCGATCAGCCAGCGATGATCCGGCGCAATATCGCTCGCGAAACAGGACCAGAGGTGATTGCCGCCGAAATGGTCGCCCGCCTCGATCAACGCGACCTTCACCTCCGGCCGTCGCCCCGCGAGGGCCAGCGCGATGAGGCCGCCCGCCAGCCCCCCGCCGACGATAGCCAGATCAATGGGCGCCCCATCAACTGGCGCACTTCCGCCGGGCGACTGGCTCATCGCCGCGCCGTCACTTGCGCCAGCGGGAAAGCGTGATGCCGATCTGTTCCTTGCGCTCGGTCAGCAGCAGCTTGACGATCTTGACCGTCACATGACGCACCTTGGCATCCTGCAACAGCACCGTATCGATGATATGGTCGGCCACCGCCTCGATCAGGGTGAAGTGCATCTCCGGCGGCAGCGCCGTCGTCGCGGCATGCTTCAGGTCCATGTAGTTCTTGGACGCGGACAGCGGCGTGTCGGGATCATAATGGTCGGCCAGCGTCAGCAGCGCCTTGACGCTGATGCGTAGCGGCTGGGGCAGGTGCGTTTCCTCGGAATAAATGCCCGTCAGGACATCCACGTCGAGATCGTCGACCTCCAGGACCAGAAAGTCTTCGCCGTTCAGATGGGACGGGACCGATCCCCCGGTGACATTCATGCTATTCGCGCTTTCCATTTCGCGCGGAGCCGTTACAGCGCGCCGCTCCGGGCGCTATTGCCCGCTGGAAGCCGGAACAGCAAGACGTGATGCGGTTGGACCCTCTCGCGCAGCAGAGCGCCGAAGCCATCGACGGCCTGCTCGACGCCGCTTTCGGCCCCGACCGGCGGGGGCGCACCGCCTATGCGATCCGGCGCGGCATGGCGTGGCTGACCGATCTGTCCTTCGCCGCCATCGACACGGAGAGCGGCCGCATGGTCGGCCTGTTGCAAAGCTGGCCGGTGGCGCTGCACGGTCCCGATGGCGCGCAGGCGCCGCTCGTCATGGTCGGTCCCGTCGCGGTCATGCCCGACGTGCAGGGCGGCGGCCATGGCCGGGCGCTGATGGACCGGCTGATCGAGGCGGCGGCGGAGGTGACGGACGAACCGCTGATGATGATCGGCGATCCTGATTATTATCGACGCTTCTGGGACTTTTCCGCCGAGGAAACCGGCGCATGGCAAGCCCCCGGCCCGTTCGAGGCGCACCGCCTGCTGGCCCGGAAATCGCGGGCGACAGGCCATGCGATTCCCCGTGCGGGCATGCTCGGCCCACGTCAGGTCGCGCTCGCCACGGCCTGACCCGACGCCCTGCCCCTTTACGAAGGGGAAGGCGACACCCTATCTTTGCGCCATGCCCATGGACCCGCCCCCCGATCTGTCGACGCTCTCGCTGGCCGAGGTCGCCAAGCTCGCCGCCGAGCGAAAACTGCCGCCCGTCGAGAAATGGAACCCCACGCATTGCGGCCATAGCGGCATGCGAATCGCCCGCGACGGGACATGGTTCCACGAAGGCAGCCCCATCGGACGCAAGGAGATGGTGCGCCTCTTCTCCACCGTGCTGCGCCGCGAGCCGGATGGCAGCCATGTGCTCGTCACCCCCGTCGAGAAGCTGGACATCGACGTAGAGGACGCCCCCTTCATCGCGACCGAAGTGCAAATACAAGGCGAGGGCCGGGATCGCCGCATCGCCTTTTCGCTGAACACCGGCGACCTCGTGCTGCTCGACAGCGATCATCCGCTGATCATGCGCGAGGATGACAGCGGCCCCCTGCCCTATGTCGTCGTGCGTGGCGGCATGGAGGCGCGGCTGGCGCGCAGCATCTACTATGAACTGGCCAACATCGCCATTGCGGAGGACGCGCAGGGGGTGTGGAGCAACGGCGCCTTCTTCGGACTGGGCACGGACGGGGCGCCCGATGCCCCTGCGTGACGACATTGCGCGCATCATGGCGCAGGGCCATGCGCGCGAACATCCCGACATCATCCTGGGCGCGGACATAGACGAAACGCCGGAGGGGGAGCATCTGCCCTCCGCCGTGCTGATCGCGATCACCGACCGTCCCCGGCCCGGCCTGATCCTGACGCAACGCTCTGAAAATCTGCGCAAGCACCCCGGACAGGTCGCCTTTCCCGGTGGCCGCGTGGACCCGGAGGATGCCGATATCGTGGCCGCCGCCCTGCGCGAGGCGGAGGAGGAGATCGGCCTGCCCCCCCATCTGGTCGATGTCGTCGGACTGACCGATCCGTTCCGCACCCATACCGGCTATCTGATCGTACCGGTCGTCGCGGTGATACCGCCCGATATCGACTTCACCGCCGCGCCGGATGAGGTCGCCGCGATCTTCGAGGTGCCACTCGACTATGCGCTCGACCCCGACCGGCGCAATGTCGTGTTCACGGAGTTCGAGGGGCGGATGCGCAATTATCACGAGATCATGTGGAAGGACCGGCGCATCTGGGGCGTGACGGCGGGGATGCTGGTGAATCTGTCCCATCGGCTCGATCCCGCCGCCTTGCGCGCGCTGGGCCACGCCGAATGAACGACGGCGCGCTTCCCGACACGCTGCCGCCGGGCGACTGGCGCGACGATGCTGAGCTGGCCCGGCTGTGCGAGGCGCTCGGCGGCGGGGCGGAGGCACGGTTCGTCGGCGGGGCGGTGCGTGACAGCCTGCTCGGCATCGCGGTCAAGGATGTGGACATCGCCACGCTCCACCGGCCCGAAGAGGTCATGCACCGGCTCAAGGCTGCGGGCATCCGCGCCGTTCCCACCGGCATCGCCCATGGCACGGTGACCGCCATCATCCCGTCCGGACCGGTGGAGATCACCACGCTGCGCCACGACATTGCGACGGACGGACGCCATGCGACGGTCGCCTTCGCCTCCGACTGGCAGGAGGATGCGGCGCGGCGCGATTTCACGATGAACGCGCTCTATGCCGACCCGGAAACGGGTGTGCTGCATGATTATTTCGGGGGGCGCGGTGACCTGATGGCGGCGCGGGTCCGCTTCATCGGGGATGCACGGGCGCGGATCGACGAGGATCACCTGCGCATCCTGCGCTATTTCCGCTTCCTCGCCCGATTCGGCCATGCCGATGCCGC
>DASVNT010000159.1:0-60260 GCA_036383715.1 Sphingobium sp. | reverse complement strand
CGCGCAATCCACGGACCGATGCGGTCGACCAGTCCGGCTGGCAGCTTCTTCCAAAGCTCCACCTTGCGCTGATATTGCGGCGCGGTGGGGTTGATGTTGCGTGCGTCATGCCCCGGCGCGGCGTAGATGAAATAGTCCAGCGGCTCCGCCTCGAACCCCCAGTTCTTCTTATAGGCCGCCGTGCCCGTGCCGACTTTCGACCGGCCAAAGTCGAATGTGTGGCAACCCCGCTCCCGCGCATGACGCATCAGGCCGAAGTACAGCACCTCATTCGAGCGTGCCTTGCGCGCATTGAGGTCTGCGCCCTGCCAATAAGGCATGACCGCGCCGCGATGGTAGAGCGCGATGACGGAGGACAGCACGACGCCGCCCTGCGAAACCTGCGTCACCTGTGCATCCCCACCAAAGCTGTCGAGTACATGATCGAACAGGCTGCGCGGAAAAACGGGCGTGCCGAGGTTATGGACGCTCCGCTGGTAGAGCGCATAATGAGAGGCGCGCATCGCCTCGCTATCGCCGGTATCGACGGCATAGCCCATGTCCAGCCCCTTGCGGACCTCTGCACGATGCTTGCGCGGGATGGCGAGCAGTTCCGCCTCGTCATCCGCCGCCAGCGGACGCTCGAAATTGAGGTAGCCGCCCGTGCGCACGGTCCAGCCCGCGCCAGGCGCCAGACCACCGCGCAGTTCGATCGTCTCGCACGCGCGCCGTTCGGCCAGAGCGATGGCCGCGTCCGCCAGTTGGCGCACGGTGGCCGGTTCGTCCGCGACGATGCCGCCGTTGACCGCAAAGCCGCTGGACACCAGGGCACGCCCAAAGATGGGACTATGGATGATGTTGAGGGGAAGGAGGCCGCGAATGTCGCCTCCCTGCCCGCGCGCGATCAGAAACAGCGCCTCCTGCCCCGTGCCGCGCGCCACGGCGCACACCCATGCGGGCCGGTGAAAGGGCGTCGCATCGCTGCGCATCGCCACGAACCCCTCGATCTCCGCCAGAGCGCCGCTATCGGCAGCGGTGACGGTTTCGAGCATCGTCGCCCCGGCCAGTCCGAAATCCGATGACTGCATCATGCCGACGCCTCTCCTGCCCAATGGTCGATCCCGCGCACAGCAAGCGCGGCGACCAGCGCATCCATGCGGCCCCAGCGGAAATCGCCGATCAGCCGCTCCAGCTTGCGCTCCATGCGGGCGATATTGGTATAGTGGCGAACGCGGGATTTGAGCGGCGCGGATGCCATGCGCGGCTGGCCCGCGTCGATTTCCCACGGGTGGAAATAGGTCATGGCGGCCTCGCCTTGCCCGTTCACCTGACGGATAGCCCAACGGCTGATGGCATAGGGGAGCAGGCGGAAGAAACCGCCGCCCGCCGCCGAAATACGCCGCCCGCCGACCAGCGCGGTCGTCACCGGCAGTTCGACGAGATCGCTGTCCGCCAGCGGGCGATAGGCAAAGCGCGGCGCATCCGGCCAGCCATAATGATCATGGGCAATGGGTGCGACGCTGCTGGAATAGGCATAGCCCTCCTCCGCCAGCACACGGTGCGCCCACGGGTTGCGCCGGTCGATGGAGAAGCTGGGCGCGCGATAGGCGGTGACGGACTGGCCGCAGGCGTCCTCCAGCAATCCCCGCGCGCGTTTCAGGTCGGCGCGAAACCCTTCCGCATCCATGGTGAACACGCGGGCATGGTCGTAGCCATGGCTCGCCACTTCATGCCCGGCATCCGCGATACGGCGGATAAGGTCGGGCGCACGTTCCGCCACCCAGCCCAATATGAAGAACGTGCCAGTGACGCCATTGCGCGCGAACAGGTCGAGCACGCGGTCGGTATTGCCCACGAAGCGATGCTCGCACCCGTCCCATTGGTCGCGGCCAATGGTTCGCTCGAACGCGCCCACCTGAAACCAGTCCTCGACATCGACCGTCAGGGCATTGGCGAGGGCGACCGCCGGGGTTTGCGGGCTGCGCATCCGTGTGTCGCGATCAGGCGGCGCGGTTGGCGAACGGGCCATGGCGCTCGTCGCGCTCGGCCCATTCGATCAGCTTGGACAGGACGCGGCGCAGTACCTCCTCCTGCTCCTGCGCGCGATGTTCGAGGACGGAGAGGCGTTCCTCCATCGCGTCGATGCGCGGGTCCAGCACGGGTTCGGCGGCGGGACGCGCCCGCACCTCGGCCAGCGCGCGGCTGAGTTCCGTGACTTCCGCGCGGATGGCGTGCAGTTCCGCAGCATCCACGCCAGCGGGCGCTGCGGCTGCCGGAGCCACATCGCGCAGGGTGTCTGCCAGCTTCGAGGGCGCAGCCTCCTGAACCGGCTCCGCTCCGTCGGCAACGCTGTCCGCAATGACCGCCTCGATCACGCGGCGGTCGATGATGTCGAGCTGGTCGATAGCGCCCAGCAACAGCACACGGCTGACCAGCGCATTGAGGCGGCGGGGCACGCCCGCGCTCGCTTCCGCCAGCATCTGATAGGCATCGGGCGTGAAACGGGGATTGCCGGTCCAGCCGACCAGTTTCAGGCGATGTTCGATATAGGGCGCAACCTCGTCCGCCTGCATCGCTTCCAGATGATGCGTGGCGATGACGCGCTGGCACAATTGCTCCAGCCGCCCCTCCCCGGTCAGCAGGTCGCGGAACTCCGGCTGGCCAAGCAGGAATATCTGCAGCAGCGACTGGTTGCCGAGCTGGAAGTTCGACAACATCCGCAACTCTTCGAGCGCGGAGATGGGGAGGTTCTGCGCCTCGTCCACAACCAGCAGCGAACGCTTGCCCGCGCGCGCCTGCGCATGCAGGAACGCCTCGATCCGGGTCAGGAGCGCGGCTTTCTCCACGCCCTCCGTCCCGATGCCGAAATTCTGCGCGGCGAGGCGCAGGATGTCGTCGCCGCCGACCTGCGTCGACACCAGTTGCACGGCGGTCAGGCGGCGCGGGTCGATGGTCGCCATCAGGTGACCGACCAGCGTGGTCTTGCCCGCGCCGATTTCGCCGGTGATGACGATGAAGCCCTCCCCCTGCGCCAGACCATAGCCGAGGTAGGACATGGCCTTACGATGCGTCCCGCTTTCAAAGTAGAAAGACGGGTCGGGCGTCAGTTGGAACGGACGGCCGGTAAAGCCATAAAACTGGTCGTACATTACTTCACACTCCCATGCGCGGGCTGGTCGCCCCGCCGCATTCAGAAACTGTAGCGGACACCGACCTGCGCCAGGCCGCTGAGCACGCTGTCCACGCCGGACGCCTTCACATGGTCGAGGCCGACCGATGCGTTGGCCTGCAACCTGCGGCTGATCCGGCGGCTGTAATTGAGGTATGCGCCCGCGTTGAACACGTCCGTCACACCGGCAAGTTCCGAATTGAACTGATTGGCGTAGAGATGCAGGTTTATGCCTGACCGCTCGTCGATGGTATAGCCGAGGGCAGCAGCGGCGAAGTAGTTCTCTTCCACCAGACCGCTGACGCCCGTGAAGATGGGGTCGTTGCCCAGGAACTTGCGGCGCGAATAGCCGACGCCCACGCCATAATTCCACGGCCCGGCGCGGTGCGCGTAGCTGGCCGCGATGCCCCGGTTGCGATAATTGGCGGTGCGAATGCCGCTCAACGTATCGTTCAGGCAGGCATTGCCGCCGGTGCCAAAGGCGCAGCCGTTGACGTCGCCGCTGAACGGATTGCGCGTCACCAGGAAATTGTCGGGCAGGTTGGCGAGATTGCCGCTCATCGCCCGGCCAAAGCTGTCCACGCTGTCGAAGATGCTGACGGAGAGCGACGTGTTCCTGTCGGGCTGCCAACTGAAACTGCCCTGCACGCTGCCGGAGCCATAGCGGTGCCCGTAAGTGACGGATAGCGACGTGCGGCGGCTGGGGCGCCAGAGGATGCCGACGTCCCAGATCATCTCGTCATTGTCATAGGAGAGGATACGCGGGCTGGCGGGATCGGTGACGAACCGGCCACTATTGTCGCGGATCGGCGCGCCGTTGCTGTCGCGCAGGGCGTCGCGGTTGCTGGCCTCGATCGACTGATAGCCGATGCCGCCAATGGCCGCGAGGTCGCCGGTCAGGGGAACGGTGATGTCGACGCGCGCCCATTTATTGTCGAAACGCTGGTCGAGCTGGCTCGCATCCTCGCGCTGATAGCCGACGCTGGCGGACCAGCCGATAGGCAGCCAGATGCCCGGCTGCATCCCCACGGAAGCGGTCGCATAATGGTTCCAGCTTTCATCGAACGCATCGAGCGGCGTCCCGGCCAGGCCCGCGCCGAAATTCTCCTCCATGCGGTTGTAGCCAAGGCGATAGGCAGCGCGCACGTCGAGGTCGCCGAGGCGCGCGGCATAAGTAGGCCCTGCATAGATCGAATAGATGTTGGACGTGCTGCCCGATCCCGCGAGGCTGGCGTTCGCGCCGGTGAAGCCGTCGGTGCGGACGCGCGTGGCGAGCGCGCCAGCCTCCAGATGGAGCGAGCGGGTGCCGAGGTTTGTGCGGGCGCGGACGACGCCGCTGATCACATCCGCGTCGGGATCGTTCTTCGACCAGGTGAACTGGTGCTGATAGGCGATGTTCGCGTTGACCTCCGCCGAGCGGGTGCGGACATTCGCATCCACCCCGACGATGACCGAGGTATAGGTGAGCGTGTCGCCCGTTCCGCCCTTCAGGTCGCTGACGACCGTCTGGTCGAGGCCCAGATAGGGGCTGACCCGCACGGTGCGCGTCCGCTCCGCATGGGCCGGGGCCGCTGACAGCAGGACGCCCGCTGAAACGGCGGCGATCAGAGGGACGGCGCGGCGCATCATCCGCCCCGTTTCTTGTAATAGGCGCCGAACAGGCGGCCGCTGGACGAGAATTTGACGCCGTTCAGCACGGTCTGGATGTTGGGGCAGGCCGACAGCAGTTGCACCGCGTCGCGCAGCGCCACGTCGCTCGTGCGGTCGGCGCGGACGACCAGCATCACCATGCCGACATGGCGCGCCAGTTCCGACGCCGCCGACGCCGCCAGCGCGGGCGGGGAGTCGAACAGGACGATGCGGCGGGGGTTGCCTTGGACAAGGCCGTCGAGCACCGCGCGGGTCCGGTCGGACGCCAGCACTTCGGTATCATTGTTGAGCTGCCGCCCTGCGCGCAGCACCGACAGACGCGGCACATCGGTGCGGATGACGATGTCGGCCACATCGATGGACGGATCGGCCAGCGCGTCCATGAAACCCGGCCCGTCAGGCAGGCCAAGCTGGCCCGCGATGGACGGCTTGCCGAAGTCGCTGTCGATCAGCAGCACGTCGATATCGCTCTCGGCGGCCAGCGACAGGGCGAGGTTGATGCTCACCCATGTCTTGCCATCGCCGGGATGCGCGGAGTTGACGAGGATCAGGCGATCCCGCGCGCTGGCATCGGCGGCAAAGGCCTGCGCCAGCAACTGCCGCTTGAGGATGCGATATTCTTCCGACAGCGCGGTCGGCGGGCTGCCGGGATCGACAAAGCCGTCACGGCGCAAGGCGTCGCGGTCGAGCGGATGATGCTCGCCGCGCAATTCGGCGACGGGCGCGACCGGAGCGAGCGCAGGCTGCGCGTCCGGTTCTGCAACAGGCGCAATCGGCATCGCAACCGCCGCGGCGGGTCCGTGGCGTAACGCGGTGTTGAAATCATAGACGTCCGCCGCCCGCTCGATCAGCGAGGGACGGGACTGGGCGGCGCTCTTGCCGGTCATGTTGCTGCTCCCGCTCATGCCGCCATTCCCCGCTGTACGAACTCGATCACGACCAGCAACAGGCACATCGCCACAAGACCGCCACTGGCCCCGGCAAAGAGGCGCAGGGCACGGCGGCCCTTCGCCACGGTCGCCTTTGTCGTGATCTGCGTGATGGCACCCATGACGGGCAGGCCGGTCGCGCGTTCCAGCCGTGCCACGGTGGCATAGGTCGAACGAAGCTGTCCCAACAGGAAGGCCGCGCCGACACCCGCGCCGATGGCGACGATCAGCACGCCGACCAGCAGCAGCGGGCGATTGGGCGATGCCGGACCACCGGGGACGCCCGGCGGGTCGATCAGCTTGACGCGGAAAGCCCCCGCCTCGCTCTGTACGTCGCCGCGCAGGCGCGCGGACTCGCGGTTGGCGACAAGCTGGTCATATTGGGATTTGATCGCGTCATAGTCGCGGCCTAGACGATCCTGCTCCGCGGCAAGGCCGGGTTCTTCCGTCTGCTTGGCCGCCATGCCGCCAACCTGACCCGCTAGGTCGGCCTTGCGAGATTGCAGCGCGGAAACAGTCGCGGCGCGTTCCGCCTGCAGCGAACGCAGTTGCAGATAGGCGGGGTTGGGCGTGCTGGTGATGGAGGACGCACGGCCACTGCCCCCCGCGCTCAACGCCGCGATCTGCCGCTTCAGCGCGATCACGTCGGGATGGCTTTCGGTCCAGCCGCGCGCGCGCATGGTCGCCAGTTCGCCCATGGCCTGTGTCAGCGGACTGCCGCCCTGCCCGCCCGCTGCCGCGCTGGCGGCGTCGATGGTCGCGGGCGTAGTACCAATCTGGCCGTTGATCGCCGCCAGCGCGCTCTGCGCCGAGACGAGCTGCGAATCGATCTGGTTCATTTCCATGCGGGCCGCATCCATGCGCTGACCGATGGAGCCCACGCCGGGGAGCATGCCGATATTCTTTTGCTCGAACGTGACGCGGCGCTGTTCGGCGTCCTGCAAGTCCTTCGCCCGGCTATTGATCTGGGTATCGAGGACGCGGATGGCCTCGCTCGTCGCCGCCTTGTTGCCGGAAAAATTCTCCTGGCGGAGCAGGTCGAGCAGCTTGTTCACGATCTGCGCCGACACGACCGCATTGCCGCGGTCCGACAGGCTGCGGTCGGCGGACTTCGCGCTGATCTCGAACAGGTTGTCGGCCTGGCTGGTGATGGTAATGTTGCGCTTCAGCGCCCCCACCTTGCCACCGACTTCCGCGTCGCTTTTTAGCCCTTTGCCAAGGTCCGTATCCTTGACCACCAGCACAAGGTTATCGACGCTGGTCAGAGTCTGGCGCACCTGATCCAGATATTGCTGCGGATCGACCGTATCGGTCCCCGGCTGCTGCGTCAGGATCGACTGCGCCTCAATATAGACGCGGGCGCGCGATTCATAGGTATTGGGGATCAGCGCAACGACCAGCCAGCCGATCAGCGCAACCGCCCATGCGACGGCGAGCGCCAGCCAGCGGCGGCTCCATATGCCATGGAGGACGATCTGGATTTCTTCGGTGATGCTGCCCATCGTCGCCGTCCCCGATCAGAACCGGCTTTCGGGGATGATGATCACATCGCCCGGCGCCAGCAGCACGTTCGCCCGGCTCTCGCCGCGCTTGAGGAGGTCGCCGAGGCGAACATTATATTCCTTCTGCTTGCCCGACGCCTTGTCATATCGGACGAGGCGCGCGCGGTTGCCCGCCGCATATTCGGACAGGCCGCCGACCGCGATCATCGCGTCGAGCAGCGTCATGTTCGCGCGATACGGCAGCGATGCGGGCTTTTCCGTCGCGCCGACCACACGGATCTGCTGCGAATAAGTGCCGGAGAAATTGTTGACGATGACCGACACCAGCGGGTTCTCGATATATTGCGAGAGCTGCAGCTTGATGTCGTCGGCCAGCATCGCGGGCGTCTTGCCCACGGCCGGCATGTCGGTAATCAGCGGCGTGGTGATGCGGCCATCGGGGCGCACCTGGACCTTTGCGCCCAGTTCCGGGTTGCGCCAGACAAACACGGTCAGCTCGTCCAGCGGGCCGATCACATATTCCTCGCCGGGGCCTTCGTTCGTGGAGACGAAGGAGGCAGGCGGCAGTTCGGGACCGGCGCTGCTGCCCGCAGTACAACCGGCCATGACGGGCAGCAAAGTCGCCGCCAGCATGAGGGAGCCGATGCACCTGTTCACCATTGGACCTGAACCTTTCTCGCATATCCGACGCCTGTCCCGGCCCGGAGAGCCGGTGACGGGACGCACGTCGACGGTTCAGCTATGCCCTCAAAGGGTGAAGATAGCGTTAGGAAGCCAAAACCCAGAGAATCCGCAGAATTGCGTCAGTCTAGCACGCAGTCGCCGTCAGTCGTGACAAGCATTTGCGTGGCGGGTTCATGGCCGAGGAAAGTCGCGGGACTGGCGCTCGCACCATAGGCGCCCGCCATGAAGATGGCGACCAGATCGCCCGGCTCCACCGGCGGCAACAGCACCTGATCGGACAGCCGGTCGAGCGGGGTGCAAAGGCAGCCGACGACGCTGACCGGACGTTCGACGACGGGCGCGGCGAAGCGATTGGCGATGGCGACGGGATAGTTGCGGCGGACCACCGTGCCGAAATTGCCGCTGGCCGCGAGCTGGTGGTGGAGGCCGCCGTCCACCACGACGAAGGTTTCGCCATGGCTCAGCTTCACGTCGATGACGCGGGTGAGATAGACGCCCGCCTCTCCCACCAGCCAGCGACCGAGTTCGACCGCGAAATGGCTGTCCGCAAGGATCGATGGGGCGGCGGCGATGGCCGCGCCGAGTGCCGCGCCGATGGGCGCGATGTCGATGGCCTTGTCGCCGGGGAAATAGGGTATGCCGAAGCCCCCACCGAGGTTGACGAGCGGCGGCGGGGTGCCGACCTCTTCCGACAGACGAGCGGCCAGTTCGATGGTCGCGCCCTGCATGGCGATGATCGCGTCGCCGTCCAGCGACTGCGACCCGGCGAAGATATGCCAGCCCCGCCACTCGGCCCCCGCGTCGATCATGCGGCGTGCGAGCGCGGCGGCGCGGTCGGCATCCACGCCGAAAGGCTTGGCCCCGCCGCCCATGCGCATCCCCGACCCCTTGAGATCGAAATCGGGATTGACGCGAACGGCAACGCGCGGCGTCTTTCCCCGGCGTTCGGCCAGCGTCAGCAGCCGGGTCGCCTCCCCCTCCGATTCCAGATGGATGGTGACGCCGTGGTCGAGCGCGGCGGCCAGTTCCGCATCCCTTTTGCCCGGCCCGGCAAAGCTGATGTGCGCAGGCTCCACACCCGCCTCCAGCGCCAGCGCCAGTTCGCCGGACGACGCAACGTCGAACCCGTCGACAAGGCCGCCCATATGGCGCAGCAACGGGCCGAAGGGGTTGGCCTTCATCGCATAATGCACGTCGCACCGATCCGCCAGGACAGCGCGGAGCGAGGCGACACGGTCGCTCAGCATCGCGGCGTCATAGACGAACAGCGGTGTATCGCCCGCCTCCTCCGCCAGCGCCGCCGCGCCTACGCCGCCGATCAGCAGCATGCCCTCCTCCCCGGCAAAGGCGGGCGGGATCGGTCCCATGGCTTTGGATTTCACGGGCATATCGGTCATGACGTCACCATTTCGGCAAGCGCGACGCGGTCGATCTTGCCATTGGGATTGCGGGGCAGTTCGAGCAGCACCACGATCTCGCGCGGCTGCATGAAATTGGGCAGGTCGCGGCGGAGCGACGCCTGGACGCTTTCGGCAAGCGCGGCGGCATCACCGTCTGCGCGGAGGAACAGACGGATTGCCTGCCCCAGCCGCTCGTCGGGAATGCCCAGCGCTGCCGCCTCCGCCACGCCGGGCACGGCAACGGCGGCTTCCTCTATCTCGGTCGGGCTGATGCGATTGCCCGCACTCTTGATCATGGCGTCATCGCGACCCACGAAATAGAGTAGCCCTTCGGCATCGCGCCGTACCGTGTCGCCGGACCAGACGGCCATGCCGCCATGCTGCGATGTGGCGGGTGCCGGTTTGAACCGCTGCGCCGTCCGCTCCGCATCCTGCCAGTATCCTTGCGCGACCAGCGGCCCACAATGGACGAGTTCGCCCGGCTCATCGGCATCGGTCGGCGTGCCATCTGGGTGGACGACCAGTATCTCCGCATGGGGGATGGCGCGTCCCATGCTGTCGGGATGGCTATCGACCAGCGCCGGCGGCAAATAGGTGGAGCGGAACGCTTCGGTCAGGCCGTACATGGGATAGATGTCGGCCTGCGGGAATGTCTCCCGCATCCGGCGGATCAGCGGCCGCGTGAGTGCTCCGCCCGAATTGGTGAGGCGCTTCAACGATGCCGCCGCCCCCTCCGGCCAGCCGATTTCGACCAGTTGCACCCACAGCGGCGGCACGCCCGCCAGGGTGGTGATGCCATGCGCCGCCACCGCTTTTGCCACATCGCGTGGCAGGAGATAGTCGAACGGCACGGCGCAACCGCCGCCGCGCCATGTCGAGAACAACTGGTTCTGCCCATAATCGAAACTGAACGGCAGCACGCACAGCGTCCGGTCGTCGGGGGTGATGCCGAGATACTCCGCCACCGCATCCGCGCCGAGGGAGAGGTTGGCGTGGCTGAGCATCACGCCCTTGGGCCGTCCCGTGGAGCCACTGGTGTAGAGTATCTCGCACAAGTCATCCGGCGCGGCGGAGGATGGCGGCAGGCCGGGCAGCCCCTCATCGGCCATGACGCCATTGGCCATGCTGTCCTCAACCAGACCCGTGGTAGCAGGCACGTCCCCCGCCTCCAGCAACCCCAGGCGGTTGGCGGGCAGGATGAACAGCGCCGCCCCGCTATCGCCCAGGATATGCGCGACCTGCGCCCGCTTGAGCAACGGATTGGCCGGCACATAGACAAGGCAAGCACGGGCAGCGGCCAGCGGCAGGATCGACGCCAGCGCACCCTTGGGCAGCCAGCTTGCCACGCGCGCGCCGGGTTGCAGGCCCTGCGCGTGCAGCCAGTGGGCGAGCCGCGCCGTCCGCGCCTCCAGCCCGGCGAAGTCGATCGCCTCACCACGCGGAATGATGAGCGCGGCGTCGCTGGCATGGCCTGCGAGCGGGAGGTGGTCGAGCGGACGAATATTGGCCTGCATGGCTTTCGCGTCTATTGAGTGCGTGTCGTTTACGCAAATGTCGTAAAGTTTCCGCACTTGTCGCCACGGAAGGCAGCCGCTAGGCGGGCGTTCGCAACGATTCGGGTCCAACGTTTCATGCAAGATAATAAGTTATCCGCTGATTCCGCAGTACGATTGCTCTTGATCGAGGCTCTGGGCATTTCGCCGGAGCACGTGGCCGCTTTCGATGACGAAACGCCGCTGTTCGGCGCGCTGCCCGAACTGGATTCCATGGCGGTGGCCACGGTCCTGACCGAGTTGGAAGACCGCCTCGGCATCCTGATCGACGATGATGATGTCGATGCGGAAACCTTTGAAACGCTGGGCAATCTTGTCTGCTTCGCTCAGGCAAAACTCGACGCGGCCTGATAGCAAAAGGGCGCTCCCGCATCGGCAGGAACGCCCTCTTTTCTCCGTATCGGACCGCCGGCCTTATTCGGCGGCCACAGCCTCGAAATCCGCTTCCGCCAGGAACCGTTCGGCATCCAGGGCGGCCATGCAGCCCATGCCCGCAGCGGTAACGGCCTGCCGATAGAGCTTGTCCGTCACGTCGCCTGCCGCGAAGACGCCGGGGACTGCGGTGCGGCTGGTGCCCTTTTCGACGACCAGATAGCCCTCGTCCAGTTCCAGCTTGCCCTCGAACAACTCCGTTGCGGGCTTGTGACCGATCGCGACGAAAGCGCCGTCGGTCGGGATGTGACTCTTCTCACCCGTCACCGTATCGACAAGGTCGAGGCCCACGAGCCCTTCCGGGTTGCCGCCGCCGACGAACTTATCGATGGCCTTGTTCCACAGCACCTTGATGCTCTTGTGCGCGAACAGGCGATCCTGCAGGATTTTCTCCGCACGCAGGCTGTCACGGCGATGGATCAGCGTGACGTCATGGCTGTGGTTGGTGAGGTACAGTGCCTCCTCCACGGCGGTGTTGCCGCCGCCGATGACCACGACCTTCTTGCCGCGATAGAAGAAGCCGTCGCATGTCGCGCAGGCGGACACGCCCTTGCCCTGCAACAGATGCTCGCTGTCGAGGCCCAGCCACTTCGCCTGCGCACCCGTGGAAATGACGAGCGTGTCGCAGACATAGAGCGTGCCGCCGTCGCCGCGCAGGCGGAAAGGTCGCTCCGACAGGTCAACATCGACGATCTGGTCATACATCATCTGCGCGCCGACATGCTCGGCCTGCGCCTGCATCTGCTCCATCAGCCACGGTCCCTGAATGACGTCGCGGAAGCCGGGATAGTTTTCGACGTCCGTGGTGATCGTCAACTGCCCGCCCGGCTGCATGCCCTGCACGACGATGGGCGCCATGCCTGCACGCGCAGCGTAGATGGCGGCGCTGAGGCCCGCCGGACCGGAACCGAGGATCAGCATACGGGTCGAATGGGTAGCGGTCATGAAGGCCCCTTGGAGTGTCTTTCAGAGGATATATAAAATCTGCATACGCTTTCACAAGAGCCTTTGCCCCTAGCGATGCAGGTCAGTCCAGAACGGTGGGCAGCGACTCGAATCCCCGACGAAGCGTTTCGCCCCATTGCGCGGAAATCCGGCCGAATTCCTCATCCTCCGGATAAATGCGTCGCCGCATCCGAAAGCCGAGGTCGTCCTTGGAAATCACCGTCAGGTCGAGCGGCATGCCCACCGACAGATTGGAGCGCAGCGTCGAATCCATCGAGACGCACACCGCCTTGGCCGCATCCTCCAGCGAGGTTTGCGGCGTGATGATGCGGTCGAGGATCGGCTTGCCATATTTATGCTCGCCGATCTGGAAAAAGGGCGTGTCCGCCGATCCCTCGATGAAATTGCCGTCGGAATAGATGAGGTAAAGGCGCAGCTTGCCGTTCTTGCGCTGGCCGCAAAAGATCATGTTGGAGGCGAGGCTGGCGCTCGACATGCCCAGCTTCTGCTGCATGCGCCCCTGCACCGCTTTCATCGTGTCGCCCACGATCTGCGCGGCGCGGTGCATCGTGCGGCAGTTGAGGATCGTCTCGCAATCCACGCCTTCCAGATTGTCCTTGATCGCGCGCGACAGCGTCGTCTTCACCTCCTGCGTCACGGACAAATTGCCGGAACACATGATGGCAAGCGCCCGCTCGCCAGGCGTTTCATAAGTGAAGGTCTTGCGAAAACGCCCGATATTATCCACGCCCGCATTGGTGCGAGTGTCGGACAACATGACGAGCCCCGCATTGACCCGGACGGCGACACAGTACGTCACGATATTCTTCCTCTAGGCCCCGAAGATTCGCGGGACCATGGCATCATTAGCCATGGATTGCCATCATTGCTGCTGAGATTGGGCCTGCGAAAGTATCGGAGCCGTTTCGACCTGGACATCCACGTTCATGGCGATCCCCCCGCTCAGTTGCGCCACCCCGCGCAGGGGAGCGGAGTCGAAGGCATCGACACCCCATGACAGGCGAACATATTGATCGGTAACGCAAATCTTGCGCGTCGGGTCAAAACCGATCCATCCCAGACCATCGATAAAGGATTCCGCCCACCCATGACTGTGACCGGTTTCCTCCTCGTCGATATCGCCTTCCTCGTCATAGACATAGCCAGCGACATAGCGTGTCGGCGCGCCCAGTTCCCGCGCCGCCGCGATGAAGACATGGGCATAATCCTGACAGACACCCGCACCCAGGGCGAGCGCCTGCGCCGCCGTGGTCGCGCTGTCGGTCATGTCCTTGCGATAGGAAATCCGCTCATGCACCAGCCGCGACAGGTTGTGCAGGCCCGCGAGCAGGCCGTCCGGCGACGCCGCTTCCTCCGCCAGCGCGATCAGGTCGGCATCCACCTTTGTATAGTCGCCCTGCCGCAGGAAGATGCGCGGATTGACCGCTTCTTCTCCGAAGCCGATGACCCCGGCGCGGTCGATCGTCTCCACCGTTCCCTCCGCCACGATCACCGCTTCGGTGATCCGCGCGCCGGTGCGCCACAATGCCTCCGGCACGCCATAGCTGTTGACCGTGAACTGTTCGACCGGCTCACCATTTACGACGATGGTCCAGTCCTTCACCTGCTGCACCGCGCTGTCGATGGGTTTCAGGCGCAGTCGCATGGTCGCACCGAGGGCGCTGCCTTCATAGACATAGCGGGTTTCGTGGCGGATCGAGAGGCGCATCGCTGTCGTCATCCGAAATGATAGGCTTCGGCGATCTCGACACCGAGGCGGTTGCAGTCAGCGAGAGAACGCTGGACGGTTTCGTGCAGGCCCTGACGGAAAATATCGCCGCTGGTCTTTGCGGCAAGGCCATTGACCATGCCCTCTATCGTCTCATGACATTCCCGCCTTTGTCCATGCCATTGCGCCAGACGGCCCAGCCGATAGGAAAGCTGGTCGTGGCAATAGAGGACGCTGCGCGGAAAACGCCGGTTGAGCATCAGGAAATCGGTGATCTGCCAGGGCGAGTACACGCCGCCATAGACATGGTGATAGGCACGGTTGCCCGACAAAGCGTAGAGGACCGACGTCCACTGATAATGGTCGCGGTTGCCGCCCACCACGTCCGTCTCCGGCAGCAGCACATAATATTTGATGTCCAGGAGGCGGAGCACCGACTGCGCCCGCTCCAGCGCCTCACCCACGCGGATGAAATCATGCCGCTCATCGCGCAGATGCCCGCCCTCGGTCGCGCCGCGAAAGGTCATCGCCCGCTGCTTCACCCAGTCGAGGATCGTGGCGAGCTGCGAACGGGCCTGCGCCACGTCATAGCTTTCGAGGTTGCGCCAGCCCTCGTTCAACGCCTCCCACATGTCCTGCGTCAGGGCGGTGCGGACGGACTTGCCGTTTGCCCGCGCCTTGATGAGGCAGGAGCGGATGGAGACGGGGTTATCGGCGTTGAGGACGAGATGCTCGACCACGTCGCTCTCGCGGATCACGGCATCCTTTTCGAAGAGATGCTGGCATCCGGTCACGCGGACGATGGACTTCCACTCCTCCCGGTGATGCGCGCCGGGCAGGATCGCCATGCGCTGCCCCATGGTGATCAGGCGCGCGGTGGCCTCCGCCCGTTCCAGATAGCGCGCCAGCCAGAAGAGATTTTCGGCGGTCCGGCTCAGCATGCCCGTGCCCCCTCCAGGGCGTACCCTGCCCTCATCCACGCCGTCATACCTGCAGCACCCATGTATCTTTGACGCCGCCCCCCTGGCTTGAATTGACGACCAGCGATCCCTCGGTCAGGGCCACGCGGGTCAGGCCGCCCGGCACCAGTCGCAATTGCGTGCCGACGAGGCAATAGGGCCGGAAATCGACATGGCGCTCCACAATGCCGGTTTCGCCCAGCGTGGGAACCGTGGACAGCGCCAGCGTCGGCTGCGCGATGAACTCGGACGGATTGGCGCGGATGCGCGCGGCATAGGCGGCAACCTCGTCCTTGGTGGACTTCGGACCGATCAGCATGCCGTAGCCGCCCGACCCATGGACTTCCTTCGCGACCAGCTCGTGCAGATGTTCGAGCACATAGGTGCATTCATCCGGCTTCGCGCAATTCCACGTCGGGATATTCTCCAGTATCGCAGCCTCGCCCAGATAGAAGCGGATCATGTCGGGAACATATGTATAGACCGCCTTGTCGTCGGCCACGCCCGCCCCCGGCGCGGAGGCCAGCGTGACGCCGCCCCGGCGATAGGCGTCGAACAGGCCCGGCACGCCCAGCAGGCTGTCGGGACGGAAGACCAGCGGATCGATATAATCATCGTCGATGCGGCGATAGATCACGTCCACCCGGCGCGGGCCATAGGTCGTCTTCATGTAGACGAGGCCGTCGTCGGCGTAGAGATCGGCAGGCTCGACCAGTTCCACGCCCATGATGTCCGCGAGGAAGCTATGCTCATAATAGGCGCTGTTCAGGGCGCCGGGCGTCAGCACGACCACGACCGGATCGTCCTTGCACGCAGGAGGCGCGACTTCCTTCAGGCTTTTCAGCAATTCTTCGGGATAATGGTCGACCGGCGCGACCACGCCCTGCGCGAACAGGTCAGGGAACATGCGGGTCATGATCTCCCGGTTCTCCAGCATATAGGAGACCCCGGACGGGGTGCGGCAATTATCCTCCAGCACCTGAAACTTGTCGGGGCCGGTGCGGACGATGTCGACCCCCACGATATGGCTGTACACCCGGCCCGGCGGCGTGAAGCCCACCATTTCCGGCTTATAGGCCGCGTTGCGATAGATGATGTCGGCGGGCATGATCCCGGCGCGGAAAATCTCGCCGCGGTGGTAAACGTCGTAGAGGAAGGCGTTCAGCGCCCGCGCCCTCTGCCGGATGCCCAAATCCAGCGTCCGCCATTCCAGCGCGGTGAAGATGCGTGGCAGGAGGTCGAAGGGAATGAGCCGTTCCGGGTCGCCCCCTTCACCATAGACGGCAAAGGTGATGCCGATCCTTCGGAAGATCGCCTCTGCCTCTTCCAGGCGGCGATTAAGCCCGCCTATGCCGGTCTGTTCGACCCAATGCTGCACTGGTGCATAGCATTCGCGCACCGCCCCGTTTCGGTCCAGCATCTCGTAAAACGCCATTCAGACCGCCCATGCCCCCGTTTGTTTGTGCATTGCAGCATAGTGCGCGCGATTCGCCGAAAAGCAAGAGAAAGTTGCGCCATGGGCGGCTACTTACGTAACTGCCGGGTATCGAGCTTCGCGAAGGCGAGAAACGTCTGCCGTATTTCCGGCGGTGCGCCATGGACGAGTTCCACGACGCGATCGGCCAGCGTGCCCGTGGCATTTCCGCGGGGATCATTATCCAGCGCGAAACCCCATCGGTCGAAATTGCGTGTCTCGACATGCCTTTGCCGCAGGATGGCGACGCCGCTGACGCTGGGATGCGCCTTGATCTTCTCATATTGGGCGACGACGGATTCCTCCTCCCCCTCCATGCAGTACAGCAGGCGATTGTTGTGGCGAAGGAGCAGGCCAGCGAGGCCCAGCCGCTCAAAGCCGCCGGCGGATTGATAGAGCAGGTTGACCTGCTCTGCCGGAGGTATTTCGCTTCTGTCGTGATGGGTTGCGACGAAGCTGAGTTGGTAGAACATGACCGTCGCCTCTCTTGTCGCCGGCATTATTGTCTGGACCACCCCGGCCTTTGCGGGCATAGTAACACCGCAATGATTGACAAGGTCCACCTTCTAGCAGCGCGACTTACACGCCCTTAGGCGTGCATAATGGCTTGTGCCCATCTCCGAAGCAGTCGGGGGCACGCCACCGCCTAAGGGACCATTTCACCGCTGACCGTCAATCGCTAGAGGACTGGGCCATGATTCGCCTGTCCGTGGCTATGCAGAAGACCCTATTCCCATGATGCTCACTGATCCCAGCACCAAATATCGGCCTTTCCCTCAGGTCGACCTGCCCGATCGCCAGTGGCCCTCGCGCACTATCACCAAGCCGCCCCGCTGGCTGTCGACCGATATGCGCGACGGCAATCAGGCGCTGATCGACCCGATGGACACGGAGAAGAAGACCCGTTTCTTCGAACTGCTGACCCGCGTCGGCATCAAGGAGATCGAGGTCGGCTTCCCCTCTGCGGGCGCGACCGAATTCGATTTCATCTCCGGCCTCGTCCAGTCGGACAAGATTCCCGACGACGTCATCATCCAGGTGCTGACGCAGGCGCGGCGCGACCTGATCGAAAAAAGCTTCGAGAGCCTGAAGGGTGCAAAGCAGGCGATCGTCCATGTCTATAACGCCGTGTCGCCCGCGTGGCGGCGCATTGTGTTCCAGATGGATCGCCCGCAGATCAAGCAGATCGCCATCGACGCGGCCAAGATCATCCGGGACGAGGCGGCCAAGCAACCGAACACCGACTGGCATTTCGAATATTCGCCGGAAACCTTCTCCACCGCCGAGCTGGATTTCAGCCTGGAGTGTTGCGAGGCGGTGATGGACATCCTGCAACCGACCGCAGAAAAGCCGATCATCTTCAACCTGCCCGCGACGGTCGAGGCGGCGACGCCGAACATCTATGCGGACCAGATCGAATGGTTCGGCCGCAATATCCGCGACCGCGAGAAGGTCGTCATCTCCCTCCACCCGCACAACGACCGGGGCACCGGCGTCGCTGCGGCGGAATTGGGCCTGATGGCGGGCGGCGACCGGTTGGAAGGCTGCCTGTTCGGCAATGGCGAGCGTACCGGCAATTGCGACATCGTGACCGTGGCGCTCAACATGTACACGCAGGGCGTTTCGCCGGGCCTGGACTTCTCGAATATCGAGGAGGTCGTGCAGACCGTCACCTATTGCAACCAGTTGCCCGTCCATCCACGCCATCCCTATGCAGGCGAACTGGTGTTCACCGCCTTTTCCGGCAGCCATCAGGACGCCATCAAAAAGGGCTTCGCGAGTCAGGAGACGCGCAACGATCAGCTGTGGGACGTGCCCTATCTGCCCATCGACCCGGCGGACATCGGCTGTTCCTACGAGGCGGTCATCCGCGTCAACTCGCAGTCCGGCAAGGGCGGCGTCGCATGGGTGTTGCAGCAGGACAAGGGCCTGAAACTGCCCAAGCGCATGCAGGCGGACTTCAGCCGCGTCGTTCAGGCGATGGCGGACGAGAGCAGCCGCGAACTCCACGCCGCCGACATCTGGGGCGCCTTCCAGAGCTATTATCATCTGGGCGCCGACCAGCCCTATAAGCTGGTCGACTATCAGGAGAGCGGCCCTGCGGGCAATCGCGTGTTCGTGGGCAAGGTCGCCCTCGACGGCGAGGAGCGCACCGTGTCCGGCAAGGGCAACGGTCTGATCTCCAGCGTGCTCGACGCGCTGCGTGAGGGCATGGGCGTTGAGCTGAGCGTGGTCGATTACAGCGAGCATGCCATTGGCGTGGGGTCGGACGTGAATGCCGCCGCCTATGTCGAATGCAAGACTGCCGATGGCCAGACAGTCTATGGCGTGGGCCTCGACACGGACATTGCAACCGCGTCGGTGCAGGCCATATTGTCCGCAGCGAACGGGCTGGCGGCCCGGAACCGATAAAGAGCGAATGGCGCGGGGGAGCATTTTCTCCGCGCCACCCAAAACCACCGTCACAGTTTGAGGATGAGGCCATGCGTATCCATCGGGCGTGGCTCGTCCTCGCCATCGCATTTCTTGCGCTGCTCGTGTCTGCCGGGCTGCGGTCCGCGCCCGGAGTGATGATCCGCCCGCTGGAGCTCGGCCTCGGCTGGGACCGGGCGAGCATCTCGTTCAGCGTCGCTATCGGCATCCTCTTCTATGGGCTGACCGGCCCGTTCAGCGCGGCGCTGACGCAGCGGATCGGCATTCGTACCGTCATGATCGGCGGACTGCTGCTCATGTCCTCCGCGACATTCGCCAGCCGCTGGATGACGCAGCCGTGGCAGTTCCTGCTGAGTTGGGGCATCGTCGCGGGCGTCGGCTCCGGTGCGGTCGCGCCTGTCCTCGCCGCCAATGTCGTCAACCGCTGGTTCGCGCAGCACAAGGGGCTGGCGATGGGCATGCTGAGCGCGAGCACGGCGACCGGCGCACTCATCTTCCTGCCGATGTTCGCCTGGCTGGCGGGCGACATTGCCTGGGTCAATGTCGCGACGGCGGTCAGCATCGCGACGCTCGCCATCATCCCGGTCGTCTGGCTGTTCTTTCCCGAAAGCCCGCAGGCCGTCGGCATGACCCGGCTGGGTGAGGAAGTGCTGGCCGATGACGCCGTCGCCACGCCCACCCTGCGCCCCGGCGCGATAGAGACGCTGCGCACCGCCATGGGCGTGCCGATGTTCTGGTTGCTGGCGGGAACATTCTTCGTCTGCGGCCTGACGACCAACGGCCTGATCGGCACCCACCTGATCGCCTATTGCGGTGACATCGGCATCGCGTCGGTCGCGGCGGCGGGCATGTTGTCGATGATGGGAATGCTCGACATCGTGGGCACCACCGCGTCGGGATGGCTGACCGACCGATACGACCCGCGCAAGCTGCTCTGCGTCTATTATGGCCTGCGCGGACTGTCGCTCGTCGCGCTGCCCTTTGCCGGGTCCGATGCGCGCTTCCTGACTGTCTTTGCGATATTCTATGGCCTCGACTGGATCGCCACCGTTCCACCGACGGTCGCTCTGGCCAATCGCAGTTTCGGCGACCGCCTTGCCCCCATCGTCTTTGGCTGGATCATGGTCGCGCATCAGATCGGCGCGGCGGTCGCGGCCTTCGGCGCGGGCCTCATTCGCAGCGAGACGGGCAGCTATATCCACGCCTTCATGCTCGCGGGAGCCTTCGGCGTGCTGGCGGCGTTTGCGATCATGGCAATGGCGCGGGAAAGGCGCATGGCAGTGGCAGGCTGACCTGCGGCCACTGAGCCGCAGGCCGGATTCCCCTAGAACAGTCCCGGCACGTCCCGCTGGGCGGCGCGCGGCTTGTCAGGGGTGAGCAATGTCCCGCTCTCATCGGATACAGGTGCGCGCGCTGAACGCGCACTGGCGGTCATGGTGATCGGCGTACAGCTACCCCCGACGATGAAGTCCAGCGCCTGCCGGGTCATCACTTCCGCAGCGTCCCCCATGGGACGGGAGATATCGTCATACGCCTGGCACGTCCGGGGCACGACGGTCGCGAGGCCGGAAAAATAATTCCCCGACCGCGCGCTGTTCTGCGTGGCAAAGGCGACGATACGCAGGCGGTCGTCGCACTCGGTGCGGTCGATGGCGATCTGTCCCACCGGCTTGCCATAGGTATTACCGCCGACGAGCGCCATATTCGTGCCCAGATAAGGGACGAAACCGTTGATCACGAGCTCGCTTGCCGATGCCGTGCTGGGCGTGCCGATGAAGGCGATGCGGGTCGGGGCGATCGCCTCCGGCTGCGCACTGAAATAGCGGGTGAGGTTGCTGGACGATTTTTCGGACCGGAAGGTTTCGTAATCGAACACCTCCGTCGTCGCGCGGGCGCCGCCCATCAGATCGCCCATCAGCTTGGCGATCGAGACAAGCCCGCCGCCATTGTAGCGCAGATCGACCACGATCTCCGTAATGCCCTGCGCCCGGAACTGTGCGAACGCGGTGCGGAGCGCCGGATCGGCGGTCGAGATGAAGGTGCGCAGGTTCACATAGCCGATGCGATGTCCGGCATAATCGATGATCCGCGATCCATAGCGGGAGGATACGGGCGTCAACTCGAACGCCCGCTTGGTCACCGTGACGACGCGCACACCGCCCGCATCCGCGACGCGCAATACGCGCGATGTCCCTGCAGTGTCTGGGCCGAGAGCCGTGACGATCGCCGATACACCGCCAGCGTCAGCCAGCGAACTCACCGTCTGCAAATTGCTCGTACTGGTGCCGATGGCGAGGATTTCCGTGCCCCGATCGATCCCGGCGGTGAGCGCAGGTCCACCCTCGAACGCCTCGATCACCGCCAGTCGGCGTCCAGTGGTGTCCGTGGCCAGACGCACACCCAGACTGACATCGGACCCGGAATTATAATAGGCGGTTTCTTCCGCGATGGAGGTTACGAAGGTGAAATAGCGGTCGCGCCCCTGCCCCCTCGCGGTGGCGGTCAGCGCGTCGATATAATCGTCCAGCGACGAATAGGGCGACGGGTCCAGAGACGCCGGCAAGGTGTCGGAGAACAGATACCATTCGTTCAATTGCGCCGCCGCCCAGTCCTGACGCGCGCGCAATGTGCATGCGGTCGATACCGGCGTGGGTGTCGGTGTCGGTCCCCCGGTCGCCCCCGTGGTCGATCCACCCCCATCGCCTCCACCGCAGGCAGACAACATTGCAGCCATGCCCATGATACATGAGCCGGCAGATAAACGCCTCATTGTCCTGTTCCCCCAACGGACTGTCGAATGGGAGCAGCATATCAGCCGGAAAGTTGCAGGAAAGAGGGAATCTGGTCGATTTTCAACAGAGTTCCGGCGTCGCCGCCGGAGCGATGTTGCGCGTCAGATTTCGACCTGGCTGCCCAGTTCGACCACGCGGTTGGTGGGCAGACGGAAAAACTCCATCGCGCTTTCCGCGTTGCGCAGCATCCAGGCGAACACCTTCTCGCGCCAGATCGCCATGCCGGGCCGTGCCGAGGGCAGCAACGTCTGGCGGGCAAGGAAGAAGCTCGTCTCCATCATCTTGAACGACTGGCCGCAACCCTGAACCTGCGCCAGCGCGGCGGGCACGTCGGCCTCCTCCATGAAGCCATATTTCAGGACGAGGCGGAAGAAGCCGTGGCCGAGGTCGTCTATCTTGTACCGCTTATCCTCCGGCACCACGGGTACGTCGGCGATGTTGACCGTCAGCAGCACGACCCGGTCATGCAGCACCTTGTTGTGCTTCAAATTGTGGAGCAGCGCATGCGGCACGCCGTCGGAGGCGGAGGTCATGAAGATCGCGGTGCCCGCAACCCGCACCGCGCTGTTGGCGGCAGAGGCGACGAAGACCGGGATCGGCATGGCGGATTCGCGCAGGCGGTCCTGCATCAGCTTGCGCCCCCGCGCCCATGTGGTGAGCAGGGTGAAGGCGATGAAGCCGATCAGCAGCGGGAACCAGCCGCCGTCCGGCACCTTCGTCAGGTTCGACGCCAGATAGGCGCCGTCCACGACGTAGAAGACGGTGAGCAACGGGATCGAAACCCAGCGCGGCCATTTCCACAGATGGAGCAGCAGCACGGTCAGCAGCACATTGTCGATGAACATCGCGCCCGTCACCGCAATGCCATAGGCCGCGGTCAGATTGGACGATGTCTGGAAGGTCAGCACCAGCAGGATGACCATGACCATCAGGCCCCAGTTGATCAGGGGAATGTAGATCTGGCCCGCCGTCGACGCGCTGGTATGCGTGATGCGCAGGCGCGGCATGAAGCCAAGCTGGATCGCCTGCTGCGTCACGGAGAAAGCGCCGGAAATCACCGCTTGCGACGCGATGATCGCAGCGAGCGTGGCAAGGCCGACGAGCGGCAACTGCAACGAGCCGGGCGCGAGATTATAGAAAGGGCTGGCGATGGCGGCGGGATTGCGGATCAGCAGCGCGCCCTGCCCCATATAGTTCAGGATCAACGCGGGCAGGACGAAGAACATCCATGCCACGCGGATCGGGATACGCCCGAAATGCCCCATGTCGGCATAGAGCGCCTCCGCCCCCGTCACGGCCAGCACCACAGACCCCAGCGCGAGGAACGCGGCCAATGGCGAATTCTCGAAGAAGAGGAACGCCCAATAGGGATTCAGGGCGTTCAGGACATAGGACGTCTGGAGGATGCTGTGCACGCCCAGCACCGCGATGGTGCCGAAATAGAGCAGCATGATCGGACCAAAGAAGCGCGCCACCAGATTGGTGCCCGCCCGCTGGATCGAAAAGAGAAAGACCAGGATGCCCAGCGCCACTGGAACCACGATCCCGGCAAAGGCGGAGTTGACGATCTCCAGTCCCTCCACTGCCGACAGGACCGACACCGCAGGCGTGATCATGCTGTCGCCGTAGAAAAGCGATGTCGCGAACACGCCCAGCAGGACGATGCCGGCGCTCCACCGGCGCGGCCCGGTGCCGCTGCGGTTGATCAGCGCGAGCAGCGCGAAGCTGCCGCCCTCGCCCTTATTGTCCGCCCGCATGATGATCGACACATATTTCAGCGTCACGACCAGCATCATCGACCAGAACATCAGGCTGATGACGCCGAGGATATGCGGCGCGGTCAGCGCGAGCGGATGATGGCCCGCGAAGGTTTCGCGAAAGGCATAGAGCGGACTGGTGCCGATGTCGCCAAAGACGATACCGATGGCGCCCACCGCCAGCTTGATCAGTGCTTCCTGATGATGGTGATGTCCATCGATGGCGGGATCTTGTCCCGTCGTATCACCGTTCGTCGGCTCGGTGCCGGAAACGGGCTTCATATGACCAGCGTCATCGCTCATGCATGCCGTTCCGTTCCGACGAAATCGGAGCGGCGCCTAGCATGGCGTTGGGGGTGGTGCAACTCGCCACGCAAAGAGACGGTCTTACTGCGGGACGGGCATGGCGGAACCGCCCTGCCGTGCGAGGAGCGCATCGATCGCCGTGATGTTGCTTTCCAGTTCGGCCCGGAAGGGTGTTCCCTCCTTCAGGCTGGCCGCGAGGCCTGCCCAGATCGCACGTGCCGGTTCCAGCTTGCCCGATTGAGCGAGCGCCAGACCGTAGAAGAAACGGGGACTGGGCGCATCCGGTGCGAGGCGCAGCGCCTGCTGGAAGGCATATTCGGCAGAAGGCGACAACACGCCCTCCCCATGCAGGACCAGCGCATTGCCGAGGCCCACCCAGAGATTCGGATCTTTCGGGTCCAGTTCAACGGCGCGGACAAGGATGTTCGCCGCGTCCTGCGTCCGGCCCTGCCGCGCAAGGCCATCGGAGAGGACCATCCACTTGGTCGCCGCGCTCACGCGCTCGCCCATGGCCCGGCGACGATCCGCGAGGGCATTGTCAAACTTCACGACCCGCGAGTCGGCAGCGGCGACCGGCTTGCCGGGGAGCGAGGGGCGCCCCTGCCAGGCATAGCCCGCAAGGCCGATGAGCAGGGCCGCCGCCAGCGGCTCCCACCCGACCTTGCCGACACGCGCAAAGATCGCGACGGCTATGGCAGTGAGGAGCGCGAGGCCACCCGCGATGAACAGGCCGGTCATGCGCTTTTCCTCCGGCGCTTCAACCGCGTGGCAACCAGCGTCCCGCCCGCCAGAAGCAGCACGACGGGAGCGGCCCAGAGCGGCCAGAGAATCGGATCGGCGCTCGGCGCATAGCTGATCCAGTCGCCATAGCGTTCGATCAGCCAGCGACGGATCGCTTCGGGGTCTTCACCCGCCATGATCCGGGTACGGATTTCGGAGCGTAGATCGCTCGCCATGCTGGCATTGCTGTCCGCGATGGACTGGCTCTGACAGGTGACGCAGCGGATCGTCTGCATCAGGTCGTGCGCCTTTTTCTCCAGCGCGGGATCGGCAAGCTGCGTGTCGGCATAGGGCGCGGGCGGCAGAGCGGTCTGCGCCAGAACGGCGGCGGGCGCCGCGAGCAGCAACAGGGGCAGGATGCGCCGGATCATTGCGCCGCCTCCGCCAGCTTTTGCTTGATGAGGGGGATATCCTCGGCGCGGATGTCGCCGATATGCTGATAGCGGATGATTCCCTTGCCATCGATCACGAAGCTTTCGGGCACGCCCGACGACCCCATGGCGAGTTGCAGCGCCGACCGCGCGTCGAGGCCGATGCGGGCATAGGGATTGCCCCAGCGAGCGAGGAAACGATCGACGTCGGGCCGCGCATCGCGAATGGCGACCCCATCGATCTGCACGCCCGCGCGCGCCAGTTCGACCAGTTGCGGCGACTCCGCCGCGCACGGCACGCACCAGCTTCCGAAAATGTTGAGGAGGCGTGGCTTGCCGGTCGCCATATCGGCACGCGACAGGCCAACGCGGTCACTTGCGGCGGCGGGCAGGACGAAGGCGGGCAATTCCCTGCCGACCATCCGCGACCGTATCTGCCGGTCATCGGGCTTCAGCAGGCCGCCCGCGACCAGAGCGACGAAAATGGCGAACAGTGCGAGCGGCGCCCAGAGAAGCCAGCGCGTCATGCGAAGGCCTCCGCATTCCGGCCACGACGGCGGCGGAGCCAGCCCCGGCCTACGCGGCCCAATATGGCAAGCACGCCGCCCAGCCCGATCATGCCGCCACCGCCCCAGATCAGCGTCACGAACGGCTTCCACCAGATGCGAAGCTGCCAGCGCCCGTCATCGAGCGAGTCGCCCAGCACGACGTAGAGTTGCCCGTTCCAGCGGGTGAGCAGGGCGGACTCAGTCGTGTTCGTCGGCGGCTCGGAAAAGAAACGCGCCTGCGGTCGCAGCTCCTTCGCCGCTCCGCCATCATGCGACACGGCGAAGCGCCCCTCCATCGCGGTCCAGTTGGGACCGGCGACGGGTGTCACGCTCTTGAACAGGATCGACCAGCCTGCCGTCTCGATCGTCTCGCCGGGGCGGGCGGCGACCAGCTTTTCCGTGCTGAATGCGCTCTCCGACGCCATGCCCGCGATGCTGACCGCGCAGCCGAGATGGGCCAGCACCATGCCATAGGTAAACAAAGGCGTGCGCCGCAGGTTGCGACCCCACAGCGGCGCAAGGCTCGCCACGCCGACCAACGCCGCCGCAACGAGGCCCAGCAGCGGCAATATGCCGATCCGTCCCGCCGCCAGCACGACCAGCAGCGCCAGCGCCACCGAACCGACCAGCAACGGCACCGCCATGCGCGCCACGACGGCGCGCAGCGTATCGCGCCGCCAGCGCGTCACCGGCCCCGCCGCCAGCACGACCATCAGGCCGAGCGCCAGCGGTCCTGCCACGCTGTTGAAATAGGGCGGTCCGACCGACACCTTCGTCCCCATCGCCTCGGTCAGCAGCGGGTACAGCGTGCCGATCAGGACGAGGCCGAGGATAACGGTGAGCAGCAGGTTGTTGATCACCAGCATCGCTTCCCGGCTCACCAGTTCGAACCGCGACCCTTCCCGCACGGCGCCCACGCGCACCGCGAACAGCGCCAGCGCGCCGCCGATATACAACGCCAGCAAGACGAGGATGAACGTGCCGCGCCGGGGATCGACCGCAAAGGCGTGGACGCTCGTCAGGATACCGGACCGGACGAGGAAGGTGCCGACCATCGACATGGAGAAGGCGACGACCGCAAGCATCACCGTCCAGGCGCGCAGGCCGTCGCGGGTCGCCAGCACCGACACGCTATGGAGCAGCGCCGTCGCCGCCAGCCATGGCATCAGCGAGGCATTCTCGACCGGGTCCCAGAACCACCATCCGCCCCAGCCCAGCTCATAATAGGCCCAGTAGCTGCCCGCCGTAATGCCCAGCGTCAGCAGCACCCACGCCCCCAGCACCCACGGCCTCATGGCCCGCGCAAAGGCCGCGTCCACCTGCCGCGTCACCAGCGCGCCGACCGCAAAAGAGAAAGCCACCGACAGGCCGACATAGCCGAGGTAGAGCGTGGGCGGATGAAAGGCGAGGCCGGGGTCCTGCAGCAGAGGGTTCAGCCCCTGCCCGTCCGCCGCTGCCGGATCGAGCCGCGCGAACGGGTTGGAGGCGAACAGCAGGAACGCATAGAAGCCGAGCGAAATCAGCGCCTGCGCGCCCAGCGTCGCGATATGCGTGTCCCGCGCCAGCGCCCGCTCGAACAGGGCGATACCGCTGCCCGCCAGCCCCATGACCATCACCCACAGGAGCATCGACCCCTCGTGATTGCCCCATGTCCCCGCGAACTTGTACAGCCACGGCTTCATCGAATGGCTGTTCTGCGCGACCAGCGCGACCGACATGTCGGAGCGCAGGAACAACAGGACCAGCATCACGAATGCGAGAGCGACCAGCAGGCCCTGCGCCACCGCGACGGGGCGCACCAGCTTCGTCAGGCTGTCCTCGCCCTTTGCCACGCCCGCCCATGCGGCGATGAGTTGCAGCGCCGCGAGCGCCGCCGCCAGCCAGAGGGCGGCAAGGCCCGTTTCAGCGATCATTGCGCCCCATTCTCGATCTGATGCGTCGTCTCGTTATAGCTCATGCCCTCCAGTTCGCGGGGCATGTAACGCTCGTCATGCTTGGCGAGGAGGTTGGACGCGACGAACACGCCCCGCGTATCGAACGCCCCTTCCGCGACCACACCGGAGCCTTCGCGGAACAGGTCGGGGGCAATGCCGCTGAACGTCGCGGGCACCACCGCCTTGCCGTCGCTGACGTCGAAGCGGATGGAGACGCCGTCCGCTTCCCGCTTAAGGCTGCCCTTGACCACCATGCCGCCGAGGCGGATGGACCTGCCCGGCTCCACGCCCTTGGCCTTCGCATCGCTCGGCGTGTAGAAATAGGCGGCCTCGTCCTTCAACGCCGACATGGCGAGCAGGACGGCCCCGATCAGCGCGACCATGGCCACGACGATCAGGATCAGGCGTTGATGCTTTCCCTTTACACTTCCCCGGAACCCCATCGCCACGTCAGTCGCGCTCCCGCCGAAGGGCATCCGCGCGTTTTTCGGCGTCGCGCGCAGAGCGCCACGACCAGAGGCTGACGGCGAGCGTCCCGATACCGGTCAACGCATAGGCCGCGGTCACGAAGGGCCAGGCATTCATTGGTCTGTTTATCCCCGTGCCATGCGGCGCAAACGCGCCTCGATACGATTATTGGCGAGGATCGCGCGCATCTGAAGAATGACGATGGCAGCGAACCAGAGTGTGAAGCCAAGGACGGTCAGGCCCAGCGGCCACAACATGCTGGGCGCGATGGCCGAACCGCTCAGCGTGATGCTGGGCGCCTGATGCAGGCTGTTCCACCACACCACCGACCCCTTGATGATCGGAATGTTGATCGCGCCGACGATGCCATAGATCGCGGTCACGCGGCTGACCCCGCCCTCCTCGCCCGACTTGGAACTGGCCGAAGCCAGCGCGATATAGCCGAGATAGAGGAACAGCAGGACCAGCATGGAGGTCATGCGCCCATCCCATTGCCACCATGTCCCCCATGTGGGGCGGCCCCAGATGGAGCCGGTGGCGAGGCACAGCGCCGTGAACAGCGCACCGGGAATCGCCACCGCCCGCGCGGCAATGCCGGCCAGCGGGTGGCGCCAGACGATCTGCATCACGCCCGACACGGCAATGCCGGTCCAGCCCGCCATGCCCAGCCATGCGGCGGGCACATGGACATAGAGGATGCGAAAACTGTCGCCCTGCAGATAATCGGCCGGAGCCAGAAAGAGGCCCGCAAACGCACCGCCGAGAATCAGCGCGATGCCGACCCAGAACAGCCAGGGCGCGAGCGGACGGACCACTCCCAGAAAACGGGTTGGATTGGCATAGGCGTGCATCACCCACGCTCATAATGCGATGGCGCGGCCAACGCCAGCGGCCTTGTGACCCACATCAACAACGCCGCCCTGCACCTGCCCATGCGTGGCAAATCCGCACCAAAATCCTTTTTTATTACAACAGCACGACAAACGGGGGGGCGACAAACGGGGATATCGTCACTATATGCGCGGTCGAACGGGCGGTGTTCCGCCCACCCCAAAAATTGAGAGCGGGCGCTACCACGATGCTCACCACACATCCGTTCGACGATGACAAGTTGCGCGAAGAATGCGGCATTTTCGGCGTTTACGGTGCCGAAGGCGCTGCGGCGATCACCGCACTTGGCCTCCACGCCCTCCAGCATCGCGGTCAGGAAGCCGCCGGCATTACGAGCTGGGACGGCCATGAATTCCACACCCATCGCGCCATGGGCCATGTCGCGGGCAATTTCGACCGCGACGATGTGATTCGGGCGCTGAGCGGCGAAGTCGCATGCGGCCATGTGCGCTACTCCACCAGTGGCGAGACGGCGCTGCGCAATGTCCAGCCGCTCTATGCCGACCTGTCGTCGGGTGGCTTCGCCATCGCGCACAACGGCAATATCTCCAACGCCATGACGCTGCGCCGCGAACTGGTGCGCCGTGGGTCGATCTTCCAGTCGACCAGCGATACCGAGGTCATCATCCACCTCGTCGCGACCAGCAATTACCGCACGCTGCTCGACCGGTTCATCGATGCGCTCAAGCGGGTCGAGGGCGCCTATTCCCTGATCTGCCTGACGCGCGAGGGCATGATCGCCTGCCGCGACCCGCTGGGCATTCGTCCGCTGGTCATGGGTCGTCTGGGCGATTCGATCATCTTTGCCTCCGAAAGCGTCGCGCTCGACGTCGTGGGCGCGGATTATATTCGCAGCGTCGATCCGGGCGAACTGATCGTGGTGACGCATGGCGGCGAGATGCGGTCGCATCGCCCGTTCGGTGACCATCATCCCCGCCCCTGCATCTTCGAGCATGTCTATTTCTCACGTCCCGACTCGATCGTGGACGGCAACAGCATCTATTCCGTGCGCAAGGCGATCGGCGCGCAGCTCGCCATCGAAAATCCGGTCGAGGCCGACCTCGTCATTCCTGTGCCGGATTCGGGCGTCCCCGCCGCCATTGGCTATGCGCAGGAATCGGGCATTCCGTTCGAACTGGGCATCATCCGCTCGCACTATGTCGGCCGCACCTTCATCCAGCCGGGTGACAAGGTCCGCCATCTGGGCGTCAAGCTGAAGCACAACGCCAACCGCGCGCTGATCGCGGGCAAGAGCATCGTGCTGATCGACGACAGCATCGTGCGTGGCACCACCAGCCTCAAGATCGTGCAGATGATGCGCGATGCCGGCGCCCGCGAAGTCCATATGCGGATCGCCAGCCCCCCGACCCGGCACAGTTGCTTCTATGGCGTCGATACGCCGGAGCGTGGCAAACTGCTGGCGCACAAGCTCGACATCGAGGGTATGCGCGATTTCATTCACGCGGACAGCCTCGCCTTCGTGTCCATCGATGGCCTGTACAAGGCTGTGGGCGAGAACCAGCGAGCCGACATCCGTCCGCAATATTGCGACGCCTGCTTCACCGGCGACTATCCGACCCGGCTCACCGACCTCGACGAGCAGGACGACCAGAGCAGCCAACTCGCGCTTCTCGCCGAACGGGTCGTCTGACAGGCGAACCGGACTCAGGCAGACCAGAATTCAGGAACAGCATGGCCGACACTTCTTCCGTTTCCCCGGCTGAGGCCGGGGTGCTTGCCGGGCGCCTCGCCCTCGTCACCGGCGCAAGCCGCGGCATCGGGGCGGCAACGGCCCGCGCACTGGCCGCCGCGGGCGCACATGTCCTGCTCGTCGCTCGCACCAGCGGCGCGCTGGAGGCTGTGGAAGAGGAAATCCACGCCGCGGGCGGCAGCGCGACGATCGCGCCGCTCGATCTGACGGATGGCGAGAGCATCGGGCGCCTGGCGCAGGCGGTGTCCGGTCGCTGGGGCGCGCTCGACATCCTGCTGCTCAATGCGGCGAACCTCGGCACGCTGGCGGCAGTGCCTGCCATCGATGCCAAGGAATTTTCCCGCGTCATGACCCTCAACGTGCTGGCGCAGCAGGCTCTGCTGGCGGCGTTCGACCCGCTGCTCCGTGCCAGCGCCGATGCGCGTGTCATCGGCGTGACCACGGGTGTCGCGGCAAACCCGCGCGCCTATTGGGGCGCCTATGGCGCGTCCAAGGCCGCCCTCGAAGTGCTCGTCAGCGCCTATGGGCAGGAAGTGGCGAAGATTTCGAAGATCCGTACCCATTTGCTGAACCCCGGCGCGACCCGCACGGCGATGCGCGCCAAGGCCTATCCGGGTGAAGACCCCAAGACGCTGAAAGAGCCGGAGGTCGTGGCGAACACGATCCTCAATCTCGTCACCAGCGATCATCCCGACGGATACCGGATCGACCTTCCCAAATAAGCGAAGGGTTCAACCGGGGGCTCAGGCGGGACGGACCAGCGTCACCTGATGGACGTCGATCCCGCCACCCCGGAACCCGCCCTCGCAATACATGAGGTAGAAGCGCCAGAGGCGAACGAACTGTTCGTCGAACTCGCGCGGCAGGCGCCCCTGTTCGATGGCCGCATCGAAACTCTCCCGCCATTCCCGCAGGGTGCGGGCATAATCCTGCCCGAAGCGCGTTTCCTCCACCCATTCCAGTCCGGTCGCTTCGGCCAGCGCGCGGAAACGGTCACGCGCGATCAGGCAGCCGCCGGGAAAGACATAGGTCTGGATGAAATCCGCGCTGTCGGCGTAGGAATCGAAGATCGCATCATCGATGCTGATGAACTGTATCGCGGCCCGCCCGCCGGGCTTCAGCAGGCGATAGACGGACGCAAGATATTCGGGCCACTGCTTCTGCCCGATCGCCTCCACCATCTCCACGCTGGCAATCGCATCATAGGTGCCGCCATGGTCGCGATAGTTGGTCAGCAGGACGGCAGACCGATCCCCCATCCCCGCCTGCGACAGCGCCTGATCCGCCCAGTCCTTCTGCTCCGTCGAGAGGGTCAGGCCGTCGTAGCGCAGGCCATCGCAACGCTCCCCCGCACGCACCGCCAGCGAACCCCAGCCGCAGCCGATTTCCAGCAACCTGCTCCCCGGCGTCAGGTTCAGCCGGTCGAGCATCGCGTCGATCTTGGCCTCCTGCGCCTCCTCCAGCGTCATGTCAGGCCGCTGATAGAGCGCGCTGGAATAGGTCATGCTCCGGTCCAGCCAGAGCCTGTAGAAGCTGTTGCCCAGATCATAATGATAGGAAATATTGCGCCGCGCGCCCTTGCGGCTGTTACCATTGAGCGCGTGCCACAGCCGGATCAGCAGGCGGGATGGACCGGATGCCCGCGCCGTGCCGCCCAGCGAGCGGGCATTGGCCATGAACAGCGCGAAGAGGGGCACCGGATCGGGACTGTCCCACTCGCCCTTGGCCCAAGCGCGATACCAGCCCACGGACCCCGACAGGCCCAGCCGCACGAGCGCCCGCCAGCTATTGAGGTGGACGATGCACGACGGCCCGTCCGCATGACCGCCCAGGATGCGAACGCTGCCGTCCGGCAAATGGGCCTCGATACTGCCGGTCAGCAGCGTCGCGTCGAGCCGGTCGAGAACCTTGTGGAAGCGCCGTGCGGGCAGGCGTGCGAGCAGGCCCGACCCCGTTCTGGCGAGCAGCGGATCACTGGCATGGAGCCGGCGAGTGGACCGGGGGCCGGGAGCGTTCATCGGGAACGACTATGGCGCATGGATTTCGCCCTGTCCAATCAGCCTTTGATGTGGACATAGGCAGCAAGTGCCCTTTCCCGCCCTTCCCGATGGCCGATGATCGGCGCGGGATAGGCCCGCGGTCGGCATCCATGGCTTTCGGGATCGTGGATCGCCTTGCCCTTAACGCCCGCCAGTTCAGGAACCCAGCGCCGGATATAGTCGCCCGCATCGAATTTCTCCGACTGGCTGAGCGGCGCCATGATCCGCCCGAACATATTGGCGTCGAGGCCGGTGCCAGCCGACCATTGCCAGTTGACGCTGTTATTGCCGTAGTCCGCATCGACCAGCGTATCCCAGAACCACTGCTCCCCCTGCCGCCAGTCGATCAGCAGATGCTTGATGAGGAAACTCGCCGCGATCATGCGGACGCGATTGTGCATCCATCCCGTCGCCCAGAGTTGCCGCATCCCCGCATCGACGATGGGATAGCCGGTTTCGCCCCTCTGCCACGCGCGCAAATCGGCCTCTGCCCCCTTGCCCGTCCGCCATAGCAGCGCGTCGAAGCGATCATGGCCGTTGCGCTGGGCGTAATCGGGGAATGTGGCGATGACATTCTGCGCATAATCGCGCCAGATCAGTTCCTTGCGGAACGTTTCTGCACCTTTGCTGCGACCATGGGCGGCCCGCCATACCGACGCGGGCGAGACTTCGCCGAAATGGAGATGGGGAGACAGACGCGACGTCCCCTCGACCGAGGGCAGGTCGCGGCCTTCGCCATAATCCTCCACGATGTCCTCCAGGTCGGCGAGCCGCTCAACCGCCCCCGCCTCTCCCGGTGTCCAGTCCTCGTCAAACCCCGTCGCCCAATCCGGCTTTGTCGGTAGCAGCCCCCAATCGGCAAGCCTGTCGCTCCTGGGCCAGTGCGGCGGCGCGGGGATGGAGCGCGGCGCGGGGAACGGATCATGCGGCGGCATGTGTTGCAGGACAGCACGGGAAAAGGGCGTGAAGATGCGATAGGACGTCCCCGATCCACTCGTCACACTGCCCGGCGGCAGGAGGTAATTGCCGTCATGACGGACGAGGTCGAGCGCCTGCGCCACCTTGCGTTCCGCATTGCGCCACCATGGCTCGTAGTGCTGGATGCAATGGACCCGCGCAGCGCCTGTTTCCTCAGCCAGCGCGCACAGCGCGGTATGGCTCTCCCCCCGGCGCAGGATCAGCCGCGATCCCTTGTCTCGCAGTGCCGCATCGAGCGCGGCAAGGCTGTGGTGGAGCCACCAGCGACTCGCTCCACCCATGGCGCGGTGCCGCGACGTCTCGTCGTCGAGGACATAGACGGGGATCACCGGCCCCTCGCCCGCCGCTGCGACAAGTGCTGCCTGATCGGCGAGACGCAGGTCGCGCCGGAACCAGAGAATGAGAGGATCGGTCATGCGGTCATGCGGCTTTCATCGGATAGGACAGGACGTTGCAAAGGCTGCCGGAGTTCCCTCATTCGCTGGCGACGGAGCCATAAGCCCGTTCGACCCGCGCCACGCGGACGGTATAGTCGGCATACCAGCGATCCCGCCCCGCCTGCTGCGCCAGCCGATGCTCCGCATTTCGCCTCCACGCGGCAATGGATGTCTCGTCCCGCCAGTAGGACACCGTGATGCCCACGCCGTCGCGGGCACTCTCCACGCCCAGAAAACCGGGCTGCTCGGCAGCAAGCGCCACCATCCTTGCCGCCATGTCGCCATAGGCGGCATCATCACCGGCGGTGCGATGGGATGTGAAGATGACCGCATAATAGGGTGGATCGATGTCCCGCATCTGTCCTTCTCTCAAACTGGTCATTTGGCGTTCCACGCCTGCTAGACACTCCCGCCGAAATTCGCATCAGCAGATTTTTGCCGCACTGCGACATGGCGGCTTGAACGGGGTCGGCCGCGTCCGGTACAAGGAGGCTACCCTTTACAGCACTGATCCGATTCATGACCGATTATTCCAGCCTTCCCTACCGTCCCTGCGTGGGCATCATGATGGTCAATCGCGACGGACTGGTGTTCGTCGGCCAGCGGATCGACAGCAAGGAAGGCGATGCCTGGCAGATGCCGCAAGGCGGCGTCGATCCTGGCGAAGATGCCGAACAGGCCGCCCTGCGCGAACTGGGCGAAGAAACAGGCGTCAGCCCGAAGCACATCCAGTTCCTCGCGCATACGAAGGAGGAATTGCTGTACGACCTGCCCGACGAACTGATCGGGCGGCTGTGGGGCGGGAAATATCGCGGACAACGGCAGTTGTGGTTTCTCGCTCGCTTTCTGGGTGAAGACAGCGACATCGACATCGCGACCAAGCATCCCGAATTCGACACGTGGCGCTGGGCGGAGCCGGACACGCTGGTCGACCTCATCGTACCATTCAAGAAAAAGATATATCGGTCTGTAGTTGCACAGTTTCATGACCTGATCTGACGTCAGGCCGCATCGTCCAGCCGGGCCATTTCTTCCGGCGATAGCGTCAGGGTCAGTGACGGCAAAAGGTCGTCGAGTTGCTCCACGCTGGTCGCGCTGGCGATCGGCGCTGTGACACCGGGCTTCGCCGCCACCCATGCGAGAGCGATGGCCGCGTGGCTGACCGCCCGCCGCGTTGAAATTTCATCCAATACTGCAAGAATGGCGGGGCCACGCCCCTCCATATATTTGCGCACATTGCGGCCCCGGCGGCTCTGCGACAGGTCGGCTTCGCCACGGTACTTCCCAGTCAGATAGCCCTGAGCAAGCGCAAAGAACGTTATGGTGACGACGCCCCGCGCGAGGCAAAGCGGCAGCAGCTCCGTCTCAAGATCGCGCTCCAACAGATTATATTGCGGTTGAAAAACGGTATAGGGCGTCAACCCATTGGCCAATGCGATATCGAGCGCGGAGGCAAAGCGGGCGGGCGTGAAATTGGACGCCCCGACGCTGCGGACCTTCCCCGCGCGCACCAGCTTGTCAAACGCTTCCACGACCTCTTCCTGCGGCACGTTGGGGTCATCGAAATGCGCGAAATAGACGTCGATAAAATCCGTGCCGAGACGCCGGAGCGAGGCATCCACCGCTTTCGGCAGATAGTCCTTGCCCAGCCCGCCCAGCCCCGGCCCCATGACACCGCCAACCTTCGTGGCGATCTGTATGCGATCGCGTCCGCCCCGGCTGGCAAGCCATTCCCCGATCATGGTTTCGGACTCGCCGCCTTTCCCTTCCGGCAGATAGGCGGAATAATAATCCGCCGTGTCGAGCATCGTCCCGCCCCCGCCAACAAAGGCGTCCAGCACTGCGAAACTCTTGGCCCGATCCATGCCGTTCACGCCGAACACATTGCCGCCGAGCACCAGCGGCGCAATCTCCAGCCCGCTGTTGCCGAGGGGACGAAGCTCTACCATTCGGCATCCTTTTTGCTGATCTATCCTCATCATGGCATGCTCCGTAGGGGTCGCAAGCCTGATGACGCCGCGAACAACGGGCGCTTGCCAAACCGTCGGATTTCTTTACAGTTTGTTAAGAATGATTACGCGGAAAATGCAGTTTTCCGCGGTTGGCACGGACATTGCTTAACATTTCGCTATGGAAAAAATCCGCAGACTCTTCACGATCAAAACGAAGTTCGAGGTGTTCTGCATCGTCTATGCGCTGGGGCTGGGCGCGTCGGAGCGCGGGCTCGTCTATATCCAGCAATATCCGGGACTGGGTGGCAAACTCCTCGCCCTTGCCTGCACAGGCTCGGTGTTTCTTGCGGGCGGACTGATGATCGACGCAGTGGATATGCGGGAACAACTCAAGCCAGGCCGGTAAGCGGGATCAGCCTGCCAGCGCGTCCGCCGGATCGGTCGCCTCATACCCCAGTTCCCGCGCGACCGGCGCACAGGTGACACGGCCATTCCAGACATTCAGCCCCGCGAGCAGATGCGGATCGCTGCGCATCGCCTCCTGCCAGCCGAGATTGGCGATGCGCAGCGCGTGCGGCAAGGTCACGTTATTGAGGGCGTAGGTCGATGTGCGCGCGACCGCGCCCGGCATGTTCGCCACGCAATAATGGACCACACCATCCACGACGAACGTCGGGCTGGCATGAGTGGTGGGATGGCTCGTCTCGAAACACCCGCCCTGATCGATGGCGACATCCACCAATACCGCGCCGCGCCGCATGGTGGAGAGCATGTCCCGGCTCACCAGCTTGGGCGCGGCAGCGCCGGGGATCAACACCGCACCAATGACCAGATCCGCATCCGCCACGCTCTCCGCCAGATTGGCGCGGTTGGAAAAGCGCGTCTTGGCCCGCGCCTCGAAATAGGTGCCCAGCCGCTCCAGCGTGACGGGATCGCGATCGAGGATGGTGACGTCCGCACCCAGCCCGGCGGCCATTTGCGCCGCGTTGAAGCCAACCACCCCGCCGCCGATCACCACGACCTTGCCGGGCAGCACGCCGGGCACCCCGCCGAGCAGGACGCCGCGCCCGCCATGTTCCTTTTCCAGCGCCGTCGCACCCGCCTGTATCGCCATGCGGCCTGCGACCTGGCTCATGGGTTTCAGCAGCGGCAATCCGCCCGCCGCGTCCGTCACGGTTTCATAGGCGATACACACTGCGCCGGATTCCACCAATGCGGCCGCCTGTTCAGGATCGGGCGCAAGATGCAGATAGGTAAAGAGAATTTGTCCGGGGCGAAGGAGCGCGCGCTCGCAGGGTTGCGGTTCCTTCACCTTCACGATCATATCGGCCCGGCCAAAGATCGTGGCGGCATCCTCCATCACCGTACCGCCCGCACGTCGGTAATCGTCGTCGCTGGCGCCTATGCCCAGCCCGGCTCCCTGTTCGACCAAAATCTCATGACCATGGGCCGCCAGTTCGTGCACGCTCTCCGGTGTCAGCCCGACGCGATATTCGTGGTTCTTGATCTCCCGAACAGTCCCCACGATCATCAGTCGTTCCTCTTATTATCAGCCGACAAGCGACAGGCGTGTCTCAATCGGCTCGAAGGTCACGCTGTCCACCCCTGACAGAGTCTCGACAGCCTCTCCAAGTTCCATGTCGAGCAGATAATCGCGTCCGGCGACAATATAAGCCTCGCTCGCATCTGGTGCGGAGAGAATGAAAAGAAGCTCGCTTTTTCCGCCTCTTAGCGGCTTTACAAGAGGCGCGATGCGAGACACTGCCTCGGCGCCGCTGACATGGACCGTCATCCGCATCCGCGCATTGGTCGCCATGGTGTCGAAACCCTGAACGCCGCGCACCGTTACGCGCGGCATATCCTCGCCGCCAGCGCGGTCGAGTTCGACGGAGAGCAAGGCGCAGCGAGCGGCGCTATCCTCCTCATTGGTGAGCTTTTCCAGCAACTTGCAGCCGTCATCCTCGAAACAGCTTGCCTGAAACTGGCCGCTGGGATCGGAGAAGGTCGCCATGACATAGCGGCCCCCACGGCGCGTATCGCGCCATCGGATCGACTCCACCAGCGCGGCCATGACCGCCGTTGGCCGCTCGCCGGAAATGGGCGAGGCGCAAATCTCGCCAAAGGTGCGCGCGCCCTTGGAGCGGGCGATTTCCCTATAGCGGTCAACAGGATGCTGGCCGAAGTAGAAGCCAAAGGCCTCCAACTCGCGCTCCATCGTCTCGCCCTTGGACCAAGACGCATCAGTCGAGATATGGACGTCGGCATGGGCGATGTCGTCGCCACCGAACAGGCCGCCCTGCCCCGTTTCGCGGGCATCGGACGCCTTGGCGGCGACGGACAGGATCGTCTCGGCAGCGGCAAAAGCGCCCGCGCGGTTTACCCCGAAGGAATCGAACCCGCCTGCCGCCGCCAAGCTTTCGATCTGCCGCCGGTTGAGTAGGCGCGGCTCCACCCGATTGGCGAAATCGTCGAGGTCGGCGAACAGGCCCGCCTTCGTCCGCTCCTCCACCAGCAATTCCATGGCGCGCTCGCCCACGCCCTTCAGGCCGCCCAGCGCGTATCGGACCGCAAAGGGATAGGCCGCGCATTCCGGGTCCGCTTCGACCGTGAAATCCGCGCCGCTCTTGTTGATATCGGGCGGCAGGATATTCAGGCCCATGCGCCGCATATCGTCCACGAACACAGTGAGTTTTTCCGTGAGGTGAATATCGAAAGCCATTGATGCGGCATAAAATTCTGCCGGGTGATGCGCTTTCAGCCATGCCGTCTGATACGACAGCAGGGCGTAGGCGGCGGCATGGCTCTTGTTGAAACCATAGCCCGCGAACTTGTCGATCAAATCGAACAGTTCGTTCGCCTTCGCCTTCGGGATCTGGCTGTTCTCCGCGCAGCCCTTCCAGAAGCGCTCGCGCTGCGCGTCCATCTCCGCCTTGTTCTTCTTGCCCATGGCGCGGCGCAAGAGATCGGCGTCACCAAGGCTGTAGCCTGCAAGAATCTGCGCGGCCTGCATGACCTGTTCCTGATAGACGAAAATCCCATAGGTTTCGTTCAGGATAGGTTCGAGAAGATCATGAGGGTATTCAATATCTTCCTGGCCGTTTTTACGGCGACCGAACATGGGGATATTGTCCATCGGGCCCGGTCGATACAGCGACACGAGCGCGATGATGTCGCCGAAATTGGTCGGGCGCACGGCGGCCAGCGTCTTTCGCATCCCTTCCGATTCCAGCTGGAACACACCGACGGTGTCGCCCCGCTGCATCAGCGCATAAACGTCGGCATCGTCCCATTCCAGCGTGTCGAGATCGACCTCCACCCCGCGCTTCTTCAGCAACTGCACCGCGCGTTGCAGCACGGACAATGTCTTGAGGCCCAGAAAGTCGAATTTGACGAGGCCCGCGCCCTCGACATATTTCATGTCGAACTGCGTAACCGGCATGTCAGACCGGGGATCGCGGTAGAGCGGCACCAACTGGGACAACGGCCTGTCCCCGATCACCACACCTGCCGCGTGGGTGGAACTATGGCGCGGAAGCCCTTCCAGCTTCATGGCATAATCGACCAGCCGCTTGACCTGCTCGTCGCCATTATACTCGGCCACGAACTCGGACACGCCGTTCATCGTGCGTTCCAGCGTCCATGGGTCGGTGGGGTGGTTCGGCACCATCTTGGCGAGCCTGTCCACCTGGCCATAGCTCATCTGGAGAACGCGGCCCGTGTCCTTCAGGACGGCGCGGGCCTTGAGCTTACCGAAGGTGATGATCTGCGCCACATGGTCGCGGCCATATTTCTCCTGCACATAGCGGATCACCTCGCCGCGCCGCGTTTCGCAAAAGTCGATGTCGAAGTCGGGCATGGACACACGTTCGGGATTCAGGAATCGCTCGAACAGCAGGCCCAGTTTCAGGGGATCGAGGTCAGTGATGGTCAGCGACCAGGCGACCAGTGAACCCGCGCCCGAACCACGGCCCGGCCCCACGGGAATATCGTGATTCTTGGCCCATTGAATGAAATCGGCCACGATCAGGAAGTAACCGGGGAAACCCATCTGGTTGATGATGTTTATCTCGAAATCCAGCCGTGCCTCATAGGCCGTGCGCTCATCGGGATCGGTGATCCCCGCCTTTTCGAGCCGCGCCGCAAGGCCGCGCTCCGCCTGATCGCGCAGCATCGCCTTCTCACCCTCAATATCGCCCGCGAGGCTGGGAAGGATGGGCTTGCGCTTGGGCGCGGCAACGGCGCAGCGTTGTGCGACGACCAGGGTGTTCGCCAGCGCCTCCGGCAGATCCGAAAACAGGCGCTTCATCTCTTCGACCGGCTTCATCCAGCTTTGCGGGGAGCTATGCTGGCGATCGGGACTGTCGACATAGCTGGACGAGGCGATGCACAGCATGACGTCATGGGCGGGATGGAAATCCGGCTCCGCAAAGCAGGCCGGATTGGTGCCGACGATGGGGATGCCGCGATCATAGGCGATGTCGAGCAGCGCCGCCTCAGCCTGCTCCTCCGCCACTTCGTCGCGGCGGCAGATTTCGATGTAGAGCCGGTCGCCGAACAACGCATCCAGCCGGTCGAGATAGGCCCGTGCGGCCGATGACTGCCCCTCCGCCAGCAAACGCACCAGCGCGCCCTCGCCTGCGGCCGTCAGGCAGATAAGGCCGTCCGTGCGGCCCCGCATCCTGTCGAGGGTGACATGCGGCGCGAGCACGTCGGGCCGATCCAGATGCGCGGCGGAAACGAGGTCGCACAGATTGTCGTAGCCCGTCTCGTCCTGCGCATAGAGCACCAGCCAGTCTATCACATCCGTGCCGCCGCCAATGTCGTCCGGCCGCGCCACGCCGATCACCGATCCGATGACGGGCTGCACCCCTTCGCCCTTGCAGGCGTCGGAAAAGGCCATGGAGCCGTAGAGGCCGTTGCGATCCGCGATGCCCACTGCGGGAAAGCCCAGCTTGCGACTGCGCTTGGCTATAGCCTTTGGCTCGATCGCTCCTTCGAGCATGGTGAAGGAGGAGAAGACGCGAAGGGGGACGAAATCGGCATGCGGCATCTGCCTATGATAGGATGCCGCGGTCCCGACGCCAAGGCGTGCCTCCAACTTACCCACATCAATCTGGCCCTCATCCATCCGGTGGTGAATTGCCGCCAAAGATGTGACGGACAGCACGTCCGGCTTGCGTCACGGGCGATAAGGTGATGCAATCGCCTCACGGCTTTAGGGGAGCTGATCCATGTCAAACGATACCGGCGCTGCAAAGCATTCACTTGTCGCCCGTGCCAAGGCAATTCTTCTCACACCAAAGGACGAATGGCCGACCATCGCGGTCGAACAGAAAAGCATCACCGAAATACTGACGGGATATGCCGTCCCGCTGGCCGCAATCGGCCCGGTGGCCAGCCTGCTCGGCGGGCAGATTTTCGGGTTCGGGGCCTTTGGGATTACCTATCGCCCGTCGCTCGTTTCCGGGCTGTCGATGGCGATCACCGGCTTCGTTCTGTCGCTTGTGTCGCTGTTCGTGATGACACTGATCGTGGAATGGCTGGCACCCAAATTCGACGGGAGCGCGACACGCCTCAACGCCTTCAAGCTGGTGGCGTACAGCATGACCGCGTCGTGGGTGGCGGGCATATTCGGCCTCATCCCCATGCTGGGATGGCTGTCGATCCTCGGCCTCTATTCCTTCTACCTGTTCTACACGGGCGTCACGCCGCTGGTGAACGTGCCGACGGTGAAGGCGATGACCTTCACCATCGTCACGGTGATCTGCGCGGTGGTGCTGTCGCTGGTCGTCGGCGCGATTGCGGCTTCGGTCACGGCGATGTTCGCCACTCCGGCGTTGTTGTCGGGTAATGACGGCGAAGTGTCGGGGGCCGTCACCGTGCCCGGCATGGGGTCCATCGATGTTGCCAAGATGCAGGAAGCGACGAAGAAGGTAGAAGCCGCTGCCAATGGCACGGGCAAGGCCGTGGAGGCGACTGCGCTGCAGGCCATGCTGCCCGCGTCGCTGGCGGGCTTCACACGGACCTCCATCGAGAGTCAGAGCCTGGGCCAGGCGGGCAGCAATGCCGAGGCGCGCTATGAAAAGGGCGAGGAGAACTTCCGCTTGTCCGTCACGGACATGTCGGCCATGGGCGCCATCGCCTCCATGGGTGCGGCGATGGGCGTGTCTTCCAACAAGGAGGATGCCAGCGGCTATGAAAAGACAGCGACGGTCGATGGCCGCCTCGTCACCGAAAAGTGGAACAACACTGACAAGAGCGGTGAATATGGCACCACGCTGGCCGACCGCTTCATGGTGAAGGCGGAAGGTCGCGTGGCTGGCATCGATACGCTGAAAGGCGCCGTCGCCAGCATCGACGCCGACACGTTGACCGCGCTGGTCAAGTAAGCCTCAGGCCGGGCGGGCGCGTCCCGTCCGGTTATTCCAGCCTGCCATCATGCAGGCGCACGATCCGGTCCATGCGTTCGGCCAGTCGCTCATTATGGGTGGCGATCAACGCCGACGACCCTTCACCCCGCACCAGTTCCAGAAACTCACCGAACACGATGTCCGCGGTGCGTTCGTCCAGATTACCGGTGGGTTCGTCGGCCAGCACGATCGCGGGGCGGTTGGCCAGCGCGCGCGCGACGGCAACGCGCTGCTGCTCGCCGCCCGATAATTTGCTCGGCGTGTGGTGAAGCCGTGCTCCAAGGCCCAGTTTGGTGAGCAGCGTCGTCGCGCGCTCCGTCGCCGTGGCGGCATCCACATCGCAGATCATCTGGGGCAGGGTCACATTCTCCATCGCGGTGAAGTCCGGCAACAGATGGTGGAACTGATAGACGAAGCCGATCATGTCGCGCCGGAGCCGCGTGCGCCCGTCATTGCCGAGCTTGGCCGCTTCCTCCCCGCAAACGCGGATCGACCCGCCATAGCCGCCCTCCAGCAAGCCCACAGCCTGCAACAGGGTGGACTTGCCGGTGCCCGACGGTCCCAGAAGGCCGACGATCTCGCCCCGCTTGATCGACAGGTCCACGCCGCGCAGCACGTCGATGCGTGTATCGCCCTGCTGGAAACTGCGGGTCAGGCCCTGCGTGCCCAAAATCTCACTCATAGCGCAGCACCTCGACGGGATCGGTATTGGCCGCCTTGAACGCGGGATAGAGCGTGGCGAGGAAGCTGAACACGACGGCCATGCCGCAGATCACGGCGATTTCCACCGGGTCGGGCTTGGACGGCAATTCGGTCAGGAAGCGGACGGACGGGTCCCAGATATTCTGGCCCGTCACCAACTGGATGCCGTTCAGCACCTGCTGCCGGAAGAACAGCAGAATGAGGCCGAGCGCGAGGCCCGCCAGCGTCCCCAGCGTGCCGATGGACAGCCCCACCGTCACGAAGATGCGCAGCAGGCTGGCCCGCGACGCACCCATGGTCCGCATGATGGCAATGTCCCGCGTCTTGGCCCGCACCAGCATGATGAGCGAGGAGAGAATGTTGAAGACGGCGACCAGGATGATCAACGACAGGATGACGAAGGACACCACACGGTCGACCTGCAACGCCTCGAACAGGCTGGCGTTCATCTGCCGCCAGTCCACGATCACCGCCAGCCGCCGCACCTTGTCCGCCAGAGGGGCGAGGATCGTGCCCACCTTGTCCGGGTCGACGGTCTTGATCTCCACCATGCCGACCTTGTCGCCCAGCAGCAGCAATTTCTGCGCATCGGCCATGGGCAGGATCACGAACGCCTTGTCATAATCATAGACTCCGACCTCGAACACCGCGCCAATCTCATAGGGTAGCTGGCGAGGGACGGTGCCGAAAGGGGTGGAGCGCCCCGCCGGATTGAGGATGCTGATCGTGTCACCGACCGTCACGCCGAGATTTTCCGCGAGGCGGATGCCGATGGCGACTCGTCCGCTGCCCGTCTCGACGGCGCGCAGGTCGCCCGCGACGACCTTGTCCTTGATCGAGGGGTTGGCGCGAATGTCCGGCACCGTCATGCCACGCACCAGCGCCGCCTCGACACGGCCGTCATGGATGGCGAGCAGCGGCTGCTCGATCAGCGGCGTGGCGGATGTGACGCCTGGCGTCGCCAGCGCATCCTTTTGCACCGTGCGCCAGTCGGACAGGCGGCCATCATAGCCCTGCACCACGGCATGCCCGTTGAGGCCGACAATCTTGTCGAACAGTTCCGCGCGGAAGCCGTTCATCACGCTCATCACCACGATCAGCGCGGCGACGCCCAGCATGACCGCAACCAGGCTGATCGCCGCGACGAGAAAGATGAACCCCTCCCCGCGACCGGGCAGCAAGTAACGCCGCGCGACCATTTTCTCATAACGTGACAGGATCATGGAAAGGCCGGGTGCTCGCTTTTATGGGATCGCCATCGTCTATGGTGCTGGCGACCGGGTGGCAAGGATAAGGGGGCATGAGATCGGCCTGTTGCGAAATTGGCACAGGCATTAAGTCAAAATTATGAATGCTTCCGAAAGTAACGTGACAGAAAGCAGCCCGTGGCATAGCTCTCCTTCTCGAAGCACAGGCGATCATAGCAGGGCCGTGGTTCAGGGAGGGAGCGACCCATTCCAAGCTTTAAGGGGGCTGCGGAATGATTGGGCGCCCCACCTAAGGGGGAGACGCTAGTCGTCCAAATGGGCGTCCGGGTTAACAGGCTCGGACGCCCTAATTGTTTCTGCTCATTCCACATCAACGGTGATTTCGCGCTTCGGTCATTGCGCTGCGCTGAACGGCTCATCCTGCCCGTGCGTTCCACGGGGTTGAAAGCCCGTTCCCCGCACCCATCTTGCCAGCGTTCGGTTGCCATTCGGGACTGAACGGATATCGGACGCCTGTCACGGGTCCGGGATCGCATCAATTTGCTCATCGGAGGATTTGATATGCGTGGTTTTGACCTTACCCCCTATCGCCGCAGCACCGTCGGCTTCGACCGCCTGTTCGACCTGATCGAAAACAGCGCGCGACTCGGCCAGACCGAGAATTACCCCCCTTTCAACATCGAACGACTGAGCGAGGACCGCTATCGCGTCACGCTGGCCGTCGCCGGTTTCAAGCCGGAGGAAATCGACATTACGGCGCAGCAGAACCTGTTGCTGGTATCGGGCCGCAAGCCGGAGGGTGAGCAGGACCGCAGCCAGTTCCTGCACCTCGGCATCGCCAACCGTAATTTCGAGCGCCGGTTCGAACTGGCCGACTTCGTGCGTGTCGAGGATGCGAACCTTGCGGATGGCCTGCTGACTATCGAACTGCTCCGCGAAATCCCCGATGCCATGAAGCCGCGCAAGATCGCGATCAATGGCAAAGGCGCGGTGATCGATATCGGCAATGGCGATGTGGAGAGCGGCAAGGACGCCGCCTGAATTTATCGCGTGAGGTGAGTGAGGGGCGTCGGAGTGATCCGGCGCCCTTTTTGGTGGGTGGGCGGTGATTGGGTAGTGTGGAAATGCCCCGCCTCACTCCATGGCGTCGGCAATATCCTCCAGCGCCTCACGATCCATGATCGTTACGCCGCCATGGGTCACGGCAACGATGCCCTCCTGCTGCCACAGGGACAGTTGCCGGTTGATATTCTCCCGACTGATGCCCGCGAACATGCTGAGTTCCGTCTGGCTGAGCCGGATCGCATCCCCCGCCTCCCCATTTTCATACGCAAGCCGCAGGAGGAAGCGGGCCAGCCGCGATGCCGCCGCATAGGCACGGTCCGTCTCAATGGTCTGATTGGCACGGCGCAGGCGTGTCGCCAGTTCCTTCATCAGGCGCAGGGCCATACGATGGTTGCTCGCCACCACATGCTCGAACACCGAGCGCGGCAGGATGAGATATTTGAGCGGCCCCATGGCGATGACGCTGGCCGTCCGCACGCCGCCATCGAGCAGCGCAATCTCGCCCAGAACCGTACCCGGCCCGGCATATTCCAGCACGATCTCACGGCCATTGGCGGAATAGACAGTGACGCGCGCCTGCCCTTCCAGCAGGATCAGCAGGGCGTTGCCGTCGTCACCCTGACGGATGATCGCCTCGCCCTTCCTAGCCTTGGCCTCGCGGGCCTGCCCCAGAAGTTCGGTCAATTCCGCCGGATCGAGAACCTTCAGCAGGCTCTCGTCCGGCAATTTTTCCAGCAGTGCCTGGTTCACGGTGTCACCCCCCGGTTCTGCAAAGACAGTCCCTGTTCGGTACAGTCCTTGCCCGTAAACCTGCCCCTCAGGCAACCTCGTAGATCAGATCAGACGAGGCGGCTCTGTTTCAGGGCGGCGGCGATGAAGCTGGCGAACAGCGGATGGGGATCGAAGGGCTTGGACTTGAGCTCCGGGTGGAACTGCACGCCGATGAACCATGGATGCTCCGGCCGCTCCACGATTTCGGGCAGCGTACCGTCAGGCGACAGGCCGGAGAAGATCAGGCCGCCCTTTTCCAGCGGCTCGCGATATTTGACGTTCACCTCGTAACGGTGACGATGGCGTTCGCTGATCTCTTCCTCGCCATAAACGCTGGCGACGACGCTGTTGCCGGTCAGCTTCGCAGGATAGGCGCCGAGTCGCATCGTGCCGCCCAGATCGCCGCCCTGCTCGCGCGTCTGAAGGCCTTCTTCGGTCATCCATTCGGTGATGAGGCCGACGACCGGCTCCTTCGTCTCGCCGAATTCCGTGGTGGAGGCGTCGGTGATGCCCGCGGTATTCCGGGCCCCCTCGATGCAGGCCATCTGCATGCCGAGACAGATACCGAAGAACGGCACATTGCGTTCGCGCGCAAACCGGACCGAGGCGATCTTGCCCTCCGACCCGCGCGAGCCGAAACCGCCGGGGACGAGGATGGCGTGCATCGGCTCCAGTTGGGCAGCGATATGGCCGTCGTCGCTCTGCTCGAACAGTTCGGCGTCCAGCCACTTCACATTAACCTTCACCCGATTGGCTAGGCCGCCGTGCATCAACGCTTCGTGGAGCGATTTATAGGCGTCCGGCAGGCCGACATATTTGCCGACCACGCCAATGGTCACTTCGCCTTCCGGGTTCTGGTGGCGATCCATGATATCGACCCAGCGCACCATTTCCGGCCGGGGCGCATCCTCGATCCCGAAGGCGCGCAGCACTTCGTCGTCCAGCCCCTCGGCATGATATTGCTGGGGCACGGCGTAGATGCTGCTGGCATCCAGCGCGGGAATGACCGCTTCCTTGCGGACGTTGCAGAACAGCGCGATCTTTGCGCGCTCGCTATCGGGCAGCGGATGCTCGCAGCGGCACAGCAGGATATTGGGCTGGATGCCAAGCGAGGTGAGTTCGCGGACGCTGTGCTGCGTCGGCTTGGTCTTCAACTCGCCCGCCGCCGCGATATACGGCACCAGCGTCACATGGACGAAGATCGAGCGCGCCTGACCCAGCTCATTATGAAGCTGACGGATCGCCTCCATGAACGGCAGCGATTCGATGTCGCCGACCGTTCCGCCAATCTCACACAGGACAAAATCGACATCGTCCGTCTCGGCCAGCGCGAACGCCTTGATCTCGTCGGTGACGTGCGGAATGACCTGCACCGTCGCACCGAGATAGTCGCCGCGCCGTTCGCGCTGGATGATCGTCTGATAGATCCGGCCCTGCGTCACATTGTCCGCACGGCGCGTCGGAACGCCGGTGAAGCGTTCATAATGGCCGAGGTCGAGGTCGGTTTCCGCCCCGTCATCGGTCACATAGACTTCGCCATGCTGATACGGCGACATCGTGCCCGGATCGACATTCAGATAAGGATCGAACTTGCGGATCCGCACCCGATATCCCCGCGCCTGCAACAGCGCAGCGAGACTGGCAGCCATAAGGCCTTTGCCAAGGGAGGAGACCACACCGCCGGTGATGAAAATGAACCGCGCCATGGGAGAGGAGGCTTAAACCTTAAACGAAAGAAAGCGCAAGGCAGCATGCGCTGCCCATCGAAATTTAGCTGTGGGAAACAGCGTTTTACTGAGCGAGCGGGACCGCGCCATTGGCGGCGCCGTTGCTCGCCGCGCCCGCTGCCCCCGCCAGACCATCATCCGCCGGCTGCGTCGGAGTGCTCTGCTGGATCGGAGTCGTCTGGCCGACCAGCGACGTATCGACCGTCGAACCGGCATGGCGCGTCGCCGCAATCACGGCCAGAACGATGCTGAGCGTGACGAAAATCGTCGCCAGCACGGTGGTCGAGCGCGTGAGGAAATCCGCAGCGCCGCGTGCGGACATGAAGCCCGACGGGCTGCCACCCATGCCCAGACCGCCACCCTCGGAACGCTGCATGAGCACCACGGTCACAAGTGCGGCCGCGACGATCGCCTGAACAACGAGGATGAAGGTAAAGAGCATCAGAATTTCCCTGGGCGAACCGTAGCGGCTGCCCCTAGCCATTTTGCCCCGGAAAGGGAATAGCCTTTCCGGTAGATAGTCGTGAACCCGCGTCCGCTCAGGATCCTGAACCCGCCCCCGTTCAAGCGTTGCGCGCCGCCGCGATGATCGGCACGAACTTCGCCGCCGTCAGGCTGGCCCCACCGACCAGACCGCCGTCGACGTCGGCCACGGCAAGGATTTCCGCCGCATTGTCGCCGCTGACCGAACCGCCATAGAGAATACGCATCTTGTCCGCATCCTCGCCGATGACGCTGCGCAGCGTGGCGCGCAACGCACTGTGCATCGCGTCGATCGCCTCCACCGTGGGCACGCGGCCCGTGCCGATGGCCCAGATCGGCTCATAGGCGATGGAGAGCCAGTCCGATGCCGCCTCCTGCGGCAGCGAGGCGAGAAGCTGAGCACTCACGACCTCCTCCGCATTACCGGCATCGCGCACTTCGAGGCTCTCGCCCACGCAGAGGATCACAGCCAGTCCCTCAGCCTTCGCACGGCTGGCCTTCGCGGCGATGGTGTCGCTGCTCTCCTGCTGGTCCGTGCGGCGCTCGCTATGGCCGACGATCACGCCCTTGGCGCCCGCTTCGACCAACATGGCGGCGGAGATGCAGCCGGTATGCGCACCAACGGCATTTTCATGCACGTCCTGAGCACCGATGAAGAAACCCGGCGCGGCAGCCGCCGCGGAAACGATCAATGTTGCAGGCACGAACAACGCCACGTCGACGGAGGGACTGGCGACAGCTTCAGCCGCAATGGCGGCGATTTCGCTCAGACTGGCCTTCAGGCCGTTCATCTTCCAATTGCCTGCAATCAGGGGACGCCGATCGACCATATGCCTTCATCCTCGCTCTTTGGGTTTATAGATGGAGCGACATGCCGGACGGCGTACCGCATTGCACAATGCCGATGACGCGGACAGGCGCGCTTGTCCAGCCCCTCCTGCGACCAGCCTGCGACAAGGGGGCATCAGCGACCCACGCGCACTTGATGCGAGCGACGCCTCAGCCTAAAGCGGCGACCGAATGCGCGCACGCGGGAGTTTTGACGGCACATGTTGGGTTTTTTCAGGCAGATCATCCACTCCAAATTCGGTGTCGTCATCGGCCTCGTCTTCCTCGGCGCCATCGCCCTGTCCTTTGCAGCGGGCGACATCAAGAACTTGATGCAGGGGGATATCGGCACGGGCAGCAAGGTCGCGACCGTGGGAGACTCCTCACTCTCCGCCACCGAAGTCGAAACCCGCATCCAGCGCGTGCTGGAGAATAACCGCCGCGACAATCCGACCCTGACCATCGGGCAATTTCTGGGCGCGGGCGCGCTCAATGGCGTGCTCGACCAGTTGATCGACGGTCTGGCCCTCACCGAATTCGCGCAGGACAATGGCATGCGTGTCAGCAAGAAACTGGTCGATGCCGAGATCGCCTCCATCCCCGCTTTCCAGGATGCGACCGGCAAATTCAGCCAGACCCAGTTCTCGCAGCTCCTGTCCCAGCAGCGCATTTCCGAAGCCGCGCTGCGCGACGACATCAGCGGCCAGATCATCCAGCGTCAGTTGCTCGGCCCCGCAGGCGCGGGCGCCCGCACGCCGCAGGGCATGGTGCTGCCCTATGCCTCCATGCTGCTGGAAAAGCGTGCGGGTTCGGTCGCGGTCCTGCCCTCACTGGCGTTCCTGCCCACCGCAAAGCCCAATGAAGCGACGATCAAGAGCTTCTATGCTGCCCATAGCGACCGCTTCACCCTGCCGGAGCAACGGCGGGTGCGCTACGCACTGGTCGATGTCAGCCGCTTTGCCGCTCAGGGCGCGCCGACCGATGCGGAGATCGCGCAATATTACAAGGCGAACGCTGCCCGCTATGCCGCGAGCGAAAAGCGCGCCGTCCACCAGTTGATCCTGCCGACGCAGGCCGCCGCAAAGGATATCGCCGCGAAAGTCGGCCCTGCCCTGACGCTGGAGAAGGCCGCGACGCAGGCCGGGCTCGGCACGTCGCAGATCCCCGTCTCCGACCGCGCGGCGCTCTCCGGGCAGACAAGCGAAGCCGCCGCCACGCAGATTTTTGCCGCCGCGCGCGGCGCGATCATCGGTCCGGTGAAGACCGGTCTCGGCTGGGCGCTCTACAGCGTGTCGGACATTCAGACGACGCCCGCCCGTTCGCTCGATTCGGCGCGCGGTGAAATCGTCAAGGCGCTGACCGACAGCAAGACGAAGCAGGCGCTCGCCGACTTCTCGAACAAGATCGACGGTCAGATCGGCAATGGCGCGACCTTTGACGAGGTGGTGAAATCCAATGGCCTGACCGCCGCCGAAACGCCAGTGCTGACCGCCGACGGCCGCAATGTCGCCAATCCGCAGGCACAGCCCGACCCCGCGCTCGGTCCAATCCTGACGGCAGGCTTCGCCATGGATGCGGGCGACGATCCGCAGATCATTCCCGTCGTCCCCGACCAGCGCCTCGCCATGGTCGCCGTCGCGCAGGTCGTGTCGGCAGGCCCGCCGCCGCTGGCGCAGGTCCGCGCGGACGTGGAGCGCGCCTGGGCGATCTCGCAGGGCGCGGCAAAGGCCAAGGCCGCTGCGGAAGCCGTGCGCAAGAAGGTGTCCGGTGGAACCGCCCTCGCCGCCGCTGCCGCCGGTGTCGGCGTGCAACTGCCCCCGGTCGAGAAAGTCGGCGCGCAACGTTCGCAACTCGGCAATCAGAACGGTCAGGTGCCGCCTGCCATGGTTGCACTCTTCTCGATGGTGAAGGGTTCTACCCGCGTTCTGGCGCTGCCCAATGATCAAGGCTACGCCGTGCTGCATCTCGACGAAATCCAGCCGGGCGATGCGGGCAAGAATGCGCAGTTGCTGAGCGCCACGGGCGACGGCCTGCGCAGCGTACTGAGCAGCGAATATTCCCGCCAGTTCCTTGGCGCGATCCGGGCGAGCGTCGGCGTGAAGCGCAATGATGCGGCACTGACGCGCGTCGATGCCGACCTGCGCAAGGGCAGCGCGGCACAGTGAGCCGCGTCCAGCCTCCCCGTCACGCGGACGTCGATGCCATTGCCGCCTCCCTGCGCGGCGGTCGGTCCGCGCTTTACTGGCACCGGCAGGTCGCGGACACGGACACCCCGATTTCCGCCGCGCTCAAGCTGATGGAGCCGGAGCGCGGCGACTTCCTGCTGGAATCGGTGGAGGGCGGGTCCGTGCGCGGGCGCTACTCGATCATCGGCCTTGCCCCCGATCTCGTCTTTCGCGCGCAGGAAAACAGGGCCGAGATCAACCGGCGCTGGGCGCTGGACCGGGACGCATTCGAACCGCTCGACGCGCAGCCGCTCGACGCCCTGCGGTCGCTGGTGGCGCAATGTCGCGCGGACATCGATCCGATACTCCCGCCCGCCCTGTCCTGCCTCGTCGGCTATTTCTCCTATGAGACGATCGGCCTGGTCGAGACATTGCCCCGCGCGCCAGACAATGGGCTGGGTACGCCGGACATGATATTCGTGCGCCCGACCGTGCTGCTGGTGTTCGACCGGCTGGCGGACTCGCTCTACATCGTGGCGCCGATCTGGAACGAGCAGGTGCTGGACACGGAGCAGGCCATTGCGACGGCACGCGAGCGCGTGGAGACGGCAGCGGCTCGTCTCGCTGCGCCCCTGCCCATCCTGCCCCGTCCCGATGATGCCGATCCGGCTCTGGAAGAGGCGGAGCCGACCAAAATCCTGCCGGAAGGCCGCTATGGTGAGATGGTCCGCAAGGCGAAGGACTATATCGTCGCAGGCGATATTTTTCAGGTCGTGCTGGCGCAGCGTTTCACCCTGCCCTTCGCGCTGCCGCCGCTGGCGCTCTATCGCGCATTGCGGCGGATCAACCCGTCGCCCTTCCTCTATTGCCTCGACCTGCCCGGCTTTGCGCTGATCGGGTCCAGCCCTGAAATCCTCGTCCGCGCCCGCGACGGCGAAGTGACCATCCGCCCCATCGCCGGAACGCGCCCGCGCGGCAGTTCGGCGGCGGAGGATGCGGCCAATCGGGACAGCCTGCTCGCCGATCCCAAGGAACGGGCGGAGCACCTCATGCTCCTCGATCTTGGCCGCAACGATGTGGGCCGGGTATCGTCTGCGGGCAGCGTGACCGTTACCGACAGCTACACCGTCGAATTCTACAGCCATGTGATGCACATAGTCTCCAATGTCGTGGGACGGCTGGACGACAGCAAGGATGCGCTGGACGCCCTGTTCGCAGGCTTCCCGGCGGGGACGGTCAGCGGCGCGCCAAAGATTCGCGCCTGCCAGATCATCGCGGAGCTGGAGGCGGAAACGCGCGGTCCCTATGCGGGCGGCGTCGGCTATTTCTCCCCCGATGGCAATATGGACAGCTGCATCGTCCTGCGCACCGGCCTGCTCAAGGACGGCACGCTGCATGTTCAGGCGGGCGCGGGCATCGTCGGGGACAGCGACCCCGCCTATGAACAGCGCGAGTGCGAGGCCAAGGCGGGCGCCCTGATCGCGGCCGCACGGGAAGCCGTGAGTGTGGCGAGCGCCCCCGGCTTCGGCCAGTGACCGGCGCCGACCGCATGAGGGGGACTCGCTGGCGCATCCTGCGATGAACCGAAACACCCCCTTGGCCACACGAGCCGCGCTCCCTATAGGCGAGGGTCTAAACTCAATAAGAACGGGGATCGTGATTGCCCATGGAAGGCCACCGACAAGGAGCGCAGCGCGGTCGCGTAGCAGAGCTACACGCAAGCCAGCGACGCTGCTCGGCGGTTACGATGGAAAACCATCGCTCCCTCCTTGCTCCTAGCCTGGCGGCTTATTCGGCTCCGTCACGTCCCCCTTCTTATTGAGTTTAGACCCAGGCCATGATCCTCGTCATCGACAATTACGACAGCTTCACCTGGAACCTCGTCCATTATCTGATGGAACTGGGCGCGCCGGTGGAGGTAGTCCGCAACGACGCCCTCTCGGCGGGCCAGGCCCTGTCCACCGGCGCCGACGCTTTCCTGCTCTCCCCCGGTCCCTGCACGCCCAATGAGGCGGGGATCAGCCTCGACCTCGTCGGCGCCTGCGCGGATGCCGGTCGCCCGCTGCTGGGCGTGTGCCTGGGCCACCAGTCCATCGGGCAGTATTTCGGTGGCCATGTGGTGCGCGGCGGCCTGATGCACGGCAAGACATCGCCCGTCAGCCATGACGGCACCGGCCTGTTCGAGGGCCTCCCATCGCCGTTCACCGCGACCCGCTATCACTCGCTGATCGTGGAGGATATTCCCGACTCCCTCGTCGTCAACGCCACCGCCGACGACGGATCGGTCATGGGGTTCCGCCACGCGACCCTGCCCATCCACAGCGTTCAGTTCCACCCGGAAAGCATCGCGACGGAACATGGCCATGCGATGCTCGCCAATTTCATGAGGATCGCGGGCCTCACGCCCCGTACCCTGGCATGAGCATGCTTCCCGATCCGTCGGTCCCGCTGGATGAAGCCGCGGCCCATGCTGCCTTTGCCGCGCTGTTCGACGGCGACCTGTCGGACGAGGCCATTGGCTCGTTCCTCGTCGCGCTCAGCGACCGGGGCGAAACGGCGATAGAAATCGCCGCGGCGGCCATGGCGATGCGCGAACGCATGATCGCGGTCCGCGCGCCCGAAAACGCCATCGACGTCTGCGGCACCGGCGGCGACGGCCTCCATACCCTCAACGTCTCGACCGCCGTCGCCATTGTCGTGGCGGCGTGCGAGGTGCCCGTGGCGAAGCATGGCAATCGCGCGGCGACCTCGCTCGCGGGAGGTGCGGACACGCTGGAGGCGCTGGGCCTTAACCTCGACCACGCCTCCGCGACCGCAGAGGCGACGCTGGCCGACCTCGGCATCTGTTTCCTGTTCGCGCAGAAACATCATCCCGCGCTGGCCCGGCTCGGCCCGATCCGCAAGGCGCTGGGGCGGCGCACCATCTTCAACCTGCTCGGCCCGCTCGCCAATCCGGCGGGGGTTAAGCGCCAGCTCGTCGGTATCGCGCGCGTCGACTACGCCCCGCTCTATGCCGAGGCGATGGTGCGGATCGGCATGAACCGTGCGATGATCGTGTCCGGCGAAGACGGCATGGACGAACTGTCCCTGTCCGCCCCCAACCATGTCATCGAACTGACGGAGGGCAACCGGGTCGAAACCTATTCGCTCGCCGCGCGCGATGCGGGATTGCCCGACTGGCCCGCAGAGGCCCTGCTCGGAGGCAGCGCCGTGTATAATGCCGCCGCCCTGCGCCGCCTGCTGAGGGGAGAGACGGGCGCCTATCGTGACGCCGTGCTGTTCAACGCGGGTGCGGCGCTGGTCGTCGCGGGCGCTGCGCCGGACCTGCGCAGCGGGGTGGAGGAAGCCGCCGAAGCCATTGACAAGGGGCTTGCCAACGCCCTGCTGAATTGCTGGATCGCCTATAAATGACCAACAAGCTGATCGAAATCTGCGAGACGAAAAGGCAAGAGGTCGCCGCACGCCGGGCCGCGATCACCGCCTCCGAACTCGACGCACGCATCGCTGCCCAGTCCGCCCCGCGCGGGTTTCGCAAGGCGCTGGACGCGAAAGTCGCGGGCGGTGGCTTTGGCCTGATCGCGGAGATCAAGAAGGCCAGCCCGTCCAAGGGCCTGATCCGTCCCGATTTCGATCCGCCCGCCCACGCCCGCTCCTACGAAGCGGGCGGCGCGGCCTGCCTCTCCGTCCTCACCGACGCACCCTATTTTCAGGGGCATGAGGATTATCTGATCGCGGCCCGCGCGGCGTGTTCCCTGCCAGTGTTGCGCAAGGACTTCATGATCGACCCGTGGCAGGTGACGGAGGCCCGCTCCATCGGCGCCGACGCGATCCTGATCATCGTCGCTGCGCTGGACGACGGGCAGATGCAGGACATTGAACAGGCCGCCATCGCGCACAGCATGGACGTGCTGGTCGAGGTGCATGATGCGAAGGAACTGGACCGTGCGCTGGCGCTGCAATCGCGGCTGATCGGCGTAAACAACCGCGACCTGCGCGATTTTTCGGTCGATTTCGCCCGGACCTATGAACTGGTCGGCCGTGCGCCCGCAGGCTGCACCTTCGTCGCGGAAAGCGGCCTGTCGGGCCATGCCGACCTCACCGCCATGGCGGAGCATGACGTCAGATGCTTCCTGATCGGCGAGGCATTGATGCGGCAGGACGACGTCACCGCCGCCACGCGGGAGATGCTGGGACTATGACCGGCGGGCTGAGCCATGTGACCGGATCGGGCGATGCCCATATGGTCGATGTCTCCGGCAAGCAGGTGACGGTGCGCAGCGCCACCGCGCGCGGGCGGATCAGCGTCAATGCCGCCGCCCTCGCCGCCATAGCGGAGGGGACCGTGGCCAAGGGCGACGTATTCGCCACCGCGCGCATCGCGGGCATTATGGCGGCCAAGCGGACCGCCGAGATCATTCCCCTCTGCCACCCCCTTCCCCTGTCCGGCGTAACCGTGGAGATCGCACCCGACGACAGCGGGATAGAGGTAGCCGCCACCGCCCGCACCGCAGCGCAGACCGGCGTGGAAATGGAAGCGATAACCGCCGTTTCCGCGACCCTGCTGACGCTCTACGACATGCTCAAGGCGATGGACAAGACAATGGTCATCGGCTCCATCCGCGTGACCGAAAAGCGTGGCGGAAAGTCGGGCGACTGGACCGCATCATGAGCCTGCTGCCGGTCGAGGAGGCGCAGGCCCGCCTGCTGACCCGCGCCGCGCCGCTTCCCATAGAGGCTGTTTCCCTTCTGGCCGCGCGCGGGCGCTATCTGGCAGAACCCGTCGTGGCCCTGCGCGACCAGCCGTGGGCCGACCTCTCCGCGATGGATGGCTATGCGATCCGCCACGCCGACCTGCCCGGCCCCTGGCGGCTCGTCGGAGAATCGCGCGCGGGCGGCACGCCACCGACAGAGGTTCTGGAACCCGGCACGACACTGCGCATCTTTACCGGAGCGCCCCTGCCGCCGGGCGCAGACGCGGTACTGGTACAGGAGGAAGCCGGGGCGGATGGCGAATGCATCACCCTGACCGGCGACGGCCCCGGCCATGTCGGGCGCAACGTGCGCCCGCGCGGATCGGATTTTGCAACCGGAGCGTCTCTGCTCGAAGACGGCATTCGCATCGGGGCGTCGCAAATCGCTCTGGCCGCCATGGCAGGCCACGCCACCTTGCCCGTGCGCCGCGCGCCGCGTGTCGCGATCCTGAGTACCGGCGACGAACTCGTGCCCGTCGGCGCGCCACTGCGCCCCGGCCAGATACCCGCATCGAACGACATCATGCTGGCCGCGATGCTGGCCGCCGAGGGGGCGGAGGTGATCGACATCGGCCTCGTCCCCGACCGGCTCGAAGCCGTGACCGCCGCCTTTCGCGCCGGGGCTGAGGCGGACATCATCGTCTCCACCGGCGGCGCGTCGGTCGGCGACCATGATCTCGTCGCGCCGGGAATACAGGCGGCAGGCGGCAGCCTGGACTTCTGGAAGATCGCTCTGCGCCCCGGCAAGCCTTTGATGGCCGGGCAATTGGGCGACGCCATCGTGCTGGGCCTGCCGGGCAATCCGGTGTCCGCCTTTGTCACCGCGACGCTGTTCCTCCTGCCGCTCGTCCGGCAATTGAGCGGGGCAACATCACCCCTGCCGCCCGTCGTCACCCTGCCAAGCGACGTGCCGTTCAAGCCAGGCGGAGTCCGCGCGGAATATCTGCGTGCGAGGATCGAAAGTGGCCGCGTGATCGACGTCGCGGGCCGCGACAGCGCCGCCCTGCGCCCGCTTGCCCATTCCAACGCACTCGTCCTGCGGCCCATCGATGCGCCGGCGGTGGAGGCTGGAGGATGGGTGAAAGCCATATTGCTCGAAAGTGGCTGTATCGCTTGACCTGACGCGATTCGTTTCCTACATGTTCCTCATCCGTTCCACGGGAGGAAGGCAATGCTCACCGCGAAACAGCAGCAGCTGCTTCTGTTCATCAAGCATCATCTCGAACGCGGCGGCGTCTCGCCGTCATTCGAGGAAATGAAGGAAGCACTCGACCTCAAGTCGAAGTCCGGCATCCACCGCCTGATCAGCGCGCTGGAGGAACGCGGGTTCATCCGCCGCCTGCCCAATCGCGCACGTGCGCTGGAAGTGCTGAAGCTGCCCGACGGTCTGGCAACGCTTCCGACGCGGACGGCGGAGGCGGCGGCTCCGGTCGCCAAGGCCCCCTCACCCCCTATTCCCATTGCCGCCAACGACATCATCGACGTGCCCTTGCATGGCCGCATCGCAGCGGGCGTTCCGATCGAAGCCATGGAAGGCAGCAACAGCCTGTCCGTGCCCGCTGCCCTGCTGGGATCGGGCGAGCATTATGCGCTGGAAGTCGCGGGCGACTCCATGGTCGAAGCGGGTATCCTCGATGGCGATTTCGCACTGATCCAGCGGACGGAAACGGCGCGCGACGGTCAGATCGTGGTCGCGCTGATCGACGAAAGCGACGCCACCCTCAAATATTTCCGCAAGGAAGGTGGCCGTATCCGACTCGACCCGGCCAATGGCGCTTATGAGGCGCAGGTCTATGATGCGGGCCGCGTTCGTATTCAGGGCAAGCTGGCGGGGCTGCTGCGCCGCTATAATTAAATCCCGCTTTGCCCTGCCTGCTTTTGCGCGGATGGGGCGGCATCAAGAGTTTCAGGAAGCACCCCGGTCACTGGCCGGGGTGTTTCGTTTGAGGATGGTGCCCCTTGGCGGGATCGGAGTACGTCCGGGGAAACGGCCGCGCCGCCATCACCCAGGGATGCTCGTCTCGCGGGCTTCGGCTGCGGCGGACCTGACCGCTGCCGAGCATGATCGCCGCTCCGCCTGCCCGCGCCAGTTCGGCCCGGTCCAGTTTCAGCCAGCGCGGACGACAGCCGTCGGGCAAACGCCGGTCCGCTATCACGATGTCGGCGGCGGCGCAGCTTTGGACAAGCGCCTGCCATGGCACGGATAACCGGCTGCGCGTCATCAGGATGCGATGCCGACGCCCCGACACGTCCATGTCGACTGCGCAGAAATCCTCCGAACAGCGCGCGCCCCGCCAATCGGCCAGCGCGCCCAGTTCGCCGGCAAAGCCGCCCTGCTCCGCCATCTGGTCGCGCATATAGTCACCCGCACGATCGCGAAGCAGCAACATGCCATCGTGATCGGTCCGCACGGCGACATGCCGCCCGTCGCTGCTCACCAGCACATCGGGCACGGGCGCCAGCGCATAACCCGCCATGCCCACCAGAGCGACGGGCAGTCCCGCCCATCGCCAGCGCGTTCGCCACAGCATGACCCAGAACAACCCGCCCATGGCGCACGCAAAGGCCAAGGGAGAAATGGCCGGGGTCAACGCCACCGCCGCCGTCTGCCCCGCGATCAGGTGGGCGATGCCGAGCAACAGGCGCAGCGACTGTTCCACCACCCACCATGCGGGCGCTCCCGCACCCACGACATCCAGCGTCAACGCCGCAGCCTCCGCGGGCATGACGACGAACTCGGTCAGCGGAATGGCGACCATATTGGCCAGCGATCCCAGCAACCCCGTCTTGTGGAAATGATAGAGCACGATGGGCATCAGCACGATCTCTACCGCCACGCCCGTCGCGAACACGCCGCCCAAAAAGCGCAGCCCCCGCGCCCACATCGGCTCCTCACGCGCCTGAAACGTCGCTCGCACGCGCGGATGTTCGTAAAGGGAGACGATGGCGGTGACGGCGGCAAAGCTCAGCTGAAAACTCGGCCCGATCACCGCATCCGGCCACAAAATCATGACCAGCAACGCGCCGCAGGCCAGCAACCGCAGGCTGATCGCCTCCCGCCCGAGCGCCAGTCCCGCCATGACGAGCAACGCCGTGACACAGGACCGGATCGTCGGCACCTCCGCCCCGGTCAACCATGTATACCCGACCCCTGCCCCGGCTCCCACGGCCGCAGAGATCAGCATCAGCGGCCAGCGCAATGCCAGCCGGGTGGACAGGGCCAGCAGGCGAAAGACCAGAAAGACCACTCCGCCGATCAGGGCGGTCACATGCACGCCGCTGATCGACAGCAGGTGCGTCAGACCGCTTTGCCGCATCTCCTCCTCGACTTCCGGCGAGATGCGGCCCCTGTCGCCCGTCGCCATCGTCACCGCCAGAGCCCCCGGCGCCCCGCCGACCCGGCTCGCCACATGGGTGGACAGACGTTCCCGCACGCCCGGTCCCGGCGCTCCATCCCGCCGGGTCACGACGACGGGCGGCAACGCCTTGCCTGTCGCGCCCAGGCCGTCGAACCACGCCTTGCGCGCATAATCATAGCCGCCGGGCAGAGCGGGCGATGCAGGCGGCATCAGCCGTATATGCAGGCGAACGCGGTCGCCCGGACGCAACGCCCCACCCTTTGGCATATCCACCGCCGCGACATTGACCCTGATCCGTTCGGGCAGATCGGGTCGTGCCAAAGGCGACAGGAGCAACCGGGTGATCCCGCGCCCGCTCATCACCTCCACGCCGGTCACTGCGGCATCGATATGGACCATGACGGGACGCGCCAGCACCGGCCGACCGAATAGCAACGCCTTGCCCCATGGCAGCAGGCAACCCGCGGCCATCAGCATCAGCGCGATGCCGCCAACCCGCGCCAGTCGCCCCGCCCCCGCTCCCCACAGGAGGAGCAGGGAGGCGCCCGCGAGACAGGCACACAGGAACACCATCCAGTCCGCGCGGGCGGGCAAAGCGAACCAGCAGACGATCCCGATGCCCAGCGCGACCGGCGACCACAGAGCCAGTTGCGCACGTTCAGCCTCCAGCAACTGTTCGATCCGGTCCCGAACGTGACGGAACGCAGCTTTCCATCCCCGCTCCACGGGGGTTTGTCGCGGCTGAAAAGCCATGCTAGGGGCGTTCGCGTTCACAGGGGACTCCCCTTTCCGAAGCGAGGATTTAGCTTGGCCGACGCCAGCGTACAAAGCGATAAAGTCGTCACCCGGTTCGCGCCGTCTCCGACGGGCTATCTGCACATCGGCGGCGCACGCACCGCGCTGTTCAACTATCTGTTCGCGCGCCATCATGGCGGCAAGTTCCTGCTGCGGATCGAGGATACCGATCGGCAGCGGTCGACGGACGACGC
>DASVNT010000158.1:0-102211 GCA_036383715.1 Sphingobium sp. | reverse complement strand
GCGGCATGAGGCATGCCCTTTCCCCGTTCGCCCTGAGCTTGTCGAAGGGCCGTCCTTTTCTTCAGGTTGAAGGGCAGGGCTTCGACAAGCTCAGCCCGAACGGTTTCGCAGCGGAGATTGGTCGATGACCCGCCCTTGGCATGTTGCCGTCCTGATGGGCGGATGGTCGGCGGAGCGGCCCGTCTCGCTGATGAGCGGCGCGGGCGTGGCGGAGGCGCTGGAGGCGCGCGGCCACCGCGTGACGCGCGTCGATCCCGGTGCGACGGCGGCGGAAGGGCGCGACCTGCCCGCCAAGCTGATCGCCGCCAATCCCGACATCGTGTTCAACGCGCTGCACGGCGTTCCCGGCGAGGATGGGACCGTGCAGGGCATGATGGACCTGATGGGCGTGCGCTATACGCACAGCGGTCTCGTCACCTCCGTCATCGCCATCGACAAGGTGCTGACCAAGCAGGCGCTGGTGCCGCATGGCATCCCCATGCCCGGCGGCATGATCGTGAAATCGCAAAGCCTGTTCGAAGGCGATCCGATCCCGCGCCCCTATGTGGTGAAGCCGGTCAACGAGGGATCGTCGGTCGGCGTCGCCATCGTCACGGCGGAGGGCAATTACGGCAATCCCATCGGGCGCGAGACGACGGGGCCGTGGCATGAGTTCGAGGAACTGCTGGCCGAACCCTTTATCCGGGGCCGCGAACTCACCGTCGCGGTGATGGGCGGGCGGGCGCTGTGCGTGACCGAATTGAAGCCCAAGGGCGGCTTCTACGACTTCGATTCCAAATATACCGACGGCATGACCGAACATGTCTGCCCCGCGCAGATACCGGACGACGTGGCCGAGCATATGATGGCCATCGCGCTGCGCTCGCACCAGTTGCTGGGCTGTTCCGGCCCGTCGCGGTCCGATTTCCGTTGGGACGACACGCAGGGGATCGAGGGCGTCTTCCTGCTGGAGGTCAATACCCAGCCGGGCATGACCGCGCTTAGCCTCGTACCCGAACAGGCGCGCTACATTGGCCTCGACTATGGCGATCTGGTCGAGGCGATCATCGCGGAAGCGCTGGAGGGGACCGGGGCATGAACGGTGAGAGGATCAAGCGCAGCGGACCTGCCAAGGGCAGTCGTGCGGCCAGCGGCTCCCCGGTTGCGCGCCCGCGCGGCGGTCGGCAGGCGCCCCGGCGGCAGACCCGGCTCGACCGGATCGTCGCGCTCCTCCCCGTCAGCGCGCAGACGCTGAGCCGTATACTGACGCTGACGGTCGTCGGCCTAGCGGGCGGCGTCCTGTGGATGATCGCATCCTTCTTTGGCCTGCCGCAGGCGGCGGGGCAGGAGATGGCCGTTCTGGCCGCCAAATCCGGCTTTCAGGTCGCCAAGGTCGAGGTGCAGGGCCTCAAGCGCATGGACGAGATGCCGGTCTATGCGCTGGCGCTGGACGAGATGGATCGCTCGATGCTGTCGGTCGATCTCGGCGAATTGCGTAACCGGGTGATGACGCTGGGCTGGGTCGCGGATGCGCGCGTGACGCGGCGACTGCCCAACACGCTGGTCATCGACATTGTGGAGCGCGATCCCGTGGCCGTGTGGCAACATGGCGGCAAGCTGAGCCTGATCGACGTCAACGGCGTGGAGCTGGAGCGGGTCGATGGCCGCTCCATGCCCGACCTGCCGCTGGTGGTGGGACCGCAGGCGAACCGGGAGACGCGCTCGCTGGGGCAGTTGATGGAGTCCGCTCCGGCGCTGAAACCGCTGCTGGCGGGTGCGACATGGGTCGGCAATCGTCGCTGGGACTTGCGCTTTCAGTCGGGCGAGACGCTGGCCTTGCCCGAAGGGAATAGTGCGGCGGCAGCGGCGCTGATGAAATTCGCGCAGCTGGACGGCGTCAACCGCCTGCTGGGCCGAGGCATCGTGCGGTTCGACATGCGCGATCCCAGCCGCTTCGTCCTGCGCCTGCCGCCCGAAAGCCGCACGGCGGCGACCGGGGGCAAGACGGATGGCAAGGCTGCGTCGCCCACGGACAATGGCGCTGAACAGGACGAGCGTTCGCCGCATACCGATGCGTCGCGTCACATGGAATCGGGGGAAGCGTAATCATGGCAGGCCCGCGCGTCGAGAAACTCATCACCGCCATCGATGTGGGGTCGTGGAAGGTGTCGGCCCTGATCGCCGGGCGACAGGACGACGGCACCCTCGTCATCCTCGGCACCGGCCAGCGCGAGAGCAAGGGCGTCCGGCGCGGCTTCATCGCCGATATGGAACGCACCGAACAGGCGATCCGCGAGACGGTGGAGCAGGCGGAAAAGGTCGCTGGCACCAATATCGAGACGGTGCATGTCAGCTTTTCCGGCGGCAGTCTGGTCAGTGACGTGATGTGCGTGGACATCGACATCGGCACGCGCCGCATCCAGCAGGCGGACGTGGACGAATTGCTGGCGCGGGCGCGCGAAGGGGTGGAGCCGGATGGCCGCATGGTCCTCCACGCGCAGCCGACGCTCTACACCATCGACACGACCGACGGGGTGCGCAATCCCGTTGGGCTGCATGCCGAGCGGCTGTCGGTGGACATTCATGTGATGCAGGCGGATGGCGCGCCGCTCGCCAACCTCGAAACCTGCGTGCGGTCGGCCTATCTGAACGTGGAGGGCATCATCGCCGCTCCGGTCGCCACGGGTCTCGCCTGCCTGTCGGAGGAGGAGCGCGATCTGGGCGTGGCGCTGGTCGAACTGGGCGCCGGCGTGACCAATGTGTCGCTGTTCTCCGGCGGGATGCTGGTCGACCTGCGCTCCATTCCAATAGGTGCGGCGGACATCACCGACGACATCGCCTCCGCATTCGGTATTCGCCGCAGTCAGGCGGAGCGCATGAAGTGCTTTTACGGCTCGGCCATGCAGTCGCGCCGCGATTTCCGCGAGATGATCGAGATCGCGCCCGCGACCGGCGGCGCGGAGAGCACGGATGGGCGCAAGGTGACGCGCGCCGAACTGGTGGGCGTGATATGCGACCGGCTGGGCCGCCTGATGAAGGATGTGGGTGCGGCGCTCGACGAAATGGGCTTTCAGGGGCCGGTGGCGCGTCAGGTCGTGCTGACCGGCGGCGGTGCGGAGCTGAAGGGTGTGGCCGATTACGCGCAGACGGCGCTGGGCCGGGCGGTGCGCGTGGGACGGCCCAAAGGATTGTCCGCCCTGCCGGAGGCGCATAGCGGCCCCGCTTTCTCGACACTGGCCGGTATCGCGCTCCATGTCGCGAGCAATCCCGTGGACCTGCGCGCCATCGCGCCCGCGACCCAGGTGGTGCACCGGGTCGGGGAAGCGCGCTGGCTGGGCTGGCTGCGCCGGATCATGGCGGCGTTCAGGGCGAACTACTGATGGCGACGACTCGGCACGAATTTACGATCGGGTCGAAAATTGGGGATGAAGTGACGGCGCTTATGGTGCATTACGGGTTAAAGGCACCTGTCTCGCGCAAATATCCGTCAAGAGAAGCCGTGGCAGGTCGAAGGAGATAAGTGAATGAGCATTGAGATCGGGCCGCCCCATGTGGATGAGCTGAAGCCGCGGATTACCGTTATCGGCGCTGGCGGCGCGGGTGGCAACGCGATCGCGAACATGATCGCGGCGGGTGTCGAGGGCGTAGACTTCGTCGTCGTGAACACCGACGCGCAGGCGCTGAACGCCTCGCCCGCGGAACGCCGCATCCAGCTTGGCCCCCGCATTACCGAGGGTCTGGGCGCCGGATCGCGTCCCGACATCGGCCGTGCGGCAGCCGAAGAGTCCATCGTGGAAGTGCAGGAGGCGCTGGAAGGCGTCCACATGTGCTTCATCGCGGCGGGCATGGGCGGCGGCACCGGCACGGGCGCGGCCCCTGTCATCGCCAAGGCGGCGAAGGAAAAGGGCGTCCTGACCGTGGGCGTCGTGACCAAGCCGTTCACCTTTGAGGGCAATCGCCGGTCGAAGGCGGCGGACGCGGGCATCGAGGAGCTGCAGAAGCACGTCGATACGCTGATCGTCATTCCCAACCAGAACCTGTTCCTGATCGCCAATCCGAACACGACCTTCAAGGAAGCGTTCGAAATGGCCGACGAGGTGCTGCAGCAGGGCGTGCGCGGCATCACCGACCTGATGATCATGCCGGGCCTGATCAACCTCGACTTCGCGGACGTACGGTCCGTGATGGAGGAAATGGGCAAGGCGATGATGGGTACGGGCGAAGCCGAGGGCGACGGTCGTGCACTGGCCGCAGCGGAGAAGGCGATCGCCAACCCGCTGCTCGATGGCGTGTCTATGCGCGGCGCCAAGGGCGTGATCGTGTCGATCGTCGGCGGCGAGGACATGCGCCTGATGGAAGTGGACGAGGCCGCGAACCATATCCGCGAACTGGTCGATCCCGATGCGAACATCATCTGGGGCTCGGCGTTCAACGAGAATCTGAACGGCAAGATCCGCGTGTCCGTGGTCGCGACCGGCATCGACGCCGACGCGGCGCAGGTGGCAACGGCGTCGGCCAGCAAGCCCTATGACTTCAAGCAGATGGGCGGCGGCCTGCGCGGCATGTCGCCTGCGGGCGCTCCCCCGGTTTCCACGCCGGAACCGGCGGCTCCCGCGCTCGACCAGCAGGCCTATGGCACGCATCCGACCGTCGAAGCGGAAGCGAACGAAGGCCATCTGGCGAACAGCCAGCCCGCACCGGAACCGGTGGCTCAGGCGCCTGCGCAGGAAGACCTGCCGCCTCTGGCGACCCAGTCGTTCATCCGCGACGAAACGCCGCCGCTGTCCACCAGCCGCTCCGCTGCGCCCAAGAAGGAACCGCTGTTCCTCGACGAGCCAGCGGACGGCGACATGGATGCGCTGGACCTGGGGTCCGTCGCGCAGCGTCTGGAGCCGGAGCCTGCTCCCGCGCCGAAGCCTGCCGCTCCTGCGCCTGCGGGCCGTTCGGGGTCGGGTGGCACGCTGTTCGAGCGCATGTCGCTCCTCGCCCGCGGCGGTGCCCGTGATGGTGCGGAGCCGGAGGAAGAGGCCAAGGGCGAATTCGACGTTCCGCGCTTCCTGAACCGGCAGAATAACCAGTAAGACATAACGGGCCTGCTCCGGCGGGCGGGCTATCGAACGGAACCGGCCGCCTTTGTGCGGCCGGTTTTGTTTTTGGGGTATGTGGCCGAAGAGGGGGTAATTCTCCGACGGGTTTCGGGGCGCGGTTGCGTCAGAAAACGGCCAGTTGCGGTCCCCTCGCGTCGAGCGGGCTGTCCTCTCTATATCCGTCACTCCAGCGAAAGCTGGGGTCTCAGGCGATCAGAATACAAGGCCCCACATATCACGCCAATCGGGATTGCTCTCCTCAATGAGCCGGACTTTCCATTCCCGCTGCCACGTCTTGAGTGCTTTTTCGCGGGCGATAGCCGACACTATGTCCTCATGGGGTTCCGCCAGAACGAGGCGTGTCAGATTATATCTTCTGCAGAAGGCTGAACCCGTGCCGTTCCTGTGTTGTTCAAGACGCACCGCAAGGTTGGCCGTGACGCCGACATACAGCACCCCTCTCGGCTTGTTGGTCATGATGTAGGTGTAACCGCCCCGCGCCATGCCTCATAGTGGCGAGCTTCCGCCTGAGATGCCAGCCTTCGCTGGCATGACGTGGAGGGATTCATGTTCGCTTTGGTCTGGTTGCACTCGATGAATATAGAGTCTTCTACCCATCCCAAACCGCCAACTTGCGGACCGCCTAACGCGCACTCCCACATCCCCGAAAACCGGGACGCAACACTCCCACCCCGCAACCGAACCCGGATCAGCCCTCCGGGTCGGCCTTGGTCATATGCAGTTTGCCGTTATGCACGGCGAAGGCCATGCGGCCTTCGACCAGGTCCAGCGCGTCGTGGCCGAACTGCTCGTAGCGCCAGCCTTCCAGCACCGCGAGCCGGTCGCGCTGGCCCGCTGCCAGCGCCTCCAGCTCATCCGTGCGGGCGAGCAGGCGGGCGGCGACGTTGATCTCTCGCGAACGCACCTTCAGGAGCAGTTTCAGCAGGTCCGCGACCAGCACGCCGTCCTTGCCGGGGCCGGGGCGATAGGGTTCGCGTTCCGGCATGTCCTCACGGGCCAGCGGCTGTGCACTGGCGATCGCGCTCATCAGGCGTGCACCGATGTCGTTGGATTTCCACGCCGCCGAAAGCCCGCGCACCTTGGCGAGATCGGCCTGATCGCGCGGCGGATGGGTGGCGAGGTCGGCCAGCGTCTCGTCCTTGGCGATGCGGCCGCGCGGCAGGTTCTTGTCGCGCGCTTCCGTCTCGCGCCACGCCGCAATATTCTTCAGGCGACCGAGGACATCGGCCTTGCGGCTCGACAGGCGGACGCGCTTCCACGCTTCCTGCGGATCGGCGGCATAGTTTGACGGATCGGCCAGCCGCTCCATCTCCTGATCCAGCCAGCCGCCGCGCCCGGTCTTGCGCAGTTCCTCCAGCATCATCGGGAACAGGGTGGACAGGTGCGTCACATCACCGATGGCATAGTCGATCTGCCGCTTGTCCAGCGGACGGCGCGCCCAGTCGGTGAACCGCGCGCCCTTGTCCAGCGTGATGCCCAGCCAGCCCTCGACCAGATTGCCATAGCCGATCTGCTCGCCCTGGCTCAGCGCCATGCTGGCGATCTGCGTGTCGAACAGCGGATGGGGCGTCTTGCCGGTCAGATTATAGATGATCTCGATATCCTGACCACCGGCATGGAAGACCTTCAGCACGTCCTCATTATCGACCATCAGGTCGAGCAGCGGACCCATGTCGATGCCCGGCGCCTTGGGGTCGATGGCGGCGGCTTCCTTGTCGTCCGCGATCTGGATCAGGCACAGATCGGGCCAGAAAGTGTTCTCGCGCATGAACTCGGTGTCGACCATGACATAGGGCGACTGGGACAGGCGCTCGCACAGGGCGGCGAGCGTGGCACTGTCGGTAATCAGCGGATGGATTTGCATAAGACAGACGATCTTATTATGGGCCGATGCTCGGTCGGCGGACTGAAGGATTGAATTTGCGCGATCCTTAGCTGTCTTGGCCAGACTTGTCATTCTTACTTGCAAATTTTGGGGAAAACCTCTCGATGCACGCCTATCGCACCCACACATGCGGCGAACTGCGCTCCTCCCATGTTGGTGAAACGGTGCGCGTTTCGGGCTGGGTCCATCGCAAGCGCGACCATGGCGGCGTACTGTTCGTCGATTTGCGGGACCATTATGGCCTGACGCAGGTCGTGGCGAAGGCGGACAGCGAGCCGCTGCGCGTCCTCGACGGCCTGCGCGCTGAATCCGTGGTGATGATCGAGGGCAAGATTGTCGCCCGCGCGGACGAGGCGATCAATCCCCGGATGGAAACCGGCACGATCGAACTGGTCGCAGACAGCGTGACGGTGCTGTCCGCCGCCGCCGAACTTCCGATGCCGGTCGCGGGCGAGCAGGAATATCCTGAGGATATCCGCCTGCGCTACCGCTTCCTCGACCTGCGCCGCGAGACGCTGCACGCCAATATCGTGAAGCGCACGAAGATCATTGCCGACATGCGCCGCCGCATGGAAGGGGCAGGCTTCACCGAATATTCGACGCCGATCCTGACGGCGAGCAGCCCGGAGGGCGCGCGCGACTTCCTGGTGCCCAGCCGCATCCACGCGGGCAAGTTCTACGCCCTGCCGCAGGCGCCGCAGCAGTATAAGCAGCTTCTGATGGTCGCCGGTTTCGACCGCTACTTCCAGATCGCGCCCTGCTTCCGCGATGAAGACCCGCGCGCCGACCGCCTGCCGGGGGAGTTCTACCAGCTCGACCTCGAAATGAGCTTCGTGACGCAGGAAGACGTGTGGAACACCATGGAGCCGGTGATCCAGCAGGTGTTCGAAACGTTCGCGGAGGGCAAGCCGGTGACGCCGTCGGGCAGCTTCCCGCGCATCCCCTATGCCGAGTCGATCCTGAAATATGGCAGCGACAAGCCGGATTTGCGCAACCCGATCATCATCCAGGACGTGACGGAGCATTTCCATGGCTCCGGCTTCGGCATCTTCGCGTCGCTGGTGGAGAGCGGTTCGGTGATCCGCGCGATCCCCGCGCCGGGTGCTGGTGCGGGCAGCCGCAAGTTCTTCGACGAGATGAACAACTGGGCGCGCTCCGAAGGCTATTCGGGCCTTGGCTATATCAACATCAAGGACGGCGTGCCCGGCGGTCCCATCGCCAAGAACCATGGCGAGGAAAAGACGGCGGCGCTGATCGCGGCGCTGGGCCTTGGCCCCAATGACGGCGTGTTCTTCGCGGCGGGCAAGGAATCGCAGGCGGCCAAGCTGGCCGGCCTCGCGCGCATCCGCGTGGGCGAACAGCTCGACCTGATCGACAAGGATCGTTTCGACCTGTGCTGGATCGTCGACTTCCCCTTCTACGAATATGACGAGGACGAGAAGAAGCTCGACTTCGCGCACAACCCCTTCTCCATGCCGCAGGGTGGCCTCGACGCGCTGAACGGGCAAGACCCGGTGACGATCAAGGCCTATCAGTACGACATGGTCTGCAACGGGTTCGAGATCGCTTCGGGTTCGATCCGTAACCAGTCGCCGGAACTGATGGTCAAGGCGTTCGAACTGGTCGGCCTCAGCCAGCAGGACGTGGAGGATCGCTTCGGCGGCCTCTACCGCGCGTTCCAGTACGGTGCCCCGCCGCATGGCGGCATGGCGGCGGGCGTGGACCGCGTGGTGATGCTGCTGTGCGGTGCGCAGAACCTGCGCGAGATCACGCTGTTCCCGATGAACCAGAAGGCCGAAGACCTGCTGATGAACGCGCCCAGCCCGGCAGAACTCAAGCAGTTGCGCGAACTCAATATCCGCGTCGTGGAACCGCAGAAGGGCTAGGATGCGCCGCTGTTCAGCTCATGTGGGCCTGCAAAGTGCGCTTTTCTGCGCTCCGGTGCTCACGTACCGAAAGTACGCTGCGCTCCGGTGCTCGAAAATCACCCTTTTCGGCTCCGCCTGAACTGAACATCGACCCATCCTAGGAAGCTGAACCTTCTTGCCTGCCATGGCTTCTCCTATAGGCTCGCCGCCAGCAGGAGAACGCCATGGCCATCGACCTTTCCGACTATGAGAAGGGCGCCGCATATGACGGCGACTATCAGGACGCGCTGAAGCAGGTTCAGCGCCGACTGGAGCGCGTGCAGACCGCGCATATCGTGCATGGCAAGCGCAGCGTGGTGATGTTCGAGGGCTGGGACGCGGCGGGCAAGGGCGGCATCATCAAGCGGATGACCGCGTCGCTCGACCCGCGCTATTATCATGTCTGGCCGATCAGCGCCCCGACCGAGATCGAGCTGGGCCATCATTTCCTCTGGCGTTTCTGGACGCGGATGCCGACCACGCGGGAGATCGCGGTGTTCGACCGCAGCTGGTACGGGCGCGTGCTCGTCGAGCGCGTCGAGGGCTTTGCGTCGAAGCCGGAATGGAAGCGCGGCTATGACGAGATCAACGCGTTCGAGGCGCAGCAGTGCGAGAGCGGCAATGCCGTCATTAAGCTGTTCCTCCACATCACGCAGGACATGCAGGACAAGCAGTTCGCGGAGCGGCTGGACGACCCGTGGAAACGCTGGAAAACCGGCGCGGAGGATTATCGCAACCGGGCGAAGCGCAAGGACTATCTGAAAGCCTATCATGCGATGTTCGAAAAGACGGACACGAAGCATGCGCCATGGATCGTCATCGACGGCAACGACCGAAAGGCAGGCCGGATCGCCGCCCTAACCGCCATTGCCGAGGCGCTGGAACGCCATGTGCCGATGAAGCCGCCGCCGGTCGATGAGGCGGTGGTCAAGCTGGCGCAGGAGGCGTTCGGCTATCAGGCCAAGGCATGAACCCGTTTCAATCTCCCGCCTTCACCCGCGCATAATGCAGCGTGCCCATGCGGTGCATCAGCGTCAGCCGGTCGCCGTCCACCCTGACGGGAGCCGCCCGAAAATCGGCGATGCCATAGTCATTGCCCTCAAACCGGAACGACATCGCCCGCGTGCCGGGCGGAATGGCGATGCGGGCTGAGGCAATGCCATGGATCGGCTCGAATAGCTGGACCCAGCGGGGCGTCCGGCCTGAAAGGCTGTCGGCCTGCCAGCCATAGTCCTGCGTATAGCCCTCCATGGGTTCGCCGCTGTCGAACTCGATGCGAAAATCGATCCCGGCGATGCCCTTGCCCGCCGGGGTGCCCGGTCCCGCGACGATCAGGAACAGGGCGGCCCCGTCCCGACTGGTGGGAGACATGCTGTCAAGGAGGATCGCGGAGGGTTTGGGCTGCGGCTCGGTCGTCAGGGCGACCAGCGTTCCGGTCCGCGTCCAGCGTCCCTGCGCTTCCTCGTCCAGCGCGCCATAGCTGAGGACATAGCGGAAGTGGCCGTCTTCGGTCAGCTCCAGTTGCGACGCCATCTCCGGCCCCTCCGCCGCGCGCCACCGCCCGACCACGGGGTCGGGTGCGGCATGCGCAGGCGCGGCGGCGGACAGTAGCAGGGCGAGGGCGCCTGCCGCTGTCCAGCCGCGATTAGCCAGCATAGCCTATCTCGACGATTTCCCACTCCTTCACCCCGCCCGGCAGGGTGACTTTGCGCAGGTCGCCCACGACCGCGCCGCGCAGCGCACGGGCGAGCGGGCTGTTCCAGCCGATCCGGCCTTCGCCCGCCTCTGCCTCGTCATCGCCGACCAGCGTCACGGTGCGGTGATTGTCATCCTCGTCCGCGATGGTGACGGTCGCGCCGAAATAGGCGCGACCCTTGTCCGGTTGCTGGAGGGGGTCGACGACCTTCGCATGCTTCATGCGGTTGGAGAGGAATTTCAGGCGGCGGTCGATCTCCCGCATGCGCTTGCGCCCATAGAGGTAATCGCCATTCTCGCTTCGGTCGCCATTGCCCGCGGCCCAGCTCACCACTTCCACGATGGCGGGGCGCTCCGTACCGAGCAGCGTGTCATATTCGGCGCGCAGCGCGGCATAGCCTGCCGGAGTGATATAATTGGGCGCCCCCCCGCTCATGCCTATTTGCGGCGCTTGGCGTACATCAGCGCGGCGACGAGCGCGGCGGAGCCGACGCCGACCGCCGTGCCCATCCAGACGGCGTTGGACTTGCCGCCCTTTTTCGCGGCGTCCGCTTCGACGGGCTTCGCGGGGGCTGCGGCGGTGGTTTCAGGCAAATCCTTGGGGGCGTCAGTCTTGTCGGTCATGGCATCCTGCAACATGGTTGGTGGGGAGGAGAAAGAACGCCCGGTCAGCCGGGTCGGTTCTTGCCCAGATAGCGGCTGAGCGGGGTTGCCGTCCGAAGTCCGCTGTTTCCGGGGTTGAGAAGGTCGTAGACGACGGCATTTTCCAGCACGCGCTGCACATAATTGCGCGTCTCGAAAATGGGAATATCCTCGATCCACTGCACGATGTCGCCGCCCTGACGCGGGTCGCCATTGGCGGCGAGCCACTTGTTCACATTGCCGGGACCGGCGTTGTACGCGGCGACGGCTAGCGGATAGCTGCCGTTATAATAGGTCAGCATGCGCTGGAAATAGGCGCTGCCGAGCTGGATGTTGTAATCCGGCTCGTAGAGCGCGGAGAGGTTGTAGCCGAGGCCGAGCTTGCCCGCCTGTTCCTGCGCGGTGCGGGGCATCAGCTGCATCAGGCCGCGCGCGCCCGCGCTCGACACGATCTGCCGGTCGAACTGGCTCTCCTGCCGCGCGATGGCGTGGATCATCGTCCAGTTGTAGCGATGCTGTTCCGGCACGGCGACGCGCGGAAAGCTGCTGTTGGTATAGGCGGACAGGCCGCTGAGCAGCGCCTTGCGCCCCGCCATGACGCCGAGGTCGGGGCGGGAGAGGGAGCGGGACAGGTCGCCGACCAGCGCATGATCCGCGTCGCTGCCCGCATTGCTGGCGATAGCGCGCAGCATCTTCGACTGGTCCTGCCAGTTGCCGGTGAGGCCGAGGCGCTTGGCGGCGCGGACGACGGAGCGGTTGTCGAACGCTGCCCGCTGGGAATCGCTCGGTTGCACCGGCGCTTCGGCGGCGGCGGGGAGGGGGATGGGCTGGCCGATGCGTTCGAGCGCCAGTTGGCCATAATATTGGTCGGGATAGGCGGCGGCGCGGCGGAAATGATCCTGCGCCTCGCCATTGCGCCCGGCGGCGGTGGCGGCGCGTCCCGCCCAATAATAGCCCTTGGAGATGGTCTGCGGCGACTTGGCTCCCCCGGCATAGCGGGTGAACATGCCGACCGCATCCGCGGGCCGGTTCAGCCGGTTCATCGCTGCCGTGCCCGCCAGCCACGCCAGGCTGGTGTAATCGTCACGCACGCCGATACCCTTGGTGCTGATGTCCGTGCCAGCGGGGAAGGCGTCGTCGATCCGGGACGCGATCTGGTACGCCATGGTCCAGTTGCCGTCGTTGCCCGCCGAACGGGCGGCGGCGAGCAGCGTCTCATACCATTTTTCGGGTGCGGCGACCGGCTGCGACAGGGGCTGGCGATCCGCCAATATGGCGCGCGCGCCGGGCCAGTCGTTCGCATTCTTGAGCCAGCGCGACTTGTCGGCGAGATAGCCGCCATCGCTCACGCCGACGGGATCGGCCATCGCCATGCGCTGCGCCGCGTCGGGCCAGCGGCTCTGCATCGCGATGCGCGCGTCCACGACGGCGCGGCGCGTGGCGGGAACATAGGGCGCGATCCGCTGCGCGCCCGCGATGTCGCCAGCCCACAGCAGCGCGTCGGCGCGGCGCAGATGGTCTTCGGGCGTCAGGCTGCCGGAAAACAAGGCAAGGAGGCGCTGCTCGTCATTGACGTTGAGCGGGCCGCCGACCCATGCGGCCTTCGCATGGGCCGCCGCATCGCCGCGCCCACCCGCCGCTGCCAGAGCCAGCGCATAGCGCGCCTCGCCCGTCGCCGTGGTCGGGGGAAAGCGCGTGAAATAGGCGACGGCTTGCGCCGCATTATAGCTGGGATCGACCGATGTCTCGGCCAGTCGCCGCATCCGGTCCTCGCCCGGCCAGCCGGGGTTGGCGATGATGAAGCCCGCATAGGCGCCGAAGCCCAATGTGTCGCTCTGCTGCAACCGCCGCCATTCTGCGATGGTGCCGTCGATGCCCTGATCCGCGGTGGAGGCGGCCATGATCTGCCCGCTGGCCGTGCGCCAGTCCTGCACCATTCCCGAATTTTGGCTGCCGGGCACCGGCTGCACCGTCCCCGGCACGGGTTGCACCATGCCGGGCGGCATAAGCTGCGTCGGATTCTGCGCGTCGGCCACCGTGCAGGTAAGGCCGAGCGTGAGGGCAAGGGCGCCGAGCGGGCGCGCTATCCGGGGGGCTTTTCCCATGGTGGACATTATGGCAATGCGATCCTGATCCGGTGGTGAACGGGCGTATCGTATTTGTCATTATGCAGCCGGGTCGCTGGTAATTGAAGGAGTTTGTGAATGTTTTCCGGTTCTATCCCCGCGCTGATCACGCCTTTCCGCGACGGCACGGTGGACGAGAAAGCGTTCCGGGCTCTGGTCGACTGGCAGATAGAGGAGGGTTCCAGCGGCCTCGTGCCCTGCGGCACGACCGGCGAAAGCGCCACGATGACGATCGAGGAGCACAACCGCGTCATCGCCATCTGCGTCGAGCAGGCGGCGGGTCGGGTGCCGGTCATCGCGGGCTGCGGCTCCAACGACACGCGCATCGCGCTGGAGCATATGTATGCCGCTCAGGCATCGGGCGCAGACGCCGCGCTGGTCGTCGCACCCTATTACAACAAGCCCAATCAGGAGGGCGTGTACCAGCATTTCGCCTATCTCGCGAAGCGGTGCGACCTGCCGATCATCCTCTACAACGTGCCCAGCCGCACGATCACCGACATCGGCGTGCCCGTTATGCACCGGCTGGTGGAGGAGTATCAGACCATCGTTGGCATCAAGGATGCGACCGGCAACCTCGGCCGCGTGACGGCGCAGCGCCTCGCCTGCGGGGAGGATTTCTGCCAGATGTCGGGCAATGACGAAACGGCGCTGGCCTTCAACGCCATGGGCGGCACCGGCTGCATCTCCGTCACGGCCAATGTCGCGCCGCGCCTTGTCGCGGATTTCCAGGCCGCCTGTGCCGCAGGCGAGTGGGATCAGGCGCTGGCGTTGCAGGACCGGCTCTATCCGCTGCACGACGCGATGTTCTGCGACACGTCGCCGGGTCCGGTGAAGTACGCGCTGTCGCGCGTGCGTCCCGACATGCCGGACGAGGTGCGCCTGCCCATCACGCCGCCGTCCAGCGCCGCCCGCACGACGATTGATCGCGCGCTGGAAATCGCGGGGCTGGTGTAAGCACCCCGCTGCGCCTACATGTGCAGCCCACCAGAGAATTAAGGCATCATGGTTCGCCCACGTCCAGCAGAGTTCGACAAGGTCAAGACCGTCGCCGAGAACCGTCGCGCGCGCTTCGAGTTTTTTATCGAGGACGTGTATGAGGCGGGCATCGCGCTGACGGGCACGGAGGTAAAATCCCTGCGCGGCGGGCAAGGCTCCATCGTGGAAAGCTATGCCGAGGTGCGCGACGGGCAGGTGTGGCTGGTCAACAGCAACATCCCCGAATTCAGCCACGGCAATCGCTACAACCACGAACCCAAGCGCGTCCGCAAGCTGCTGCTCAATCACCGTGAGATCGAGAAGATGCACGGCGCGGTCGCGCGCAAGGGCATGACGCTGGTCCCGCTGACGGTCTATTTCAACAGTCAGGGCCGGGCCAAGATGGAACTCGCCATCTGCAAGGGCAAGAACGTCCAGGACAAGCGCGAGACGATCAAGGATCGCGACTGGAAGCGTGAACAGAGCCGTCTCATGCGGGACAAGGGATGATGGGAGGCCGGGGCTGATGGTCAAGCGGCACCTCGTCCGCCTCTATCGCGACAGCGTGCCCAGCCGTGAAAGCCTGGAGCAGAATCGCTTCATCCGTCCCGTGGCGCACCGCGTTCTGGCGCCAGCCCTGTGGCGCTTTACCCGCCGTTCGGTGCCGCGCGGCGTGGCGCTGGGCCTGCTGGTCGGCATTTTCCTGCTGATCCCTGGCCTTCAGATGGCGGGCGCGGCGCTGCTGGCCTTGCCGGTGCGCGCCAATGTGCCGATTGCGGTGGCGATGACATTTCTGTCCAACCCCGCCACCACGCCGTTCCTCGTCGGCCTGTCGCTGTACATCGGCAATGCGATGCTGGGGCGGTCGGCGGACGTCAGCCGCTTCACCGCCCTTATCGAAAGCCATGCGGACTGGCGGGTGTGGCTCGACTGGTTGTTGTCGGAGACGGCGCCCGCTCTGATCATGGGTCTGTTCGTCGTATCGGTCGTCTCGGCCGCCATCGGCTATCTCCTCTCCAGCTTCTTCTGGCGCGCGCGCATCGCGTCGCGGTGGAAGGCGCGGGCGCATGACCGGGCGGAACGCCTCGCCAATGCGCCGGCGGCATCGGCATGATGCGGCGGTTCATCCCCTCCGGCGCGGGGCGATAGGCGATGGCCTCGTCCCATCGCGACGACCTGCTCGATATCACGGGGCGGCCGTCGGCACGCCATGTCCTCCCGGCGCTCGGCCTTGCGGCGCTGGGGAGCGCGGCAATCCTCTATTGGGCGGTGCGGGAGCCTGCGCTGGCGGGCGGGTTCGCGGCGACGGTCGTCGCGGCGACCTTTCTCCTCTGGTACGCCCGCCGCCTGTTCCCGGCGACGGAGTTCGCCAGTCAGGCCGTCGTCACCGACTGGACCGTGGCGCGTGTCGCCGCGCAGTCGGCGGGCAGCGCCATCGCGATCACCGACCGCAATGGCCGGCTGATCTGCGCGAGCGACCAGTTCGGCGAGTGGTTTCCCGGCTATCCCACGCCGCCGCAGATGAAACTGGCCCCGCCCGACGTCGATCGCCTGACCGCTGCCGGGCGCGCGGCGTGGCGCGACGGGGAGGCGCGGGTCGAGGGCATTGCGCGCGGCGCGCTGCTCCTCGACGCGGACATCATCCGCACGGGCCGGTCGGAGGATTATCTGCTGTGGCGGTTCAGCCCGGTGCAGCAGGCCAATGTCATGGACGACTGCCTGCGCATCATCACCGGCCAGACCGGCGAGCACATGGCCGAAGCGGGCGTGATGACCGCGCTGATCGGTGCAGAGGGCCGGGTGCGCGCGGCGAACGCGGCGTTCCTGCTGCGCGCGACCGGCAAGACCGACAGCAATATCATCGGCCGCGACCTCGCCGCCTATATGCGTGTCGACGCCAAGGGGCGCATCTTCTTCGCCCGCGAGGAACAGCGCGCCGTCCCGATCCGCATCGTGCAGGTGCCGATCCGCGCCAATGATCCGTCCGGCCCGATGCTGCTCATCATGCTCGACGACTCCATGGTCGGCGTGGATGCGACGTCCAGCCTCGCCTATGTCGAGACATTGCTGTCGCTGTTGCCCTTTGGCCTGGCGATGGCGGACCGCGACGGGCGGCTGCTGTTCTACAACAACGCGTTCGAGCGGGCGGCGGGGGTCGTGGGCAATAACAAGCCCAGCTATCCGGGCGATCTTGTCATCGCGGAGGATCAGGCGGCGGTGGCGGAGGCGATTCGCCGCTATGCCGTCGGCTCTCAGGTGTCGGGCGACATCGCCGTGCGCCTGCGCACCCAGCCGGACGAACCGGTTTCGCTCAGCCTTGCGGGCGTGCGCGGCCTTGGCGAAGCCTCCGTCCTGCTGTCCCTGCGCGACAATACGGAGGAGACGCGGCTCAAGCGGCAGGTGGCGCAGCAGACCAAGATGCAGGCCGTGGGCCAGCTGGCGGGCGGCGTCGCGCATGACTTCAACAATGTGCTGACCGCGATCATCGGCCATTGCGACCTGATGCTGATGCGCCATACGCCGGGCGACAGCGACTATGACGATATTCAGCAGATCAAGTCGAACAGCAACCGCGCCGCCAGCCTGACGCGCCAGTTGCTTGCCTTCTCACGGCAACAGACTTTGCGTCCGCAGGTGCTGCAACTTCCCGATGTGGTGTCGGAGGTGTCGGCCCTCCTCAAGCGGCTGTTGGGCGAGAACATCAATCTGGCGGTCAGCCATGGCCGCGGCCTTGGCCCCGTGCGTGCCGATCCGGGGCAGCTGGAACAGGTGATCGTCAACCTCGTCGTCAACGCGCGCGATGCGATGACCGGGATTGGCGGCACCGTGTCGATCCGCACCTTTGCCGTGCCCGCGTCGGAAGTCCGCACGATCCGCGCGGAGATCATGCCGATCACTGATTACACGGCCTTCTCCGTCAGCGATTCGGGCACTGGCATCCCGCCGGAAGTGCTGGGCAAGATTTTCGAGCCGTTTTTCACGACCAAGGAAGTGGGCAAGGGCACCGGCCTCGGCCTCTCGACCGTCTATGGCATCGTCAAACAGTCGGGCGGGTTCATCTTCGCCGAATCGGAACTGGGCAAGGGCACCCAATTCCTCATCTACCTGCCCGTCCACGCCGGACAGCCGGGCGAGGCGCCCGTGCGCGCGCCGCAGCGCAAGGCGCCGACGCCCGACACATGGGGCACGGGCACCATCCTGCTGGTCGAGGATGAGGATATGGTCCGCAACGTCGCCGAACGCGCGCTGACGCGGCAGGGCTATTCCGTCACCGTCGCGTCGGATGGCGAGCAGGGGCTGGCGCGGCTGGCGGAGATGAGCCATGTCGACCTCCTGATCTCCGACGTGGTCATGCCGGGCATGGACGGCCCCGCCATGGTGCGACGCGCGCGGCAGGACCGCCCCGACTTGCCCGTGCTGTTCATGTCGGGCTATGCCGAGGAACAACTGCGTAAATCGATCGATATCGCCAACGTCAGCTTCCTGCCCAAGCCCTTTTCGGTCGCCCAGATTGCGGAAGCGGCGCGGGATGCGCTGGCGGATGGACGAAGCGGGGCGGAACCAGCCCAAACCGGGGGAAATACATGAGTCTCGAAGCGCGCCATATCCTCATCGCAGAGGACGAGGCGATGATATCCATGATGGTCGAGGATTTCCTCGAACAGCTTGGCTACGAATTGTCGGGCGCCTGCGCCACGGGTGCGGATTGTCTGGACGTGCTGGCGTCGGGCGCGCGGATCGACGGCGCGCTGCTCGATTGCAACCTCAGCGACGGGCCGGTGTGGCCAGTGGCGCGCCAGCTCAAGGAACGGGGCATTCCGTTCGTCTTTGCCAGCGGCGATAATGGCCACGGCGTGCCCGCCGATCTGGTGGGTGCTCCGGTGCTCGGCAAACCCTATCTCATCGATTCGCTGGAAGAGAAACTGGCGGGTCTTTTTAACGGCTGAAAGCGGGCGGTTTTCCTTATTCGTTCCCCTCTTGTTCGATAAGAACAAATGCGATACAAAAGGTCCAACATCCTTTTACGGCATGGGAACGAACAATGACCGCACAACTCAAGCTGATCGACGGCGACAAGAAGACGGGGACCATGGACAGACAAAAGGCTTTGGAGGCGGCGCTCGCGCAGATTGACCGCGCGTTCGGCAAAGGCTCGGCGATGAAGCTGGGGTCGAAGGAAACGATGCAGGTGGAGGCGATCTCGACCGGATCGCTCGGCCTCGATATCGCGCTGGGTGTTGGCGGCTTGCCGCGCGGCCGTGTGATTGAGGTCTATGGGCCGGAAAGCTCGGGCAAGACCACGCTGGCGCTGCACGTCATCGCCGAAGCGCAAAAGGGCGGCGGCACGGCGGCGTTCGTGGACGCCGAACATGCGCTCGATCCCGTCTATGCCAAGAAACTGGGCGTGGACATCGACGAACTGATCGTCTCGCAGCCCGACACGGGCGAGCAGGCTCTGGAGATCGTGGATACGCTGGTGCGGTCCAATGCGATCGACGTGCTGGTGGTCGATTCCGTCGCGGCGCTGGTGCCCCGCGCGGAAATCGAGGGCGAGATGGGCGACAGCCATGTCGGCCTGCAGGCGCGCCTCATGTCGCAGTCGCTGCGCAAGCTGACCGGATCGATCAGCCGGTCGCGCTGCATGGTGATCTTCATCAACCAGCTGCGCATGAAGATTGGCGTGATGTACGGCAACCCGGAGACGACGACGGGCGGCAACGCCCTGAAATTCTACGCCTCCGTCCGCCTCGACATTCGCCGCACCGGCCAGATCAAGGATCGCGACGACATCGTCGGCAACGCGACCCGCGTGAAGGTGGTGAAGAACAAGGTCGCTCCGCCGTTCAAGCAGGTCGAATTCGACATCATGTATGGCGAGGGCATCTCCAAGATTGGCGAAATCCTCGACCTTGGCGTCAAGGCGGGGCTGGTCGAGAAGTCGGGCAGCTGGTTCTCCTATGATTCGGTGCGCATCGGGCAGGGGCGTGAAAACGCCAAGACCTTCCTGCGCGAAAATCCCGAACTGGCGGCCAAGCTCGAAAAGGCGATCCGTTCCAAGACCGAGGCCGTGGCCGAGGGCATGATGACCGGCCCCGACAGCGACGACGCCGACGACGAATAAGACGCGTTACCGGCGTTCGCGCCGTGCCGCGAAGTTCTACGCCCGCCCCCAGAACAGGGGCGGGCGTTTTGTTTGGTTTGGGTGGGGAGCGGATTTTGGGTGGATTGGGTACAGTCTGTTCATCAAACGCAAACAGACCAGAACGGACATAATCTCTCTACGTCATGCCAGCGAAGGCTGGCATCTCAGGCGGAGGCTTCGCCACAGTGCGGCATGGAAAATCTGGCTCATCGGGGACAGCAATCCCGACCGGCGCGACATGTCTGACCTCGCGTTCTGACCGCCTGAGACCCCAGCCTGCACTGGGGTGACGTATTGCGGGGATGGCTGCTTTCAGATGGCGGCCCGGCCGATGCAGGAGTCCGCAAATGGCCGCTAGCTGCCACAAGCCGTTCACTTCCACCGCCTCCCCGACCATATCTGCACCGGACGATCAGTCTGACCCAGACTCTCATCTTGTCGCTGGCCCGCGCATCCCGTAAGCGCAGGGCATGACTTCGACCAACGACATCCGTCGCGCCTTCCTCGACTATTTCGCCGCCAATGGTCACGAGCCGGTGCAATCCGCTCCCCTGGTGCCGAATAACGATCCCACGCTCATGTTCGTGAATGCGGGCATGGTGCCGTTCAAGAATGTCTTCACCGGGCGGGAGACGCGGCCCTATACCCGCGCAGCTTCCGCGCAGAAGTCGGTGCGGGCGGGCGGCAAGCATAATGATCTCGACAATGTCGGCTATACGGCGCGCCACCACACCTTCTTCGAGATGCTGGGCAATTTCAGCTTCGGCGATTATTTCAAGGAACAGGCGATCACCCACGCCTGGACGCTGCTCACGCAGGTCTGGGGCATTTCGCCCGACCGGCTGACCGTCACCGTCTATCACACCGATGATGAAGCGTTCGACCTGTGGCGCAAGATTGCGAACCTCCCCGAAGAGCGCATCATCCGCATCGCCACCAACGACAATTTCTGGTCTATGGGCGACACCGGACCCTGCGGCCCCTGTTCCGAAATCTTCTTCGACCATGGCGACCATATCTGGGGCGGTCCTCCGGGCAGCCCGGAAGAGGACGGCGACCGATTCGTCGAAATCTGGAATCTGGTGTTCATGCAGTTCGACCAGGCGGAGGACGGTACCCGCGTGCCCTTGCCCCGGCCCAGCATCGACACCGGCATGGGGCTGGAGCGTGTCGCGGCGGTGCTGCAGGGCGTCCACGACAATTATGATACGGACACGTTCAAGGCGCTGATCACCCAGTCAGTCAACCTGACCGGTGTCGCGGCAGAGGGGGAGAATCGCGCGAGCCATCGCGTGATCGCGGATCACCTGCGCTCCACCTGCTTCCTGATCGCGGACGGCGTGCTGCCCGCGAATGAAGGGCGCGGCTATGTCCTGCGCCGCATCATGCGCCGCGCGATGCGCCACGCGCATCTGCTGGGTGCGGCCGATCCGCTGATGCACCGCCTCGTCCCCGGACTGGTGCAGGAAATGGGCGCCGCCTATCCCGAACTCGGCCGGGCGCAGGCGCTGATCACCGAAACGCTGCTGCGCGAGGAAACCCGTTTCCGCCAGACGCTCGAAAAGGGCCTGCGCCTGCTCGACGAGGCGACGGCGGGCATGAAGGAAGGCGACACGCTGGCGGGCGAGACGGCTTTCCGGCTGTATGACACCTTCGGCTTCCCGCTCGACCTGACTGAGGACGCCCTGCGCGCTCAGGGGCTCGGCGTCGACAAGGCCGGTTTCGATCAGGCCATGGCCGCGCAAAAGGCCGCAGCCCGCGCCGCGTGGAAAGGGTCGGGCGAAAAGGCGTCCGAGGCTGTCTGGTTCGACATTGCCGAGGAAATGGGTGGCACCGAGTTCATCGGCTACACGGCGGACGATGGCGAGGCGCAGGTCGTCGCGCTGGTCCGCGATGGCGCGCGCGTCGAGAGCGCGTCAACGGGCGAAAGCGTCACCATCCTCGTCAACCAGACGCCTTTCTATGGCGAAAGCGGTGGCCAATTGGGTGACGCAGGCCGCATCACCACGCCGGGCGGACTGGTCGCCAAGGTCGAGGATACCAGCAAGCCGCTCGGTCGCCTGCACGCGCATCAGGCGGTGATCGAGGCGGGCAGGATCGCGGTCGGCGATACCGTGCACCTCGCCATCGACACGCAGCGCCGCCGCCAGATTCGTGCGAACCACAGTGCGACCCATCTCGCCCATGCGGCGCTGCGCAACCATCTGGGCGCGCATGTCACGCAAAAGGGCAGCCTCGTCGCGGCGGATCGTCTTCGCTTCGACTTCGCGCAGCCGGACCCGATCACTCCGGCGCAGATCGCTGCCGTCGAGGCAGAAGTAAACGCGCAGATCCGCGGCAATGCCGACGTCAACACGCGCCTCATGTCGCCGGACGATGCCATTGCGGCGGGCGCGATGGCGCTGTTCGGCGAGAAATATGGCGAGGAGGTTCGCGTGCTCAGCATGGGCGCGACCGACGACGGCAATTACTCGGTCGAACTGTGCGGTGGCACCCATGTCGATGCGCTGGGCGACATTGCGCTGTTCAAGATCGTGTCCGAGGGCGCGGTGTCGAGCGGCGTGCGCCGTATCGAGGCGCTGACCGGCGAAGCCGCGCGCCTGTGGCTGGTGGACCGCGACGAGAAACTGCGGGCGGTCGCCGCATCGCTGCGCACCACGCCTGATGAGGTTCCGGCGCGCGTCGCCAGCCTGTTCGAGCAGAACCGCAAGCTGGAGCGCGAACTGGCCGACGCAAAGCGCGCGCTGGCCATGGCGGGCAGCGGCGGGTCCGGCGACGGCGCGTCGGCCTCCGCGCCGGAACAGGTCGGCTCTGTGCAATTCCTGGGCCGTGTGATCGATGGGCTGGACCCCAAGGCCCTGCGCGGTCTGGTGGACGAGGCCAAGCAGCAACTGGGCAGTGGCGTCGCCGTGCTGGTCGCGGTCAGCGATGGCCGCGCGACCATTGCGGCGGGCGTGACAGACGATCTCGTCGGCCAGCACAGCGCCGTCGACCTCGTCCGTGCGGGCGTGGAAGCGGTGGGCGGCAAGGGCGGCGGTGGCCGTCCCGACATGGCGCAGGGCGGCGGGCCGGACGGTGACAAGGCCGGTGCCGCCATCGCCGCGATAAAGGCGTTGCTCGCGGGCTGAACACATCGCCCGTCAGGAGAAGGCAGATGGGCGGACAAAGACTGACGGACAATCCGGTGCATCTGGGGCTCGGCGCGACAGCCGTGCCCCAGCCGCCGTTCACCGGCATGGACTGGTATGCGGACTATGCCGAGCGCCATGCCGCCGATGGCGCCGAGGGGCGGCTGGTCAGCCTCTATGACTTCTCGGAAAGCTGGACCAGTTGGGAAATGCACCCCGCCGGAGACGAACTGGTGGTGTGTACCGGCGGTTCGATCACGCTGATTCAGGAGGACGCCGACGGGGCGCAAACGCAGGTGACTTTGGGGGTGGGCGACTATGCGATCAACCCGGCGGGGGTTTGGCACACGGCGGATGTGGACGGGCAGGCGACGGCTCTCTTTATAACGGCGGGTCTGGGGACCGAGCATCGGGCGCGATGAAAAGAGCCGATGCAAGTTGGCGTCGTACCAGCGGGCAAAATCGATATGACCCTGAGGCGGTTGGCTAGCGGCCCTTTTTTCCATCCGCACTTGAGGGATTCTTGCTCGATAGCTGCCGTTCGGGCACGGTCCTTTGATGCGAGATGAGCGGCAATATGTGTTCGATACCATCGGCGGATTTCTGAACGGCTCAGCTGGTAAATGGGACTGGGATGATTTCACGTCCTGTTCGCTCAGGAGCGCTGCGTTGGATCAAATCCGCCGCCGCGCCGCTGCCGTTGAGCTTCCGCTGGATGAGGAGGGCGCGGCCACCTTGAAGGCATTGCTCGATGAGGTGGAGCAGTTCACGGGCGATGATCTGACGAAGCCCAAACCGTGGCGAATGAAAATTGGATTGATCTTTGGCTTTTTGGCCGGGGCAATCCTGTGGTGGAGCAGCTTCGTTTCAGGGGGCGGGTGGTTCCAGAACCCACATATCGTCGTCCTCCCGATGGCTCTGGGGGTGGCTGCCGTGTCGTGGCGCAACAGACGCGCGAAAGTGGGTTTCTATGACCCTGAGATAATTGAACGAAATAAGCAAGGCAGAGCGTAGGCATCTACCCAGGTGAGAATGGCGCGTTACCTGCTTGCGCCTCCGCCAGGAGACCAAGGAGACGACGTTGAAAACCCGCCCTTCCGTTTCCCACCCCAAATAGAAGAGGCAAAAACGACGCGCCGTTGCTCCGCCGCGCCCGTCTTAGTGGACGCTGCCGATGTAACTCTATATCCTCGCCCGCGTCAGCTTATGGCGGCGATCCGAACCGCATGCTATGGCGGTGCAGGACGACCGGCGGACGGGTGCATGGGTCATATGCGCCGGAAAAATGAGGGTATTACAACGTGAAGTCATTATCGGGCCTGTCGGTCGCCGTTTCGATCCTGGCCCTCGGCGCGATCCCCGCCGCTCCCGCTGCCGCGCAGACCGGCGCGATCGTCCAGCAGACCCCGCCCAGCCTGGCGGTGGAGCGGCTCAACCAGAATCTCAATCGCCTGTCGCGCCAGCCGACCGATATGGAGGCGCTGATCGGCGCAGGCATGGCGTCCTACGAACTGGGTGACGAGCAGGCGGCCAACGGGTTCTTCACGCGCGCGAACATGGTGAATGCGCGCGACGGGCGTGCGAAGCTGGGCCTCGCGCTCGTGTCGCTTGGCCTCAAGCAACCGCGCGATGCCGCCGCCTATTTCGACGATGCCGAGGCGCTGGGCGTGCGGGCGGACGCTTATAGCGCGGAACGGGCCATGGCCTATGACCTGACCGGGCAGCAGGACAAGGCGCAGCGGGATTATGCCCTCGCCCTGCAACGCGATCCCGGCAATACGCAGCTCACCCGTGCCTATGCCGTGTCGCTGGGCATTTCTGGGAAGGTCGATCTGGCGGAAGCGCAGCTGCGCCCGCTGTTGTTCAAGAGCGACCGCGCGGCGTGGCGCGACCGCACGATGATCCTCGCCATGAACGGTCGCACGGCGGAGGCGCGGCGCATCGCGCAGACCATCATGCCGCGCAACCTGTCGGACGCGATGGACCCGTATCTCATCCGCATGGGGTCGCTGACCCCCGCGCAAAAGGCGGCGGCGGTGCATTATGGGCAGTTTCCGGCGGAGGGCCTGCGCCTTGCCACGGTGACGACGCCGCCTGCCGCCGCGCAGGTGACCGCGCGGGCGGAAAATGCCGCGCGCCGCACCAGCTCGCGGGACCGGCGCAGGCCGTCAGCCGTCGTCCAGCCCGCCGCATCGGCTGAGGACAGCAGCCTGCTGGCCGCCATGCCGCGCGGTGATGCCCCGCCCGCGATGGTGCAGCCTGTCCCCACGATGCGGACGGTCGCGCCCATGCCGCCCGCCGCCGCGACCCGCACCGCCGATGCGGGCAATGACGATCCCGACGGCTGGACCACGGCGGAACGGCGGCGCGCCGAAAGCCGTGCGCAGGCCGCTCGCGTGATGCAGGCTCCTGCCGTTTCGTCCGCGCCCAATGCTGCCTTTGCCGCGCGAGAGCCGGCTCTTGTCCAGCCCGTGCCGCAGCCCGCTCAGCCGCTACGTCCCGCCACTCCCATGACGGTCCAGCCGACGCCAGCGCCGTCGCAGCCGCCGGTGCAGGTGGCGATAGCTGCGCCCACTCCCACTCCCACGCCGTCACAGGCCGCGCCGGTACAGGGGCCGACGCCCATGGGCAATGCGCTGGGCGGATCGCGCGTCCCGGCGCGGACTGTTCCGGCCAACGCGCCGCCGCCAGCTTCCGCACCGCCGACTCCCGCGCCGCAGCCCGGTTTCACCACGGCCCCCGTGGAAGGCGCCGCGCCTGCCACCCGGCCCCGCACGCTGGCCGAAATCATGGCCGCGATCGAGGTGCCGGAGTCGGAGCGCGTCGCGCCGCCCCAACTGGTCGACCTGAACGAAGTCGCGCAGATACAGGCGACCAAGCGCAAGGCCGCTGCCGACAAGGCCAAGCGGGACGCCGCCGCCAAGCTGAAGGCGGAGGCCGACGCCAAAGCAAAGGCCGAAGCCAAGGCGGAAGCGGAGGAGAAGGCGCGGATCAAGGCCAATCCCGCCCGCATCTGGGTCCAGATCGCCACGGGCCGCGACCCGGCTGCGCTCGCCTTCGATATGCGCCGCCTGCGCAAGACCTATTCGGTGCTGGCGGGCGAGGATGCCTTTACCGCCGAATGGGGCGCGACCCGCCGCCTGCTCGTCGGCCCGTTCGTCAGCCAGACCAAGGCAAAGGCGCTGCTGACCGACCTCAAGAAGGCGGGCAGCGACGGCTTCGTCTGGCAGAGCGAGGCGGGCGAAACCGTCGCCGCGCTGTCCGGCAAATAGGGGTAGACGGATGCTCGCACCCTATGCCAGCGACCCGGCGCACAGCCGGGGCCGCGAACATGCCGAGGCCGGCGGCGAACAGCGCGGGCCGCGTGATGCGTTTCAGCGCGACCGCGACCGCATCATCCACTCGATCAGTTTCCGCCGCCTGCGCCACAAGACGCAGGTGTTCGTGGCCCCCGACGGCGACCATTATCGCGTCCGCCTGACGCACAGCCTCGAAGTCGCGCAGATCGGGCGGACCATCGCGCGCGCCCTTGGCCTGAACGAGGATCTGACGGAGGCGCTGTGTCTCGCCCATGACATCGGTCACCCGCCCTTTGGCCATTCAGGCGAGGATGCGCTGGAGGCAGTGATGGCCGACCATGGCGGGTTCGACCATAATGCCCAGTGCCTGCGCACGCTGATGCGGCTGGAGACGCCCTATCCGCGCTTCGACGGCCTGAACCTCACGTGGGAGACGCTGGAGGGGCTGGCGAAGCATAATGGCCCGATCCTGCGGCCCGGCTGGGCGATGCAGGAACTGGACGCGGCCTTTCCGCTCGACCTCCACACATGGCCCTCGCTGGAGGCGCAGGTGGCGGCGGTGTCCGACGACATCGCCTATGACAATCACGACATCGACGACGGGCTGCGCGCGGGCCTGCTTACCATCGATCAGTTAATGGAGCGGCCCCTGCTGCGCGACGGCTGGGACCGGGTACGGGCGCGCTACCCGGAGGTGCCGGAGCAGCGGCTGGTGCGCGAACTGATCCGCGACCAGATCGGCGTGATGGTCAATGATGTGATCGCCCACACGCAGGCCAGCATCGCGGAGGCGCGCATCGGTGACGTTGCGGACGTGCGCGCGGCGGGGCGGGCGCTGGCGGGGTTCAGCCCTGCGATGGCGCAGGAGGAGCAGGCGCTCACCCGGTTCATGTACGCCAACCTCTATCATCACCCGGAACAGATCGAGGCGGCGGAGCGGGCCGACCGCACCGTGCGCGACCTGTTCGCCGCCTATCGCGCCGACCCGACCCTGATGACGGACAACTGGTCCGCCAGCCTGCCCGCGCAGGAACCGGGGCGCAGCCGTCACATCGGGGACTTCATCGCTGGCATGACGGATCGCTATGCGACGCGCGTGCATGGCGAAATCTGTGGAAAAGCCGTGGAGCCGGTTGCCGCCCCCTGACTGCACGATTGACTCGAATCGGCGGGCCGGTCATGTCTGGCTTCGTCGCTGGTGCGCTGCACAATCTTTTGGGCAGCATACCGGTGTCACTGCGGGAGAGCGCCGTTCCTTTCAGGATCACACGGCCGCCGAAGGAGCAACCACCCCGGAATCTCTCAGGTTCAAAGGACCGCAGCGGCAAAGACACTCTGGAAAGCGGACGGGCCGTCATGGCGCCGTCCCACCGAAGGGGTAAGCCGGGCACCGTCGTTGGCGGTCGTTCCGGTCAAAGCTCTCAGGTTCCGTGACAGAGGGGGTCGGATGGATGCCGTGCGGCGCGCGGACTCCCTTCGCCACTTGCCTTCTGACGGGAATTGATATGAGCGACGACGCATCCACCGGACTTGACGTGCAGCCGACCGAGAGCCTGCCTCTGGACGCCTGGCATCGTGCGCGCGGCGGCCGCATGGTCGATTTCGCGGGATACTGGCTGCCGGTCCAATATGAAGGCATCATGGCCGAGCATCTGTGGACGCGCGAAAGCGCCGGATTGTTCGACGTCAGCCACATGGGCCAGTTGAAGCTGAGCGGCCCCGACGCCGCGGCGGAACTGGAAAAGCTGTTGCCCGGCGACATTATCGGCCTGAAGCCCGGCAAGATTCGCTATTCGCTGTTCCTCGATGAAGCGGGCGGCGTGCTGGAAGATCTGATGGTCACCAATCACGGCGACCATCTGTTCCTGATCGTCAACGGCGCGTGCAAATGGGACGATATCGCCCATCTGCGCGAATATCTGCCGGACGAGATCGACCTCAACCACCTCGACGAACAGGCGCTGCTGGCGTTGCAGGGGCCCAAGGCGGTCGATGCGCTCGCCCGGCTGGGCCTCGTCCCCGCCATCGACGGCGCGCCTGCGGTCGAGGATCTGGGCTTCATGGAGGCCGCGCCCTATCAGTGGGAGGGCCGTCCGCTGGGCGTCAGCCGTTCGGGCTACACCGGGGAGGACGGTTATGAGATTTCCGTCCGTGCCGAGGATGCGGAGGCGCTGGCCACAGCGCTGCTCGACCAGCCGGAGGTGAAGCCCATCGGCCTTGGCGCGCGCGACTCCCTGCGTCTGGAGGCCGGGCTGCCGCTCTATGGCCATGACCTGACGCCGGATTACAGCGTGATCGCGGCAGGCCTCGGTTTTGCGGTGTCGAAGCGTCGCCGGACCGAGGGTGGTTTTATGGGCGATGCGCGGGTGCAGGCCGAACTGGCAACCCCGCCCGCCCAGGTCCGCGTCGGCCTTACCGTCGAGGGGCGCCTGCCCGCGCGCGAAGGCGCGGTGATCTTCTCCGGTGACACGGCTGTCGGCACGGTCACATCCGGCGGGCACAGCCCCAGCCTGGGCACGCCGATCGCCATGGGCTGGGTCGATGCGGCGAGCGCCGCGCCCGGCACCCCCCTCTCCATCGAAGTGCGGGGCAAGCGCCTCGGCGCGACCGTCACGTCCATGCCCTTCGTTCCCCATCGCTATGTCCGCAAAGGAGGCAAGTAATGAGCCGCTATTTCACCGACGAACATGAATGGATCGACGTTTCCGGCGACATCGCCACCGTCGGCATCACCGATTATGCGCAGGAACAGCTTGGCGACATCGTGTTCGTGGAACTGCCCGAAGAGGGCAAGAGCTTCGACAAGGGCGATGACGCCGCCGTCGTGGAATCCGTGAAGGCCGCGTCCGACATCTACGCCCCCGCTTCGGGCGAAGTGGTCGAAGTAAACGGTGCGCTGGAGGAGGAGCCGGGCCTCGTCAACTCCGACGCGGAGGAGGAAGGCTGGTTCTTCAAGCTGCGCCTGACCGATCCCAGCGAACTGGAAGCCCTGATGGACGAGGGTGCCTACAAGAAGTTCGTCGCGGGCCTCTGACCCCATTACCGTTCGCCCTGAGCTTGTCGAAGGGCTGTACTTTCTCTCTGGCGACCACCCCGAAGAGAAGGACAGTCCTTCGACTAGCTCAGGACGAACGGAAACTATCCCTTGCGATCCGGAAAGCCTGTCCCATGCGCTATCTGCCCCTCTCCGACACCGACCGCGCCGAGATGCTGTCGGTCATCGGCGCGCCCAGCGTCGATGCCCTGTTCTCCGACGTGCCGGGCGCTGCCCTGCTCGAGGGGCCTGTGCCGGGCCTGCCCGCCCATGCCAGCGAAATGGCGGTGCAGCGGCATATGGCGGCTCTGGCGGGGCAGAATATGGCGGCGGGCAGCGTGCCCTTCTTCCTGGGCGCGGGGGCGTATAAGCATCATATCCCTGCCAGCGTCGATCACCTGATCCAGCGCGGCGAGTTCCTGACCGCCTACACCCCCTATCAGCCGGAAATCGCGCAGGGGACGTTGCAGGTGCTCTTCGAGTTCCAGACGCAGGTCGCGCGCCTGTACGGCATGGATGTCGCCAACGCCTCCATGTACGACGGGTCGACGGCCTGCTGGGAAGCGATCGGCATGGCGCGCCGCGTGACGAAGCGGGCGAAGGCGATCCTCTCGTCGGGGCTGCACCCGCATTATGTGTCGGTGGCCGACACGATGGCGCGGTTCACCGGCGACACGCTGGTGCATCAGGCGCCCTCGCTGACCGCCGCGACCGATGCCAATGCGCTGATCGCCGGGATCGACCGGGATACCAGCGCCGTCGTCGTGCAATATCCCGATATCCTCGGCCGCATCACCGACCTCACTCCCATTGCCGACGCGGCCCATGCGGCGGGCGCGCTGCTGATCGTGGTCGTTACCGAGCCGCTGGCGCTGGGCGCGATCCGGTCGCCGGGCGAGATGGGTGCGGACATCGTGGTGGGCGAGGGGCAGTCCATCGGTGTCGGCCTGCAATTCGGCGGTCCCTACCTCGGCCTGTTCGCCTGCCGCGAGAAGCTGGTGCGGCAGATGCCGGGCCGCTTGTGCGGGCAGACGGTGGATGCGGCGGGCAAGCGCGGTTTCGTGCTCACCCTCTCGACCCGCGAGCAGCATATCCGGCGCGAGAAGGCGACGTCCAACATCTGCACCAACTCCGGCCTGTGCGCGCTGGCGTTCAGCATCCACATGACGCTGCTGGGCGAAGCCGGGCTGCGTGAACTGGCGCTGCTCAACCATGCCAAGGCGGCGAAGGCGGCAGAGCGGCTGGCGCAGGTGCCGGGCGTGTCGGTCCTCAACGACAGCTTCTTCAACGAATTCACGCTCATCCTGTCCAGCGACGCACGGGAGGCCGCGCGCGCGCTGGCCGAGCGGCAGATTTTGGGCGGCGTGTCGCTGGGCCGCCTCTATCCGGGGCAGTCCGAACTGGCGAACGGCCTGATCGTCGCCGTCACGGAAACGACCACGGACGAGGATGTCGAGGCACTGGCCGAAGGTTTGAAGGAGGTTCTGGCATGAGCATGCTCAAGGAAGGCCGTCCCACGGCCCCCGTCGCGGTAGAGGACGACGGCAGCGTCCCCGCCACCTTCACCGGCAATCGCGCGCTGATGCTGGACGAGCCGTTGTTGTTCGAACTGGGCAACGACCGCATGACCGGCGTCGATTTCGATGCCGCGCCTGACGTCGCCTCGCGCCTCGGCGGGCTTGCCCGCACTGCGCCCATCGGCCTCGCGGGCCTGTCGGAGCCGGAGACGGTACGCCATTACACCCGCCTGTCGCGCCAGAATTACGGCATCGACCTCGGCGTCTTTCCGCTCGGTTCCTGCACGATGAAGCACAACCCCCGCCTCAACGAGGCGGCGGCGCGGCTGCCCGGTTTTGCGGACATCCACCCGCTTCAGCCCGTCTCCACGGTGCAGGGCGCGCTGGGCGTGATGGAGCAATTGTCGCACTGGCTGATCACGCTGACCAACATGTCCGCCGTGGCGCTCAGCCCCAAGGCGGGCGCGCATGGCGAACTCTGCGGCCTGCTGGCGATCCGCGCCGCGCTGGAGGCGAAGGGGGATGCCCGCTCCGTCATCCTCGTCCCCGAAAGCGCGCATGGCACCAATCCCGCGACAGCGGCCTTCTGCGGATACCGCGTGGAGGATATTCCGGCGACGGAGGATGGCCGCGTCAATCTGGAGGCGCTCAAGGCGCGCCTCGGCCCGGACGTTGCGGCGGTGATGATCACCAACCCCAATACCTGCGGGCTGTTCGAGCGGGACATGAAGGCCATCGGGGACGCGGTCCATGCGGTGGGCGCGTTCGTCTATTGCGACGGCGCCAACTTCAACGCCATCGTCGGGCGCGTGCGTCCGGGCGACCTTGGCGTCGATGCGATGCACATCAACCTGCACAAGACCTTCTCCACGCCCCATGGCGGCGGCGGGCCGGGTTCGGGTCCGGTGGTGCTGTCGGCGGCGCTTGCCCCCTATGCCCCGCTGCCCTTCGTCGAGAAGCAGGCCGACGGATCATTCCAGCTGGTCGAGGAGGAGACGGCGGGCGAGCATCATGCCGGCAGTTTCGGTCGCATGACCGCCTTCCACGGCCAGATGGGCATGTTCACTCGCGCGCTGACCTATATCCTCAGCCATGGCGCGGACGGTCTGCGTCAGGTGTCGGGCGACGCGGTGCTGAACGCCAACTATATCCTGCGCAGCCTCGACGGCGTGCTGGACGCGCCGTTCGGTGCGGCGGGGCCGTGCATGCACGAGGCGCTGTTCAGCGACAAGGGACTGGCCGAGGGTTTCTCGACCATCGACGTGGCCAAAGGCCTGATCGACGAGGGCTTCCACCCGATGACCATGTATTTCCCGCTGGTTGTCCATGGCGCGATGCTGGTGGAGCCGACGGAGACGGAGAGCAAGGCGGGCCTCGACCAGTTCATCGGCGCGCTGCGCTCCGTCGCGAACCGGGCCAAGAACGGCGATCCCTCGCTCAAGGGCGCGCCACATTTCGCGCCGCGCCGCCGTCTGGACGAGACGCTGGCCGCGCGCAAGCCGGTGCTGAGCTGGACCCCGCCCGCCGCCGAAGCCGCGGAATAAGGCCGATAAATTCCCTTTCGTCCGCGCCCGTCCCTTCCTAGATTGGGGGCGTGGACGAGAGGGGATTATCGGATGCTGTTGGCACAGTGGTTCTGCATAGCTGTTGAGGCGGCGCGCCTGTGACCGGCGACGCTCGCCGCCATGCCCCCGCGACGGAGCGGAACCGTGATGCGATCGCGGCGGTGTTGCGGCAGGAATTGCCGGAGAGCGGCACCGTGCTGGAAATCGCGAGCGGGACCGGCGAGCATGCCCTCCATTTCGCGGGCCTCTTCCCCGCGCTGACGTGGCAGCCGAGCGACGCCGATCCCATGGCCCGCGCGTCCATTACGGCATGGGCGATACAGGCCAAGCTCAACAATTTGCGTCCGCCGCTGGACCTCGACGCGCAGGCTGCACAGTGGCCGCTGGCACGGGCCGATGCGATCCTGTGCATCAATATGATCCATATCAGCCCGTGGGAGGCGACTTTGGGGTTGCTGGAGGGCGCGGCGCGGTTGCTGTCGCCGGGTGCTCCGCTGATCCTTTATGGCCCCTTCCTGCGCGACGCGGTGGAGACGGCCCCCAGCAACCTCGCCTTCGATATTGACCTGCGCGCGCGGGACGAGAGCTGGGGGCTGCGCCATCTGGAGAATGTGGATCGTCAGGCGATGGCGCGGGGTCTGGAGCCGTCCCGGCTGGTCGATATGCCTGCCAATAACATCATGCGCGTCTATCGGCGGCGGGCCGATTGATCAGGGCCTGGACTCCGCTTCCGCCAGCAACGTCGCGACGCGGCCCAGCCGGTGTTCGCGCAGGAGGATGTAGAGGCCGCTGGCGACTATCAATGCCGCTCCCGCCCATGTGGAGGCGATGGGCAGTGTATCCCAGAATATCCAGCCGAGCAGCGCGGCCCAGATGATCGCGCTGTAATCCATCGGCAGTACCACCGCGACCGGCGCCCAGCGCAGCGCGGAGGTGAGCAGCAATTGCGCGATGCCGCCGCATATGCCCATGGCGGCGATCAGCGCCCAGGTGACGGGATCGTGCCACTGGCCGAACCAGATCATCAACAGGCCCAGCGGCGGCACCGACATCACCGTGAACCAGAAGACGATGGCGGGCGGCGTCTCCGTGCGCGACAGGGCGCGCAGCAGGATAGAGATGATCGCGACTCCGATCGCGGCCGTGATCGCGACGGCAAGGCCCAGCGGCGGGAAATGCGCGGTGTCGGGCCGCGCCATGATGATCACGCCGACGAATCCCAGCAGCACCGCGCTCCAGCGATGGATGCCCGTCGCCTCGCGCAGGAACAGGGCGGAGAAGATGGTCGCGAAAATCGGCGCGGTGAAGCCGATGGTCGTGGATTCCGCCAGCGGCAGCAGCACCACCGAACCGAAGTTGAACACCATGCTGGTCAGGCCGATGACGGTGCGCGTGGCGTGCAGGTCCAGCCGCTTCGTCGCGATCCCGCCCGGCCCCGCGCTCCACACGATCCACCCATAGACGAGCGGGATGGCGAGCAATTGACGATAGAACAGTAACTCGACCAGATGCACGCCGCGCGCGCTGAGCAGCTTGATCAACGCCCACATCAGGCTGAGCATCACGACAGAGCCAAGGCGCAGGCCAATGGCGAGGCCGGGTTTTTCGGTACGGGAAAGGGACGTCACGGGAGGCGCTTAGCGGCTATGCCCCACCGCGTCACTCCCGCCGCAATTGCTTATTTCCTCGGCTTGCGAAAGCGCAGCGTCATGCGGTCGCTCTCGCCGATGGCGGCATATTTGGCGCGGTCCACATCGCCCAGTTGGTAGGAGGGAGGTAGCGTCCAGACGCCATCGGGCCAGTCGGCGGTATCCTTTGGGTTGGCGTTCACCTCCGACTCCGCCTCCAGCACGAACCCGGCCTGCTTCGCCAGCGCGAGGATGGTCGATCGTTTGAGATAGCCGCTTTTCTTTTCGAGGGCGCTGTCCCGGTCCTCTGGCAGGCGATGATCGACCACGCCCAGCACGCCGCCGGGCTTGAGGATCGCGAAGAATCGCTGGAACGTCGCCTCGCCGGTTCCCGCCATCACCATATTGTGCACGTTGCGGAAGGTCAGGACGGTGTCGGCGCTACCATCGGGGATCAGGTCCTGCGCGGGCCATGCAACCAGCTTGACCTTGCCATAGGTGGCCGGGTCGGCGGCGAATTTCTTGGCGAGCGCGTCATAGCCCTTGCCGGGGAACTGGGCCGCGTAGAACGTGCCTTTGGCGTGGGTGAGCGGCGTGAGAATCTCCGAGTACCAGCCGCCGCCGGGAGCATATTCCACCACCGTCTGGCCGGGGGTGACACCGAAGAAAGCCAGCGTCTCGGCAGGATGGCGATAGACATCGCGGGCGGTGTTGGCGGGCGTGCGCGTGGGCGCGGCGATGGCAGCCTTGATCGCGGCGCTGGGCGCCGGGGCGGTTTGGGCGAGAACGGGCGCTGCAAGGGTCACGGCGACACCGAGAAGGAGGCCGGAAAGGGATACGCGCATGGCAAGGCTCCGTGGGCTGATGGCGGAGCGGAACCTGCGCGAAGGGGCGCTGCCTTACAAGCGCCTTGTCATGTCGTTTTGTGACTGCTCGCGCAGCGGCCAGAGGAAGTCCGTGCTTTACAGGCAGGCTTCCAGCAGCGCCTGATCGAAACCAAAGCTGCGCGCCTTTTCCAGCGTGTACGGGCGCAGGCCCAGCGAGCGATATTCGCCGATGATCTTACCCTCGGCATCCTCGTCCATATATTCGAACTTGAACAGTTCCTGCGTCACGATCACTTCGCCTTCCATGCCGATCACTTCGGTCACGTTGGTGATGCGGCGGGAACCGTCGCGCAGGCGCTTGACCTGGACGATCAGGTCCACCGATTCGGCGATCTGCTTGGAAATGGCTTCCTTCGGAATCTTGATGTCGCCCATCAGGATCATGTTCTCCATACGGCCGAGGCACTCGCGCGGGCTGTTGGAGTGGAGCGTACACATGGAGCCGTCGTGGCCCGTATTCATCGCGGCGAGCAGGTCGAAACACTCCGCGCCACGAATTTCGCCTAGGATGATCCGGTCGGGGCGCATACGCAGGGCGTTCTTGACGAGATCGCCGATGGTGATCGCGCCTTGCCCTTCGAGGTTCGCGGGACGGGTTTCCAGCGGCAGCCAATGCGGCTGCTGCAGGCGCAGTTCCGCCGCGTCCTCGATGGTCAGCACGCGCTCGCCGGGGTCGATCATCTTGGACAGGGCGTTGAGCATCGTGGTCTTGCCCGAACCCGTGCCGCCCGAAATGACGATGTTGAACCGGCACGCGCCCGCGATCTTGAGCGCGGTGCACATCTTCTGGCTCATCGCGCCCCATTGGGCAAGATTGTCGAGCGTGATCGGCTTGGCGGAGAATTTACGGATGGAGATGGCGGTGCCGCGCAGGCTGAGCGGCGGGACGATCACGTTCACACGAGAGCCATCGGGCAGGCGGGCGTCGGCCAGCGGCGTGGTCTGATCGACGCGGCGGCCAACCTGATTGACGATGCGCTGCGCGATCTGGAACAGATGCTCCTCATCCCGGAAATGGATGGGCGCGATCTGCAGCTTGCCCTTTTTTTCGATATAGGTCTGCGTGGGGCCGTTGACCATGATGTCGGTGATGTCCGGGTCGGACAGCAGTTCCTCCAGCGGACCAAAGCCGAGGAGTTCGTCCACCAGCACCTTTTCCAGCGCGAACTGCTCGCGCCGGTTGAGGGTCAGCTTCAGCTCCGCCAGCACTTCCATGATGATCGGGCGGAATTCCTCGGCTAGTTCGTCCTTGGACAGGGTGGCGGCGGCTTCCGGGTCGACGCGCTCCAGCAGGCGCGGCAGCACCTGTTCCTTGATCTTGTGGACGGATGCCTCAAAGCCCTGCGACTGGTCCGCATTGCTGTGATCATTGTTCATCCGGTCCGACAGGCGCTGCATCGCATCCGCATTGCGGTCGTTGCCGGTGGAGACGGGCGCAGCGGGTTCGGAGGCAGCGGGGGGCGGAGCGGGAACGGGCGGAAACTGCGTGCCGCCCTGCGGCTGCGTGGCCGCAGGCGCGCCGGACCCCTGCATGGGCCGCGCCACGCCGAAGGAACCGCGTCCTCCCAAACCATTTTTGCGTCCGAATGCGCTCATTTTCTGCTCGTTATCCTGATCGCGCGGCTGGCATGTGTTTAACGTAAATAGGCAGGAAACTTTGATAAAATGCTAACGGATGCGGGATAGGACATGCCGACGCTAGGGTGGAAGGGGAAGAGATGAGCGGTTCTGGAGGGATGGGAGAAAGCGCAGCCCGACACCATCGCCACATCTTCATCGGTTGCGCTTTGGCGTTGCTGTTGATGACTATCTATCTGCTGCGCATCGACAGTGACGACATCGTAGTCCGCTATTTCCGGGAACAGGATTTGCCGGTGTTGACGGGCCTGTTCGGATCATGGCTGGTTATAGTGCTTGTCCCCTGGACCCCGAATTTGCCGGTTCGCTCCCTTTTTGATCGGGATATCGCTTGGGTTGCGCTGCTTGCGGTGATGGGCGTGCTACTCTGGTGGGGCACATATGCCGTGATGTTCGACTACTCGTTGACCCGCGACGAGCATATGGTTTTGTTCGACATGGCGGTGTTCGGTAAAGGTCATCTGGCCGAGCCGCTCGCCCCGGAATGGCGTGGCTTTGCAAAGGCCCTTGTCCCGGCTTTCCTGTTGCAGCCATCCCATCCCATCGGGGTGGTATCCGACTATTTGCCCGGCAACGCCTGGCTTCGGCTGACCGTATCCAGAATCACCGACCCTGCTTTGATGAATCCGATGCTGGCCGTCATGGGAGGACTCGCCCTGCTCAATGTTGCAAAGCGGCTGTTCGGGGAGGATCGAGGCGCGATCGCGATTGCCATGCTGCTCTATGTGAGTTCGGCGCAGATGCTGGTCAACGCGATGACAGTATATGCGATGACTCCGCACATGGCGCTCAACCTCATCTGGCTGGCCGCCTTTCTGCGCGGGGGTAAGGCTGGGCATGGAATCGCCATGCTGGTGGGCAGCTATGCCATGGGATTGCACCAGATCATCTTCCACCCCCTGTTTGCCGGACCGTTCCTGTTGTGGAGCTTCGCGCGCAGGGAATGGCGGGTCGTTGCCTTTTACGCCTGCGGTTATGCGGTCGCAGCCTTTGCGTGGACCCATTATGCGGGTCTTGCGTCTTTGTCCGCTGCCCCACCGGAGCTCTTGAGCGGCGGGGCCAATGCCGATTTCTTGCGGGATCGGTTGATGCCGCTCCTGCTTAACCGCAACCCCAATATGCTGCTTCTGATGGGGTATAATGTAGGGCGTTTCCTCGCCTGGCAAAATCTGGCGCTGTTGCCGTTGGCTGTGGCCGCGTGGGCGGCGGTGCGACGCAATGAGGGATTGGCCGCACCTTTGATGGCTGGGCCGGTTTTGGCGCTGGTCGTAGTGGGTTTCCTGCTGCCCTATCAGGGCCACGGTTGGGGCTATCGTTACCTCCATGGGTTCCTCGGTAGCTTTGCGCTGCTTGGCGGCTATGGCTGGCAGGTTTTACGCAAATTCAATGGCGGCAAGACCCCATTCAGCGTGATCGTTCTGGCTTGCCTGACGCTGATCAGCAGCCTGCCATGGCTCCTGATTCAGGCCCACTGGTTTGTCGCGCCCTATGTCCGGCTGGATCATGTCATCCAGGGCGCTGCGACTGACATGGTGCTGGTGGACACGCAGGCGCCGTCGGCTGCGGTCGATCAGGTGCGCAATCGACCTGACCTTGGGAATCGTCCGATCCGCCTGTCGTCACGCGAACTGACATCATCGGATGTGCTGACCCTGTGTCAGCGAGGAACGATTTCGCTGCTGACGCGGAAAGATATGCACAATGTCGGTTTCGCATTGGGCGTGCCGACGAACAGTCCAAAATTCGACGCGCTGGTTGCACCCCTTGCTCACGCATCCTGCCTGCGGGACAAAAAGGGGGACGGCTGGACTAGAACGCTTTGGCTGCCCCAGTCCGCCGGGCTGTGATGGCCCAGCGAGAGGCAATAAAGTTCGTCAGGGTGGTCACCACCGTCGTTGCAGGCGACGCAATCAGCATCGGCAGCGCCAGCAGGTCATGCAGGAACGCCAACAGGATCATGGTGATGACGACGCCGCTCATCATTCCCATGAGGTAACGGCCATAGCCGCTCCATCGCGGTGCCGCGCGGAAGGTGAGGTGGCTGTGCAGCATATATCCCATGCCGCCCACGCCCAATGTGCTGGCTGTCACGGTGAACGTATAGGGCACGCCGATGGCATCCCCGGCAATGACGACGATATTATGCACCAGCGCGCAACTGCCACCGACCAGAAGATAGCGTGCTGGCAATGGAATATGCCGGAACATCAGAGCATTCCTGCGAGCCGTAACCGGATGCGCGGCAACAGGCGCTCCACCAACCGCGAATCCCGCAAATAGTACAGCAACTCTATGGGGCCGAGACGCAGTAATGTGGCGACTGCCCGGCCCAGCCCTGTCGCATTGCCTGCGGCCGCACCGGCCAGTGCGCAATTGATCGAAACCGAAGCTCTCGCCCGGCGGAGCGTCGCAGCAAGTGCGCCATCGCCATGGCGCGCGAGCACGATGTCCAGTTGTTCCTGCAAGGAGTCCGCGTTTCGGCTGCCCGTCATGGTCAGCGAACGGCCATGGATGCGAAAGGCGGTGGTGGGGTGCGCGCCGACGGATACGGGGCCATGGCGTGCAAGCTTGAGATAGAGATCCCAGTCGGCTGTGTACCAGAGGTCCGCCTCCATGCCGCCTACCGCGATCCAGGCGGACCGCCGGATCAGAGGCGTGGGAATAGCGATGAAATTCTGGACCAGCAGCCGCTCGACCATAGTGCTACTGGCATGGATACCCGGCGCCAGTGGTGGCGACCAGCAGCCGATGCGCCGGCCATGGTCATCGACCAGCAGGGCTGCGGCAATGTGGAGCACAGCCTCGCCCATCCCGTCAATCGCCCGGCGCATTGTCGCGATATGAACTGGTAGCCAGAGGTCGTCCTGATGAAGCATTGCGACATGGTCTGCCCGCGCCATGCCGACGCCGATATTGGTCTTCTCCGGCCATGGCTTGACGTCGCGGCGCTGATAATAGCGCAACGGCAGGCGGTCTGCGAAATCCGCCGCGATGATGGCGCAACTATCGTCCTCGCTGCTGTCGAGGATCAGGATTTCAATGCCATCGGTTTGTTGGCAGGCCACGCTTTGGAGCGTCGCGGGCAGATCACGCGCGCCGTTGTGGACTGGCATGATGACGCTCAACCATGGTTTGGATGCTGTCATGTCAGTGCATTTCTGCAGTGGCGACGGCAGGCTCGGACATTCTCGCCAGGGGCAGTGTCTGTTGCTTGGGCACGAATTTCGCCTGATGACCGCCGATGATGGCCATCAGAAATCCGCCGAACATGGTTTGGGTGCCAAGGGTCAGGCACAATGTGCTGAACATCGGCAGGAAGATGCTGTCTGCGGCCTGATAATGCCGCGCGGTCCATTCGGCATAGATGAGGGCGAGCGTGCCTATGCCCAGGGCGAATATCCCCAACCCGCCGACGAGCATCGCCTCCAGCGTGGCCCAACGCGCGACGAGGCGGCTCAGCAGGCCCGGCTGGCGATAGCCTTCGCGCAGGGCATAGACCTGTCCTGCGCCGGTCATCATCAACAGCAGGTGCCCCGTACCCAGAAGCGACGCGCCCAGAATCGTCCAATAGTCGCCTATGGCGGGGAATGTCCCAGGGCGTAGAGCCTGCACGCCTGCCGCACCAAATACGACCAGGCCGATCAGCAGCGTCAGCAGCGCGGGTATGCCGAACAGCCAATTGGGCGCCAGCATCATGAGATAGCGCAGGTGCCGCCAACCGTCGCGCCAAGGACGCAAATGCGGCGCGCGATCGCGCAGGTCGGGGGAGAGTGTAGCGGGAACCTGCGCGATGGACAGGCGCAGGAGCGCGGCCTTGATGACCATTTCGCTCGCAAATTCCATTCCGGAGCCCGACAGGTTCAGGCGCAGGAAGCTGTCCTTGCGAATCGCGCGAAGTCCGCAATGAGCGTCGTTGATCCCTGCACGGAAGAACAGGTTGAGGATGCCGGTCAGCACCGGGTTGCCGATATAGCGGTTCTTCCATGGCATGGCGCCGGGCGCGATACCGCCGTCGAAGCGCGATCCCATGCATAGGGCATGGCCATCTACCAACTCCCCAATCATTGCCACGCCGTCACGGAAGTCATAACTGCCATCGCAATCACCCATCAGGATGAATCGGCCATAGGCACCGTGGCAGCCCCCTATCAGGGCCGCACCATAGCCGCGCTGCGTTACGGGTTCGACGCGCGCGCCCAGTGCGGTCGCGATCGCCTGGCTACCGTCGGTCGAACCATTGTCCGCAATGACTATCTCGCACGCGAGGCCATAGATGTCATGGATGCGGTCGGCCGCTTCGCGCGCGTTGGCGATGCAGTGAGGAAGCGATTGCGCCTCGTTGAGACAGGGCATGACGATGGTAACATCGACGGCGGCACCGTCTTGGAATGCCATTTTGTTTGAGAGAAACATGGCCGTGCCTTTCGCCCGATAACCGGGGTTCAGCACCTAGAGGAAATTGGTAAACAAAACCAAAAAGGGCGCCACAGCGGGCGCCCTTCCATGCCTTCGCAGGCTGTGATCGTGCAGGCTTATTCCGCGCGTTCGGCCAGCACCGTCAGGCCATTGGCGCCGACTTCGGCAAAGCCGCCTTCGACCAATATCTCGCGCGGCGCCGCATTGGCGGAGGCATAGACCTTGATCGCGCCGTCCTTGATCGTGGACATGAAGGGCGCATGGCCTTCCAGCACGCCGAATTCGCCCTCGGTGCCGGGGACGACAACCATGTGGACTTCTTCGGAAAGGACCAGCTTTTCAGGGGTCACGAGTTCGAAATGCAGTGCCATGTCCAGCAAACCGTCCATTTATTAGCGTCGCAGGACCAGCGATCCCGGTCCGATCCTCTATGACGGAAGTGCTGGTGGACCCTAGCGAAGCGCCTGAAAGAGACAGGCGAAGCAGAAGTCGAGCAGCAGCGCAACCGCCGCGAAACCCGCGATGATGGCCAGCCAAGGCCGGGCACCGCGGAAAATCTTCTTTGCCCCTTCCAGCCGTAGCCCATTCGGGCTGCTGTGATGGGCAGACTGCGACCGCACCATTTTGCTGCTCCCTCGCTCCGGTTCATCCGAATGCGAGGGAGAGGCTATAACAGGGCGGTCAGCCGATCAAGCGGCCTCGGCAGCCAGCTTCTTGGCCTTCTCGACGGCTTCGTCGATGCCGCCGACCATGTAGAAGGCGTTCTCCGGCAGATGGTCATACTCGCCGTCCACGACAGCCTTGAATGACTTCACCGTGTCCTCGATCTGCACGAACTTACCAGAAATGCCGGTGAAGACCTCTGCGACGTGGAACGGCTGCGACAGGAACTTCTGGATCTTGCGCGCGCGGGCGACGGTCAGCTTGTCCTCTTCGGACAGCTCGTCCATGCCCAGGATCGCGATGATGTCCTGCAGCGACTTGTACTTTTGCAGCGTTTCCTGAACGCGGCGGGCGGTGTTGTAATGCACTTCACCGACGATGCGCGGCTCAAGGACGCGGCTGGTGGAGTCGAGCGGATCGACCGCCGGGTAGATACCCAGCTCCGAAATCGCGCGGTTCAGCGTGGTCGTGGCGTCCAAGTGGGCGAACGACGCGGCAGGGGCCGGATCGGTAAGATCGTCCGCGGGAACGTAGATCGCCTGTACCGAGGTGATCGACCCCTTGGTGGTGGAGGTGATGCGCTCCTGCAGGGCGCCCATGTCGGTCGCCAGCGTCGGCTGATAGCCCACGGCCGAAGGAATACGGCCCAGCAGAGCGGACACTTCCGAACCGGCCTGCGTGAAGCGGAAGATGTTGTCCACGAAGAACAGAACGTCCTGGCCTTCCTGGTCGCGGAAATACTCAGCCATGGTCAGACCCGACAGGGCGACGCGCGCGCGGGCGCCCGGCGGCTCGTTCATCTGGCCGAATACGAGGGCGACCTTGGAACCTTCCGAGGTCGGGTTGCCCTCGGCGTCCTTGGCGATGACGCCTGCGTCGAGGAACTCGTGGTAGAGATCGTTGCCCTCGCGGGTACGCTCACCGACGCCCGCGAACACGGATACGCCGCCATGGCCCTTGGCGATGTTGTTGATCAGTTCCTGAATGAGAACGGTCTTGCCGACGCCGGCGCCGCCGAACAGGCCGATCTTGCCGCCGCGCGCATAGGGGGCGAGAAGGTCGATGACCTTGATGCCCGTGACCAGGATCGCGGCTTCGGTCGACTGCTCGATGAACTCGGGCGCCTTGGCGTGGATCGGGGCAGACAGCTTGGCGTTGACCGGGCCACGCTCGTCGATCGGCTCGCCGATGACGTTCAGGATGCGGCCGAGCGTCTCCGGGCCGACGGGCACGGTGATCTGCGCGCCGGTGTCGGTCACGGTCTGGCCGCGCGTCAGGCCGTCGGTGCTGTCCATCGCGATGGTGCGCACGGTGTTCTCGCCGAGGTGCTGCGCAACCTCAAGGACGAGCTTCTGGCCGTTGTTGCTGGTTTCCAGCGCGTTGAGGATCGACGGCAGGCCGTCCTCGAAGATCACGTCGACGACGGCGCCGATGACCTGGGCGATCTTGCCCACATTGTTGGTGGTTGCCATGGTTGGTTTCCTTGCCTTCGGTCTTTACAGCGCTTCCGCGCCAGCGATGATTTCAACGAGTTCAGTGGTGATCGCGGCCTGGCGGCTGCGGTTATACTGGATCGTCAGGTTCTTGATGAGGTCGCCCGCGTTGCGCGTCGCATTGTCCATCGCGGTCATCGACGCACCCTGCTCCGACGCCATATTCTCAAGGAGAGCCTTGAAGATCTGGACGGTGATGTTGCGCGGCAGCAGGTCGGCGAGGATCGCCTCCTCGTCCGGTTCATATTCCACGGTCGCGTCCGAACCGGCGATGCCGCCTGCGGGAACCTTGACCGGGATGATCTGCTGCTCGGTCGGGATCTGCGCGAGGGCAGAGCGGAACGCCGAGTAGAAGAGATGCGCCACGTCGAACTGGCCAGCCTCATAGAGGTCGGTCAGCTGCTTTGCGATGGCCTGCGCCTCGTCATAGCCGGGTGCACGGACATGCGTCGTGTCGAACTGCGCGACGATCAGGCCGGGGAAGGTGCGGGAAATGACCGCCTTGCCCTTGCGGCCGACCAGGAAGAATTTCACCGTCTTGCCGGCGGCAATCAGCTCGCGCGCCTTGACCAGAGCGGCCTTGACGATGTTGGCGTTGAACGCGCCCGACAGGCCCTTGTCGCCATTGGCGACGACGAGCAGATGGACGTCGTCCTTGCCGGTGCCCGCGAGCAGCGGCGAACCGCCCACCCCGACCTTGGCGGCGAGGCTTGCGACCACGCCTTCCAGACGCTGCGAATAGGGGCGTGCGGCCTCCGCGGCGGCCTGCGCCTTGCGCAGCTTGGCGGCGGCGACCATCTGCTTGGCCTTGGTGATCTTCTGGGTCGATTTGACCGAGGTGATCCGCCCTTTGAGTTCTTTCAGAGATGCCATCTCGGTCCCTTTAACTCGTCACCCTGACGAAGGTCGGGATCTCATGAGGCCATAGAGGCCGCCAGAGATCCCAGCCTTCGCTGGGATGACGATCATCTGCTTAAGCGAACGTCTTGCCGAACGCGTCGAGCGCGGCCTTCAGCTTGGACTTCGGCTCGTCGCCCAGGTCCTTGCTGTCGCGGATCGCGGTCAGGATGTCGGCATGATCGTGGCGCAGATGGGCCAGCATCGCGCCCTCATAGCGGGTCACGTCGCTCGTCGCGATGCCGTCCAGATAGCCGTTGGTGCCTGCGAAGATCGACGCGGTCTGCTCCTCGAAGGGCAGCGGCGAGAACTGGGCCTGCTTGAGCAGCTCGGTCAGGCGCGCGCCGCGGTTCAGCAGCTTCTGCGTGGAAGCATCGAGATCGGAGCCGAACTGCGCGAACGCAGCCATTTCGCGATACTGGGCCAGCTCCAGCTTGATCGAGCCGGACACCTTCTTCATCGCCTTGGTCTGGGCGGCGGAACCGACGCGGCTCACCGACAGACCGACGTTGATGGCCGGACGAATGCCCTGATAGAACAGGTTCGTTTCAAGGAAGATCTGGCCGTCGGTGATCGAGATCACGTTGGTCGGGATGTACGCCGAAACGTCGCCCGCCTGCGTTTCGATGATCGGCAGCGCGGTCAGCGAGCCGCCGCCATTGGCGTCGGACATCTTGGCCGCACGCTCCAGCAGGCGGCTGTGCAGATAGAAGACGTCGCCCGGATAGGCTTCGCGGCCCGGAGGACGACGCAGCAGCAGGGACATCTGGCGATAGGCCACGGCCTGCTTGGACAGATCGTCATACACGATCACGGCGTGCATGCCGTTGTCGCGGAAATATTCGCCCATCGCAGCGCCGGTATAGGGTGCGAGGAACTGAAGCGGAGCCGGCTCGGAAGCCGTCGCCGCGACGACGATGGAATATTCCATCGCGCCATTCTCTTCGAGCTGGCGGACGATCTGTGCGACGGTCGAACGCTTCTGGCCGACGGCGACATAGATGCAGTACAGCTTCTTGCTCTCGTCGGTGCCGCTGTTCGGGCCCTTCTGGTTGATGAAGGTGTCGATCGCGACGGCGGTCTTGCCGGTCTGGCGATCGCCGATGATCAGCTCGCGCTGGCCACGGCCGACGGGGACGAGGGTGTCGATGGCCTTCAGGCCGGTCTGTACGGGCTCGGAAACCGACTGGCGGGGGATGATGCCCGGTGCCTTGGCTTCGACGCGGGCGCGCAGATCGGAAACGATCGGGCCCTTGCCGTCGATGGGGTTGCCGAGGCCGTCAACGACGCGGCCGAGCAGGCCCTTGCCGACGGGGACGTCAACGATGGTGCCGGTGCGCTTGACGACATCGCCTTCCTTGATCTCGGCGTCAGAGCCGAAGATCACGACGCCGACATTGTCGGCTTCGAGGTTGAGCGCCATGCCCTGCACGCCATTGGCGAACTCGACCATTTCGCCCGCCTGGACGTTGTCGAGGCCGTGGATGCGCGCAATGCCGTCACCCACGTTCAGAACGGTGCCGACTTCGCTCACCTGTGCCTCGGTGCCGAAGCTGGCGATCTGGTCCTTGATGACCTTCGAAATTTCTGCGGCGTTGATTTCCATGTTCAACCTTTCATCGACCTAGGTGGGCTTCAGCCCTTCATGGCCTGCGCGAGCGAGTTCAGACGGGTACGGATGGAGCTGTCGATCATCTGGCTGCCGATCTTGACGACTAGACCACCCATGATCGCAGGGTCCACGCGGGTTTCGAGCGTAACGTCACGACCGACGCGCGTGCGGAGCTGCTGCGCGAGGGCGGCGCTCTGCTCGGACGTCAGCGGGAAGGCGCTGGTCACTTCCGCGCGGGTTTCACCCTTGTGCGCGGAGACGAGCGTTTCATAAGCGCGGATCATGTCCGACAGCTTGCCCAGGCGCCGGTTGCCCGCGAGCACGCCCAGGAACTTGGTGGTGAGGGGATCGAGCTGCAGCGAGGCGGCGACGCCTGCCACGGCCTTTTCCGCCGCGCCACGCGCGACCAGCGGACTGGTGACGAGGGCGCGGAAGTCCGCAACCTCGTTCAGCGCCGCCTTTACGGACGAAAGGCTCTGACCGACCGAATCGATCTGGCCATTGTCGCGTGCGAGCTCGAACAGCGCGAGCGCGTAGCGCCCCGCCAAACTAGCCTGAATACCGCCGGAATTCTCCACGCGTCTGATGCCCTCCGCGCTATCGTTTGATGCCGTGATGAGACGGGGGCGGGCCAACAGCTCCCCCCGGAATGTGCGGGCCGGTTAGCAGGGGTATGGAGGATAAGCAAGACAGGGTTAGGACCGGCTGGCCCGGCATAGACAATAGGGCTGGCCCTGGCGTGTTGCTGCAACTGCGAAATATGACGGTTTTGTTACACAAGATTTTGAATAATTAGGATAAAATCGACATTTCAAATTCGGAATTAACCCGCCCTTAGCTATGGGGGCGTCAATCGCGCCGCAAAGCACAGTCAGGGGAATTCGATGTTTCGGCTCTGTCGATTGATTCGGCATGCTCTTTTCGCGCGCCCTGTATTTCGGCGCTTGCTGGCGCGCCTGTCCTCGTCCCTTGGGACGCGGATGCGGGCGGTGCTGGTGATGGGTTTTCTGTTCGTCGCGCTCCAGGGGTTGCTGACGCTGGGCGCTCTGTGGATGGTGCAGCGGGCCAGTGCCACGCTGATCGACCGGCAACTGGTGCCGATCTCCCGGATGCAGTCCATTGCCGACCGCTATCAGGCGGGCGTGGCCGCCGCGAACAAGGTGCGGGCGGGCACGATGATGGCGGCGAGCGGGCGCAGTGAACTGTCGTCGCTGCAACAGGGACTGGCGCAGGAATGGGACGGTCTGCTGAGCGATCCCCCGGTCGATCTGGACGCCGCGCGCGACCGGCGCGACCCGGCGGATGCGGCGCTGTCCGCACTGGGCAGGGCGATCGAATCGAACAATCGTGACAGCCTCGACTTCCTGCTGTCCGGCGGGCTGTATGGCAGCATCGACCCGCTGCTGGTCGAGTTGCGCGCGCGGTCCGCGGCGCTGCGGGCGCAGGCTGAGGCGGACCGCCGGACGCTGGGCTTCGTAGTGGTTGGCGCCGAGGCAGGGCTGGTGGTGATGTTGCTGCTCGCCATGGGGGTCGGCGCATGGCTGATGCGCAGCGCGCACCGATCGATCATCGAGCCATTGGTCGCGATTGCAGGACATGCCGCCGAGCGTGAGGAGGGCGACGTGCCCTATCAGGATTTCGAGGACGAGGTGGGCGGTATCGCCAGGGCGATTGCCAGCGCGCGGTTGCGGGCGACGGAACATCGCCGTCTGGTGGAGGAGCGACAGGCCGCGGAGGTCGAGCGCCGCGATCTGGAGCGGACGGCTGCCGATTCGGCCCGCCGCCGCGCTGCGATGCTCGACGCGATCTTTTCCGAATTCGGGGATGCCCTGTCGGAGATGGTGGAGGACTTGTCCGCCGCCGCGCAGCAGATGGGTGTGATGGCCGACGGTATGAGCAATGCCGCCGGGCGTGCGGAGGATCGCGCCGTCCAGCTCGCCCACAGCGTCGAATCGACCGAGGCCAATATTTCGCGGATCGAGGGGGCGAGCGGCGTGATGCTCGACATCGGCGTCGACGTCGGTGAACGCACCGCCACGTCGCTCAATCATGGCGGCAAGGTGCATGAGGAAAGCCGCCAGAACCGCGCGCACGCGCTGCAACTGCGCGAGATGGTGGCGGAGATCAGCGGCGCACTCGACCTGATCAGCAGCGTCGCGCGGCAGACCAGCCTGCTCGCGCTCAACGCCAGTATCGAGGCGAGCCGGGCGGGGGAGGCGGGGCGCGGCTTTGCAGTGGTGGCGGCGGAGGTGAAGTCGCTCAGCCATGACGCCCAGCGGGCGGCGCATGAAATCGGTCGCAAGCTGGATCTGGTGCGCGGCACGGCGGACGAGGTGCTGGACAGCGCCACCGCGGTCGAGGCGCTGGCGCAGGAGATCGCGCGGCAGTCGCGCGCGGCGGCGGAAGCGGTGGAGACGCACAAGGCCGCCAGCCACAGCATCGTCACCTCGCTGGGCGGCGCCCGTCAGGATATGCGCGGTACGGTCGAGGCGATGAACGCCCTGCACGGCGATGCGTCCGATGTGCGGCGGTCATCGCAGGATGTGCAGTCGACATCGCGCGCGGTGGCGCAGCGGGCGGCGGAGCTGCGCGACCGCTTCGACGCGCTGACGCAGGGGGTGCGGGCGGCGGCCTGATTGTGCCGTTGGTCACTATGGGCTTTGTGCGAACGGCTATGAATCGCGGCGTTGCGGAAACGTCCTACTCATCCTAGAACGACCGTGACGGTTCGCGGACGTTGGTTGTTGACTGGCCCATAAGCCAGCACGACCGGGGCAATATGGGGGCTTGGAACGTGTCGACGCGTTACCGTATCGCTGTGGTCGGTTCGGGGCCGGCCGGCTTGTCTGCGGCTGCGCGCGCGGCACAACTGGGTCTGGATCACGTCCTTCTGGAAAAGACGGACCATCTTTCCGATACGATCTACAAATATCAGAAGGGCAAGCACGTCATGGCGACGCCGAGCCAGCTCGTGCTGCGCTCCGACTTCGACTTTGACGCGGGCAAGCGCGAGACGATCCTCGGCGTCTGGAACGATCAGGCCGCCGCGCAACAAATCAACATATCCTATCTGAGCGAGGTAAAGGCGATCGAGGGAACGGGCGACCCGATCCCCGGCAGCGTGCAGCAGATCGTCACGCGGGGCCGCGACGGCAGCAGCAGTACGCAGGAGATCCAGCGCAAGGCTCCACCCTATAAGCTCACCCTGACGGATGGGCGGGAGATCATCGCGGACGCCGTCATCATGGCGCTGGGCACGCAGGGCAATCCCAACCTGATGCGCGTGCCGGGCGGCGACCTGCCCCATGTCCAGTATCAGCTCGACGATCCCGCCGAGTATAATGACGAGCATATCTTCGTCATCGGTGGCGGCGACGCGGGCATCGAAAATGCCCTCGGCCTCGCGGCGGACGAGGCGCAGGGCAATATCGTCAGCCTGGTCAATCGCTCCGCGGAGTTTTCCACGGCCAAGGACGCCAATGTGAAGGCTTTGATGGCGGCGGGCGCGGCAGGGCGGGTGACGATCCTGACCGAGACGACGACGGCCAGCGTCGAGCCGGGCTGGATCAACGTCGACACGCGCGACGGATCGGCGCGTATTCCCTGCGACCGCATCATCGCGCGCATGGGCTCCGCGCCGCCGCGCGCGTTCGTGGAGCAATGCGGCATCGAGTTCACCAGCAACGACCGGCTGGCCTTTCCGAAACTGTCGCCGGTGTTCGAGACGACCGCGCCGGGCATCTTCGTCATCGGCGCGCTGGCGGGCTATCCGCTGATCAAGCACTGCATGAATCAGGGCCATGACGTCGTTGAGTTCATCAATGGCAACACCAGCCTGAAACCCGCCGACGAGCCGATTCTGGCCGCCAAGTTCGCGGGCCTGCCGGGCGACCATGACGTCGATTACTGGCTGGAGTTCCTCCGCACCAACATCTCCATCCTCGAAGGGCTCTCGCCGCTTCAGATGCGCGAGTTCATGCTGGACAGCGCCGTGCGCGCCTATCCCACGGGCGCGGTGATTTTCGAGCGGGCCGATCCCGGCTCCTCCCTGTTCGCCATCGCGCAAGGGAGTGCGCTGGTCCAGGTCGATCCGCATGATCCGTCGATCACCGTGCCGATCGAGGCGGGGTCGATATTCGGCGAGGTCGGCCTGATCTCCGGTCGCCGCCGCGGCGCGACCATCCGCGCAGGTGCCGATTCGATCATGGTGGAGGTGTCGCGCATCGCCGCGCTCCGCCTGCAGGCGCAGGTGCCCGCCGCGAAACGCGCAATCACCCGTATCTCGATCGAGCGGCAGTTGCTGCAACTCTTCGGCTCCGGCCTGACCGCCGACGACCTGACCGAAGTGCTGGACACGGCGGAGGTGCGCAACGTCCACGCAGGCCAGCCGATCATCACCGAGGGGGAGGAGGGCGAGGACATCTTCGTCATCCGCGTGGGTTCGATGATCGTGGAGAAGATGGTGGGGGGCAAACCCGTGTTCCTCTCCTACCTCCCCGCCGGTTCCTATGTCGGGGAAATGGGCCTGATCGCGGGCGGCAAACGCACCGCCACGGTACGCGCGGCGATCAAAAGCGAGGTCATCAAGCTGTCCGGCGAGGCGTTCCGCCGGGTCATGGACAAAAAGCCCGCACTGCTCGCCCGCGCCAAGGCGGACATGGCGGAGCGGCAGAAGGTCAACAGCTTCATCGAAAGCCGCAAGTCGGACTTTTCCGGCGCGGTCGACATGTATTCGGAAACCGCCAAATTCCTGGTCGACAACGGCATAGGCGAGGCGACCGACGTGTTGCTGATCGACGAGAAGCTGTGCGTCGGCTGCGACAATTGCGAAAAGGCGTGCGCTGACAGTCACGACGGCCTCTCGCGGCTGGACCGGGAGGCGGGCAAGACCTACGCCCACCTCCATGTCCCCACCAGTTGCCGCCATTGCGAGCATCCGCACTGCATGGCCGACTGTCCGCCCAATGCGATCCAGCGCGGCCCGGATGGCGAGGTGACGATCAACGACACCTGCATCGGCTGCGGCAATTGCCAGCGTAACTGCCCCTATGGCGTGATCCGCATGGACAGCGTGCCGCCGAAAAAGCCGAGCCTCCTCGAATGGATGCTGTTCGGCATGGGACCGGGGCCGGGCGAGCCGTCGAAGAAATGGCGCTACAAAAATGCGGAGCCGGGGGTGGAGAAGGCCAAGAAGGCCATCAAGTGCGACATGTGCTCCGGCATAGAGGGCGGCCCCGCCTGCGTCCGCGCTTGTCCCACGGGCGCAGCGATCCGCGTCGCGCCGGAGAATTTCCTGTCCGTCACCCGGCTGGCGCGGGAGGAGGGGTGATGGTCTTGACCCCCGGCACGTCATTTGAGGCGGGGAGGCTTTAACCTATGGCCACCCAATCCACCCGCCGCGTCCAGACCGGCCGACAGGAACGGCAAGCCCAACTCCATGACGGCTTCCTGCGCTATGGCGGCTATCGCTGGCTCAGGATTTCGGGCGGCCTCTGTGGCTTTGTGATCCTGAGCTATATGCTGGTGGACATCACGCCGCGCCATAATGGGGGTAGCTGGTACGGCTATACGCTGGGCACCATCGGCGTCGGGCTGATCCTCTGGCTGACGGCGCTCGGCATTCGCAAGCGGACGATGACGCCCGGCGCATGGTCGCTGAAGGCGTGGACTAGCGCGCATGTCTATCTGGGCCTCAGCCTGATCGTCATCGGCACGTTGCACACCGGGTTCCAACTCGGGTGGAACGTCCACACGCTCGCATGGGCGCTGATGATGCTGGTGATCCTGTCCGGCATTTTTGGCATCGCGGTCTATGCGGCGCTGCCCAATGCGCTCAGCACCAATCGCGACGAGATGACCGAGACGCAGATGCTGGACGCCCTGCGCGCGATGGACCGGCAGATTCACGACGCCGCCCAGCCTTTGCCGCAGGCGATGGCCGAGGTCGTGCAGTCCTCGCTGGAGCAGGACGCTTTCGGTGGGTCGGCGTGGAACCGCCTGACCGGCCTCTATCCCGGCTGCGCCACGGCCAGGGCGCTGGCGAAGGTGCGCGAGACGACCGGACCGCAAGCCGACTTCGGCAATGATCCGCTGGAGAAGGTCGACACGCTCCTCGAACGCAAGCAGGCGATGCTGACGCGGCTGCGGCGACATCTGCGCCTGCGTGCGATGCTGGAGGTGTGGCTCTACATCCATGTGCCCGCGACCATCGCGCTGCTGGCGGCGCTGCTGGCGCACATCGTCAGCGTCTTTTTCTACTGGTGAGCGGCGGGACCCATGGCTTTCCTCATCCGCACCATCACGATCACCGCCGACGGGCGCGAGATCATCCGCGACCGCCGCGTCGAAAAGCCGCAGATCAGCGTGGGCCGCGCCGCCGAGCGCGACATCCACCTTCAGGATCTGGCCGTCGAGCCGGATCATGCGCGAATCGAGCAGATTGACGAGCGGCGCGTGCTGGTCCGTTCCGTGGGCACATTGGGCTTCACCGTCGATGGCAAGGTCAGCGGGCGGAGCGAGATCGACGCGGCGGTCGGCGCAGAAATCGGGCTGGGCGGCCACCGCATCACGGTCGGGCGGGAGGGCGATGCCGTCACCCTGACCATCAAGCGCGAAGCCGCCGTGTCCGACGCCGTCGGTGAGAAAGACGAGGCGGAGATTTTCTCGCTCAAGGGCAAGCTGCTCGGCAAGCGACCCGTGGCCTGGGCGCTCGCCGTCCTGATCCTCGTCCTGCTGCTCGCCGTGCCGATGGTGACGTTCGCGCTGCGTCCGGCCCCGGATAATCCCAAGCTGGCCAGCCATGTCGTCGGTGACAAGGCGTGGTCGCCCGGCAAGCTCAGCACCGCGCATCACGCTCTGGAAGGCAATTGCGAGGCCTGCCACGTCAAGGCGTTCCAGTCGGTGCGCGACGAAAGCTGCAAGGCCTGCCACGCCGATGCGCACGACCATGCCCCCGCGACCCGCATCGCCGGTGCGCGGGAGACGCCGGGGCTGGGCGGCCTGTTGCTACAGGGCGTCGCGCATGCCTTTGGCAAGCCGGGGCCGGGCGCCTGCGTCGACTGCCACCGCGAGCATGAGGGCGAGGGGGCGATGCCGCCGACGCCGCAGAAATTCTGCGCCGACTGCCACGGCACGCTCAAGGACCGGCTGACCGATACGAAACTGGGCGATGCGAGCGACTTCAGCGACGCGCACCCGGAATTCCGCCCACTGGTCGCGGTGAAGCCGGGCGTGCCGGGTGGCCATCCGACGTTCGAGCGGATTTCGCTGGCGGATAAGCCGCAGGATCTCAACGGCCTCAAATTCCCGCACGGCCTCCACCTCTCCGCCACCAATGGCGTGGCGAAAATGGCGCGCACGTTGCAGGTCGAGCAAGGCTATGGCGATGCACTGGTCTGCAAGGATTGCCACACGCCCACGGCCGATGGCGTCCGGTTCCAGCCAGTCGATATGGAGAAGGATTGCCAGAGCTGCCACAGCCTCGCCTTCGACCAGATCGGCGGCACGTTCCGCACGCTGCGCCATGGCAAGCCGGATCAGGTGGAGGCGGAACTGCGCGCCTTCTATCGCACTACGGACCCGGTTGCGCCGATGGAACTGGGCGGCGCGACCCGGCGGCGGCCCGGCCTTTACGCGCAGGGGCAGGTCTATAACGCCTTCTTCGGCGCGGGCGTGGTCCGTCCTGCGCGTGCGGAGGACGCCATCGCCAAGGCCTTTTCGCCAAAGGGCGTGTGCGGCGAATGCCATGTCGTCGCCCCTCCCGGAACCAATGGCGCGCGTGGCTGGCAGGTGGCGCCCGTGCACCAGACGGCACGCTTCTTCGAAAGCGGCTGGTTCAGCCATGAGGCGCACAAGACGGAAAAGTGCGAGAGCTGCCACAACGCGCCCCGTTCGGCGAAGGCCAGCGACCTGCTGCTGCCCGACCTCAAATCCTGCCGCACCTGCCACGGCGGCGAGGGATCGAAGGCGAAGGTCGCGACGGGCTGTGCTCTATGTCACAACTATCATATCGATGATGGCGCACCCTGGCTGGTGACGCGCAAGGTCGCGCAGGCCGGGTCCGACCGGGGACGCCAACGCCCTTAACGGAGTGTTGGTCATCCTTTGATAAGACAGGGCAATGGACGGCGCGTTGACTAGTCGGCGCGCCCGTCGCATGCGTGGTGCGGGTGGGGAAGCAGGGGGATTGCCGGCGTGCTGATCGGCCAGATTACCGACATCCATCTGGGTTTCGAACCGGAAAACCCCGCTGAGTTCAACCGCGCCCGGCTGGACCGGATCGTCGAGCAATTTACCCATGGCGTGAACCGCCCCGACCTGATCCTCGCCACGGGCGATCTGGTCGACAAGGGCGATGTCGCCAGTTACCGGCGCCTGCGCGATGCCTTTGCGCATCTGCCGTGTCCGGTCCTCTATGCTGTCGGCAATCATGACGTGCGCGATGCCTTTCGGGAGGTTTTCCCCGAAACGCCCACCGCCGATGGCTTCATCCAATATGTCGTGGAGCAGGGCGGGCTGCGCCTGATCGTCGTGGATACGCTGGAGGAGGGGCGTCATGGCGGCGCCTTTTGTGAAACGCGTGCGGCGTGGCTGACAGCACGCCTGAACGAAGCGCCTGATGCACCCACGATCATCGTCATGCACCATCCGCCGGTCGAGGTTGGCATCGACTGGATGAACACTCATCCTGATGAGCCATGGGTTCAGTTGTTCGCGCGGACCATAAAGGGTCATGCGCAGGTGCAGGCTCTGCTCTGCGGCCATCTCCACCGCGCGATCAGCGCGCCGTGGAATGGCGTCACCGTGTCGATCTGTTCATCGAGCGCGCCGCAGGTGTCGCTCGACCTGCGGCCTATCGACCCCGACCATCCTGACAACCGCGCCCTGATCGTGGCGGAGCCGCCCGCCTATGCCCTGCATCGCTGGACCGAAAGCGGTTTCGTCAGCCTGTTCGGCACGGTGGGTGAGCAGGAGACGCTCGCCCACTATGATGCCTCGCTGCAACCGATGGTGCGCAGCATGATCGCGGAGCGTCCGGCGCCGCGGTGAATTTGCGTCGTCAGTCGTCCTCATCGCTGTCGGTCGGGCCGAGGCCGTCTTCTTCGTCATCCATCTGCGGCTCGCCGGCATAGGCGCCATTGTCGATGATGCCGCTGCGCACCATGCCGTTCATCCGTTCGACCAGATCGGGTTCGTCGGCGGGGGCGACTTCGGTGCGGTTGGGGTGGCCGCCGCGCTCGCTGTCTTCCGACAGGTCGGTCGCGGCGTTGCGGGCGTCGTCGGCGACGTCCTGCGCCTGATCGGCGTCGTCCTGCTCGTAATTCTCGTCGGGTTGGCGGGCCATGATCTGTCCTCCTGAGTGGATGTCAGGGGGAACCAGCGGGGTGATCGCCTTGTTCCATCCGCGCCCTGTCAGGACAGCCTTTGGCCTATGGCGAGGAGGGCCTCGATTTCAGAGGCCGCTACGGACCGCCGGTCCGCAAAAATCTGGAGCGGGCGAAGGGATTCGAACCCTCGACCCCAACCTTGGCAAGGTTGTGCTCTACCCCTGAGCTACGCCCGCTCTGGCGTTGACGAACCGGGTGGTTCGTCAGGGATTCGTCGTAAGAGGACGCGCCTCTATCAGTCCGCGTCGATCATGAATAGAGTGGCATCGCGATATTTTGCATCCATCCGGTCAAAAAGTGGATGAATGACGAAAGGCTGGTCGGTGACGACCAGATCGTTCAGCCCGGCAAGGTTGAAACTGCCGACCTTTTCCTCGCGCGGGGGCACGCCATCGCGCGAAATGGTGATCGCGTCGATGAAGAAGCTATCGTTGCGGCGGTACAGCACATGCGGGGCGAGGATGATCGTGCCGCGATTATAGCTCGCCTGCAGGCACCGACGCAGGGCAATCGCCTCGAAAATGGCCTTGTTGTCCAACATGGACTTTCCCCTAGTCGCAGTCGGGTGGCGGACGCAACGCCGTTTTTGCGGGACAGCAGGCATGAGGCAGGCAATTGTGCTGAGGGTCGGGATTGACTAAGGCCCTATGTTGACGGGTGCAGTAGAGAATGAGCGGGGAACAATGGATATAGTGCACGCGGTGTCCGGCCTGGTGGTCGGCGCACTGGTCGGCCTGACGGGGGTCGGCGGTGGATCGCTGATGGCGCCGATCCTGATCCTGCTGATCGGTGTCGCGCCCGCGACGGCGGTGGGCACCGACCTGTGGTTCGCGGCGATCACCAAGACGGTGGGCGGCACCGTTCATCACCGTTTCGGCGATCCCGACTGGCAGGTGGTGCGCCGTCTGGCCTGTGGCAGCGTGCCTGCCGCGATCCTGACGCTGTTCACCCTGTCCGAACTCGACATGGGGCAGGTGAAGCAGGGCCTGTTGATGAACATGCTGGGCGGTGCGCTGATCGTAACGGCGCTCGCGACCCTGTCGTGGGGGACGATTCGCACGCTGGCAGGCCGCGTTCCGCCGCAGCGGGCCACCGCCTATCGCCGGGTGCAGCCGGGCCTGACCGTCGCGGCGGGCGCGATATTGGGTGTGCTGGTGTCGCTGACGTCAGTGGGCGCGGGGGCGCTGGGCGCGACGTTGCTGCTGACGCTCTATCCCCGCCGCATGACGCCCGCGCGGTTGGTCGGCACCGACATTGTCCATGCCGTGCCGCTGACGCTGGTCGCGGGCATGGGCCACCTTTGGCTGGGCAATGTGGATTTCAAGCTGCTCGGCTCGTTGCTCGTCGGATCGATCCCCGGCATATTGATCGGGTCGTTTCTGGCTACCCGCGTGTCGGGCGGGATCATCCGGCCTTTTCTGGCGTTGGTGCTGGTCGCGAGTGGTGCAAAGATGCTGCTGTCCTGACGAACGACCCAAGCGGGGAAGACACGCCGATGAGCAAGCCACCCACACCGACCCGTTGGCTCTATGACGAGCATCCCGCAATGTTCGCCAACCACCCGTTCCTGTTCACCCTGCTGGCGATCACCATCGTCGGCTTTCTGGTCATCGGGGTTTGGGCTATAGTGGTCCGTACCGAGCGGCTGGCGGTGGGCGAGCACGACGTGCTGCTGGAGCGCGGTTTCATCGCCAAGCAGCGGGTGCAGGTCAGCCGCGACAGCGTGCGCGCCGTGCGGGTGAGCCAGGGCATCATGCAGCGACTGTTCGGCGTCGGAGACATCGAGATCTTCACCGGCGGCGACTATCCCGAAATCGCCATTCGCGGCCTGTCCAAACCGGATGCGGTGCGCGCGCTGCTCGCCCATTCGGAGGACGACGCGCAGGGCTGAGGATCAGGGGCGCGCGGCCATTTCCGCGCAACGCTCTCCACTCACCGCCGGATTGGGCACCAGCGCAAAGGCATATTTGTCGAGCATCTCGTCATTGCTGCCCGATTTGGCGAGTTCCGCCGCGACGGCCGAGAACAGGGCGCATTGCACGCTGTCGGTCTTCGCCGCGCCATAGCGGTTGCCGATCTGCGTGTAGAACTGGTGGTAATTCTTCTCGCCAGCGCCGCCCTGCGGCTCGTCGAACTGGCGTTTCAGCGCGTTGTCCGCACCCTGCAACCGGGTCTTGTAGTTGACGATGAAGGCGTCATAGCTCGCCTTGATATCGATATTGATGAGCGAGCAGCGCAGGGTCGTCACCATCATCGCGGTGTTGAACTCCGCAACGCGCGCCGCCGCCAGCCGCTCTCCGTTCCAGCAGCTTGTCGCCTGACCGGCAGAGGCAGTGGTCAGGGCGATGGCGGCGATGATGCCGGTCAGTGTCGTGCGGATCATATCGTCCTCAGCATCCGGTGATCGGGGTCGCCATGATCCGGGCGAAAGTGCCGGACAGGGCGGTTCTGGCTTCGTAGCTTTGGTCGGCGAACGGCTTGAAGGCGATGGCCTCCTGCGCCAGCGCATTGGCGCCGGGCACGTTGTTCGCGGCCAGCGCCTGCGCATGCAGCGTCTGCAGGTCGCGCAGATGGGCGATGGTCGCCTCATTGTTGCGGTCGGCCTGCGCGACGGCGGGCACATATACGGTGTCGTGGAAGCTGTTGCGCTCGGTCGCGGAGCAGAAATGATCGGGCAGCGTTACCGGGGCAAGGGTGGCAAGCTGCGGGCGCGGCGGCACCGGGCCAGCGACGGTGAACAGCGCGGTCTTGCTGGACGGGCCAGCCTGCCCCACGACGGCAAGCTGTTCGAGGAGGGACGGCGCGGATGCCGGAGCGATCGCCAAGGGGGCAGTGGCTGGGCTTGCTGCCGGGATCGCGACCGGCGCGGGCAATGGTGCGGCGGGTGCGGTCGCTGCGGCCACCTGGACGGGCGCCTGAGAAACGGCCGGGACGGCGGGTGCAGGCAGCGCAGAAAGCTTCGCCCGCGCCAGCCCGCTGAATGTGCCAGTGGGATATTGGGTCAGATAGGCGTCGAGTTGCGCGCGGTCATTGCTGCCCGCAACCGATTCCCAGAAGCTCAATTCAAATGGCGTGCCAACGCCATTGCTTGCGATCGCCTGCGCGGAGGCGCGGCCTTCAAGGACGGACAGTGTCGGCGCAAGGACGAAGATGCCGAAGAAAAGCACTGAGCGCGACGTTCCGCGCAGAGTTTTGGAAATCCTCATCTGACCACCCGGCGACCTGTTTGCTTGGCGCCCAGGGTCGCAGAGGATGGTGAAGAATTGGTTCGTGGCGGGCGCCCGAACCGCCTGTTTGCGGTGAACCGAGGGCGCGGTCCGGCTATCGCGCTCCGGCGATGGCCTTTTGCCGCCGCCGCTGGACGGACGATCCAAGACCGATGGCTTCGCGATATTTGGCGACGGTGCGCCGGGCTATGTCGAAGCCCTTGCCCTTCAGTATGTCCACCAGCGCGTCGTCGGACAGGATGGCGTTGGGGGCCTCCGCCGCGATCAGGTCGCGGATGTGGCTCTTGACCGCCTCCGCCGACACCGCCTCACCGCCGTCGTTGGACGAGACGCCGCTTTTGAAGAAATATTTGAGCTCGAAGACGCCCCGGCTGCACGACAGATATTTGTTCGATGTCACGCGGCTGATCGTCGATTCGTGCATCTCTATCGCCTCGCCCACCTGTTTGAGGGTGAGGGGTTTCAGATGCGCGACGCCGTGGCGGAAGAAGCCGTCCTGATAGCGGACGATCTCCTCCGCCACGCGCAGGATGGTGTGCTGGCGCTGGTCCAGCGCCTTGAGCAGCCAGTTGGCGCTGGCGAGGCGGTCGGCCAGCCATGCCTTCGACTGGCGATCCTGCGGTCCGCCCGACAGCTCGCGATAATAGCGGCGGTTGACGAGCAGGCGGGGCAGGGTGGCGCTGTTGATCTCCACGGTCCAGCCTGCGCCCCTGGCCGTGACGAACACGTCGGGCACCACCGCCTGCGATATGTCGGACGAGAAGCGCAGGCCCGGTTTCGGGTCATAGTCGCGCAGCTCCCGGATCATGTCGGCCATGTCCTCCTCATCCACGCCGCACAAGCGGCGAAGCTGGGGGAGGGCGCCTCTGGCCAGCAGTTCGAGGTTGTCGAGCAGCTTGGCCATGGCGGGGTCGTAGCGGTCGGCCTCCCGCGCCTGTATGGCGAGGCATTCGGACAGGCTGCGCGCGCCGACGCCACTGGGGTCGAAAAGCTGTATTCCCGCCAGTACGGTCTCGATCTCGCCCGTGCCGATGCCGAGTTGATAGGCGATGTCGCGGATATCGGTCTCCAGATAGCCCGCCTCGTCGATCTGGCCGATGATCTGGCCCGCGATCATCAGGTCGCGCCCGGAGAAGGTCGCACCCGCCTGCTGCATCAGATGTTCGTGCAGGCCGATGTCGGAGGAGGCGAAGCTGTCGAAGTCGATCGGTTCGCCGCTGCCGTCGCCGCCGCCCTGCATTGCGTCGCCCATGGACGGGCCGGTGCGATCCGCCTGCACCGCGTCGCCGGGGCCGTCGTCGATGAAGGTGTCCGCCGCATAGTCGGCGTCGAGCGGCGCGTCGGCGCTGCTGTTCCCGTCCGCGATCAGGCGGTCGACATCGCCGGTTTCGATGGTGGGCGCGTCGGTCGTGGCATCGGAGGGGGCAGGGGCCTCGCCCCGATCCTCCGGCGTCGCCATTTCGAGGAGCGGGTTCTTTTCCAGCTCCTCTCCCACGAAGGATTCAAGTTCGAGGTTGGACAGCGCCAGCAGCTTGATCGCCTGCTGCAACTGCGGCGTCATCACCAGCGACTGGCTTTGCCTGATGTCGAGGCGTGGGCCTATCGCCATATGCCGTCAGCCTACTTGCCGGTCCTGTTCGACACCCACGTCACAGGGAGAAGCTCTCGCCCAGATAGAGGCGGCGCACGTCCGCATTGGCGACCAGTTCCTGCGGGCTGCCCGCGAACAGCACCTTGCCGTCGTAGATGATGCAGGCGCGGTCCACGATCTCCAGCGTCTCGCGGACATTATGGTCGGTGATCAGGACGCCGATGCCGCGCGTGCGCAAATCCTTCACCAGATCGCGAATGTCCGCGATGGACAGCGGATCGATGCCCGCAAAAGGCTCATCCAGCAGCACGATGGACGGGTTCGCCGCCAGCGCGCGCGCAATCTCGCAGCGGCGGCGTTCACCGCCCGACAGCGCAAGCGCGGCGCTGGAGCGCAGGCGCGTCAGGCCGAATTCGCCGAGCAGCGTTTCGAGCCGCGCGGCGCGCGCATGCTTGTCCGGTTCCGCCAGTTCGAGGACGGACAGGATATTCTGCTCCACGGTCATGCCGCGAAAGATCGACGTTTCCTGCGGCAGATAGCCAAGGCCCAGCAGCGCGCGGCGATACATGGGCAGGCCGGTGATGTCGTGCCCGTCCAGGATGATGCGGCCCGAATCGGGCTTCACCAGACCCATGATGGAATAAAAGCAGGTCGTCTTGCCCGCGCCATTGGGGCCGAGCAGGCCCAGCACCTCGCCCTTGCCGACCGCCAGGCTGACATCGCTGAGCACCACGCGCCGGTCATAACTTTTGGCGATCGAAATGACGGCCAGCCCGTCGCCGGGCACCGGGGTCGCCATCGCGGCCGGTGCGGGCATGTCGATCGTGTCGGACGGCATGTCACTCATCATCTGGTCCTGTGGTCACGGTCCCTGTTGCGCCCCGACATGCGATTTTCGAAAGCTCTGCGCAAGTCTGGCGTGAAACATGCAAGGGCGCCATTGCCGGAACGGGGCCTTCGTCGTTCCGGTCGTTACGGCTCCACCATGGCGCCGGCGCGGGATCAGTTATTCTGCTGCTTCACCTTGAAAGTCCCGGAAACACGCCCGCCGCTGCTCTGCGTAACGCCCGCGCCGCCGCCCGACGAGCGGCCGTCGACGGAGGAACGTCCCGTTTTGAGGTCTATCAGCAGGCGACCGCCGTTCAGCCGGCTGGTTCCCTGCGTCAACTGGACATTCCCCAACATGGTGATGAGCCGCTTGTCGAGGTCGTAGATGGCGACATTGCCCTTCGCCACCTCGTTGCTGCGCGTGACGACGACATTGCCGACCGCGTCCATGCGATTGATCTCCACGCCGCCGCCCTGCGTATAGGCGACGGTGAGGCGGTTGGAAGTCAGGCGCATGTCGCCCTGCGTCACCTGTACGTTGCCGGACACGACGACGCGGTCCGACCTGTCCTGCACCTCGATCCGGTCGGCGGTGAAATCGACGGGGGCGTTGCTGTCGTGGCTCTTGAGTGCCTGCGCCTGCACGGGAGCCTGCGAGATCAGGGCGCCCAGCGTCAGTGCCGTCGCCGCGCCGCCCGCGGCGAGGATCAGGGAGAGCATTTTCGGTGCGCGGGTCATTTCTGTCTCAGTCCATTCTGGTCGATGTGCAAACGCGCATTGCCCTGCAAGGTTACCGTGCGATTGCCAAGATCCGCCTGCAGCCGGTCAGCGCCGAATGTGCCAATGGGCATGCGGCCATCGACCCGTTTCTGGCTGGCGAGGCGGCGGCTATTGAGGTCGATGTCGACATCGCGCGTGGTGAAGCGATATCCGTCCTCTGCCTGGAATTGCAGCGGGCCGACCACGCCGATGCGTTCCTTGTCCATGTCATAGGCGCCCTTTTGCGCGGCGACCACGCTGGCCTTGCCATCGATCTGGAGGCGCGCCTCCATGTCGCGCAACTGGACAATGGGTTCGCGTGAGCTTTTCTGCACGGCCGATCCGGCGCGCAGGGAGAAGGGCTGGCCCTTTTCATCCTCACCGCGATAGAGTGCTTCCGTCACTTTCAACCGCTCGCCAGCGACATCCACCTTCTTCTTGTCGAGCAGGAAGCTGACTTCCTGATCCTTGGTGAAAGGCGCGGTGGCGAGCACCGCCACCAGCACGCCGACGAAGACGGGCAGTGCCTTTTTCATCGCGGCAACGGTCCGGTCGTGCCGGCTTCCCGGTGCGGCCCAGTGGCGACGTTGCGAGCGTTGGCTGTCGGCCGCGGCGGACATGGATGTTCGTCCTCCCCTGATCTTTACATATGCGCGAAGATATCGGTTTCCGGCCAGCCTGCCAGATCCAGCAGGGCGCGGTGCGGCAGGAAGTCGAAACAGGCCTGCGCGATTTCGGCGCGGCCTTCGCGTTCCAGCCGCTTGTCCAGTTCGGCCTTGAGCGCGTGGAGGTGGCGCACGTCCGACGCGGCATATTCACGCTGAGCGTCGGACAGATAGGGTGCACCCCAGTCCGATGTCTGCTGCTGCTTCGAAATCTCCTGTCCCAGCATCTCGCGGACGAGTTCCTTGAGGCCGTGGCGGTCGGTATAGGTACGGATGAGGCGCGATGCGATCTTGGTGCAATAAACGGGGGCGGCGAGCACGCCGAGATAATGCTGCATCGCTGCAATATCGAATCGACCGAAGTGGAACAGCTTGAGTCGGGCCGGATCGGCGACGATGGCTTTCAGATTCGGTGCGTCGTAGCTGCTGCCCGGCCCGAATCGGACGAGATGCTCGTCGCCGGACCCATCGCTGATCTGCACCACGCACAATCGATCGCGGGGCGTAATGAGGCCCATGGTTTCTGTGTCTATGGCTACCGGGCCGGGGCCGAGAACGTCCGCGGGCAAGTCTTCTTCATGAAAATACACTGTCATGCCCATCCCTTAGGGCCGGTGACGCAACAACTCAATCGAGCTTTCGGGGTGATATTGCGCTCCTGCGAGGCATTTGCGGAGCGTGCCGTCCGCCTCTCGTTGAAAAAGCTGCAATTGTGGCAGAAAATGGTTCGCGCTCCGGTTGATTTAAGGTTATAGCTGTGAGTTGCCCCCAGATGTCGCGGGCGGTTCCGTGTGCCTTTCGTCCAGCGTACGGTCCAATCGAGTGGACGAACGAAGGCGATCAACAGGGCATGAGTTTTGACAGAGGACGCCGCGGGCGCGGCAGGGACAAGCGCGACGGTTTCGGCGACGAAGGTGGTTTCGGCGGCGGCGGCGGCTTTGACGGTGGTTACGGCGGCGGCGACCGTTTCGGCGGTGGTGGTGATCGTTTCGGTGGCGGCGGCGGTGGTCGCGGCGGCTTCGGCGGCGGCGGTGATCGATTCGGCGGCGGTGGCGGCGGCGGTGGTCGCAGCTTCGGCGGCGGTGGTGGCGGCGGCTTCGGCGGTGGTCGTGGCGGCGGTGGCGGCTTCGGTGGCGGCGGCGGCATGCCCGCACAGGTCGTCGGCGAGGGTTCCGGCACTGTAAAGTTCTTCAACGGTCAAAAGGGTTTCGGCTTCATCGTGCGCGATGACGGCGGCGAAGATGTGTTCGTGCACATCAGCGCAGTCGAGCAGGCTGGCCTGGCAGGTCTTGCCGAAGGTCAGACGCTCAAGTTCACGCTGGTGGACCGTGGTGGCAAGGTTTCGGCCAGCGACCTGAAGATCGAAGGCGAAGTCATCCCCGTGACCGGCGGCGGTGCTGCCCCCGGCGGTGCGGGCGGCGAGCGTGGCCCCCAGCGTCAGCTCACCGGCGAGCGCGCCAGCGGCACGGTGAAGTTCTTCAACGCGATGAAGGGCTTCGGCTTCATTCAGCGCGATGACGGCCAGCCGGATGCCTTCGTGCACATCAGCGCCGTCGAGCGCGCTGGCATGAGCACGCTGAACGAGGGCGACCGACTCGACTTCGAGCTGGAAGTTGACCGTCGCGGCAAGTACGCCGCCGTCAACCTGGACCCCAAGCACGACTGACACGCTCCTGTAGCGTGAAAGATGAAAAAGGGCCGGAACGCTAATGCGCGTTCCGGCCCTTTTTTGTGTTTTGGTGTGTCGGGCTGTCAGGGAAGGCTGCTTTCGACCAGTTGCGGACGTTGCGTTGCGTTGGTAGCACGTCGGAAACCGGACAGAACTCTTACATCTTGGCTATATGAACGGATCGCTATCTTCCCAAGAAACCACCTTCTATGAAGGGTCGCGTAGGAAGGCTTTGTATGGCGGCGCCGGTTGCCTGATCGCTATTTTGGTCGGATGGTTACTAGCCCACGGCGACAGCACCCCTCGAACCCCTGCCTCAGTTCAGCATGCGATAGGCTGGCTTACGATTATATTGTTCGGGCTGTTTGGTTCGATGTCGGCAACAGCTTTGCTTTCTCCGCCGCGCCTATGGATCGAACAAGACGGCTTCACCTTCAAAACGCCATGGCGCAGGAGGAAATATCGCCGCTGGCAAGACATTGACCAGATTTGGGTTCTCTATCAGCAGCGCACGAGCTTTGTTGTTTGGACTATCGCCGATCAAAGTGGCGGATTGACACGTTCCACATTTGGTTACGATGAAACGCTTCGAGGTGGATGGGCGGCATCTTCTGAAGAGATTGTATACGAACTGAATGTTGCCAAAGAGCGTTTCTCTGCCGCAAACCGGACAGTCTCCTAACCACCCAAAAACAACGGCCCGCATCCTTGCCACGCGAGACAGACTCGCCGCGACACGGATACGGGCCGTTCTATCCCTCGGCCTCAATGCTACGCGCGCTTACGCCCCGCGAGCAGCCTCGAACAGGAACCACGCGCGCTGTTCGGCTTGATCCGTCCAGTCGTCGATGATGCCGTCGGTGGCATTGTCGCCCGCCTCGCCAGCCAGCACCTTGGCGGCGCGCAGCGATTCGATCAGTTTCAGATTGTCGTCGCGCAGTTCCGCCAGCATGTCCGCAGGCGTAACGAAATCACTGTCATTGTCCTTGAGGCTCTGGTGGCGCGACACGTCGCCGATGGAGCGCAGCGTGGTGTTACCGGTCTTGCGCACGCGCTCGGCCACCAGATCGGTGGTGGCGAACAACTCCGTCGCCTGCTCGTCGAACATCAGGTGATAGTCGCGGAAATGCGGACCGGAGACATGCCAGTGAAAATTCTTGGTCTTGAAATACAGCGCGTACAGGTCGGCCAATATGCCGTTGAGCGCCTGCGCGACGCTGCTGACGGCATTGGACGGGAGGTCGGTGGGCGTTTTCAAATCGGATTTGGGCATGGTCCGTCCTTTCTGGTGCGTGCGGAAAGCCGCGCAGGGTCGTTCCGCAACCGTTATCGCGACTAACCCTGTTCTGCCAGTAAGGTTGCTGTGTGACACCCGCTTTTCTTCGCCAACTCTGATCGGCTGAACCGATCAGACAGCGGCCTCAGGCGAGGTGCAGGGCGTTCGCCGCGCAGCCGATGCCTGCGCACAGGATCGCAAGCCCGGCGGCGGTCTGAAAAAGCCGCATCGCCCAATGACGCAGCATCGCGCACCCCGCGATCAGCGGCGGTGCCAGTGCGACCCAGCCACCCATGATCGCCCCCCCGGCGGAGAGCAAGGGCGCATCGGTGAAGGCGGCGACGCCTGCGGTTGCAAAGGCGGCGTTTTCGCCTGCGCGGCGGAGGGCGAAATGGAGGAGGGTGCGCAGGCCGGTTATCGGTCGGTCGGTGTCCGTGGGCGGCGCGCGCAGGGCGGCGAACATCAGTCCCGTGCCGCCCATGGCCAGCGCCATGGACAGGAACAGCAGGCGAGCATCGGCGGTGAGGAGGGTGGCGACGACGGCGCCCAGCCCCGCGCCGACCACGCCATTGATGGCGACCATCAGCGCCAGCCCGATGACGATGCCGCGCGGGGCATCTTCACCTTCCGCGAATCGGGAGCCGAATCGGGCGACGGCGCGCTGCGTGCCCGATCCCTGATCGAGCGCGAGGTTCAGTAAAAGGGCGAGCAGCAGCGCGTCCATGGTCGGACCAGTGTCAGCGCGCTGCGAAGCGGGCGATCAGGCGCCGAGGCGCAGCGACAGCGCGGCGGTAAAGACGGTGCGGACATGGTCGTCCTGCTGCTCCGCTTCCACGGCGTCGCGCATCAGGTCGAGGTAGGACAGGATGATGGGGCCATGGCCGTGGTAGGCGGTCGCTGTCTCCAGCATGGACGCCAGGCCCTCCACCGCGTCCAGCCCGTGCTGGCGGGCGAGGCGGCGGATCGTGTCGACCTGTTCGCACAAAGCAGCGAGGCTGATCTTGCCCGCGGAGGCGGCGATGCCGTCGATACGACGAATAAGGTCACTGCGGATCATCATCATCGCGTCACGGGACATGCGCTTACTCCCAAACTGGCCTCTGCTATGGCGATGATGCGCTCTAAGGGTTAAGGGCCTGTTACCCCTGTGGCGTGCATCACACTGCGACCGGGCCGCGCCGAAATTCGGAAGATGCTTGACTCACGTCGGGCGATCCCCCATGGGGACGCCTCTACGACGAGCGGCGTTCGCGCCGCTTTTTGTTTTTGCAAGATTTCTGGAAGGATGGGGCCATGGCGAAGCCAGCCACAGTGAAGATCAGACTGGTCAGCACCGCTGACACCGGCTTCTTCTATGTCACCAAGAAGAACCCGCGCACGCAGACCGAGAAGTTTACGTTCCGCAAATATGACCCGGTCGTGCGCAAGCATGTCGAGTTCAAGGAAGCGAAGATCAAGTAATCTTCGCCGGGGCTTCGGCCTTGCGTTGACTGGATCGAAGGGGCGGGCGCGATGAGCGGCCGCCCTTTTCGCATGTGCGGGGTTTCGCGGGAGGTGGCGTGTGGGACAGGAAACGGCTGCAGCCATCATCGAGCGGCTGAACCTTGCGCCGCATCCTGAAGGCGGCTGGTATCGCGAGACATGGCGCGCTCATACCGATGATGGCGAGCGGGCGAGCGGCACCGCGATCTGGTTCCTGCTGGAGGCGGGCCAGCGATCCCATTGGCACCGCGTCGATGCCGCCGAAATCTGGCTTTGGCATGCGGGGCATCCGCTGCGCCTGTCGACCAGCCCGGATGGCGAGGTGGTGCGTCACATCCGGCTTGGCGGCGACATATTGGGCGGAGAGACGCCGCAGCATGTGATCGCGCCGGGCGAGTGGCAGGCGGCGGAAGCGGTTGATGGCTGGGCGCTGGTGAGCTGCGTCGTATCGCCGGGATTTGAATTTTCCGGTTTCACGCTGGCGGAACCGGGGTGGATGCCGGGTAGAGGGGGGTAAGGTCGTTGGGGCGGGTTATTTCCCCGCCCCGCTCCTGATCTAGCGAATCACCGCCCGAATCCCCTTGGCGCCGGATCGACGATGCTCACTGCGCTTGCGCCGACTTCCGACACTTCCAGCGAGCGTTCCGCAACGCCATTGTCCCGGAACCGGAACACGCCGTCGAGGCCCGCGAAACCGTCGGGATCGGTCAGGCGCTGGGCGGGGAAGGGGGTTCCCGGCTTCCACGTATCGGCGACGCGCACGGTCAGCAGCACGGCGTCATAGCCGAGCGAGGCCAGCCGATAGGGCGCGGCCTGATAGCGGGCGCGATATTTGGTCGAGAATTGCTTGTAGAGCGTGTCGCTGACGCTGGCGAACCATGCGCCGCGCAGCGCGGGGCTGGCAGTGATGCTCTGGTCCGTGTTCCACAATTCGGTGCCGAGGATGCGCGCCTTTGCCCCGCCGCTGGCCCGCACGACCGGCGCGGCCTGTACCGCCACGCGACCGAGGTCGGCGATCAGCAGCGCGTCATAGTCGGACGCGCCCTGCAGGCGCTTGACGGCGGCGGCGACCGATCCGGGCGAGCGGTCGAAACTTTCCATCGCCACGACCGTGCCGCCCTTGGCACGGACGGTGGTGAGGAAGGTGTTGCCCGCGCGCTCGCCATAGACGCCCTTGGGCACCAGCGCGGCGAACTGCGACGCGCCGCGTTCGCGGGCATAGGCGACGACGCGCTCGACCGACTGCGCCGGGATATAGCCCATCAGGAATGTGCCGGGCGCGGCCACGGTCACGTCGTTGGAGAAGCTGAGCATCGGCACGCCCGCGGAGCGGGTGATCGGTGCGGCGGCGCGCACGTCTTCTGCCGTCAACGGGCCGAGAATCAGGCGGTTGCCCTCGCTCAGCGCCTTGCGCACGGCGGCGGCGACGCCCCCGGCGGCGGCGGTGTCATAGGTGGTGATCCGCACGCGCTCGGTGCGCGTGTCGAACAGCGCCATGGTGGTGGCGTTGGCGATGGACCGCCCGACGCCCGCATTCGCTCCGCTCATCGGCACGAGCAGGGCGACGCGGTGCCGCTCCGTATCCGTGGGCAGGGTGGAGACGGTATCCGGCCCCTTGGGCGGCGGCGGCGGCGCGACGCCCCGATCCGGTTTCGGCACGACCGCGCAGCCCGCGAGCAGGGCGAAGGCGGCGAGGCCCGGCAGCCGCCGGAGTTGCCGTTTCCAAATGGCGGCTTGCGGCTTGATCCCCATCTCTGTCATTGCTCGGCTCATGTCCCTTCAGCCTACGCCCTCTCAGGATGCCCCTTCGCGGCTTGCGCCCGGCCTATACATTGTTGCAGGTCCAATCGGCAACTTGTCCGATCTCACCCCGCGCGCGGCGGAAATCCTGCGACTGGCGGATGTCGTTGCGGTCGAGGATACGCGCGTTTCCGCGAAACTTCTGCGACACGCCGGGTCCGAAAGGCCCATGATTCCCTATCATGATCACAGTGACGAGCGGGTGCGGCAGCGGCTGGTGGACCGCATGGCGGGGGAGGCTGTGGCACTGCTGTCCGACGCGGGCACGCCGCTGATCTCCGACCCCGGATACAAGCTGGTGCGAGACGCGCGTGCGGCGGGCCGAGCGGTGACGACCGCCCCCGGCCCCTGTGCGATGATCGCGGCGCTCACGCTTTCAGGCCTGCCGACCGACCGTTTCCTGTTCATGGGCTTCCTGCCCAATAAGGAGAAGGCGCGGGCGGATGCTCTGGCGGAGGTTGCCGGGCTGCGCGCCACCCTCGTCACCTATGAGAGCGGGCCGCGCACGGCAAAGACGCTGGCCGCAATGGCGCAGGTGCTGGGCAATCGCGAGGCGGCGGTGGCGCGGGAGATCAGCAAGACGTTCGAGGAAGTGACGACCGGCACGCTCACCGAACTGGCCGAACGCTACGCCGACGCCCCGCCGCGCGGTGAAATCGTGCTGGTGGTCGGGCCGCCTTCCGACGAGCCGGTGGAGGCGGCGGAGGAGGATGTGGATGCGGCGCTGATCGAGGCGATGACGCGCCTGCCGGTGTCCAAGGCGGCGGGCGAGGTGGCGAAGGCTTTCGGCCTCGAACGGCGCGCCCTCTACGACCGCGCGCAGGCGCTGAAGGACCAGTGAGGGCGCCCGCCCCCCGGCGCACCGCCGCCGAAAAGCGCGGACGGCAGGCGGAGCGGCTCTGCGGCTGGTGGCTGCGGCTCAAGGGCTGGTCGATCCTCGACCGGCGCGTGCGGACCCCGGCGGGCGAGATCGACCTGATCGCGCGGCGCGGTGCGATGGTCGCGTTCGTGGAGGTAAAGGCGCGGGCGACCGAGGCGGCGCTGGACCTCGCCATCGACGAACGGCGGCTGGCGCGGGTCGCGGCGGCGGCGGAAAGCGTGGCCCATATCTATCTCGCGCCCGGCGATGACATGCGGATCGACGTCATGCTCCTTGCGCCGGGGCGTCCGCCACGCCATCTGGCGAACGTCTGGCATGGGGGATAGCTCGCCTGCCCGGCGCGAAGCGGGCGTGAGCGGACAGCCGTATCGGCCATCGGACCCAAGCATCGCCCGACCGGGTGAGTGGAAGAGAGAGTGCATATGAGCCTGAAAGTCGCGATGCAGATGGACCCGATGGAGGGGATCAATATCGCGGGGGATTCGACCTTCCACATCATGCTCGCGGCGCAGAAGCGGGGACACAGCCTCTATCACTACGGCCCCAACGACCTGACATGGACGGGCGAGCGGCTGGTGGCGCAGGCGCGGCCTGTGACGGTGCAGAAGGTGCCGGGCGACCATTTCCGCTTTGGCGACTCCGTCCGCCTCGATCTTGGCCGCGATACCGATGTGGTGTGGATGCGGCAGGACCCGCCGTTCGACCTCAGCTACACGACGGCCACGCATCTGCTGGAACGCATCGAAGGGGAGACGCTGGTCGTCAACGATCCCGGTTCCGTCCGCAATGCGCCGGAAAAGCTGTTCGTGCTCGACTATGCGCGCTTCATGCCGCCGACGATGATCACCCGCAGCCTCGCCGAGACGCGCGCCTTTCTGGCGGAGCATGGCGAGATCGTGGTCAAGCCGCTGTACGGCAATGGCGGTGTCGCGGTGTTCCACATCGGCGGCGACGGCAAGAATCTCGCCAGCCTGGTCGAACTCTTCAGTGAGCGGTGGGTTGAACCGTTCATGGTGCAGGCCTTCATCCGCGACGTGGCGTCGGGCGACAAGCGTATCGTGCTGGTCGACGGCGAAGTGCTGGGTGCGATCAACCGCGTGCCGGGCAAGGGCGAGATTCGCTCGAACCTCGCCGTCGGCGGCACGGCTGTCCGCACCGAGTTGACGCCGGAGGAGCAGGAAATCTGCGCCGTCCTCGGTCCCGCGCTCAAGGAACGCGGCCTGTTGTTCGTCGGCATCGACGTGATCGGCGGCAAGTGGCTGACGGAAATCAACGTGACCTCCCCCACCGGCATCGTCGCGATCGAGGCATTCGATGGCGTGGATACGGGCGGCGCGATCTGGGATGCGGTCGAGGCCCGGCTGGCGGCGCGGGGTTGATCCGGGCGACGTGGCCGACTGGCCGATATGACTGACTGGATCGTCAATCTGATCGACGCGGGCGGCTATTGGGGCATTGCGCTGCTGATGGTCATCGAGAATGTGTTTCCGCCGATTCCGTCCGAACTGATCATGGGCATCGGCGGCATCCGCGTCGGGCAGGGGCGCATGGAGATGCTGCCGCTGCTGATCGCAGGGACGCTGGGCACGACGATCGGCAATTATTTCTGGTACATGATCGGGCGCGCCTTGGGCTTCCACAGGCTGCGGCCCGTGGTGAAGCGTTTCGGCCGCGTGCTGACGCTGGAGTGGCGGGACGTGCGGCGGATCAACACGCTGTTCCGCCGCTATGGTCCGGGCATCGTGTTCGTCTTTCGCTTCATGCCCGCCTTTCGTACCATGGTGTCGCTGCCCGCCGGGCTGTTCCGCATGGGGCATGTCCGCTTTCTGGTTTGGACGGCGGCGGGTGCGCTGATCTGGAACATCATCCTTGCCGGCGGCGGCTGGTGGCTGGGCAGCCGGATCACGAAGATCGACAGCTATCTCGGCCCCGTCACCTGGGTGGTGATCGTGCTGGCGGTGGTGGGCTATGTGTGGCGTTTCATGACATGGAAGCCGCGCTATTCGATCTAGGACGCGCGCGGATGCGCGTTGCGGTAGACGTCGAGCAGATGTGCGGCATCCACCTGCGTATAGATTTGCGTGGAGGACAGGCTGGCGTGACCCAGCAGTTCCTGTAGCGAGCGCAAATCCGCCCCGCGTCCCAGCAAATGCGTGGCAAAGCTGTGGCGCAGGGCATGGGGCGTCGTGCGGTCCGACAGGCCCAGCCGCTGCCGCGCACCGCGCACGCTCTTGCGGATGATGGAGGGATTGAGCGGCCCGCCGCGCGCGCCCCGAAACAACGCCTCATCCCGCGCGGTGCCATAGGGGCATAGGCGGGCATAATCCTCCAGCGCCGCCCGCACCTGCGGCAGCAGGGGGACGAGGCGGGTCTTGCCGCGCTTGCCGGTGACGCGCAGCACCTCCTGCGAGGGCAGGGCAGCGCCGGTCAGCGACAGTGCCTCCCCGATGCGAAGGCCCGCGCCATAGAGCAGCAGCAGCAGCGCCCAGTCGCGCGCGGCGATCCACGGTTCGCGCGCTTCCTCCGCCACATCCTCTGCCAAGGCGACCGCATCGTCCGGGCTGACCGGGCGCGGCACGCCCGGCTTGACACGCGGGCCGCGCATCGCGGGCAGTTGCGCATCCTCGCCGCCGATGAAGCGCAGGAAACTGCGCAGCGCAGAGAGTTCCCGTGCGGTGGACGCATTGCCGATCCCCTCCGCCCGGCGCGAGGCGACATAGGCGCGCAGGTCGGAGCCGGTCAGCGCCTTCAGCACAGCCCGGTCCGGCGCCGCGCCCGTCTCTGCCAGCCAGTGCATCAGCCGCTGCGCCGTCGCCATATAGGCGCGCACCGTATGCGCGGATCGCCGCCGGTCGAGCGCCAGATGCTGGTGCCATTCGGCGATGAGGGGGGAGGGGAGCGACATCGGTCCTGTGTAACCGCCCCGCCCCGCCGGGTCATGTGGTTTCGGGGCGCGCCGTTCACCCTGATCGGCCCTGTCCGTTCCACGGTCTACGGGGTTTTACGGAGGGTGAGGCAAAAGGATCATTAACTACGATCAATTAGGGGAGGGCGCATGTTTCCTTCGCTCACATCCCGAATCGTCGCGCTGGGCGCGGTCATCATGGCCGCGCTGCTCGCGCTCGTCCTGTTGCTGGTCGATGCCTCGGGCCAGACGCGCGAGAGTTTCCGCTGGGTCATCCACTCGGCAGAGGTGATCGAGACGATGGACAATGCGCTGGTCGAACTGCGCGATGCGGAATCGGGTCAGCGCGGCTTCGTGCTGACGCACAAGGCAGTGTTCGCGGAAAGTTTCGAGCAGCGTGTGGCCGGATCGCGCCGCGCGGTCACGCGCGTGGTCGAACTGACCGCCGACAATCCGGTCCAGAGCGGCCGCGCCCGCGAATTGCGGTCGTTGATGGAACAGCGCACGGCGGTTCTGCGCGAACCGCTCGACCTCGCCCGCCATGGCCGGTTCGATGAGGCGCGGGACGCCATTGCCAGTGGCCGGGGGCGCGAGCTGATGGCGACGGTAACTCTGCGGACGCAAAGCTTCCTCGATGAGGAACGCGCGCTGCAGGCCATGCGGGTGGAGGCAGCCGGACGGCGACTGGCCTGGGTCAAGCAACTTGCCCTGATCGGCGGGCCGATACTGTCCGTGCTGATCCTGCTCGTCTCTGTGGTGCTGATCCGTGGCATCCGCCGCCCCGTCGACGTGATTCAGGAAGCGATGACCGCATTGGGGCGCGGCGAGGAGGGCGCCCGCGTCACCGCCGCCATGGGATCGCGCGAGTTCGTGGCGCTGGCCGACGGCTATAATGCGATGGCCGATCAGCTTCATGCCGCCGTCGCGGACCAGCGGCGCAGCGAGGGTGACCTGCAAATCGCGAACGACGAACTGCTGCGCAACAGCGAGACATTGCGCGATCGCGGCGAGGTGATCGAACTGCTGGGCGGCATGGCGCACCGGATGCAGGCGGCCCGCACTGACGACGAACTGGCGCAGGTCATCCGCGTCTTCGTGCCGCGCGTGCTGCCCGGCATAGCGGGTGCGCTCTACGCCCATAATAATTCGCGCAACCTGCTGATTCCGATCGCGGGCTGGGGCGGACATGATCCCGAAGCCAATGGCTTTGCGCCCGACCAGTGCTGGGCGCTGCGGCGCGGACAGAGCCATTATGTGGCGGAGCCGGGCGGCGACATCGTCTGCGGCCATGTTGGCGATGCGGAGCAGGTCTATCATTGCGAGCCGCTGCTGGCGGGGGGCGAGGTGATCGGCACGCTGTACCTGCAGGGGCGGATCGAGGCGGACTATCGCTTCCGCCTGACCGTGATGGCGGAGAATATCGCCTCGGCGCTGGTCAACCACCGGCTGCAGCGCGGCCTGCGCGAACAGACGATCCGCGATCCGCTGACCGGGCTGTTCAACCGCCGCTACATGGAGGAGACGCTGGCCGTGGAGATCGCGCGGTCCCGCCGGTCGGGCGCACCGCTCAGCCTCGTCATGTGCGACGTGGATCATTTCAAGCGTTTCAACGACGAATTTGGCCATGATGCGGGGGACGTGGTGTTGCGCGCGGTCGCTTCCGAAATGCGCAGCCGCTTTCGGGATGGCGACGTCGTCTGCCGCTTTGGCGGGGAGGAGTTCACGATCATCGCGCCGGGCACCACGGCGGAGGCGCTGGCGAACCGCGTCGAGATCGTCCGCCATGCGATCACGCAGATCAGCCTGCGCCACGGCGGACGGGCGCTCGGCACCACCAGCATGTCCTTCGGCATCGCGACGTGGGAGGATTCGATGAACGTCGACGGATCGACCCTGATACAGGTCGCCGATGCAGCCCTTTATCGAGCGAAGCGCGAAGGCCGCAACCGCGCGGTGATCGAGAATCGCAGGGCGGCGTAGCGTCTCACAAGGCCACCCACGCCAGCAGCCCGGCGCATTGCAGCGCGGCGATCAGCCACAGCCATGTCGAAAACGGCTGCTTGCGCGTCTTGTGCCGCAGCAGGTGCCGCGCGGCAAAGGCAGCGGGCGTGCCGCCGATCAAGGCGAGCATCAGCAGGTCGCGCTCCGGCACGCGCCGACCCTTGTGGACCGCACGCTGCTTGTCATGCTGGAAACACAGGAAGCAGCACAGGTTTACCGCCAGCAGCAGGATGAGGAACGCGATCGTCACGGCGCGCTCATAGCGGGCGGGGCGCTCCCGCGCATCCCGCATTGATCCCTTGGCTTAAAATGCGTATATGCGCCGTTCCGACTGGATCTGGGCGGCCGTATTGGCCGCCTTTTTCCGTTTCTGCGCTGTTTTTCACGCGAGGCTGATAGAAAGGAAGCCGCTCCCCATGTCCGACAAGCCCATTGCCCCCATGATGCCCGTCTACCCCCGGTGCGACGTGCGTCCGGTGCGAGGCGAAGGGTGCTACCTGATCGGGGAGCGCGGCGAACGCTATCTGGACTTTGCGAGCGGCATTGCGGTGAACGCACTGGGCCACGGCCATCCGGCTCTGGTCAAGGCGATCAGCGAGCAGGCCGCGACGCTGATGCACGTCTCCAACCTCTATGGCAGCCCGCTGGGTGAGATCTATGCGCAGCGGCTGGTCGATGCGACGTTCGCGGACACGGTGTTCTTCACCAACTCCGGTGCAGAGGCGGTGGAGTGCGCGATCAAGACCGCGCGCCGCTATCATTATGCCAATGGCAATCCGGAGCGGGGCACGCTCATCACGTTCAACAACGCCTTCCACGGGCGGACGCTGGGCACCATCTCCGCGACCAACCAGCCCAAGATGCGCGACGGGTTCGAGCCTCTCCTGCCCGGTTTCCGCTATGCCCCGTTCAACGACCTCGACGCGGCGCTGAGCCAGGTCGACCTCACCACCGCCGGCTTCCTGCTGGAGCCGGTGCAGGGCGAGGGTGGCCTGTTGCCCGCGACGCCGGAGTTCCTGGGCGGCCTGCGCGAGTTCGCGGACAAGCATGGCCTGCTGCTGGTGCTGGACGAGGTGCAGTCGGGCTTTGCGCGTACCGGCAAGATGTACGCGCATGAGCATTATGGCATCATCCCCGACATCATGGCGACGGCCAAGGGTATCGGCGGCGGTTTCCCCATGGGCGCCTGCCTCGCCACCGCCGAAGCAGCCAAGGGCATGGTGTTCGGCACCCATGGTTCGACCTATGGCGGCAATCCGCTTGCCATGGCGGTCGGCAATGCCGTGCTGGACGTGGTGCAGGAGGAGGGCTTCCTCGACCATGTGAACGCCATGGGCGAGCGCATCCGGTCGAGCCTGGAGCAGTTGATACCCAATCATGACGACCTGTTCGACTCCGTGCGCGGGCTGGGCCTGATGATCGGTCTGCGCCTGAAGGTCGAGCCGCGCGATTTCGTGGCGCATCTGCGCGACAACCACGGCCTGCTGACCGTGTCGGGCGGCGACAATATCGTGCGCATCCTGCCGCCGCTGGTGGTCGAGGAAAGCCATATCGCGGAGTTCATCGAGAAACTGTCGGCAGGAGCGGCGAGCTACAAGCTCCCGAAGGCGGCGTGACCGGGATCGTGAACGGGGGCCGGCACTTCCTGAACCTGTCGGATGCTGGCGGCGATGCGCTGGCGGCGATGATCGCGGACGCCATCGACCGCAAGGGCGCGCGCAAGGGCCTGCCCAAGGGGACGGTGGACCGCGACGCGCCGCTGGCGGGCCGCACGCTGGCCATGATCTTCGAGAAGAACTCGACGCGTACGCGCGTGTCCTTCGACATGGCGATCCGGCAGCTCGGCGGCACTTCGCTGATCCTCGACGGTGGCACGAGCCAGTTGGGGCGCGGCGAGACGGTGGCGGACACCGCGCGCGTGCTCAGCCGCATGTGCGACGCGATCATGATCCGCACCGACGACCACGCCAAGATCGAGGAGATGGCGCGCCACGCCACCGTCCCCGTCATCAACGGCCTGACCGATTTGTCGCATCCGTGCCAGATCGTCGCCGACCTGCTGACCGTGATCGAGCATGGCGTGGCCCTGCCCGGCAGCCAGTGGGCGTGGCTGGGCGACGGCAACAATGTGCTGCACTCGATCATCGAGGCGGCGGGCCTGATGAAGTTCGACGTCCGCGTCGGCTGCCCGGAGGGATATGAACCCGACGGCGCCTTCATCGCGGAGGCGGAGGCCGCAGGCGCGCGCATCACCGTCAGCCAGGACCCGCAGGCCGTGGCCAGCGGCGCCGATGTGGTCGTCACCGACACCTGGATCTCGATGGGGCAGGATCATGCCGACGAGAAACTGGCGGCGATGATGCCCTATCAGGTGACGGAGGCGCTGATGGCGCTGGCGAAACCTGAGGCGAAGTTCCTCCACTGCCTCCCCGCGCACCGCGAGGAGGAGGTGGTGAGCGCCGTCATCGACGGGCCGCAGTCGGTCATCTGGGACGAGGCGGAGAACCGCCTGCACGCGCAGAAGTCCGTCCTGCTCTGGGCCTTCGGTATCCTGTAATGACCACGGGCGCTCCGGAATTGCGCGACCTTGATAAGGCGCTGGGCTTCATGATTCCGGGGCGCGCCCTGCGTGGCCGCCTCGTGCGGCTGGACGCCGTGCTCAACGATGTGCTGTCCGCGCACGACTATCCGCCGGTGGTGGAGCGGCTGGTGGCGGAGGCTCTCGTCCTTGTCGGCCTGCTCGGCTCCATGCTCAAGGACGATGCGGGGCAACTGACCCTGCAGGCGCAGACCGACAATGGCCCGGTGTCGCTGCTGGTCGCGGATTACAAGGGCGGCGCGGTGCGCGGCTATGCCCAATATGACGTGGACAAGCTGGCGGAGGTCGGGCCCACGCCAAGCCTCTTTGGCCTGTTCGGCAAGGGCTTTCTCGCGCTGACGTTCGACCTCGCCACCAGCGGAGAGCGTTATCAGGGCATCGTGCCGCTGGAAGGCGACAGCCTCGCCCATGCGGCGGAACATTATTTCGCCCAGTCGGAGCAAATCCCCAGCATTGCGCAGATCGCGGTGCGCCATGATGCGGGAGAAGGCTGCGTTGCGGCCGGAATGTTGCTCCAGCACATGCCCGAGGGAGAGGTCGGGCGCGAGCGCCTGCACGTCCGCCACGACCATCCCGACTGGGAACATGCCATGATCATGGCACGCACGTTGAAGGACGAGGAGCTCACCGACCTCGACCTGCCGCTGCGCGACGTCGTGTGGCGGCTGTTTCATGAGGAGGGCGAGATTCTCGTCACCGAGGAAACGACCTTGGTTAAGGGCTGCCGTTGCGATTTGGCACATTTCGCAAAGGTATTGTCGCGTTTCCCCGCCGACCAGCGGGAGGAGATGGTGGACGACGCGGGCGACATCGTCGTGGATTGCGCCTTCTGTTCCAGGAAGTTCGCCATTCCGCTGGATAACCTCGGCTGACCGCCATCGTTGCGCAGGCCATGCGGCAGGCCGCTATTTATTTGCGACGACTGGCCATTTCTCCTTTTTTCCGCCCTATTGCGGTTTATATCTGAAGTCTGTCCGACGGGGATCGGGCGTAACAGGCGGGGTCAGGTTTGGGGATGCGCTATTTCGGCGCCTTGAGAATCATGCCGGTCATTCTGGCTATCGGTGGAGCGGCTTGTCTGGCTTCCGCCGCCAGCGGAACGACGCCTGCCGCCCTTGCCGGGCTGGAGCCGGGGCAATGGGATTTGCGCTCGCGCGATTCGAGTGAACCGCCGGTGCGCATCTGCGTCCGCGACGGCCTCTCGCTCGTCCAGATCAAGCATCAGGGGCAGGCATGCCGGCAGTTCGTGGTCGAGGATACGGCGGAGCGCACCTCCATCACCTATAGCTGCCCGCGCACCGGCCATGGCCGCACGGTGGTCCGTGTCGAGACGCCGCGCCTCGTCCAGATCGATTCGCAGGGCGTGGTGGACGGCTATCCCTTCGCCCTTGACCTCGAAGGACGCAAGACAGGCACCTGCACGCCGCTCGCCGCGCGCAAATGATGCGCTGAACGGCGTCGGCGGGAGGGTTTCGTCCGCCGCCAAATTGGGCTACCGGCCCTCCCATGACGGCTTATAAATCAGGCGACCCCACCACGCTCAACCGGCTCTATGGCCGCCAGTCCGGGCACAAGCTGCGCGCCGGGCAACAGGAACTGGTCGACAGCCTGCTCCCCGCGATCAGCGTGCCCGAAGAAGGGCCGATCACCGCCGAGGGGTTGTTCGGTTATGACAGGCCGCTGCATTTCGAAATCGGCTTCGGCGGCGGCGAACATATGGCCTATCGCGCGGACATGCTGCCCGATCATGGCTTCATCGGCTGCGAACCGTTCCTGAACGGCGTCGTCACCGCGCTGGTGCATATCCGCGAGCAGACTCTGCCCAATATCCGCCTGCACATGGGCAATGCGCTGGAGGTGCTGGCGCGGATACCGGACGGTGCGCTGAGCTTCGTCTATCTGCTCCACCCCGATCCCTGGCCCAAGGCGCGCCATGCCAAGCGGCGCATGATGAACAAGGGGCCGATCGACATGATCTCCGCCAAGCTGAAACCGGGCGGCGAGTTCCGCTTCGGCACCGATCATCCCATCTATCTGCGATGGGCGCTGATGCAGATGAACGGGCGCGAGGATTTCGACTGGCTGGCGGACAAAGCGCAGGATTTCCTCCAGCGCCCCGGCGGCTGGCCGGAGACGCGCTATGAGGCGAAGGCCCGCAAGAAGGGGCATGAGGTCTGGTATTTCCGGTATCGGAAGCTCTAGCCATTCTGACAAGAATGCTAGGTAACCTGGATAAAATACATCGAGCAATCGCATCACAAAACGTAGCAGATTAACAAATTTCTGCCATGGGACATTACGGATCCACTGCTGGTAACGCTGTTGTTTGCTGGGAGTGTTAATGGGCATATCTGTCTCCAAAAGAGTCAGCCGCCTATTAGCCATTCAAAAGCTGCCTCGACCACCAGAGCCACTTGTCGAATGCCATTCGACAAGTGGAGGCGCTCACCGCCCAAACTTTTTTTGCGTCTTCCCATAGCGCAATTTCCGCGTCCCCGGCTTGCCTTCCGTCGCCCTTCCCCTCGGCGCTGCCACCTGCTGCTCATGCGGCAGGCCCAGTTCGTCCGCTTCCAGCTTGCGGATTTCGTCGCGCAGGCGTCCGGCTTCCTCGAACTCCAGGTCCGCCGCCGCCGCGCGCATTTTCTTCTCCAATTCCTCGATATAGGCGCGCAGGTTATGGCCGACGAGGTGGGGGGCGTCGTCCAGCCCTGTCTCGACCGTCACCTGATCCTTCGACGCGACATGGGCGATGATGTCGCCGATGTTGCGCTTGATGGTCATCGGCGTGATGCCATGTTCGAGGTTGTACGCCTCCTGCTTCTCCCGCCTGCGGCCGGTTTCGTTGAGGGCGCGTTCCATGCTGCCGGTGATTCGGTCGGCATAGAGGATGACGCGCCCGTCGACGTTGCGCGCCGCGCGGCCAATGGTCTGGATCAGCGATGTTTCGGAACGCAGGAACCCCTCCTTGTCCGCGTCGAGGATCGCGACCAGCCCGCATTCGGGAATGTCGAGCCCCTCGCGCAGCAGGTTGATGCCGATCAGCACGTCATAGACGCCGAGCCTGAGGTCGCGGATCAGCTCGATACGCTCCAGCGTCTCCACGTCGCTGTGCATGTAGCGGACCTTGATCCCTGCCTCGTGCATATATTCGGTGAGGTCTTCGGCCATGCGCTTGGTCAATGTGGTGACGAGCGTGCGATAGCCGTTTTGCGCGGTCAGCTTCGCCTCGTGGATCAGGTCGTCCACCTGATCCTCCACCGGCTTGATCTCGACCGGTGGGTCGATCAGGCCGGTGGGGCGGATGACCTGCTCGGCAAAGACGCCGCCGGTCTGCTCCATCTCCCATGTGCCGGGCGTGGCGGAGACGCTGACCGTCTGCGGGCGCATCGCATCCCATTCGTTGAAGCGCAGCGGGCGGTTGTCGATGCACGAGGGCAGGCGGAAACCATATTCGGCCAGCGTCACCTTGCGGCGGTGATCGCCCTTCGCCATCGCGCCGATTTGCGGCACGGTCTGGTGGCTTTCGTCCACGAACAGCAGGGCGTTTTCGGGGAGATATTCGAACAAAGTCGGCGGCGGCTCACCGGGCAGGCGGCCGGTCAGGAAGCGGCTGTAATTCTCGATCCCGTTGCAGGCGCCGGTGGCGTGGATCATCTCCAGATCGAAATTCGTGCGCTGTTCCAGCCGCTGCGCTTCCAGCAGGCGCCCCTCGGCCACCAGTTCCTTGAGCCGCTCGGTCAACTCGTGGCGGATCGCGTCGGCGGCCTGCTTCATCGTCGGACCGGGCGTCACATAATGGCTGTTGGCGAAGACGCGGACATGGTTCAGCTTCGCGCCGGTCTTGCCGGTCAGCGGATCGAACTCGGCAATCTCGTCGATCTCGTCACCGAAGAAGCTGACGCGCCACGCCATATCCTCATAATGCGAGGGGAAGATTTCGAGGTTGTCGCCGCGCACCCGGAACGTGCCGCGCGTGAAGGCGGCGTCATTGCGCTTGTACTGCAGCGCCACCAGTTTGCGGATGATCTCCCGCTGATCCTGCGTATCCTCCTTCTTCAGGTCGAAGATCATCGCCGAATAGGTTTCGACCGACCCGATGCCATAGAGGCAGGAGACGGACGCGACGATGATGACGTCGTCCCGTTCGAGCAGCGAGCGGGTGGCCGAATGGCGCATCCGGTCGATGCTCTCGTTCACGCTCGACTCCTTTTCGATATAGGTGTCGGAGCGCGGCACATAGGCTTCGGGCTGGTAATAGTCGTAATAGCTGACGAAATACTCGACCGCATTGTCCGGGAAGAAGGACTTGAACTCGCCATAGAGCTGCGCGGCGAGGATCTTGTTCGGGGCAAGGATGAGGGCGGGCCGCTGCACCGCCTCGATCACCTTGGCCATGGTGAAGGTCTTGCCGGAGCCGGTGACGCCCAGCAGCACCTGATCCTTCTCGCCGTCGTTCACCTGTTCCACCAGTTCCGCGATGGCGGTCGGCTGGTCGCCCGACGGCGTATATTCGCTGACGAGCGTGAAGGGCTTGCCCCCCTCGATCTTCTCCGGCCGTTCCGGGCGGTGGGGAACGAAGGACGCGCCGGTCTGCGGCTCGTCGAGAGTCGTGCGGATCTGGATTGCCATGGGCGGGAATATGGCGACGCACAGGCGGGGCGGCAACCGTCATGGGGAACAAAAGTGGATCGAATAAATCTGCCCGTCGCCCCGGCTTTCTGTCATGGCCGGTATAGGTGGATAGATGACGGGCTTGTCGTCATAACGGCGCCGAAGGGCGATTTGGCGCCAGTCTATGTTAGACGCTTCGACATCGATTTCGCCGGGATGCAGGAAAAAGGCGCTGAAAGCGCCGTGATCGACGCCCATTTCCATGATCGACCAGCGATCGTCTGCCTCGTCCATTTCCCATAACTGCCAGATGCGTTCGGTCAATTCGGGAGGGGTGGGATGATAGCGGACCAGATCGCCTTCGTCATGATAGATGTTCGTGCTGGACCAGCGGTCGCCTATCACGGCATGGATGAACATGTCGTCCGGCCGGGCTCCCGCGAGCCGGGCCGCCTCTCCCAATATTACGCCCAGAAGCACGCTGTCTCGCGCTATTCTGGCCTTGGCGGTGGGAGGCTGTTTCCTCGCCAGTCGCTTCCGCTCACGATAGTCGGCTAGCGGCGGATAAAACACTTCCATACCGCGAGGGTAGCGCAAAAAAATATCCATGCAGCATCTGTCCGATGGAGATTCGCGCTTCAGAAAGTCCTCTGAAAACTCGAAAGTCGTATCGAATTGCCCATCGAAAATCTCGCCGTGCAGTACGAACCACCTCTTGTCGGCCTGTTCCGCGGACCATGCTTCCCGGATAAGCCTGAACAGATTTGGCGTCGGGCCATGATATTGCACTGCCTGCTCGCCTTCTACGAAGATGGCGGCGAAGATGGAGTCCTCTTCCACTTCCGCATAGAGATAGACAGGATCGAGATCGCTTCCCGCGATAGTCAACGCCTCCTCGCAGACCGCTTTGAAAAGCGGCCCCGACAGATCGAATTCATCCCCCGCCATAGCATCTCCTTCGATCAGGCAAACCTACGGATGAATTTGGAACAGATCAAGAACAAGTTGATCCGGTACGGACGTGCTCCATTGCCTGCCCTCTGCCGCCCACCTATGATCCCGCGCAACGAGGTTTCAGGGAGGACAGGCATGCACGGCATCATCGGACGTATCGGTTGGACGGTCGCTTTGGCAGCGGGGCTGGCCGCTTGCGGATCGAAGACGACCGTCACCGCCCAGAACGCCTCCACCGCCGAAGTTGCGGAGAAGGTGAAGGACTCCGGTATCGCCGACGACGGCTTCATCTCGCCCGGTCAGTGGCAGATGACCATGACGATCAGCGACATGAAAATCCCCGGCATGCCGCCGCAGATGGCGAAGCAGATGCAGGGTCGCCTCGGCCAGCCGCATGTGTCGGAGCATTGTGTGACGGAGGAGGAGTCGAAGAAGCCCAAGGAGGATTTCTTTGCGGGCGAGCAGGCGAAATCCTGCCGGTACGAGAATTTCACCCTCGGCGGGGGCAAGATCGCGATGGTCATGCACTGCGACAGTCCTACGGGCGGCAAGCAGACCATGAAGATGGACGGCACCTATAGCGCGGACGCCTATCACATGACCGTTGCGTCACAGGTCGAGGGCAAAGCGGGGCAGCCGATGAGCGGCATGACGCTGAATGCCACCATGGATGCAAAGCGGCTGGGCGTCTGCACGGGCAAGCAGGCGGGATGACACCGGCGGAACTTGCCGCCTATCTGGCTCGGATCGAGGTAGCGGAAGCTCCTGCCGCTGATCTCGACGGCCTGATCCGGCTCCAGAGGGCGCACCGGCTGGCGATCCCGTTCGAAAATCTCGACATTCCCTGGGGGCGCGGCGTCGATGTCGCGCCCGGTGCGGTGTTCGCAAAGCTCGTTACCGCCCGGCGCGGGGGATATTGCTTCGAGCAAAATGGCCTGTTCGTCCGCGCCTTGACCGCGCTGGGCTTTACGGCGCGGCCGCTGATGGCGCGGGTGTGGCTGGCGGTCGCGCCCGGCGATGTCCCGCCGCGCACGCATATGCTGGTGCTGGTGACGCTGGACGGGCGGGAGTGGATCGCGGACGTCGGTTTTGGGGGCAGCTTCACGCCGCCGCTGCCGCTGGAGGATGGCGTGGAGGCCACGACGCCGGACGGTGCGCGCCACCGGCTGCGGCGGGCGGCGATGCCGGGCGATCCGGATGGCGAGTGGCTGCTGGAACGCGACGGCGTGGCGGCGGCGACCGATGGCCGGGGCGGCGGGGATGGCTGGCAACCGCAATATGGCTTTTCCCTGCGGGCGGTGGTGCAGGCGGATATCGAGCAGGGCAACCACTGGACCGCGACGCGGCCCGGCACGCGCTTCACGACCTTCTGCGTGGTCAGTCTGGTCCTGCCCGACGGGTTCGCCGCGCTGATGGATGCGCGGTTCAGCCTCTATCGCGCGGGGCAGGCGGAAACGCGCTTGATCGACGGGGCAGAGGATTATGGCGCGCTGGTGCAGGAGCAGTTCGGCATCGCACTGACAATGGAGGAGGTACGCGCCCTGCCGATGTTCGCGACCCTCGACGCCTGACGGGATCCAACGGTTGGCTGGCCGGTTCACATCTTCGGGGCGTGAACAGGGAGACTATGATGATCGGTTATGTCACCGTCGGGACCAATGATCTGGGCCGTGCGGCGGAGTTCTATGACGGCCTGCTGGGGGCGATGGGGGAGGCGCGGCTGATCGACACGCGCGATTTCATCGCCTGGGGCCGGAGCTGGGAGGAGCCGATGTTCGCGGTGGCTGTGCCCGGCGAGGAGAAGCCCGCAACCCCCGGCCACGGCGCGCTGGTGGCGCTGGTGCAGACCAGCCGCGCGCAGGTGAACAAGCATTATGCCAAGGCGCTGTCGCTCGGTGCAGAAGCAGACGGGGCGCCGGCGCTGCGCGGTGAGGAAGGCGATCAGGGCTTTTACGCGGGCTATTGCCGCGACCCGGACGGCAACCGGCTGTGCCTGTTTTTCGTGGGGCCGCGCGCCTAGCTGGTTCAGTCCGCTGCCGTGCGCGCCCGCGCCTGCGGATAGGAGCCTAGCATCCGCACCCATTTGCTGTGGAAGCGCAGTTCGTCGAGCGCGCGGTCGACATTGGCGTCGCCCGGCATCCCTTCGATGTCCGCGTAAAATTCCGTGGCGGAGAAGCTGGCGCCGCTCTGATAGCTTTCCAGCTTGGTCATGTTGACGCCGTTGGTCGCCATGCCGCCCAGTGCCTTGTACAGCGCGGCGGGGACGTTCTTCACGGCGAACAGGAAGCTGGTCATCACCGGCCCGCTGCGGTCGGGCGTCACCGGATCGCGGGCCAGCACGACGAAGCGGGTCATATTGTCGTGACTGTCCTCGATATTCTCCTCCCGGAGGACGAGGCCATAGAGGTCCGCCGCCATCGCGGGCGCAATCGCCGCCGTACCCGGCTCGCGCGTTTCCGCGACCAGTGCAGCTGCGCCCGCCGTGTCGGCATAGTTGACCGGCGTGATGCCCCGCGCGCGCAGATAGTGGCGGCACTGGCCCAGCGCCTGCGGATGGCTGACGGCGGAGGTCAGCGGGGTGTCGGCGTCGACCGACATCAGCGAGTGATTGATGAACTGGAAATATTCATCGACGATCGACAGGCCGGATTCGGGCAGCAGGAAGTGCATGTCCGCCACGCGCCCATGCAGCGAATTCTCGATGGGGATGATCGCGCGCGCCGCCAGACCATCCCGAACGGCGTCTATGGCATCCTCGAACGAGAAGCAGGGCAGCGGCAAGGCGTTGTTATCATAGCGGGTCGCCGCGAGGTGCGAGTTCGCGCCGGGCGCGCCCTGAAAGGACAGGGCGCGGGCGGGTTCGGCCTGGGCGGCGGCGCTCATCTCTGCGACGAGTTTGCGGGCGGGGGGGGGGAAATTGTCCATGATCGGCCCCGCGATTAGGCGACCGGCGATATTGGTGCAAGCGTTGTGCATCCATGGCTTGCGTGAGCAATCACCAGCCTTTAAGGGGGTCGCGCAGTCGGTCGGGGCCCCAAAAGTGGCGCGACCGCGCGTCTGAATGGGGCTGGAGAAAGACAAAGCGCATGGGCGACCGTTTCAATACCGCGGCTGGCTGGGCCTTGTTCGCTGGAATCATCGCCCTTGGCGGTGGCATTGTCGGCAGCAAGATGTTCCATGGGGAGCGCCCGGAAGAGATGGGCTATGCGATCGAGGGCGTCGAGGCCGAGGGCGGTGACGCCGCCGATTCGGGTCCGCCGCTGCCTGTCCTGCTCGCCAAGGCCGATGTGGCCGCTGGTGAGAAGGTGTTCGGCAAGTGTGCCGCATGCCACACGATCACATCCGGCGGTGCCAATGGCATCGGCCCGAACCTCTATGCCACGCTCGGCGAGCCGATTGGTCAGGGCAAGGGCGGCTTCGCCTTCTCCGACGCGATCAAGAAGGTCGGCGGCGCGTGGACCTTCGAGCAGATGGACAAGTGGCTCAAGAGCCCGCGCGACTTCGCTCCGGGCACCAAGATGACCTTTGCGGGTCTGGGCAATCCGGTCGATCGCGCCAACATCCTCGCCTACATCAACGCGCAGGGTTCCAACCTGCCGTTGCCCGCCGCCGAGGCGGCTGCTGCTCCCGCAGAGGGTGGCAATGCCGGTGCGGGCAATGCGGCCAACGGTGCGGCGGCCAATGCGGCTGCTCCGGCCAACGCAGCGGCGCCTGCCGAAAAGAAGTAATCCGGCAGCGGTTCAGGCCGCAGTCCGAAAGCACGGACGGCGCGGGGCATCCCGCGCCGTTTGCGTTTGTGGTGTAGCGATTGTGGGCGGGGAGCGGCCATATTCCATTCCCGTCATGCCAGCGAAGGCTGGCATCTCAGGCGGAGGTTCGCCACGGTGAGGCATGGAAATCCGGTACATGGAAGGCGGCTATCCCGGCTCGCGCGATATTTCGGGCCTTATGCCCTGACTGCCTGAGACCCCAGCCTTCGCTGGGGTGACGAATAGGGTGATGGCGGCTTTCAGATCGCGATCCGCTCGATGCAAGAGGCCGCTCGCGCCCCTCAAACACTCTCAGCCCACCCCGCCCATACGCTCCCGCGCCGCACTCCGCTTCCCCGTCGCCTCGCGCAGGCCGCTGGCCTTGCCCAGGCCAAAGGGCGGCATGGCGACATAGATGCTTTCATGCGCGCCGGGCTGCACCACATAGGTTTCGTGGAAGATGCCGACCGCGTCATTGCCCTTCGACGCGCGGTTGAAGTCGCGCCATGCGGGAAGGTGCTCGCGCTCCGTCGCATGGGCATAGGCATGGAGCGCGTCGAAATCGCGCCAATATTGCAGCGTGATCAGCGTCCGTACCGGCGACAACATCACCTCATGGCCGAGCAGGCCGAGTTCGGGCTGCAGGCTCAATTCCTTCAGCATGCGCGGCATGGCGCGGGCCACGGGCAGCCATTTGTCGGGGCGGCTCAGCCGGTTGATCCGCATGCCGATCAGGAACAGGGTCACGGGGCCGTCATGCGCATCGCATAGACGGCCGGGGCGAATGCGGGAGGGTGTCTGTGCCATAGGCGCGACACTTCCTTAAAAAGTTGCTAAATGCAACTTAGTTAAGGTTTATCCGCAGGTCGGCATCTCGCTGTCCGCGTAAAATCCCTCTACCGCCGCCCACGCTTCCTCCGCCGTCTCGACCCATGTGATGAGGTCGAGGTCGCGGGGCGAGATCACGCCTTCCTCCGCCAGCGCCTCGAAATTCACGACGCGCGTCCAGAACTCGCGTCCGAACAGCAGGATGGGGATCGGCTTGACCTTGCCGGTCTGGACGAGGGTCAGCAGTTCGAAGAACTCGTCGAACGTGCCGAAGCCGCCGGGGAACACGGCCAGCGCCCGCGCGCGCAGCAGGAAGTGCATCTTGCGCAGGGCGAAATAGTGGAACTGGAACGACAGGTCCGGCGTCACCCAGGGGTTGGGCGCCTGTTCGTGGGGCAGCACGATGTTGAGGCCGATGGTCGGTGCGCCTTCCTCCGCCGCGCCGCGATTCGCCGCCTCCATGATGGACGGCCCGCCGCCGGAGCAGACGACGAAGTTGCGGCATCCGGCATCGTCGACGGGGAAGCGCGCGGCGATCTGCGCCAGTTTCTGCGCCTCCGCATAATATTTCGACTTGGCAGCGAGGCTCTCCGCAACCTTGCGGTCATGTGGGGTAATCGCGGCGTCCACGAAGTCCTGCGCCGCCTCTGGCCGGGGGATGCGCGCCGAGCCGTAGAAGACGAACGTCGACTTGATCCGCGCCTCGTCCAGCAGCAGTTCGGGTTTCAGCAGTTCGAGCTGGAACCGGACGGGCCGCAGGTCGTCGCGCAGCAGGAAATCGGTGTCCTGAAAGGCGAGCTTATAGGCCTTGCTCTGGGTCTGGGGAACGTCCGCGCCGCGCTGGGCATCCTGAGCTTCCTGACGGGCGGGGCGGAATGTGCGGTCCGCGATATTCTGCGGCTCATTGGTATTTTCTGTCATGATGGGTCGGTGTTAGCCCATTTCGCAAGCCGCCGGAATCCTGTTAGCGGCAATAACCACCCTTCCCACCCATATCGAAATGGAAGTGGTTATAATGGGCCGCGTTATAATCCGGGCTGAGTACCGTCTTGAACCGCTTGCACGCGCTTTCCCGCACGCGGCGCAGGAATTGCGCCTCGGTCCCGCCGCCGTTCCAGTTCTGCTCCACGCTGATCCGGCGTCCGTCGGCCAGAGTGAAAGCGGCGATGTCGATGGCGTTAGCATGGGCATGTTCCGACCTTTTGCCGGCCATGCTCGGATTGCCGACGATATCGCGGCAGGCGTAGGTGCCGAACGTGTCCACCTTCACCACCTCCGACCCGAAATAGAGGCGGGCGGCGGGCACGACGCCATAGCGTACCCATGCAGTGAAGCGCGCGGCGACCTCGCAGGTCATCGGGCCGAGATTGGTGGTGGGCATGCCATAGTCGAGCAGCTTGATCGTGCCGATCAATGCGCAGCCCGATCCGCGCGTCTCATTGGGGAGCGGGGTGAAGCTGACCTGCGTCGCGGTGAGGTTGGCGGTGCAGAGGCGATAGGCGGCGTCATTGGGCGGCGCGGCAGGGCGTGGCTGGGGGCGGGAGGTCCGCACCGGACGGCGCACTTCGCCGCCGCCGACGCACGCTGCCGTCAGAGCTGACAATGCCGCGACGACCGCGATCCTGACTTTCACCGACCCGTGCACTGAACGCCACCCGCTCTCCATACCTCCTGGCGATCGGGTCAATATGGTTAAGAAAGAGTTAACGACGCTCCTCCGGTGCGGTGGGGCGAGTCGCGTACAAGGGGAATGGAGAAACGGCGTTCGATCTACCGTGCGTCCGGTCGATCCCCTCCCTTTTCATTTGACATTAATCCTTCAGCCTCTAGGCCCGTCGCCGGGCCACGCGGTCCCAACGCCGCGCGTGCTCTCTGTGAGGAGAAGCATTACATGACTGAGGTTACCAAGCCGGGCGTGAAGCCCCTGCGTCCCCATTTTTCGTCGGGCCCGTGCGCCAAGCCGCCCGGATACGATCCCGCCAAACTCGCCATCGACGTGCTCGGCCGTTCGCACCGGTCGAAGATCGGCAAGCAGCGCCTCCAGTACAGCATCGACCTGATGCGCGAGCTGCTGCAGCTTCCCGATACGCACCGCATCGGCATCGTTCCCGGTTCCGACACCGGCGCCTTTGAAATGGCGATGTGGACGATGCTGGGCGCGAAGCCCGTGACGACGCTGGCCTGGGAGAGCTTCGGTGACGGTTGGGTCACGGATGCCGCCAAGCAGCTCAAGCTCGACCCCACCGTCATCCGCGCCGACTATGGCCAGCTGCCCGACCTGACCACGGTCGACTGGTCGAACGACGTGCTGTTCACCTGGAACGGCACCACGTCGGGCGTGCGCGTCCCCAATGGCGACTGGATTCCGGATGACCGCGAGGGGCTGAGCTTCGCTGACTCGACCTCGGCGGTGTTCGCCTATGACATGCCGTGGGACAAGATCGACGTCGCGACCTTCTCCTGGCAGAAGGTGCTGGGCGGCGAGGGCGGCCATGGCGTCATCATCCTCGGCCCGCGCGCCGTCGAGCGCCTCGAAACCTACACCCCCGCCTGGCCGCTGCCCAAGGTGTTCCGCCTCGTATCCAAGGGCAAGCTCGCAGAGGGCGTGTTCAAGGGCGAGACGATCAACACCCCGTCGATGCTGGCGGTCGAGGATGCGATCTTCGCTCTGGAATGGGCCAAGACCGTCGGCGGTGCGGAGGGGCTGAAGGCCCGCTCCAACGCCAATGCCGCCGCGCTCGACAAGATCGTGGCTGACCGCAGCTGGCTCGGCCATCTCGCCACCGACGAGGCGTCGCGGTCGAAGACCAGCGTCTGCCTGACCGTCGAGGGTGCGGACGAGGGCCTCATCAAGAAGATCGCGTCCCTGCTGGAGGCGGAACAGGCCGCCTATGACATTGCGGGCTACCGCGATGCCCCGGCTGGCCTGCGCATCTGGTGCGGCGCGACCGTGGACACCGCCGACATCGAGGCGCTCGGTCCGTGGCTCGACTGGGCCTATGCCTCCGCGAAGGTCGCGGCTTAACCACTTCCCCATTAACGTCATCCCAGCGAAGTTGAGGCGAGTCACGCGCCTCGCCTCAAGGATCTCTGGCCGCACGAAATGGCGCCCGAGATCCTGACCTTCGTCAGGATGACGAATTGAAAGGCAATTCGTCATGCCCAAGGTACTTATTTCCGATTCGATGGACCCGCAGGCCGCCCAGATTTTCCGCGACCGCGGCGTTGAAGTCGACGTCATCACCGGCAAGACGCCGGAAGAACTCAAGGCCATGATCGGCGAATATGATGGCCTCGCCATCCGCAGCTCGACCAAGGTCACCAAGGAAATCCTCGACGCCGCGACCAACCTCAAGGTCATCGGCCGCGCCGGCATCGGCGTCGACAACGTCGACATCCCCTATGCCAGCGGCAAGGGCGTCGTCGTCATGAACACGCCGTTCGGCAACTCCATCACCACCGCCGAGCACGCCATCGCGCTCATCTTCGCGCTCGCTCGCCAGTTGCCGGAGGCCGACCTCTCGACGCAGGCCGGCAAGTGGGAGAAGAACCGCTTCATGGGCGTCGAAGTGACCGGCAAGACGCTTGGCCTCATCGGTGCGGGCAACATCGGTTCCATCGTCGCCGACCGCGCGCTGGGCCTCAAGATGAAGGTTGCCGCCTTCGACCCGTTCCTGACGCCGGAGCGCGCCGTGGACATGGGCGTGGAGAAGGTGACGCTGGACGAACTGCTCGCCCGCGCCGACTTCATCACGCTGCACACGCCGCTGACCGACCAGACCCGCAACATCCTGTCGGCGGAGAACCTCGCCAAGACCAAGAAGGGCGTGCGTATCGTCAACTGCGCGCGCGGCGGCCTGATCGACGAGGCAGCGTTGAAGGCGGGTCTCGACTCCGGCCACATCGCTGGCGCTGCCCTCGACGTGTTCGTGACGGAGCCTGCCAAGGAATCGCCGCTGTTCGGCACGCCCAACTTCATCTCGACGCCCCATCTCGGCGCATCGACCAATGAGGCGCAGGTCAATGTCGCGCTGCAGGTCGCGGAACAGCTGTCCGACTATCTGATGACCGGCGGCGTCACCAACGCGCTCAACATGCCCAGCCTGTCGGCGGAAGATGCACCGAAGCTCAAGCCCTATATGGCGCTGGCCGAACGTCTCGGCAGCCTTGCGGGCCAGCTCAACGGCGACAAAATCCAGGGCGTGTCCGTCGAGACGGAAGGCCATGCCGCCGAACTGAACCAGAAGCCCATCGTCGCTGCCGTTCTGGCGGGCCTGATGCGCGTCTATTCGGACACGGTGAACATGGTCAACGCGCCGGTTCTGGCCAAGGATCGCGGCCTCGACGTGCGCGAAGTGCGTCATGACCGCGAGGGCGACTATCAGACGCTGGTGCGCGTCACGGTAAAGACAGCGGAGGGCGAGCGTTCGGTCGCCGGCACGCTGTTCGGCCACTCGCAGCCGCGCCTTGTCGAGCTGAACGGCATCAACATGGAAGCCGACCTCGGCGGCCAGATGCTGTACATCGTCAACCAGGACAAGCCGGGCTTCATTGGCCGCGTCGGCACCACGCTGGGCACTGCGAACGTCAACATTGGCACCTTCCACCTCGGTCGCCGCACCGTCGGCGGTGAGGCGGTGCTGCTGCTGTCGCTCGACGGCACGGTGGATCAGGCGCTGCTGAGCGACGTCTGCAAGCTGGACGGCGTGAAGGACGTGAAGCTGCTCAAGTTCGCATAAGCGACTTTGCCAAAGTAACGAACGGCCCGGCGCTCCCCACGGATCGCCGGGCCGTTTGCGTGTGACGCAAAATGCTCTAGAGGGCAGCGCATGACCTCGACCATTCCCCCCGGCCTCCTTCCCGAAGGGCTTTCCGACCGTCTGCCTCCGGTGGCGGAGGCGTCTGCGCGGCTGACGCGCGACGTGCTCGATACCGTCGCTGCCCATGGCTATGGCCGCGTCATGCCGCCGATGGCGGAATATGAGGAGACGCTGACCCGGCGGCTCCAGTCGGCTGGGGCGGAGGATCTGCTGCGCGTCGTCGATCCCATTTCGCAGCGCACGCTGGCCGTGCGTCCCGACATGACCGCGCAGGTCGGCCGCATCGCCGCCACGCGCCTCGCCCGCGCGCCACGCCCGTTGCGCCTCTGCTACGGCGGCCCGGTGATGCGCCTGCGCGCCGACCAGCTCCACCCGGAGCGCGAGCGGATGCAGATCGGCGCGGAACTGATCGGATCGGACAGCGTCGCCGCCGCCGTGGAGATCGTCAACATGGCGATCGAGGCGTTACAGAGCGCGGGTGTCGAGGGAATCACCATCGACTTCACCCTGCCCGACCTCGTGGACACGCTGGCCGATGGTCCGCTGCCCGTCGCGGCGGAGGAGCGTGAGACGCTGCGCGCCCGGCTGGATGCAAAGGATGCAGGCGCGGTCGCGGCGCTGGGCGCGGGGGCAGCCGCCTATCTGCCGCTGATCGCCGTCACCGGGCCGTTTCACGCCGCGATGGACAAGCTGGAAGCGATTGACGCGGGCGCGGCGCAGGGCGTCATCGCCAGTCGCATCGCGGGCCTGCGCGCCATTGCCAAGCCCATAGGCTGGGACATTACGCTGACGCTGGACCCCACCGAGCGCCATGGGTTCGAATATCAACGCTGGTTCGGATTCTCCATCTTCGCCGACGGGTTCATCGGCGAGATCGGTCGGGGCGGCAGCTATGCCATCCTGCGCGACGATGGCGGGCTGGAGCCTGCCGTGGGCTTCTCCCTATACCCCGACCCGCTGATCGACGCAGGCTTTGGCCGAACCGAGCAGAAGCGGCTGTTCCTGCCGTTCGGCCATGATGCCGAGCGGGCGAAGGCGCTGCGGGCTGAGGGATGGGTGACGGTCGCGACCCTGTCCGACGGTGACGAGGGCCGCGCGCTGGGATGCGGCCACTGGCTGAACGACGGGACGCCGACCGCCTATTAAGGCTTGCTGGTAAGGCCCTCGCTGATCATCCAGTCGAAAAACTGGTCCGCGAATCTGTCCGACGTCGACCCCTGCGGGCGCATCCCGAAACCATGGCCGCCGCGCTGGTAGAGATGGAGTTCGGGCCGGTAGCCCGCATCATATAGGCGGTCGTAAAAGGCGCGGAAGCCGATTTCCGCCGCGCGGTCGTCCTGCGCCATCGCCATGAACAGCGGCGGAAGACGGCCCGGCGCGGGGGTGCGCGGCGGTGCGGTCAGCGGCGCTTCGAGCGCGGCGAAACCCTGTGGCAGGAAGGGTGCGGGCAAGGCGACCAGTTCGCCCTCATAGGGCATGCCATAGATCAGCCCCGCGAAATCCGGGCGCGCCGAGGCATCGGGATCGACGGCCATCATGCCCGCGACATGCCCGCCCGCCGAAAAGCCGATGACGCCGATCCGGTCGACCCTGATCCCATAGCTCTTCGCCTGCGCACGGATGAGGCGCAGCGCCTCCAGCCCGTCCACCACCGCCGCCTTGCCCGGCAGACCGCGCGGCAGGCCCCAGAGCATCTTCTGGAAGGCGCGCATCTCGCCCGTAATGGGAGCGATGCGATATTTCAGGACGAAGGCCGCGACCCCCCGCGCCGCCAGCCATTGCGCGAGTTCGGTGCCCTCTTTGCGAATGGAGAGCTGCCGGAAACCGCCGCCCGGCGCGATGATGACCGCCGTGCCGCTCGCCCTGCCGGGGGCGGGGAGAAAGGGCTGGAACGTCGGGTCGCTGACATTGGTGACGGTGTCGCCATCGGCGCTCAGCGTCTCGGTGACGGGGCCATGGTCATAGCCGGGCCAGCCCGCGACCGCGCGTACGCCGCCCGGCCAGATTTTGACGGGAGGCAGCGTCCTGATCGGGGCTTGCGTGGCGGATGCGGTTTCGGCCTGCGCCGCGGCGGGCGGAACGCTCAGGACAAGCGTGGCGGCAATCAACAGCAAGGTCTTCATCGCGGTCCCCCGATTTCCGTCGCATCGGATCAGGAGAGGGACGGCGGGGAAATGGCCGGGATGCGTTTATCCGACAGTCGGCGGAAGGCGGCAACCGTGACACTCTTGCCTTTTGATAGTGAATGCTATCTAAATTGCGGTCAGCGAGTATGGAGAGAGAAATGGCGGGCAGCCTCGATGGATTGGGTTATCGCGACAAGACCGTCGTGGTCACGGGCGGATCGTCCGGCATGGGCGAAGCGGTTGCGACCATCCTGAGCGATCTGGGCGCCATCGTGCATATCGTAGACATCCAGCCGCCCAAAGCACCCCATGCCGGTTTCCACCAGTGCGACCTGTCCGATTTCACACAGGTCCACGCCACGGCGGAGGCGCTGAAAGCGGTCGCCCCGATCGACTTCCTGTTCCCCTGCGCGGGCCTGCCGCCGCACATCAAGGGCGCGCTTTATTGCATGCGGGTCAATTATGTCGGCACGCGGCTGCTGGTCGAGACTCTGGTGCCCTCGCTGGCGGACGGGGCGGGGATCGCGCTCATCGCCTCCGACGCGGCGATGGGCTGGCAGAAGAACCTCGCGCAAAGCATGGAGATGCTGGCGATCACCGATCCCGACGCGGCGATGGCATGGGTCGAGGCGGACCCCGCCAACCGCCTGCGCGATGGCTATACCACCTCCAAGGAAATGCTGGTGGTCTGGGTGCAGCATGCCGCGGTCAGGCTCGGCAACGAACGCCGCATCCGCTTCAACGCGACCGGCCCTTGCCCCACCAAGACCGCGTTTATGGAGCAATCCGCAGATGTGCTGAGCCAGGATTTCCTCGATAGCTGGCCCTATCCCTCGCTGGGCCGGATGGCCACGGCGCAGGAGCAGGCGTGGCCGCTGATCCTGTTGAACAGCCCGCTCAACGGGGCCGTAACCGGCGCTTTCCTGTACACGGATCAGGGTTTTGCGAGCGGGGCCATGACGGGCGCGCTCGACCTGTCGTTCATGGCGGGAAGCCAGAAGAAATAAGAGCGGAGGAGGGTACAACATGGGACTGGTCAGCGAACAAATGGATTTCACGGGCCGCGTGGCGGTCGTCACCGGGGGAGCGACCGGCATCGGCTATGCAACGGCCCTGCAATTGGCGCGGCTCGGCGCATCGGTCGTGATCGCCAGCCGGACCGTCGAAGAACTGGAAGCGGCTGCGGATCGCATCGCGGCGGAATCGGGAGCGCAATGCCTCGCGGTTCCCACCGATGTCAAAGTGGAGGAGCAGTGCGTCCGCCTGATCGAGCGCACGGTCGAGGCGTTCGGGCGGATCGACATCCTCGTCAACAATGCGGGCGGGACGCGCATGGGGCCGCTGGAATCCATTCCCACGAGGGGCTGGGATTCTATCTTCGAGCTCAATGTGAAATCCGCCTATGTCTGCACGCGCGAGGCGGGGAAGCATATGATCGCGCAGAAATCCGGCGCGATCGTCAATATCTCTTCAGGTGCGGGGATCAACGGTGTGAAGGGCGGGGCGCATTATTCGGCGGCCAAGTCCGCGCTTCAGATGTTCACGCGCGTGACGGCGGCGGAGTGGGGCAAATATGGCATCCGCGCCAATTGCGTGGCGGCGGGCGCGATTTCCAGCCCGCGCGTCCTGTCGGCATGGGATGCTGCGGGCCTGGAGCCGGAGGCCATGGGCGCGGCCATACCGCTCCGCCGCACGGGGACGCCTGATGAAATGGCGAACATGATCGTCTTTTTCGCGAGCGACGCCGCGTCCTACATCACGGGCCAGACCATCGCGGTCGACGGGGGACCGTCTCTCGGCGGCATTCCCGACGCCTGAGGACGGTCCCCGCCGATCTTAACGGGCGCGGCGTCCGGTCTTTTCCACCCAGTCGAGGGTCAGCGCGTCATACACGTCCTGCTCGATCAGCTGATCCTTGCCCTCCAGCACATAGCTATCGACGGTGATCTTCCCCGTTTCCATCAGTTCCTTCGCGCGGGCGAGGTGGAGCTGCGCCGCGCCGGTCCAGCCCCAGCCGGTGCTGAGCGTGAAGGCGGTGCCGGGCAGGTCGAAGCCCAGCACGCAGACGGGCACGGTCATGTGCTTGGCCAGTTCCGCCTGCTTGTCCGGCGGGCCGCTGGCAAAGGTGATGACGTCCGCGCCCGCTTCGGCATAGGCGAGGCCGCGCTTGATCGCCTCCTCCATGCTGCTGGTGCCGCCGCCGCCCTTTTCCTCCGCATACATTTCGTCGCAGCGGGCGATGATGACGAACGGATGGTCGCCGCGCGCGCGTACGGCGGCGTCGATGCGGAACTGCATGTCGGAGATGGAGATCAGGCCGCCCGCGAACTTGCTGTGCTTGGGGTTCACCTCATCCTCGATATGGAAACCGGCGATGCCGGATCGCACATATTTGCGGGTGAAGTGAAAGGCGTCGGCGACCGTCTCGCCCAGCGTGTCGGCGTCGGCGATCAGGGGAATGGTCATGGCGTCGGCGATGCGGGTCGCCTGGTCGAGCTGTTCGATCTGGCTGAACACGCCATTGTCGGGCACGGCATAGTGGAAGGCGCTGCAGGCATGGCCGCCCAGATAGGCCGCCTTGAACCCGACGCTCTCCACGATGCGGCCGGTGAGCGCGCTATAGGCTTCGGCCGCGACGAAATGCTGTCCGCTGTTGATCAGGTCGCGGAGTTTCTGTGCCTGACTGGTCATTCTCATCCCCTAAACTAAACTCGTCGAGCGTTCTTGCGTGGCTTTGAGTGTCGCGCAAGGGGGGGCGACATGTCCCCTGCGGAAGGATCACCCCCGCGAAGCGTCGAAGGTGCTGCGCGCCGCCTCGATCCGCGACAGGTTCGTCTCCGCCCAGATCCACACGCCGCAAAAGGCCGCGCCGAGACTGCGCCCCAGATCGGTCAGCCGATATTCGACGCGCGGCGGGATGACCGGGTGGACGGTGCGGATCAGCAGGCCGTCGCGCTCCATCTGGCGCAGCGTCTGGGTCAGCATCTTCTGGCTGATGCCGGGCACCAGCTTGCCGACGCGGGTGAAACGCAGTTCGCCATGCTCCTCCAGCACTTCGAGGATCAGCATCGTCCATTTGTCGGCAACGCGCCCGATGAGTTCGTTGACCAGTGTCTCGACACGCGGGTCGATGCTGTCCGGCGGGGTCGTCTGCGCGATGTTGTGGGCGCGGGTCATGGCGGCATCGTCGAACCGACGCCTGCTTTCCGGTAAGGCACTTTCCATAAGGCATGTATAAATCTTTTGGGTGCCTTCTTCAATATGGAGAGCGTCGGCGTAGATTGGGGCCATCCATTTGACAGGAGACAGGACAATGCGTCCCACGGGCAATACGATCCTCATCACCGGCGGCACGTCGGGCATTGGCCGCGCGCTGGCCGAACGGTTTCAGGCGGCGGGCAACAGCGTCATCATCGTCGGGCGGCGGCAGGCGTTGCTGGACGAAATTGCCGCAACCAATTCCGGCATCACGGGCTATGCGGTGGACATGGAGGATGCGGCGGGAACCGAGGCGTTCCTCCAGCGCCTGATCGCAGAGCATCCCGCGCTGAACATCGTCATCGCCAATGCGGGCATCATGCGGACGGAAAAGGCGGGCGCGCGCCGCGACCTGACCGACGCGGCGGAGATGATCGCGACCAACCTCCTCGCGCCCATCCGCCTGATCAACGGGCTGGTGGACCATCTGACGGCGCAGGCGGATGCGGCCATCGTCACCGTCTCCTCCGGCCTCGCTTTCGTGCCGCTGGCCGCGACGCCCACCTATAATGCGACCAAGGCGGCGATCCACAGCTACACCGTTTCGCTGCGCCATGCGCTGGCGGGCAAGGCGGAGGTGATCGAACTGATCCCGCCCGCCGTGCAGACCGACCTGACGCCGGGCCAGTCCACGCGGGAGGGCTATATGCCGCTCACCGACTTCATCGATGAAGTGATGGACCTGTTCGGGCAGGCGCCCACCCCGCCCGAAATCCGGGTGAAGGCCGTCGCATTCCTGCGCGATGCGGAGGCGGAGGGGCGCTTTGATGAAACCTTCGCCGCGCTGAACGGGCATTATGAAAAGGTCACTGGAATATCTGCGTGAGGCACGCATCGACCACGTCTGTCGCCGGATAGACGTGGTCGCCAAATCGCCGTGCCGAACCCATGCTTGACATGGAGGGTAGGCTGACCTAACCGCCACGCCGGTCCGGGCCACAGGCCCGCTATCCAGTCCTGCCGCCGAGTCCTGTCGAAGGGCGGCATGGACTATCCCCGGCAGGGTGAGGACGTATATCCATGGCAAATGTAACCGTGATCGGCGCCCAATGGGGTGACGAGGGCAAGGGAAAGATTGTCGACTGGCTCGCCAGCCGCGCCGATGTGGTCGTGCGCTTTCAGGGCGGCCATAATGCGGGGCACACGCTGGTCGTCGGCGACAAGACCTACAAGCTGTCGCTGCTCCCGTCGGGCATCGTGCGCGGCACCCTGTCCGTGATCGGCAATGGCGTCGTCCTCGACCCCTGGCACTTCCGCGAGGAAGTCGCCAAGCTGAAGGGGCAGGGCGTCGATGTGAACCCCGACAAGCTGCACATCGCGGAGAATGTGCCCCTGATCCTGCCGTTCCACCGCGACCTCGACGGTCTGCGTGAGGATGCGTCGGGCGCGGGCAAGATCGGCACCACCCGCCGCGGCATCGGCCCGGCCTATGAGGACAAGGTCGGTCGCCGCGCCATCCGCCTGTGCGACCTCGCCCACCTCGACGACCTCGGCCCGCAACTCGACCGCATCTGCGCGCACCATGACGCGCTGCGCGCCGGTTTCGGCGAAGCGCCGATCGACCGCGATGCGGTCATTGCGGGGCTCAAGGAAATCGCGGACTTCATCCTGCCCTATGCGAAGCCCGTGTGGGTGACGCTCAATCAGGCGAAGAAGCGCGGCGACCGCATCCTGTTCGAGGGTGCGCAGGGCGTGCTGCTCGACGTCGATCACGGCACCTATCCGTTCGTCACCTCGTCCAACACCATCGCGGGCACGGCGTCCGGCGGTTCGGGCCTCGGCCCCTCCTCGGTCGGGTTCGTGCTGGGCATCGTCAAGGCGTACACCACGCGCGTCGGTTCGGGACCGTTCCCCACCGAGCTGGAGGACGAGACGGGCCAGCGCCTCGGCGAGCGCGGCCATGAGTTCGGCACGGTCACGGGGCGCAAGCGCCGCTGCGGCTGGTTCGATGCCGTGTTGGTGCGTCAGTCGGCGGCGGTGTCCGGCGTGACCGGCATCGCGCTGACCAAGCTGGACGTGCTCGACGGCTTCGAGACGCTGAAGATTTGCGTGGGCTATACCGTCGATGGCAAGGCCTATGACTATCTGCCGCCGCATCCGCAGGATCAGGCCAAGGCCATTCCCGTCTATGAGGAGATGGATGGCTGGCAGGAGACGACGGCGGGGGCGCGCAGCTGGGCAGACCTGCCCGCGCAGGCGATCAAGTACATCCGCCGTATCGAGGAACTGATCGACTGCCCGGCGACACTGGTTTCGACCTCGCCGGAACGTGAGGACACGATCCTCGTCCGCGATCCGTTCCAGGATTGATGGGATGACCCCGCGGGAACTGCTGGGCGTTGCCGCCGTGCCGGGCGGCGAGGAACTGCGGCTGTTCCGGCGGGGCAATGACTTCATGATCGTCCTCGACCGCAACGAGCTGATGAGCAGCCGGATGAGCGGTTCGGAGGAGGCGCTGGCGGTGATGACCTGCGAGCGTCTGCGCAAGGCGGACGGCGTGTCCATGCTGATCGGCGGCTATGGCATGGGCTTCACCCTGCGCGCTGCGCTGGCGAAACTGGGGCCGGCGTCGCGGATCACCGTCGCCGAACTGGTGCCGGAAATCATCGAATGGGCGCGTGGGCCGATGGTCGAGCTGGCGGCGGGGTGCCTCGACGACCGGCGCGTGGACGTCGCCATGGGTGACGTCGCCGACCTGATCGGCGCGCGTCCCCAGGCCTATGATGCGATCCTGCTCGATGTGGACAATGGCCCGGACGGGCTGACCCGCGAGGGCAATAACCGGCTCTACACGCGGGCGGGCCTCGCGGCGGCCAAGGCGGCGTTGAAGCCGGGCGGCATATTGGCGATCTGGTCCGCTGGCGACGATGATGTCTTCGCCCGGCGCCTCGGTTCCGCAGGCTTCACCGTGGACGAAGTGGCGGTCAAGGCGCGCAGCAACGGCAAGGGGCCGCGCCATGTGATCTGGTTCGCGACGCCGCGCGTGGGCGGCGGAGGCTCAATGCGTCGTTGAGGATTTCGGCATCGCGGTGACGGACGCGATGACGTTTTCCCGCAAGGCCTTGTCCTGCAGATGCTGCGCATTGGCGAGCCGGATCGCCGCCGCCGCATCGTCGTAGAGAAAGGGCAGCACCGCGAACCGCCGTCCCTTGGTGACGGGCGTGGCCTCGTGCAGCAGCGAGCAGGAAAACACCACCGCGCCGCCCGTAGGTGGCCGGTAGGTGCGCCGCCCGAATTCCGGGAAACGCAGGTCGCCGCCCTCATAGCTGTCTGCATCCAGACCGATGGACACCGCAAAGCGCCGGTGCGCGGTGCCCAGCGTCGTATTATCCTTATGCGGCCGGAAATAGCCGCCCGTGTCCGCGTTGTAGCAGGAGATGATGGTGCGCTCCATGCGGGTCGCCCGGAACTGGAACGTGCGTTCGATCTGGGGCACCAGCCGCCGGATGATCCGCGCCTGCAGGCCCTGCCGCAGCGCCTCATCCTCTATGCTGCAATCCATGCGCCGCTTGTGGGCATGATCGACCACCATGACCGTCTGGCCGGTGGCGGGGTCGGTTTTCATATAGCCGCTCTCCTCCAGCCCGTTGGCCTCGGCATAGTCGAGCAGCGCGCGGCAGAACTCCGGCTCCAACAGATTGGGCACCGTCAGCACCGGCGCGGGGCTGTCCATGTCGTCGGCAGGCGAGGGCAGGTCGCGGAGGGCGCGGCGGATCGCCTCGCCATGGCTTGCGATATCCTCGATGGGCAGAACCTTGAGCACGCGCAGGCCGGGATCGAGTATCCAGGTGGTCAGCCCAATCTGCTCCGTGCCGTTCGTGCCCTCGCGAACGCAGCCAAAGAGCCGCGCCATCGCCCGGTCGGCGTCGATGAAGATGCGGACACCGGGATAGCGTTCGCTCAACCTGTCGCCCGCCGCGTCTGCCGGATCGCTGGAGACGAGGAACAGGCTGGCGAAACGGTCGTCGAAGGGGCCGGTGTCGCGGCACAGGTCGGCGTAGAACCGCTCCACCCCCGGCACCCGGCCGCTCACCACGAAACTGACCACGATGTAGCGCCCAGCCACGCTGTCGAACGCGTAGCGCGGATTGCCGAGGCTGTGGGCATAGAAGGATGGGATGGGATCGCCGGGGCCAAGCATGGGGGGACGCTAGGCGGAGATGGTTAATTTTGTGTAAGGTTGGAGGTGAGCCGGGGTGGCGGATATAGAGGGTTGCGATCGGGAGCGTACATGGCCTGATCGTCATCCCAGCGCAGGCTGGGATCTGGTTGCTCTAGGTCGTGCCCTGTCGAGAGCGACCCCAGCCTTCGCTGGGGTGACGTGTATTGGATAGTTTGAAACCCCCCCTCCGCGCCTTACAAAATCTCGCCCAATATCCCGTCGAGCAGCAACATCCCCTCCTGCGTCACCGCGATCCGCGACCCCTCGCGCCGCAGCAGGCCCTGTGCGGCAAGGCGCTCGGCAGCGCGGTCGTTCACGGGCGCGGCGATGCCCAATCGCGTTTCGAGGGTTGCGAGATCGACCCCTTCGCCAAGGCGCAGGCCCATCATCAGCGCCTCCGTCATGCGCTCGTCCGCAGGAAGCGGCACCTCCTCCTCCATGCCATGTCCCTGCGCCGCGAGCGCCGCCATCCAGTTTTCGGGCTTGCGGTGGCGGCGGGTGGCGTGGCCCAGCACGCGGCCATGCGCGCCCGGCCCGATGCCCATATAGTCGCCATAGCGCCAGTAGGTCAGGTTATGGCGGCTCTCCTGTCCCGCGCGGGCGTGATTGCTCACCTCATAGGCGGGGATGCCCGCCGCGCCGGTCATGTCCCGCGTCAGTTCGTAGAGCGCCGCGCCATGATCGGGATCGAGCGGCACGAAATCGCCCTTGCGCACCATCGTTTCGAACCGCGTTCCGGGCTCGATGGTGAGCTGGTAGAGGGAGAGGTGGCCCGTTCCCATGGCGAGGGCGCGAGTCAGGTCCGCTGCCCAGTCGGCCTCACTCTGCCCCGGCAGCGCGTAGATGAGGTCGACGCTGACCCGGTCGAACAGGCCCTGCGCCATCTCCACCGCGCGCAATCCCTCGTCGGCGGCATGGGCGCGGCCCAGGAACTTGAGGGCATCGTCGTGCAGCGCCTGCAGGCCGATGGACACGCGGTTGACCCCCGCCGCCGCCGCATCGGCAAAGCGTGCGGCCTCTGCGCTATTGGGGTTGGCCTCCATCGTGATCTCGATGTCGGGCGTGAAGCGCCAGTGCCGCCCCGCCGCCTCGATAATCGCGGCGATGGTCGCGGGTGGCATCAGCGAGGGGGTGCCCCCGCCGAAGAAGATGGACGACAGCGGCCCGCCGCCTGTGCGCGCGGCCTCATGCGCCATGTCCTTCAGCAACGCGTCGCGCCATGCCGTCTGGTCGACATGGTCGCGGACATGGCTGTTGAAGTCGCAATAGGGGCATTTGGAGACGCAGAACGGCCAGTGGACGTAGAGGGCGAGGGCACTGCCATCCCCTCCCGTTCGGTTCGAGTCTGTCGAGAACTGGTCGCGCGCCGGGTTCTCGACAGGCTCGAACCGAATG
>DASVNT010000157.1:0-2533 GCA_036383715.1 Sphingobium sp. | reverse complement strand
GGCGATCGGCTTGTTGCTGTGCCAGATGTCGAAGCGCGCGCCCATTTCCGCCATGCGGATCGTGCGCGTCACATCGCTGCCCACTATGGCGGATCGCGCCATGTTCAACAGCGTTTCCGCGCTCATATTGGCGTCGGCGATCCGATTGTCCGGCCGCACCACCAGCGTCGCCACCGGAAGCGCGGTCATCAGTTCCGACAAGGACGGCCCATCCTGCTGCATGGGAAGCGGCGGGATAGAGGCCAGCGGCATCGTCATGCGGCCTTGAGCGCCTCGACCGGTCCCTCCTGCGCAATCAGCGGCTCGTAGAAACGGGCCAGCATGTCGAGCACCACGTCACCGTCCGGCTCCTGGTTGACGGCGTTACGGAATTCCGCCGATCCGGTCAGCCCCTTGGTGTACCAGCCGATATGCTTGCGCGCCATGTTGACGCCGGTCAGCCCGTCATAATGGTCGATCATCGCCCGATAATGTTCGGTGATCACGCCATATTGTTCGGCCAGAGAGGGGTCGGAAAGCCGCTGTCCCGTCCGGAACCAATGCATCACCTGCCCGATCAGCCAGGGTCGTCCATAGGCCCCGCGCCCGATCATCACGCCGTCGGCTCCGCTCTGTTCCAACGCTGTTTCGGCATCTTCGATAGAGCAGATGTCGCCATTGACGATCACCGGCAGCGACACGGCTTCCTTCACATTCCGCACGAAGCTCCAGTCGGCGCTGCCCTTATACATCTGGCACCGCGTCCGGCCATGCACGGTGATCAACTTCGCGCCCAGATCTTCGGCGATCCGCGCCAGTTCAGGCGCGTTCAGGCTGGCGTGATCCCATCCCATCCGCATCTTGACGGTCACGGGCACGTCGACCGCCTTCACCGTCGCCTCTATAAGCGCGGCGGCCAGCGGCAGGTCGCGCATCAATGCGCTGCCCGCATCGCCATTGACGACCTTTTTCACCGGACAGCCCATGTTGATGTCGATGATCGCCGCGCCCCGATCAGCGTTCAGCTTCGCCGCTTCCGCCATTTCGCGGGGCGAACAGCCGGCAAGCTGCATCGACACCGGCTCTTCCACCGGATGCCATGCGGCCTTTTGCAGGGACTGGCGCGTTTCCCGGATCATCGCCGCCGTCGCGATCATCTCCGTAACGTTCAGGCCCGACCCATAGCGGCGGACGAGCGTACGGAAGGGCATGTCCGTAACGCCGGTCATCGGCGCCAGGATCACCGGCATATCGATCTTCACCGGACCGACGGAGATAGGGGATAGGATGCGCATCACCAGACTTGCCTAAAAAACAGGCAGCCCCTTAGCCGAAAAGCGGTTCGACGGCAAGCAAAGCGGTCTGGCGGAGCGATGCGCCCTCGTCTACACGCTGCGCCATGACAGAAGGGAAGCGCCGCACCGTCGCACTGCTGGTCGCCGCCGGCCGGGGAAGCCGCGCCGGCGCAGATACGCCCAAGCAGTTTCGCCTGATCGGGGGTAAGGCGGTGCTGGCCCACGCGGTCGATGCACTGCTATCCTCCGCCGCGATCGACTCCCTGATCCTGGTGGTGGGCCAGGGGCAGGAGCCCATAGTGCGCGCCCTGCTTCCCGAACGCCCCATCTCCGCCATCGTGCAAGGCGCCGAAAGCCGTCGTGGATCGGTTCGCGCGGGGCTGGAGGCGATCTCCGCCGCCGGGGGCGCCGACCGGGTCCTGATCCACGACGCCGCCCGCCCCTTCCTCCCGGCGGAGGTGGTCGATCGGCTTCTGGCCGCGCTGGAGCAGGCGCCGGGCGCGATCCCCGCCCTATCCGTCGCCGACACTCTGGTCCGGGAGGATTCGGGCCGCACGAGCGAGTTGGTGGACCGCAGCGGCCTGTTCCGCGTGCAGACGCCGCAAGCCTTCCATTTCAACGCGATCCTCGCCGCGCATCGCGCGTGGGACGACGCCCGCGAAGCCACCGACGACGCCCAGATGTTGAGAGAGCGAGGCCATGACGTCATTCTGGTCCCCGGCGATGAAAGGCTGGAGAAATTGACCTATCCGCAGGACTTCGCCCGGGCCGAAGCGCTGCTGTCCTGGCAGCGCACGACACGCGTCGGAATGGGCTATGACGTCCATCGCCTCGCCGCCGGCGAAGAGCTATGGCTGGGCGGCGTTCAGATCGCTTACTCTCACGGGCTCGCCGGGCACAGCGACGCCGACGTGGCGTTACATGCCATCGTCGATGCGCTGCTGGGGGCGCTGGCGGACGGAGACATCGGCAGCCATTTCCCGCCTTCCGATCCGCAATGGCGCGGAGTCGCCTCGTCCCGCTTCCTCGAATATGCGAGGGACCGCGTCATAGCGCGCAGCGGGCGCATCGAACATATCGACCTCACGATCATCTGTGAGGCACCCAAGATCGGCCCGCATCGCGACGCCATGCGCGCCCGCATCGCCGATGTCCTGCGTATTGCCCAGGATCGCGTCAGCGTGAAGGCGACCACGACCGAGCGGCTGGGCTTTGCCGGTCGCCGCGAAGGCATCGCCGCGCAAGCGGTTGCCACCCTC
>DASVNT010000156.1:0-37532 GCA_036383715.1 Sphingobium sp. | reverse complement strand
TACTCGAACCGAACGGAGAGGGGTTGGCAGCCCGCCCACTCCCCACCCAAATCAGCCCTTCAGCCCCCTACCGCAACTTCGCGATAGTCAGCCCATCCGCCTTGGCGCGCACCTTCACCGACTCCTCGCTGCGGGTGAGGGCCTTGGCGATGGCCTTCAGCGCCATGCCCTTCTTCGCGAGGGTATGCAGCTTCTGCACCTCGTCGCCGGTCCACGGTTGCTTGTGCCGTTCAAAACGCTGCTCGCCCATGGTCCTTACTCGTCCCGCAGTTTTTCGTGGTGACGGATCACCTCGTCGATGATGAAGCGCAGGAACTTCTCGGTGAAATCGGGGTCGAGCTGGGCGTCCTCCGCAAGCTGGCGCAGGCGCGCGACCTGATTCACTTCGCGGCCGGGATCAGCGGGGGGCAGGGCGTTCTGCGCCTTGTGACGGCCCACGGCCTGCGTGATCTTGAACCGTTCCGCCAGCATGAACACGAGCGCGGCATCGATATTGTCGATGCTCTGCCGGTAGCGTTGCAGGGTGTCGTCCAAGCGTCTTCTCCAACCGATGGCGCTCCTTGTCCCCAATTTAGGGCACGACCGGACGCCAAATAACTTGCCATTCTGCGCCGCCATTGCCATCGCGCGGGGATGAGCGCAACGATTCACCGCCTCGACCGCAAGACCGCGCCGTCGCTCGACCCGATGATGGCACTGGTCGCCGACGACATGAACGCCGTGAACGCGGTGATCCTGAACCGCATGCAGTCGCGCATTCCGCTGATTCCCGAGCTGGCCGGGCATTTGATCGCGAGCGGGGGCAAGCGCCTGCGCCCGATGCTGACGCTCGCCTGTGCGCGACTGCTCGACTATTCGGGTACGCGCCATCACAAGCTGTCGGCCTGCGTGGAGTTCATCCACACCGCGACTCTGCTGCACGACGATGTGGTGGACGGCAGCGGCCTGCGCCGGGGCAAGACCACCGCGAACATGATCTGGGGCAATAGCGCCAGCGTGCTGGTCGGCGATTTCCTGTTCAGCCGCTCCTTCGAACTGATGGTCGAGGACGGCTCGCTCAAGGTGCTCAAGATTCTCTCCAACGCCTCCGCCGTGATCGCGGAGGGTGAGGTGAACCAGCTAACCGCGCAGCGCCGGATCGACACGGACGAGGCGCAATATCTCGACATCATCGCGTCCAAGACCGCCGCGCTATTCGCCGCCGCCTGCCGCATCGCTGCGGTCGTGGCGGAGCGGGACGAGGCGTGCGAACTGGCGCTCGACGCCTATGGCCGCAACCTCGGCATCGCGTTCCAGCTCGTGGACGACGCTATCGACTATGTGTCGGACGGCGCGACCATGGGCAAGGATGCGGGCGACGACTTCCGCGACGGCAAGGTGACGCTGCCCGTCATCCTCGCCCATGCGCGCGGCAATGAGGCGCAGCGGCGGTTCTGGAAGGATGCGATCAGCGGCCTGCGCACCACGGATGCCGATCTGGCCGAAGCGCAGACCTATCTGGCGGAGACGAACGCCATTGAGGACACCTTTGCGCGCGCGCGCCTCTACGGTCAGCGCGCCATCGACGCGATCGGCGGTTTCCCCAAGGGCGTGACGCGCGATGCATTGGTCGAGGGCGTGGAGTTCGCGATCGCCCGCGCTTATTGATTACTGGCCGCGCGGCGCGACCCGGCGGCAGGTGCGTCCATTATAGGTCGGGCGGCAGGATACCGAATAACCCTCATTGTCCTTGGTGATGAAGCCACCATCATAGGTGCGCCGGCTCGTGACGGAATAGCCGTCGCTGTCCTTCGTCGTGTAGCCGCCATCATAGGTGCGCCGGGTGGTGACGGTGTAGGTGTCGCTGCCTCGCGACTGAGCCTGGGCCTCGTCACGGTGGCGCCGTGCGGTCGCGGCATGCCCCTTTTCCTCGATCTCATATCCCTGCTCGTCCGTGCGCTGTGCAAAGGCCGCGGTTCCGAGCGCGGCATGGGCCGCGATCATCAGCAAGAGGCTGTTTCGTCCAAAGGTCATGATCGGTCTTCCTGCGGGGATCGGGCAAATCATCCTCTCTCCCGAAGGGCGCGTCAATATTTTACGGCTCCTCTGCTGTGACGGCGCGCGCGCCGGGCCAGCGATGTTGGCCGCTGCCCCTTGACTGTACAGCCCTGTTGGATACGACGCGAAGGGAGTGCTGCACTCTTGCCCCATCGCTCTGACGATCAATCGCCCCATCCCCCGGATGACGGAGATTTCTGAATTGTCCTGCAGGGATGAGGCGATAGGCAGGCGGCTCGCAGAGAGATCTGGAGAGAGCGACCGATGACGATCCCCAACGGCCCCGACGGCCCCACGCAAGTCGAGATTTTCCGCCGTATGGCCCTGTTGAAGGCCAATGACGATTATACTCGCAAGATGGTGACGGGCGGCAAGCTCTTCATTCCCTATTACAGCTATCGCGGGCAGGAGGTCATTCCGGCCGCCGCGTTCGTGAACCTGACCGATCAGGATTATCTCTGCACGATTTATCGCGGCATCCACGATCTGCTGTCCAAGGGGCTGCCGCTGCCGCTGCTGTGGTCCGAGATCGCTGGCCGTTCGAGCGGCGCGTGTGGTGGCAAGGGTGGCCCGATGCATCTGACCTACCCCGAAAAGGGCGTGATGGTCACGACCGGCATCGTCGGCTCCTCCATGCCGATCGCCAACGGTCTTGCCTGGGGTTCGCAGCTTTCGGGCGATGGCCGTGTCGCGGTCGCGACCTTCGGTGACGCGGCGTCGAACATCGGCGCTTTCCACGAATCGCTGAACATGGCGTCGGTGTGGAAGCTGCCCGTGATCTTCCTGTGCCAGAACAACCAGTTCGGTGAGCACACTCCGTTCGCCAAGGCGACGTCGTGCGAGAAGATCGCGGACCGCGCTGCTTCCTACGGCATGCCGGGCATCCATGTGGACGGCAACGACCCCATCGCCATGTATAATGCGATGGCCGAAGCCGTTGCCCGCGCCCGTGCCGGCGAAGGCCCGACCCTGATCGAGGCGATGACCTATCGCTTCCACGGCCACGTCTTTGGCGACAAGGACGAATATATGGACAAGGCGGTTAAGGCGGAGGCGATTGCCAACGATCCCTATCCCCGCTTCCGCGCCAAGCTGATCGCTGACGGCACCGCGACCGAGGACCAGCTCGCGAAGATGGAGGCCGACATTCAGGCCGAGATCGAGGCCGCTGCCAACGCAGCCTGGGAGGCTCCGTTCCCCGACGTCGCCGAACTGACCACCGATGTTTATGGAGAAGTCGCATGAGCGATACTGCCACTCAGGCGAAGCCGATGATGGTCGTCGCCGCGCTGAATCAGGCGCTGGCCGATGCGATGGCCGATGACGAGAAAGTGCTGATCCTCGGCGAGGACGTGGCCGATCCCGAAGGTGGCGGCGTGTCCGGCGTGACCAAGGGCCTGTCGACCCGTTTCGGCGACAAGCGCGTGAAGTCCACCCCGATCTCCGAACAGGCGATCATCGGTGCGGCCATCGGTGCCAGCCTCGTCGGCTACAAGCCCGTCGCCGAGATCATGATGATGAACTTCACCACGGTGGCGATGGACATGATCGTCAACCATGCGGCGAAGCTGCGCTACATGTCCGGCGGTCATACCGGCGTTCCCATCGTCATCCGCTGCATGACCGGCGCGGGCTTTGGCACCGGCGGCCAGCATTCGGACTTCTGGGAGGCGTGGTTCAGCCATGTCGCGGGCATGAAGGTCGTGCTGCCGTCCAATGCCGAGGATGCCTATGGCCTCATGCGTTCGGCCATCGACGATCCCGATCCCGTGCTGTTCATCGAAGCGATGCCGAACTACTGGACGCCGTCGGCACCGCCGGAAACCGGCCACCGTGTGCCACTGGGCAAGGCCCGTGTCGCGCTGGAAGGCACGGACATCACCATCGTCACCTATTCGCGCATGGTGAACGAGGCGCTGGGCGCTGCGGCGAAGCTGGCCGAGGCGGGCATTTCCGCCGAAGTGGTCGACCTGCGCACGGTTCAGCCGTGGGATGAGGAAACCGTGCTTGCCTCCGTCGGCAAGACCGGCCGCCTGATCGTCACGCATGAAGCGGTCACGCCCTTTGGCGTCGGTGCTGAAATCGCGGCTGTCGTGCAGGAAAAGCTGTTCGGCAAGCTCAAGTCGCCCGTCACCCGTATTGGCGCGGCTTTTACGCCCGTGCCCTTTTCCAAACCGCTGGAATCCGCTTATCTGCCCGACGCGGCCAAGATCGTGGAAGCGGCCACCAAGCTCGTTAAGGGATAATAGCATATGGCAACCGAAATCATCCTGCCGAAGATCGGCTTCTCCATGAACGAGGGCACTATCTCGGAATGGCTCGCCGCCGATGGCGACGCCGTGACCGAAGGACAGCCGCTGTTCCTGCTGGAAGCGGACAAGTCCGCCAACGAGGTGGAATCGCCTGCCAGCGGCACGCTGCGTATCGCGGCGGAAGCGGGCGGCACTTATGAGGTTGGCACCGTTCTCGGCACGATCGAATAAGGCCGAACGGCTTTTTGAAAAGAACGGAAAGGGCGGGGATATTCTCCGCCCTTTTTGCGAGGTGGGAGCCTTCTTCTCCCCTCCCGCTTGCGGGAGGGGTCGGGGGTGGGCCTGCAACGGTTCAACCTTAGTCTGTGACTAGAATGTTGCGCCTTGCCCACCCCCACCCCCTCCCGCAGGCGGGAGGGGAGAAGATGAGAATCAGAGAGGATCACCATGACGCTCAAGGTCGGAATCATCAGCGCCAATTGGGGTGCGTTCGCCCACCTTCCCGCATGGCGCTCGTTGCCGGGCATCGAAGTAACCGGCATCTGCACCTCGCGCCGGGAAACGGCGGAGGTGGCGGCGGCGCGCTTCGGTATCGCGCGGCCCTTCTGGAGCGCGGAGGAGATGGCGAACGATTCCGACATCGATATCATCGACTGCGGCACGCGCCCCTCGCTTCGTCACAAGATGGTGCAGGACGCCTTCAAGGGCGGCAAGCATGTCTATAACGGCATCCCCTGCGCCGCGAACATCGACGATGCGCGCGACATGGTCGCTGCGTGGAAGGCCAGCGGCAAGGTCGGCGTGGTCGACGCGCTGTCGCAATGGGTGCCCGCCCTCCGCCTGATGAAGGAGATGGTGGATGATGGCTATGCGGGCGACCTGTTCGGTGGCACGCTGCATTTCAACATGAGCCTGTTCAACCCGCTCGTCCCGCAATTCCCCTACAACTGGTTCGCGCAAGGGGGGCTGGGCGTTTCCGCCGTGCGCAATCTGGGCAGTCATGCGCTGCATGTGCTGCTCCACATCTTTGGTCCGATCGAGGAACTGGTCGCGGACGACCGCCAGTTGCTGCCGGTCTGGACGGCGGCGAGTGGCGAGACGATCACGTCCGAAACCAATGACTTCGCCAATGTCACGCTGCGCTTCGTCAGCGGGTTGACGCTCCAGATGCAGATCGGCTGGAACTCCGCCTTGGGCGAGGGCTGGCTGCTCGACGTGTTCGGGTCGAAGGGGCGGATCGTGACCAGCGCGCCGAGTTTCCCGACGCCGCAGGACACGAAACTGCGCGCCGGGCAACTAGGCGGCTCGCTGGAAGAGGTAGCGATACCCGACCGCCTGAAAAGCACGGACGGCATCGGCCTCGACTGGACCGCGCCGGTCGCGCCCTCCTATCCGATGGCGCTCATCATGCAGTCGATGATCGCCGCGATCGAGGGCAGGGGGCGCGCCGCACCCGATTTTCAGCAGGCGTGGGACGTCGAGCGCGTGCAGGAGGCGATCCGCCTGTCAAATGCGGATCGGCGCTGGGTCGCGCTGGCCGATATTGCATGAAGGAAAGGGTGACCATGCTGCTCGAACGATCCGATTTCACTATCCGGGAGGGCGCGGAGGACGCGTTCGAGGCCGCCATGGAGGAACGGGGCCTGCCGATCCTGCGTGCTGTGCCGGGAGCCTCCGGCGTGCGGCTGGGGCGGGGCGTTGAGCGGCCTTCCGCCTTCATGCTGCTCGTCGCATGGGACACGATGGACGCGCACAAGGCGTATAATCTGACGCCGGAATGTCAGGAAATCCGCGCGCTGATCGGAGGCTTCGCGACCGGCGGCGCGATGGAGCATTTCACAATGCGGGACTGAGAAGCGTCCTGTTCTCTAATGTGCCATGCGGAACCGTTGCGGCGTCACCCCGGTCCACCGCTTGAACGCCCGACCGAAACTGGTCTGCTCGCCATAGCCCAGCCGCTCGGCAATCTCCTCCAGACTCATCGATAGCGTCTGGAGGTAGATGCGCGCCAGTCGTTCGCGCTCGCCCTCCACGATGTCGGAGAATTTGACGTCATGAGCGGTCAGCCGCCCCTGTAGAGTGCGGACGGAAAAACCCAGTTTCTGAGCGCAGCGTTCGATGGAGCCACTGCCGGTGGGCAGCGCGCTGCGGATAGCTTTCCACCCGCGCGAGATAGCCGCCGAGCGGGCGGAAGATCAGCCGGTTGGCGCTCGCAATCGGCTTGTCGAGGGCCTGCACCGGAAAACCGATGGCGTTGCTGCCAGCACGGGCATGGACGCGGCAGGCGGCGATCTGTTCGATCTCCTCCATGTCGCGGGGGCGGGCGTCCACGGTCAGGTTGACATAGCTGGGGTCGAAGCTGTTCCCCCCGATGATACGCAGAAGTTTCAGGTTCAGGACCAACGCCTGAAGATGCGCCTGATCGTTGACGCCGAGGTCGATGTTGGCGCCCCAGCGCAGTTCCGCGACCTGCGGCATTTCGCCCCGCTATCTGTCCTTCCTGCTGCGGCTGCGGGGGACGAGCTTTTCGGAACTGGTGTGGGAGCAGCGACCGGAAAAGGCGCGGAGCTGGCTCTCCTCATACCAGCCGCGCGACATTTCGATCAGCGAGATCGCCTGTGGTGTGGGCTTCAAAAGTCCTGCTCATTTCAGCCGCATGTTCAAGCGGGTGTTCCAGATGAACCCGCGCGAATTCCGCAACTGTGCGCCCGTCGAGGCCGTGCATCAGGATTATGTGCGCTACACGGACGAGGGCGGCCTGCTGCAATAGGCCCGGATCGGCCTATACCGGGCGATATACTTCCTATGCGCAGGCGCGGTTCGTATCGCTTTCGTCATAGACTATCCCCGGCGCCATCCGGCGTCGGGGAGGGTGTATGTTATGAGAAAAACCTTGCAAACGTTGATCGCCATGGGGGCTGCGTCCTGCATGCTCCTGGCCGTTCCGGCGGGTGCCGCAAAGCGGGACAAGCCAAGGGGGGATCACCCCGAACGGAACTGCAAGCCGGAAAAGCGGCAGTGCGGGCCGACGGCGAACGTGGACGAGAACGACGACAGCTATTGGGATAGCGACGACGACTATGACAATCCCGATGGCGATCGTCCCGATCCCAAGTGCATCAAGCGGCGTGCGTCCTGCCCGGTCGGGAGCTGACCATCGCCCTGTCCGCCCGGTCGCTCCACGGCCGGGCGGATAAACGTCATCCCAATTGCGCGATCACCTGAGGCAGATCGACGGTCGTCCTGATCCCGGCGGGCGCATCGCAGACATAACGAACCATGTTGACGGGCCGGTGCGCGGTCAGGCCGGGGGTCATCTCCGCATAGTCATCCGCCGCGACGGGGAAGCTGATGTCGATCTTCAGCGGGCAGTCCCCCTCGACCACCACGCGCCAGCCGGATTCGCGAAATTCCCACGCCTCGCCATCGCTGGTGTCGACGTCGGACGACACCGACCAGTTGGCGATCATGCGGAGCAGGGGCTTGCCGTTCCGCATCCCCTCGATAATGGTCCTGGTGGCGGCCACCGTCCCCTTTGGCACTGTGCCCGCGATGATGTGCACATCGTTGCGGGCGATGCCGAGCGCGCCCGTGGCGCGTATCTCGTCGAGCGGCAGGCCGAGGGCATCGGCGAGAAGGCTCAATGTCCCCGAAAATGTCTCCCGCTTGAAATCGAGGATCGCCTGATTGGGGCCATCGGGCTTCGATCCAAAGCCCATGTAGCCGAACAGCATTTCCGGCGAATTGCGCGACTCGCTCGGCCCGAACTCATAGATGGTCAGGCAGTCCAGCCGCCGCTGGATCGACGCCAGAACGATGGGAAAGGCTTCGGTGATGAAGCCGGGGCTGGAGCCGGTGCCATGGATGCTGCTGTCGCCCGCGATGCAGGCTGCCTCCACCCGCGCCCGGATCGCCGGGTCCATCGTCGCCGGATTCTGGAACTCCGTCCGGGTGGTGATGATGTTCGCGCCGCTTTCCAGCAGGCGGACCACCTCGTCGTAATGCATCACATGGGGCATGTAGAGGACGCAATCGGGTTTCAGCGCGATCACATCCTCGATGCTGTTGGTCGCGGTCACGCCGACCGGCGCGATGCCCGCAAGGTCGCCCGCATCCTTGCCCACCTTGTCTGCGCTATGGACGTACACGCCGATCAGGTCGAGGCCGGGATGCTCGATCACCCGCCGCAACGCCCGCGACCCGACATTGCCGGTGCACCATTGCACCACGCTGTAGCGCCTGTTCTGCATGCCGATCCTCTCCCATGTTTAGCTATGCAGGCTAGGCGGTGCTTACTCGACGGGTCAAGTGCAAGGGCGTGGCGGTCTAATGGAACGAATATCGCGCGTTGATCCTGACCGTGGCGGAAAAAGTCGAGACGGCCACCTTGTCCCCCGCGCAGGACATCGCCGCAGCCCCGGCGCTGATCGCAGGCTATGGAGCCGTAAGGCGTCGTCCGATACCGGGCGCGCGTCGCGGAGGGCCTGTCGCGGTTCGATGCGGTGGTCGATGCGGGGGCGACGGGACCAGTGCGGGATGCCGCGCTGGCCGGAACAACCCCAACGCGAGAGAACCCTATGCCGCATTACAAGATGATCTCCCTCACGGCCCCCGTCGAGGGACGGGACGCGGAATTCAACGACTGGTACGACCGGGTTCACATGCCCGAAATCCTGTCGTTTCCGGGTGTCCAGTCCGCCCGCCGCTATCGCGCCCGGACGAAGATCATGGGCGCTCAGGAATGGCCCTATCTCGCGGTCTATTCCATCGACACGGATGACATCGACGGCTTGCTGGGTGAGTTCGCGGCAGCAGGGGCGAGCGGGGCCATGTCCCGCAGCGACGCCTCCGACCGATCCGTCGGCTATTCGGTGATTTTCGAGGAAATGGGCGAGGAACGGTTCACCGCGGATTGATCCGCGCGGCTGCTGCTGTCAGCAGGGCACGGTCCACCTTTGGGAGAGAGAGATGCCGAAGTTCAAGATGGTCGCCCTGACCAACGCCGCCGAGGGGCGCGACGATGATTTCAACGACTGGTATCAGAATACGCACCTCGCCGAAGTGCTGTCCTACAAGGGCATGGTCGGCGCGCAGCGGTACAAGGTCGCCGCACCGTTGCAGGCGCCAGCCTCCTATAACTACCTGTGCGTCTATGACATCGAGACGGACGATCTGGGCGCGTTGCTCCAGCGTTTCGGCGGGGACAGCGCGGCAGGGCGTCTGACGTCCAGTGACGCGGGCGACACCGCATCGGCCTACACCGTCATCTTCAACGAGTTCGGCGAGCGCGTGACGCATGAGCAGGCCGTCGCAAAGATCGGCGAACGCTGAGCATATTCGGATACGTCATGCCAGTCTGCGCTGGCATGACGTGACGGGTCACCCGCCAAATTTCGGCGCCCGCTTTTCGCGGAGAGCCGCGATGCCTTCCTGATGGTCGGCGGTGCGGACGCTGAGCGATTCATAGGCGATGCCTGCGTCCATCATGGCATGGGCGATGCGCTTCAGTTCCATGTTGGTCAGGATCTTGGTCCAGCGGATCGCGTCGCTCGCGCCGTTCAGCAGCTTGTCGCAGAAAGCATCGACCGCAGCGTCCAGCTCCTCCAGCGGCACCGCATGGTTGATCAGCCCGATTTCCGCAGCCTTCGTCGCGGTCAGCAGGTCGCCGGTGAGGAGATATTCCTTGGCGCGCGCGAGGCCGATGCGCTGCGCCCAGATCACCGCGCCGCCATCGCCCGCGACGAGGCCGAGGTGGACGTGGGGATCGCCGATCTTGGCCTTGTCGCTGGCGAAGATGATGTCGCACATCAGCGCGATGGACGCGCCCAGGCCGACGGCGTGGCCGTTCATCCGGCACACCACCGGCTTTTCAATGTCGAGCAGGGTGGAGATGACCCGCTTGGCCTGCCGCGCTTCATGGTCGAACAGGCGCGGATTGTCGGCGCTGCGCTGGATATGGTCGAGGTCGCCGCCCGCCGAGAAGGCACGGCCCGCACCCGTCAGCAACACCACATCGGAATGCGGATCGCCCTGTGCAAAGAAGAACACGTCGGGCAGTTCGTTGTGCAGGTCCAGGTTGACGGCGTTCATCTGGTCCGGGCGGTTGAACGTGATGACGAGCAGGCGTCCGCGCCGCTCCAGAAGCACGGTCTTGAAGATCGGCAGGGCAGTATCGGACGCAGACATCAAGGCTCTCCTCCAGGGTCCAGCCCGTTTAGCTACGCCCCGACGATTTGCAACTGCATGCCTATGCGATGACGGTTGCAAAGAGGGCGGGGTTAGGAAATGAAGGCGTCTCAGGAAGGTCGCCCGGCGTGGCGGGCCTTTGCCGGGGTACGAGCCCGAGGGGAGTGAGATGATGAGCGGTTTCGACGAGACTTTCGATTGGGTGGTCGTGGGCAGCGGCGCTGGCTCGATGAGTTCCGCTCTCGTCATGCGGCAGGCGGGGAAATCCGTGCTGGTCCTCGAAAAGACGCAATATGTCGGCGGCACCACGGCCAAGTCGGGCGGCGTGATGTGGATACCGAACAACCGCTTCATGAACCCCGGTGAGGACAGCGCGGAAAAGGCGATCACCTATCTCGACACCGTGGTCGGCGACGATGCGGAGTTTCCCGGCACCAGCCATGAAAAGCGTCTGGCCTATGTCAACGAAGCGCCCAAAATGCTGGACTTCATCGTGTCGCAGGGCGTGGAGCTGGAGCGCGCGTCGGAATTCTGGCCGGACTATTATGACGAGCTGCCGGGCGGGTGCAAAAGCAGCCGCTGCGTGACGGCGAAATATTTCGACCTCAAGGAACTTGGGACCTGGGAGAAGAAGGTGCGTCCGGGCTTTGCGCCTTTCCCGGTCAAGCTGGACGACGGCATGCGGTCGTCGTTCCGCCGCAAGAGCAAGGAGATGAGCAAGCTGTACTGGCAGATCGTCCGCCGGACGATCCTCGGCAAGCTGACCTTCAAAAACTATACGTCGGCGGGGGCCGCTTTGCAGGGGCGGATGCTTAAGGCCGCGTTGAAGGCCGGGGCGGATGTCCGTGTCGAGGCGCCGGTGAAGGAACTGATCGTCGAGGGCGGCAAGGTGGTCGGCGTCGTGGCCGAGCAGAACGGCCGCGCGGTGCGGATCGGCGCGCGGCTGGGCGTCCTCGTCAATGCGGGCGGCTTTGCCCAGAATCAGGCGATGCGCGACAAATATATGCCCGGCACGCAGGCGGCATGGTCCAACACGCCGGAAGGCGACACGGGCGACCTGCATGTCGAGATGGAGCGGATCGGCGGCATGCTGGCGCAGATGGACCAGATGGTCGGATATCAGACGACCCGCGCGCCGGGCTTTGAAAAGGGCTATGTGAAGCCGCCCGCGCAGGGCATCACCGGCAAGCCGGGTGCGATCCTGGTCGACCAGTCGGGCGTGCGCTATCTGAACGAAGGCGGCTCCTACGAGCTATATTGCCAGTCCATGCTGGAGCGCAATCGCACCGTCCCCGCCGTGCCGAGCTGGGCGATTTTCGACCGGCGCTTTGCGGAGGATTATGAGGTCGCGGGAACCGTGATCGGCAAGGGCGTGCCAAAGGCGTGGACGGACTCGGGCTATCTGAAGCAGGGCGACACGGTCGAGGCGCTGGCCGCGAGCATCGGTGTCGATCCGGCTGTCCTGAAGGGGACCGTCGACCGCTGGAACGGCTTTGTCGATGCAGGCAAGGACGAGGATTTCGGTCGGGGCGAGCGCGCCTATGACACATGGCTGGGCGATCCCTATCTGGCGGTGAAGAACCCCGCGCTGGCACGGATCGACCGCGGCCCCTTCTACGCCATCGAAGTGGTGCCGGGCGACGTGTCCACCTATGGCGGCATCGTCACGGACAGCCATTCGCGCGTGCTGCGCGGCGACCGTTCGGTGATCGAGGGCCTGTATGCGACGGGCGTCTCCACCGCATCGCCGATGGGCGGCGTCTATCCGGGTGCCGGGGCGAGCGTCGGCCCGTCCATGACCTTTGGCTACGTCGCGGCCAAACATGCGGCGAACCTCGACAATCAGACGAGCTGACGGGCAGGAACCCGGAGGAGGTGCTGGCGGGCCACCGCGCCATGAGTGGCAAGGCCCAGACGGACGATACGCCCGAAAAACAGGCGCAAATCCGCGCATCGCTCGCCAACCGCGTGATCATCCGCTTCACGCCGGAACGGACGATCAGTTGCAACCATGCGAAGCTGGGCGCCTTTTACTGAGGCGCGATCAGTCTTCTGAGGAGTCGGGGGCCTCCGGGTCATGTGGCGTGATATCCGGCCCCGCCGACCAGTCGCCGGGCGAATCCAGATAGGCCTCCAACTCCCGCCAGTGCCGATCCCATCCGGGGCCACGCCTGCCCACGGGCACCTGCCGCTCGACCATGCGGCGCGCGCGCGTCACCGGATTTTCGATGGGCTTTTCCAGCCGCGCGCGAAGGGAGCGCAAATAGTCTTCACTGCCATCACTCACATCGCGCATCCTATGATTTCGGCGGGCGATAGGCGGTATGGGCGTGGTGCTCAAGTCGTGATGGGGGAGACGTCCGCCAAACCCTCTCCGTTCGGTTCGAGTAGACTTCGAGCTTGTCGAGAAGGCGTATCGAGAACGCTGGCACGGAGCTAGATTTCTCGACACCGGTTCTCGACTGCGCTCGAACCTTGCTCGAACCGAACGAATAGGGGTGATGTCGCCAATCGGTCCTTAACGGACACCTGCTCCACAACCGCGGCCGTCATCACTCGTAACTGTCGTCCACATAATTGTCGTCGACCAGGTCGCTGAATTTGGTGATGTGCGCTTCGAACTTCATGCGGACCTTGCCGGTGGCGCCGTGGCGTTGCTTTGCGACGATCAGCTCGGCAACGCCGTGAATGCGTTCCATCTTGTCGGCCCATGCCTGATAGGCGGCTTCCTCTTCCGGGCGCGGCTGCTTGGCCATTTCGTAATAATCCTCGCGGAACACGAACCAGACCATGTCCGCGTCCTGCTCGATGGAGCCGGATTCGCGAAGGTCGGAGAGGACGGGGCGCTTGTCTTCGCGGCTTTCGACCGCACGGCTGAGCTGTGACAGGGCGATCACGGGAACATGAAGTTCCTTCGCCAAGGTTTTCAAACCGCGCGAGATTTCGGAGATTTCGTTGACGCGGTTGTCTCCGCTCTTGCCGGTGCCGGACAAGAGCTGGAGGTAGTCGACGATCACCACGCCGATATTGTGGCGGCGCTTCAGGCGGCGCGCGCGGGTGCGGAGGGCTGCGATGCTGAGGCCCGGCGTATCGTCGATCATCAGCGGCAGTTCCTGCAGGTCGCGCGCGGCGCGGCTCAGGTTCTGGAACTCCGCCCGGCTGATCTTGCCCATGCGCAGGTTCTCGCCGCTGATCCCCGACTGTTCGGCAAGGATACGGGTAGCGAGCTGGTCCGCCGACATTTCGAGGCTGAAAAAGGCCACGCCCGCGCCCATGTTGCGCTCGTCGGGAATGCCGTCCGCCTTGTCGCGCAGCCAGCGCGCGGCGGCATTATAGGCGATGTTGGTGACGAGCGACGTCTTGCCCATGCCCGGACGCCCGGCAAGGATGATGAGATCGGAATTGTGGAGGCCACCGATCTTGTCATTGAGGCCGGTGAGGCCCGTGGTGATACCGGACAGATGGCCGCCGGAATTGAGCGCGCGTTCCGCCACCTGAACGGCGGCGGTAGAGGCCGCGAGGAAGGTCTTGGCCGACCCGTTTTCGCCCTGACCCTCCGAAACCTTGTAGAGCGCGACTTCCGCCGCCTCGATCTGGCCCATGGGGTCGATGCTCTCGCTGGTGTCGAGCGCGTCCTCCACCAGATTGCGACCAACGCCGATCAGTTCGCGCAGCAGCGCGAGATCGTAAATCTGTTGCGCGAAATCGCGCGCGCCGATGACGGCCACGCTGTTGCCCGACAACTGCGCGAGATAGGCGCCCGCACCGCCTTGTTCCTTCAGGCTCTCCTCATGCTCCAGCATGGGGCGCAGCGTCACGGCGTTCGCGACCATGTTTTTGTCGAGCAGTTGCAGGATGATCTGGTAGATGCGCCCATGCAGCGGATCGTAGAAATGATCGGGCTTGAGCTTGAGCTGCACGTCCTCCGCGATACGGTTGTCCAGCATCAGCGCGCCGATCAGCGCAGCCTCAGCCTCGATATTGCGAGGAAGGCGGACATTTTCACCATCCTGCGCCGCAGTTTGAATCATTGGTCGAATTTCACCCATAGCCAACCCTCATCGGCCTTGTTGCTGCAGCGTACAAGGGGAAGCTTTTGTGGATAGCGGGGATGGAATGGGCTGCGACTCCCGAGCAACGCAGGATGAGCGAGTGTGCATCGGCAACACGCCCGGCTTGTTCTTCGCGCCTGTCGGATATACGGAACAAAGCGACCATGGCCGATCCCCGCATCATCGACATCGCGCTGGACGATAAGACGATCCTGTGGCGCAACGCGGACGTCGAGCAGGAGCGACGGATCGCGATCTTCGACATTCTCGAAGAAAATCATTTTGCGCCCCAGCGCCTCCATGCGGACGGCTATGCCGGGCCGTATCGCGTGTTCCTGCGCGTGGAGGAAGGGCGACTGGCGCTCGAAATCAAGCGGGAGAATGGGGAGCCGCTGGAGGCGATCATCCTTGGCCTCGGTCGGTTCCGTCGCCCGATCAAGGACTATTTCGCGATCTGCGATTCCTATTTCCAGGCCATTCGTCAGGCGACGCCCGCGCAGATCGAGACGGTCGACATGGCCCGGCGGGGCATTCACAACGAAGCGGCGGAGTTGTTGAAGGAGCGGCTGGAGGGCAAGGTCGATGTCGATTTCGATACGGCGCGCCGCCTCTTCACGCTCATCTGCGTACTGCATATCAAGGGGTAATCGGGGCAATGGCATCGCTGTGGATGGAGGGCAGGCGCGAGCCGGGCCGGGCGTTATGGAGTCCGGGTCGGATCGCGCTCGTCCTGTTTGTCGCGCTGCTCGCGGGCGCGGCGTTCCTGTGGTGGTATTCCGGGCGCTGGTCGCCGGGGCGTGATCGCTATCCGGTGCAGGGTGTCGCCATCTCCGCCGCGAATGGCGAGGTCGAATGGCCGACCCTTCGCGCGCAGGGCGTGGACTTCGCCTATCTGGCCGCCACGGCTGGCGACCGGACACGCGATGCGAGTTTCAGTGCGAACTGGTCGGGCGCGCGATCGGCGGGCCTGCGTTTCGGGGCGATCCATGCCTATAGCCTGTGCAATCCGGCGAGCGATCAGGCGCGCCTGTTCATCTCCAGCGTACCGCGCGACAATGGATCGCTGCCTCCGGTGGTCAGCCTGACCTTCGACGCGAACTGCACGGCCCGGCCGAGCCGCGACGTGGTCCTGTCCGAACTCAACACCTTCCTCAACGAGATCGAGGCGCATAGTGGCAAGCCCGCCATCCTGCGCATCGCGCAGCCGTTCGAGCAGGACTATCGGATCAGCGAGGGCATCAATCGCACCATCTGGCTGGACCGCGACGTCTTCGTGCCGGACTATGCCGCGCACCCGTGGGTGCTGTGGACCGCCAGCCATCGCCGCCACCTGCGCGGGGCGGAGGGGCAGGTGGACTGGACCGTCGTGAAATCATGAGTGTCGATATCGCCGCCCTGCTCGACGCGGCGCGCGGCGCGCGGGGCAATGCCTATGCGCCCTATAGCGGCTTTACCGTGGGCGCGGCCATTGCGCTGGACGACGGGTCGGTGGTGACGGGCGCCAATGTCGAGAATGCGAGTTACGGCCTCTCCCTCTGCGCGGAGGCGGTGGCGCTCGCCACGGCCCATGCGGCGGGCGCGATGCCGCGCGCGGTTGCCATTGCCGTAGTGGGCGACTCCGTATCAAAGCCCTCCGGCGTGGCCGTCACCCCCTGCGGTCGATGCCGGCAGATGCTGGTCGAGGCGGAGCATGTCGCGGGACGGGCGCTGTCCATCCACAGCGCGCCGGTACAGGCGATGGGTGCGGATGGGGCGGTGCTTTACCGGCTCGCGGAGTTGTTGCCCCATGCCTTCGGGCCGGGCACGCTGTAACAGATTACTCCGTCGTCGCGCCCCACAGGTTACGCTTGGCGACATAGCCGCGCTGGCCGTTCACGTCGAAGCGGCACCAATTCGCATCGCAGTCGGACACGCGCCCGACCACCCCCGGCTCGACACGATAAAGGGAGTGCGCGGAGTCCGACGGGTCTGTGCGCATCGCGGTAATCTCCCCCACGACGATGGCGCTGCGGTCGTCCTTGAGCAGGCGGACGTGCATCCAGCCCTGCGTGCCGTCGGGATCCTCGATCTTGCGCCAGTTGGGATAGGTTTCGACGACCTTCACCGGCAGGTTGCGGCGGCGATAGATCCAGTTGGCGGGATAATCCATGCTCGGCCCGACACGCATCCGCGCTTCGTCCTTGGCGATGGACGCCCAATAGGGGACTTTCTTCACCACCTGCGCGCCCGCGGAAAGCGGGACGAGGGTGACGGCGGTCAGCGCCGCGAGGATAAGGGGCTTTACGCCGGAACGTGCAGGGATCGCCATGGTTCGTGTCCCTTGCCACGATGGCGAGCCCGCTTCAACCATCGACGGACGGAGGAGCGGGGCAAGAGGGGTAAGGGGCCATTGGGACTTGACCTTTGACCGGGCTTGAACGAAGTCCGCCCCATGCCCAAGCGTCTTCGTCCGGCCAAGCCCCGCGTGATCGTGACCCGCCGCCTGCCCTCGGCGGTCGAGCATCGGATGGCTGCGCTGTTCGACGTGGAATTCAACGTCACCGACACACCGTTCGACCGCGCGCGCATGGTTGCGGCGATGCGCGGCTGCGACATCCTCGTCCCCACGATCACGGACGAGATCGACGCGGGCATGATCGCGGAGGCAGGGGAGCGCCTGCAACTGATCGCGAATTTCGGCAATGGCGTCGACCACATCGACCTCGCTGCCGCGCGGGCGCATGACATTTTGGTCACGAACACGCCCGGCGTGCTGACCGACGATACCGCCGACATGACGATGGCGCTGATCCTGTCCGTGCCCCGCCGTCTGGCGGAGGGCGAGAAGCTGGTTCGCACCGGCGACTGGGGCGGGTGGAGTCCCTCGTCCATGCTGGGTCACCGCATCGGCGGCAAGTTGCTCGGTATCGTCGGGATGGGCCGCATCGGGCAGGCTGTCGCCCGCCGCGCCGCCGCATTCGGCCTCCGCATCGCCTATCATAACCGCCATCGCCTGCCGGAAGCGGTCGAGGCGGAGACGGGCGCCGTCTATTATCCCGATCTCGACTCGCTGCTGGCGGAGGCGGACATCATCTCCATCCATTGCCCGCATACCGAGCAGACGGAGGGGATGATCGACGCGCGGCGCATCGCCCTGATGAAGACCAGCGCCTATCTCATCAACACCTCGCGCGGGGAGATCATCGTGGAGGACGCGCTGGTCGGCGCGCTGAAGCAGGGGCGCATCGCGGGTGCGGGCCTCGACGTGTACAGCCATGAACCGGCGGTCGATCACGGCTTGCTGTCGCTCGCCAATGTCGTGCTGCTGCCCCATATGGGGTCGGCGACGTTCGAGGGGCGCGACGACACCGGCGCGCGGGTCATCACCAATATCCGCCTGTGGGTGGGCGGCGACCGACCGCCGGATCAGGTGCTGGAAGGCTGGGCCTGAGGGCGCGGCGGGGTTTAACGGTTTCGCGACAAGACTTCGCTAGGACGTGATGGCCGGTTCGGCCATCGCGGCCAGAGGACGGGGCTGGCGATGCAGGGGATGCGACGGGGACAATGATGAATTTCGGTGGCAAGTCTGGGGCCGGCATGGTGCTGCGCGGCGTGGCGGGTGTTCTGGCATGGGCGGCGACGCCTGCCTTCGCGCAGGCTCCCGTACAGATATTGGCGCCTGACAGCGGCGACACCGCCTGGATCATGGCGGCCTCCGCGCTTGTCCTGTTCATGACCTTGCCCGGCCTGGCGCTGTTTTACGGCGGCCTCGTGCGGCAGCGCAATCTGCTGTCGGTGATGATGCACTGCTTTGCGGTGGCGGCTCTGGCCTCGTTGATCTGGGGCATCGTCGGTTATTCGGTCGCCTTTGCGCCAGGGACGCCGATCACGGGCGGCGCGTTGAACATCGGCCTCGCCAACCTCGCGCTGGTGCGCGATGGGATGACGATCCCTGAGTCCGCCTTCGTCCTGTTCCAGATGATGTTCGCGATCATCACGCCCGCGCTGATGATCGGCACCTTTGTCGAGCGCGTGCGCTTTTCCTGGCTGCTGGGTTTTTCGGCGCTGTGGTCGCTGCTGGTCTATGCGCCCGCCGCGCATTGGGTGTGGGGCGGCGGCTGGCTCGCGCAGCTGGGCACGCTGGATTATGCGGGCGGTATCGTCGTCCATACGACGGCGGGCATATCCTCGCTCGTCATCGCGCTGCTGATCGGCAAGCGCCACGGCTTTCCGCAGACGCTGATCCTGCCGCATAGCCCGGCGCTGACCATGGTCGGTGCGGGCATGTTGTGGGTCGGCTGGTTCGGCTTCAACGGCGGTTCGGCGCTGGGGGCTGGGGACGGTGCGGCGAGCGCGATCATCAACACCCATTTCGCGGCCTGCGCGGCGGCGCTGGCGTGGATCGCGGCGGAACGGATCAAGCTGGGCAAGGCAACGACCGTCGGCATCGCCACGGGCGCGATCGCAGGCCTCGCCACGGTCACGCCTGCGGCCGGCATGGTGGGACCGCTCGGCGCCATGGCGATGGGCGTGATCGGCGCGCTGATCTGTTTCGGGGTGGTGATCCTCGTCCGGCACAAATGGCATATCGACGACTCGCTGGACGTGTTCGCGGTCCATGGCGTCGGCGGCATCGTCGGCTCGCTGCTGCTGGCCCCGTTCGCCAGTGTGGCGCTGGGCGGCGCGGGCTATGACGATGGGACGAGCGTGTTGACGCAGTTCGTGGCGCAGGCGGTGGGCGTGGGTGCGGTGGCGCTCTGGTCCGCCGTGGCGACGCTGGTCATCAGCCTGATCGTTGCGGTCGTCGCACCGATGCGCGTGTCGCTGGATGCGGAACGTGAGGGACTGGATATTTCCAGCCATGGCGAGCGGGCCTGGGAGTTCGATTGAGCTTTTGAGCGATCGTCACACCGGCGAAAGCTGGTGTGACATTTTCAGGGTCGGAGCCGGTGGAGAGCGATCCCAGCCTTCGCTGGGATGACGCCTCTTACGCTGGTGCTTGCGCCAACAACGCCTTGGTCGCCTCTTCCGGTCCGCGATAGGCTTCCTGCCGCGCGCCGCTCCAATAGGTCAGCTCGTTTAGCGGGATCGCCGCGCCCGTGACCGCGCACAGGACGAAACGCCCCGGCCGCACGATCTCGAAATCGGACGCGCGATAGTGGAGGATGGCGAGGCCGGGTTGGTCGGGCGCGCGCATGGCGTCAGTCTCCCGTCAGGATGCGGTCGACAAGCTGGCCGACCGTGGGCACGAAGCCGTTGGAGTAGAAGGGGTCTTTCTTGAACTGATAGGCGCCGTGACCCGCGAACAGCAGGTTTTCGTCCACCGGACCACCGTGGACGGCGTCCTGCAACGTCTTCTGGATGCAGAAGCTGCGCGGATCGGCGAGGCGACCCGTGGAGTAATCGTCATGGTCCTTCCACGCGGAAAAACCGCAGTGCGACAGGCAGCCCATGCAGTCGGCCTGATCCTTGCGGATGATGCCCTTTTCCTCGTCCGTCACAAAGACGACGGTGTTGTCGGGCGTCTTGAGCGCGCTGGTAAAGCCATGGCCATACCATTCGCGGGCACGGATCAGGTCGCCGCGCGTCACCCAGAAATTCTTGCCCTTCACGCCCACGTCTAGCTGGTGGGTATGGTCGCCTGCCTGTTCGAGGCTGAAGGCAATCTGCCGCTCCGACCGTGCTTCCAGATTGCGCAGGAAGGGATTGCGGATGGCGGACGAATAAAAGCCCGTGGGGGAGAATTTGTGGAGAAGGATGTCGCCTTCGTTCAGCTTGGTCAGTTCGTCCTTCCACGCCTGCGGAATGGGGCTTTCCTGCGTGAGCAAGGGACGCGTGCCGAACTGGAAGGCGATGGAGCCGAGTTCGGGATTGTCTATCCAGTCGGACCAGTCGCGCAGATACCAGACGCCGCCCGCCATCACGATGGGCACTTCGTCCGAAATGCCGCCCTCCCGCATCACGTCGCGCAGCGCCTTGACGCGCGCATAGGGGGCTTCGGGCTTGGTCGGGTCTTCGGCGTTGGACAGGCCGTTGTGGCCGCCCGCCAGCCAGGGATCTTCATAGACCACCGCCGCAAGCCACTCCGCCGCCTTGGAATAGGCGCGCTTCCACAGCGCGCGGAAGGCACGGCCGGAACTGACGATGGGGAGGTAGCTGACGCCATGCTCGGCGGCGATCTCGCTGAGCTTGTAGGGCATGCCCGCGCCGCAGGTGACGCCCGCGATCATGCCCTTGGTGCGGGACAGGACTTCCTGCAGGATCGGCTGAGCGCCGCCCATTTCCCAGAGCACGTTGATGTTGATCGCGCCCTTGCCGCCCGCGATCTCGAACGCGCGCTTCACCTGTTCGACGGCGCCGTCGATGGCGTATTGAATCAGTTCCTGATGGCGCAGCGGGCGCGTGCGGCCATGGTAGAGTTGCGGGATAGGATTGCCGTCCGCGTCATAGCTGTCCGCGTTGACCGCCGACACGGTGCCGATGCCGCCGGCGGCAGCCCATGCGCCGGAGCTCATATGGTTGGACACCGCAACGCCTTTGCCGCCTTCGATCAACGGCCAAACTTCGCGTCCGCCATAAACGATCGGCTTCAAACCCTTGAACAATTACAATCCCCTGTCAGCATGGGTGCGACCCCCAATCGGCCCGCGGCCGCTGAATGGCCGCTCCATAGCAAGATTTTATTCGCAATGCGCCTGTTTTCCAACCATCGGAAAAGGGTCTTCATTGTGTCACCGCGGCACCCTCATTGCGTCAACGCGGCGCTGCGGGCAGCGGCTCCGTAGAGAGCGGCGTAACGCGCCACCATGCCCTGTTCATCAAAGGCGTCCATCGCGCGCTGTTGATTTGCGGCGCCGAGTCTAGCCCTGAGATTGGGATCGTCCACGAGTTGCGCAAGGCCCCCGGCCAGAGCTTTTTCATCCGACGGCGCGAACAGGAACGGGCGGTTGCAGGCGGCGACCATGGAGCAGACATCGCCAACATCGGTGGACAGCACCGGCAGCCCCGCCGACATGGCCTCCACCAGTGAGATGGGAAATTGCTCGCTGTCGGAGGTCAGGGCGAAGATGTCGAAAAGCCCCACGAAATCCTGTGGCCGCGACATGAAGCCGGGCATGACCAGCGCGTCGAGGCCGACTTGCTCCGCCTCCGCGCGGATGGCGTCACCCTCCGGCCCTCCGCCAACGATGACGAGGGTGATGCGGTCGCGCAGCGGTGCGGCGATGCGGACGAGGCGGGGCAGGTTCTTGACCGCGCGCAGGCCCGCCAATGTCCCCACGACGACCCGGCCATCCGATTTGTCGAGGCCGGGAATCGCATCGGGCTGCGGGCGGAGGGAATAGGCGGCCACGTCGATGCCATTGGGGATATTATGCACCCGGTCGCAGGGCATGTGCCATGCACGGATGGCAATATGCTCCAACTGGCGGGAGGGCACGACGAGCGCGTGGGCGCTGCCGAGCGCGATGCGGCGGAACAGATTGCGCTTGCGGTTGAGCCGCGCGGCCTCATCGGCGTTGAAGCCGTCTTCATGGTGGATAAGTGCGGGCAGGCGCAGCGCGCGGCTGAACAGGCGATGCGCCATCACCGCATTCATCGCGCCCCAGTTATAGGTGAGGATGAGGTCGAATTGCCGCATATAGCGGGCGAGCGCGGACAGACGGCCATAGGACGGGCCACCCATGATCGTCGGCGCATCGTCGACGATGCGATAGTCGATGTCCGCATCGATGCCGGAACAGGCGCCCGTCATGTCGGGATTGCCGACCAGCAGGCTGTGCCGCGCCCGTGCGCCCCAGATGTTCATCAGGCGGACGGTGCGCGCTTCCTTGCCACCCAGGTCGAAGCTGCCGTGGACGTGCAGGATATGAAGCGGCGCGCTCATGGCACGGTGTTGGAGACGGAGGGAGACTTAGCAAGAACACGGTCCAGCAGGCGGTCGATCGCGGCGGCGCATTCCGGCTCCAGCAGAGTCGGCGCATGGCCGATGCGAGGGACCGTCACCAGTTCCAGTTCGGGATGACGCGCCTGCATCTCCCCTGCCGTCGCCTCCGACAATATGTCCGACAGCGCGCCACGGACAACCGTGGTGGGGCAGGATTTCAGGGCATCGAAGGCAGGCCAGAGATCGACCCCGCTTTCCCCGCCCGGCACACGAAACGGCTCCGCGATCCGCTGGTCATAGTCGAGGACGATGCGCCCCTTGCTGTTCAGGCGATAGAGGCGCTTGGTCAGCGCCAGCCAGTCCTCCAGCCCGTAATCGGGGTAGATGACGCCCTGAATGTCCGCCACCGCGCGAGCGGCATGGACCCATGTCGGGAAGCCGCCGCCATTGCCGACATTCTGGCGGATGCGGTCGAGTCCCTCTTCCTCGATCAGCGGACCGATGTCGTTGATGAGCGCACCCACGACGCGGCCATGGCCCGTCGCGGCGAGCAGCATCAGCATGATCCCGCCCAGAGACGTGCCGATCCCGACGAAGCGGTCGATCCCCGCATGTTCGAGCAGCGCGTCCAGATCCTGCAGATAGACCAGCGGCACGTAGGTCATCGGGTCTTTGGTATAGGCGCTCTCGCCCCGACCGCGCAGTTCGACGCACAACACGCGCCACTGGCCCGATAGCCGCTGCGCCAGATCCTCGAAATCGCGGGCGTTGCGGGTCAGGCCGGGAAAGCAGATGATCGGCGGGCGGCCATCGGCTTCGCTGGCGTCCGGCCCCGCATAATCGCGATAATGCAGCCGGAGGCCGTCGCGCGACCACCAATATCTGTCCTCGTAACCCGCCACACTTGATCCTTTGCTGACCCGGCCCCACTATCGCTGCATGACCCAAGCATCGCAAGCAGCCAATATCTTTCGGCCCATCAACGCCATAGCAGACATTGGCGACTTCATCGGCGTGCCCGTGCAGTCGGCGGACTTCCCCGACCATATCCTGCGGTTCCGCAATAATCGCGCGGCGGCGACGGTGGGGCTGGACGATCTGGGGGATGCGGAATGGGTCGATTATTTCGGGCGCTTTCAGCCGCTCGATGGATCGCTGCCGCAACCGCTGGCGCTACGCTATCACGGGCACCAGTTCCGCCACTATAATCCCGACATCGGCGACGGGCGCGGCTTCCTGCATGCGCAATTGCTGGAACGGGAGGACGCGGGAGGTCGCCTGCTCGACCTCGGCACCAAGGGGTCGGGGCAGACGCCGTATAGCCGTTTCGGCGACGGACGGCTGACGCTGAAGGGTGGGATGCGCGAGATATTGGCGTCGGAGATGCTGGAGGCGCTGGGCGTGCCCACGTCGCGCACTTTTTCCGTGATCGAGACGGGGGAGGCGCTGGAACGCAATGACGAACCGTCGCCGACGCGTGCGGCGGTGCTGGTGCGGCTCAGCCACGGCCATATCCGCATCGGCAGCTTCCAGCGTCTCGCCACGCTGGAGGAGCCGGACAATCTGCGGCGGCTGGTCGAGTACAGCCTGCGCCGCCTTTATGGCGAGGAGCCGGGGGACGATCCCGCCGTGCAGCTCTACACCCGCGTCGTCGCGCGCTGCGCGGACCTCGCCGCCAGCTATCTGGTCGCGGGCTTTGTCCATGGCGTGCTCAACAGCGACAATATCGCGATCACGGGCGAGAGTTTCGACTATGGTCCGTGGCGGTTCGCGCCGAAATGGGACAATGATTTCACCGCCGCCTATTTCGATCATCAGGGCCTCTATTCCTTCGGTCGCCAGCCGGAGGCGATCCAGTGGGATCTGGCGCAGCTTGCCGTGTCGCTGTCTGGCCTGACGAAAGAGGATGGGCTGGTCGATCTGTTCCACAGCTTCCCCGATATATTTCGGGCCCGGTTCAGCGCCCGGTTCCTGTGGCGGCTGGGGCTGGAGACGGAGGATGCCGCAGTCGCAAGTGATCTCGCCGCCGCCGCAGCGGGCGCGATGATCCGCAGCGGAGTGGGTATCGATCGCTTCTTCTTCGACTGGCGCGGTGGTCGCGCGGTGTCCGGCGATACCTATGCGGGCGAGGGCTGGGATGCGGTGCGCGGGCTCGCGGACCGCTGCACGCCGTTAGCCGACGCCTTGGCGCAGCCTTACTGGCAGGGCGGGGAGCCTTGTTCCATGCTGATCGATGAAGTGGAAACGCTCTGGTCTGCCATCGACGGACCGGATGACTGGGAGCCGCTGCGGCGAAAAGTGGATGCGATCCGCATCATGGGCGATGCACATGGTCCGCAGATTGAGCTGCTTCCGTGACGGCGACACGGAGGGCGGGCTAAGGGCGGATCAGACCCGCTCGACCGCGAGGGCCAGACCCATGCCGACCCCGATGCACAGCGTAGCGAGGCCCCGCTTGCCGCCCGTCTTTTCGAGCTGGTGCACGAGGGTCAGCGCCAGACGCGCGCCCGACATGCCGAGGGGATGGCCCAGCGCGATGGCGCCGCCGTTGGGATTGGCCTGTGGCGCATCGTCGGGCAGGCCGAGGCCGCGCAGCACGGCCAGCGACTGGCTGGCGAAGGCCTCGTTGAGTTCGATCGCGTCGAAATCGCCGATGGACAGGCCCAGCCGCGCCATCAGCTTTTGCGTTGCGGGGAGCGGGCCGATGCCCATGACACGCGGTTCCACCCCCGCCGAGGCTAGGCCGAGGATGCGCGCGCGGGGTGTCAGGCCCTGCGCCTTGACCGCCGCCTCGCTGGCGATGATGAGGGCTGCGGCACCGTCGTTGATGCCGGATGCGTTGCCCGCCGTCACCGTGCCGTTGGCACCGAACAGCGGCTTGAGGCCCGCCAGCGTCTCCAGGCTGGTGTCTGCGCGCGGATGCTCGTCGGTCGTGACATCGACGAACTCACCGCGCTTCTTGCCGGGTACGGTAACGGGCACGATCTCCTCCGCGAAGAAACCGGATGCCTGCGCGGCGGCGGCGCGTTGCTGGCTGCGCACGGCGAAGGCATCCTGATCGGCGCGGTTGATGCCGAAGTCTTCCGCCACATTCTCGCCCGTGCGCGGCATGGTTTCCGTCCCGTGCAGGGCATCGAGCGCCGGATTGACGAAGCGCCAGCCCATGGTGGTGTCCTCGATCTTCTGATTACGACCGAAGGCGCTGTCGGACTTGCCCATGACGAAGGGCGCGCGCGTCATGCTCTCGACGCCGCCCGCCAGCGCAAGCTCCATCTCGCCAAGGCGGATCGCCCGCGCGGCCTGTCCCACGGCTTCCAGCCCGGAGGCGCACAGGCGGTTGAGCGTCACGCCGGGGACCGACACGGGCAGCCCCGCGAGCAGCAGGCTCATGCGCGCGACATTGCGGTTGTCCTCGCCCGACTGATTGGCACAGCCGTAGAAGACTTCCTCGATCGCGGCAGGGTCGAGGTGCGGATTGCGGGCGAGCAGCGCCTTCATGGGCACAGCGCCGAGGTCGTCGGCACGGATTTTCGACAGGCCGCCCGCATAACGGCCGATGGGGGTGCGGATGGCGTCGCAGATAAAGGCTTCGGTCATGGGAGCTGTCCTTCAGGCCGCGAGCGCGGCATCGAGGGGAAGGCCGGTCGTCCGGCGGGCATCGTCCAGGCTGAAGCCGTCGACAAGGTCGATCACCGACGCGCCGTCCGGTCCCACGGCAAAGGTGCCATGGTCGGTATAAACGCGCGAGATGCAGCCGATGCCGGTCAGCGGATAGGTGCAGCGTTCGACCAGCTTGCTTTCGCCCGATTTGGTGAACAGGTCCATCATGACGAAAATCTGCTTCGCGCCGATGGCAAGATCCATCGCGCCGCCGACCGCCGGGATCGCACCCGGCGCGCCGGTATGCCAGTTGGCGATGTCCCCCGTGGTCGATATCTGGAAGGCGCCGAGCACGCAGATGTCGAGATGACCGCCGCGCATCATCGCGAAGCTGTCGCCATGGTGGAAGAAACAGCCGCCGTCGAGCAGCGTCACCGGCTGCTTGCCCGCGTTGATGAGTTCGGGGTCTTCCAGCCCGGCAGCGGGGGCGGGCCCCATGCCGAGGACGCCATTCTCACTCTGGAGGAAAATCTCCTTGTCGGCGGGCAGGAAGTTGGCGACAAGCGTCGGCAGGCCTATGCCGAGGTTGACATAAGCGCCCTCTGGAATGTCGAGCGCCACGCGGGCGGCGATGTCGTTGCGGTTCAGGCGGTTCATGACGGCTCCTGCATCAGGCGGCGGCAAGGATGGCGGGGGCGGCGATGGGCACGACCCGCTGGACGAAAATACCCGGCGTCACCACGCTTTCCGGGTCGAGCGCGCCGAGCGGCACGATTTCGGCGACCTGTGCGATCGTCCGCGTCGCGGCCATGGCCATGATCGGGCCGAAGTTCCGCGCGGTCTTGCGGTAGACGAGGTTGCCCCAGCGGTCGCCGCGCAACGCCTTGATCAGCGCAAAGTCGGCCTTGATGGGATATTCGAGGACATAATGGCGCCCGTCGATCTCCCGCGTCTCCTTGCCCTCGGCGAGTTGCGTGCCATAGCCGGTCGGCGTGAAGATGGCGCCCAGACCGGCACCCGCGGCCTGGATGCGGGCCGCGAGGTTGCCCTGTGGCACCAGTTCCAGCTCGATTTCGCCCGCATGATAGAGCGCATCGAAATGATGCGAATCTGCCTGACGCGGGAAGGAGCAGATGATCTTCTTCACCCGCTTTTCCTTCATCAACGCAGCGACGCCTGTCTCGCCATTGCCCGCATTGTTGCTGATGATGGTCAGGTCGCCCACGCCGCGCGCGATCAGGGCGTCGATCAACTCGTCGGGCATGCCGGCGGTGCCGAAGCCTCCGATCATGATGGCCGCGCCATCGGTGATGTCCGCGACGGCCTCTGCCGCCGATGCGATGCTTTTGTCGATCACGTCAACTCTCCGGATTTTGACGACGATGTCGATCTCGACAACGGATCGGTCAACCGATAAACGGCTATATATCCGATAATCGGACGATATTCGAAGGGGCTGTTACATGATGGAAGATCTTGGCGCGCTGGAGCGGCAGGGCGACCCGGAGTTCATGGCGTCGCTGGCGCGCGGCCTCGCCGTCATGCGCTGCGTTGCCGAAGCGCAAAGGCCAGTCAGCATCGCCGACGTGACCCGCCGCGTGGGCCTCAGCCGCGCGGCGGTGCGGCGGTGCCTCTATACGCTGGTGCTGCTGGGCTATGTGGGTCAGGACGAGCGCGGCTATGCGGTCCGGCGCAAGGCGTTGTCGCTGGGTCATCCCTATCTGTCGCTCAACGCGCTGGCCGCGCGCGCGCAGCCTCTCCTCGATGCCCTACGCGACGAGCTGGGCGAATCCTGTTCGCTGGGCATCATGGAAGAAGACCAGCTTTATTATGTGGCGCGGGGGGAGGCGATGCGGATCATGTCTGTTGGCCTGCGCGTGGGCAGCCGGCTGCCGCTCTATCCGACGTCCATGGGCCGGGTGCTGCTGAGCGGCCGTTCGCACGAGGAGCAGGAGGCGTATCTCGCTCGGGTGGACGTGCGCGCGCTGACGCCGCACACGGTGACGGATCGCGGTCAGTTGCTGGTCCTTTTCCGAAGCATCGCGCGGGAAGGCTATGCGGTCATCGATCAGGAACTGGAGATGGGCCTTCGCTCCATTGCGGTGCCCGTGACGGACCGGGGCAAGGTTGTCGCGGCGCTCAATGTCGGTACGTCCGCGCAGCGTGTTTCGCTCAAGGACATGCAGGACCGGATATTACCGAGCCTGCGCGACGCCGCTGCCCGGCTCAGCACGCAATAGCGTGCGGGCTTGGGGGAGTGGTGGCCCCCTATCGCTGCCTTCGATCCAATAGACCTGCCAGGGCCTGCGCGATTGCTGCATGGCCCTCGCTGCTGGGATGCCATGGAGCGCCCTGCTTCATGTCATAACCCTTGGACATGCCATGGCTCCATGGCGCGGCCGAGCAGGCGCTGTGGTCGCGCGATAATCGGTCGATGGGCAGCACGGTCGCGCCATGGGCGTGGGCGACGCGGTCGGTGATTTCCGCGAGGCGCTGGCCAAGGGCGCGATACTCCTCTGCCTCTGCGGGCGGCAGGGCGGTGGCTTCACATAGTGCAGGCGGCACCAGGGTCACATATTGCACGAAGATCAGTTTCGCGCCGGGCGCGCGGGCGGCGACCTGTCGGCTGATCTCTCCCAGATTTTGCTCCAGCTTGCGCCACGCTTCCACTCCGGCCACCGGCTTGGGAAAACAGGAGCCGGGTCGGAGGGCTGTGCTGGCGCGGCAACTGCCGCCTATCAGCCCCATGGCGTAGCCCACGTCATTGCCGCCTATGGTAATGGTGACGAGGCGGGTGTCCGGGCTTACCGCATCGATCTGCGCGGGGAGTTCGGACCATGGGCTCAGGATATTGGCCGTCACCGCTCCGCCGCAGGAGACGTCGGTCAGGGCGAGGTGGAGGCGCTGCGCCAGCAGGGTCGCATAATTGTTCACGGTCCGGCCGCAGCGCGGCGGTGAGCCCGCTTGCAGCGGTCCGATGCCCGCGCCCGCCGCGAAGGAACTGCCCATCGCCACATATTTTGCACCATCCATGCCCGGCGTCGCATGGTCCTTTGGCGTCATCGCACAGGCTGCAAGGGAGAGGGGCAGAGTGGCGAACAGAATGAATTTGCGGGCTGTCGGGGACATTCTGTGTTTCTCTCCATTTTCTCAGGACGGGCACGTCGGATTGGGATGCCAGCGACCGACGCTGTGGTTTCAGATCGGATAGGAACAATGATAGTGAAAAAGGCTGTGGTCCATAGCTTTGACGCCAAGTTCGCCTTGCTCCTTTTGTCTGAGTATATCTATATCGCCCCCATGATGAATTAGGTTGCCGGAATTCTCATCGCAGCATGTGGCAAGTCATGTCGGAGAGGAACATTGAAAATGAAATTCAAAAGCCGGGTGCTCGCATCGATCTTCGCTCTGACGACGGTGGTTGGAGCATCCTCGGTGGTGGCGACGCCAGGCAATAGCGAAAGGGCGGACCTGCTTTCCGACGCCGCAGTTCGCGCGCGGGCGGATGCCCTTCTTGCGCGTATGACGCCGGAAGAGAAGGCCGGGCAACTCACCATTCTGTTCTCGCTGCCGATCCCGCAGATGGTCGCTGCGACGGAAAAGGGCGTTGCCAGTGGCGGCGTGGGAAACCTCCTTTTCATGACGGACCCCAAGGAAATCAATCGGATGCAGCACGTCGCGATGGAGAAGTCGCGGCTCAAAATTCCGCTCCTCTTCGGATTTGACGTCATTCATGGGCTTCGCACCATTTTCCCCGTTCCCATCGCCAATGCGGCCTCATGGGATCCGGCTGGCGTCGAGCAGGCGCAGTCCATCGCGGCGCGGGAGGCGCGCGCTGTAGGCATTCACTGGGCCTTCGCCCCCATGGTCGACATAGCCCGCGATCCGCGCTGGGGACGCATCGTCGAAGGGGCAGGGGAAGACCCGTATCTCGGCAGTGCGATGGCGGCGGCGCAGGTCCGCGGATTTCAGGGGCCTCGCCTTGGAAGCCCCGACCATATCATCGCCGGTCCCAAGCATTTTGCGGGCTATGGCGCGGCGCTTGGCGGCCGCGACTATGATGAAGTGAGCCTCTCCGACAGTGACCTGTGGAACATCTACCTGCCGCCGTTCAAGGCAGCGGTCGATGCTGGCGCTGGCAATATCATGAGCGCCTATATGGCGGTCAACGGAATCCCGGCGACGGGAAATCACTTCCTCCTGACGGACGTGTTGCGCAAGCAATGGGGCTTCAAGGGCTTCGTCGTCAGCGACAATGAGGCTTTCAAGGGGTTGCAGACGCATGGTTTCGCGGTGGACGCCAAGGATGCAGCGGTCCGCGCTCTGAAAGCAGGCGGCAATATGGAAATGGCGTTGATGCAGGCCGCCACCGCGACCATTCCTGCGGCGCTTGCCGAAGGCCGGATCACTGCGGAGGAACTCGATAATGCGGTCCGGCCCATTATCGAGGCGAAGATCAGAATGGGCCTTTTCGAACATCCTTATGTTGACGAGAAGCGGGCCGCTACAATCGTCGGCGCATCGGCCCATCGTGAGGCGGCCCGTGGCGCTGCCGAAAGGGCTGCTGTCCTTCTGCGCAATGAGAACGGGCTGCTCCCGCTGGACAGGCGCGGACTCAAGTCGATTGCCGTGCTGGGGCCGCTGGCCGATGCGGCCCGCGACACTTTGGGGCCGTGGGTGTTCAATCAGAACCTGCCCGTCATGAGCAGCGTATTGGAAGGGATACGCAATAAGGTGGGACCGTCGGTGAAGGTCAATTTCGCGCCCGGCGTGGCTCTGCCCAAGCGCCTGCACCCGTCACCTTTCGCGCAGGTGGTGGGTGAGAGCCACCGGCCGGAACCGAAGGATGGAGACACTGCCGGCATTGCCGAAGCGGTGGAGGCCGCTCGCCTGTCCGACGTTGCCGTTCTGGTGCTCGGCGAGAGCGAGAGCATGATCGGTGAAAACGCTTCTCGCTCGACGCTGGAACTGCCGGGCCGTCAGCAGGAACTGCTCGACGCGGTGATCGCCACCGGCAAGCCGGTCGTTGTCCTGCTCATGAATGGTCGGCCACTCGATTTGAAGCAGAGCAAGCCAGCCGCGATCCTCGACATCTGGTATCCCGGATCGGAAGGGGGGGCGGCCACCGCAAACCTGCTGTTCGGAGACGTCTCGCCCGGCGGCAAGCTGCCTTTCACCTGGCCGCGCAACGTCGGTCAGGTGCCGATGATCTATGACCATCTCGGTTCGCACGATCCCAGGGGCGTGAATAAGCGTTACTGGAACGAGCCGAATGATCCGGCTTACCCCTTCGGCTACGGCCTGAGCTACAGCAGCTTTACCTATGGCAATCTGGCCGTGGATCATGACTCCATCGTCCCCGGCGAGACGCTCACCGTCTCGGTCGATCTTGCCAATTCGGGGAAGCGTCTCGCCAGCGAGGTCGCGCAACTTTATATCCGGCAGCGATCCGGCACGGCCGCGCGTCCCGTGCGCGAACTGAAAGGCTTTCAGCGCGTCACGCTCAAGCCCGGCGAGAAGCGCAGGCTGACTTTCCGCCTCGGCCCGGACGAACTTCGCTATTGGAATTCAGCGGTTCGGGACTGGGTGATTGATTCCAGTACATTCGATGTGGGCGTGGGAGGCGACTCTACGGTGCCACTGAACGGCCATTTTGCGACAGTGGCACGGTCGCGGTAGAGACTATCCCGGTCGGTGGTGCGGCAAGGGTCCGCAGCACCGACCGGCTGATTTCCCCGCGCATGGCAGGCAAACGTGCGAGGCCGCCGCTGCCTGTACGATAGCCAGCAATAGCTACATTTGCTCCGCTCATAGCAAAACTTGTATTGCCACTTGAATCTCTATCCAATAGCTAGAGATTGCTTCTGGAGGTGATTGGTCATCACCTGCGATGGCGGGTTCCAACGAGGGGACCGGCCATCAGCAAGGCCCGCGGCTTTTGAAGGGATGCAGCTTGCTCCGCGTCAACAACAGCTAAAGCGCACGATGCTAAGGCGACCACGCCAGGGATCGTGTTCCCCCATTTAAGGGGAAGTGTACATGAGACTTAATCCACAGATCCCATAGGCGAGCAGCCACAGGCGGCGGGACCATCGCGTCCGCGCAGGCTTCGGCAACACCATGATCCGAACTATGCCGAGCCATTTCTCGGCCCGGCGGAGCCATGTCTTCAACCCGTTGCAACGGCGTCGACAGGCGCTTTGCGAAAGGGAGTCGTGCGCCTGCCGCCCTCCACGCCGCATCGACCAAGATCTTCACTCCCCGCGCAGACGGGCAATTCGAACGGGTATTTTCGTGAAAAAAGAACAATCGCAAAAGGGTGTTTCCATCGTGCGGCAGTCGCTGCTGCTGTCGGTCGCCGGTCTGGCGGCGCTGACGGCCGTGCCTGCCCATGCCATTTCCATCGCGGATTCTGCCGAGGCTGCTGCTGCGGATACCGGCGCGTCGGATGCCAGTGCGTCGGATGACGGCGGGGAGGCGATCACCGTCACCGCCCGCCGCCGCGACGAAGATGCGCAGGACGTGCCCATTGCGCTCAGCGTGATCGGGGCCGACGCGCTCAACAAGACCGGCAATTTCACGCTCGGCCAGGTCCAGCAACTCGTCCCCAGCCTTCAGGTGTTCAGCTTCAACCCGCGTAACACCAACGTCAATATCCGCGGCCTTGGCGCCAATGTCGCGCTGACCAACGACGGGCTGGAGAATGGCGTCGGCTTCTACCTCGACAATGTCTATTATGGTCGTCCGGGCCAGTCGCAGTTCGATCTGGTCGATCTCGCCCAGATCGAGGTACTGCGCGGGCCGCAGGGGACGTTGTTCGGCAAGAACACCACGTCCGGCGCGATCAACACGACCAGTCGCCCGCCCAGCTTCACGCCTGAGTTTCTGGGCGAAGTCACCGGCGGCAATTATGGCTATCATCAGGTGCGCGGATCGGTGTCCGGCCCGATCATCGCGGACAAGGTGGCGTTCCGCCTGTCGGTCGCGGACACGCATCGCGACGGCTTCCTGACCAATGTCCATGACGGGTCGAAGGCGCAGGATTACGACAATTTCTCCGTACGCGGCCAGTTGCTCATCAAGCCGACCGATGCGCTCTCCATCAAGCTGATCGGGGACTATTCGCATCAGAAGCAGAATTATGTCCTGAACATCCCGGTCGCCTATTTCACCACCTATGACAGTGGCGCGACGATCGCGAATAATGTCGCCTTGCGTGCCGCGCGCGCCGGATACACGCTGCTCCCCGCCGACCCGTTCGCGCGCAAGGGCGATTCCGACAGCCATTATCAGGCCTATATGGAAAGCTATGGCGTGTCCGGTCAGGTCGACTGGGATCTGGGCAAGGTCGCGCTGACCTCCATCACCGCCTATCGCTGGTGGGACTGGGATCCTGCCAACGACGGCGATGGCACCGGCCTGCCCGTCACGACCAAGGCTCAGCAGGCGAACCGCCAGCGTCAGTTCAGCCAGGAACTTCGCCTCGGCTCGACGGGCAAGAACGTCGTCGACTGGACCGTGGGCGCCTATTATTTCTGGCAGACGGTGCGCGGCTATGGCGCGTCGGCCTATGGTTCGGCAGCGCCCAACTGGAATTTTCCTCCGGGCAATGCGGCGGGAATTACTCCGGTCGTAGCCAACGCTGCGCTGAACGGGTTCGAGGCCAACAGCTATTCGGAGCCTGTGACCAAAAGCTATGCTCTGTTCGGTCAGGGTAGCTGGAACATCTCCGACCGGCTCAGCCTGACCGGCGGCCTGCGCTACACGCATGAGGACAAGACGGGCGTCTATAGCCAATGGTGGGCGGCGGGCACCGACCTGTCGACGCTCTCCACGGCCGACGCGGCTGCGGCGACCGCCATCCGCAACCAATTCAATCCGCGGGTCGCTTACACGGTCGCGCTCAAGGACGACAGCGTGTCGGGGCTGGCTACGCTGAGCTACAAGGCGACGCCGGACGTTTTGGTCTATGGCTCCTATTCGCGGGGCAGCAAGTCGGGCGGCCTCAACCTGACCAATATTCCGACCGGCAAGCCCGCCACGGTGCGGCCGGAGAAGGTCAATAATTTCGAGGTGGGCATGAAAACCCAGTTCCTCGATCGCCGCCTGACCGCCAATTTCGCGGGTTTTTGGACGGAAGTCAGCGATTACCAGACAGCGATCACCGAACCCAATTCCCTGGGCACTTTCGTCCAATATATCTCCAACATTCCAAAGGTGCGGTCGCGCGGCGTGGAAGGCGATCTGGCCTTTGCGCCGAGCAAGTGGGTCAGCCTGACCGCCTCCGGCTCCTATGTGGAGGCGACTTATCGCAATTATGCCAACGCTCCGCAGGCGCCGGAAAATAATGCAGCGGTGTCCGGTGCGACGCAGAACCTGACCGGCGCGCAACTGCCCGGCGTGCCCAAGTTCACCTACACGCTGGGTGCGGACGTCGCGCAGCCCGTCGGTGGCGGGTCCGTGGAAGTCTATGGCCATGCCGACTTCTCCCATCGGTCGACCTTCAACACCTCGTCCTCCAACAGCCATTATGCGCAGGTGCCGGGCTATGGCCTGCTCAATGCGCGCATCGGCGTGCGGACGGCGGACGGGCGCTGGGACTTTGCCGTCTGGGCGCGCAACCTGACCGACACCAATTATTTCCAGGCACTGAGCGTCGGCGCCACGGGCACCGTCACGGGCACGATCGGCGATCCGCGCACCGTGGGCGCAACCCTCAGGACGAAATGGTGAGGTAAGGCAAGATGGCGACGATCTATTCTTCGCAGCGATCCGGCGGCGGTGTGACCTCCGAAAAGCCCAAGGCAGGCACACGCCTTGGAAGCTGGCGACTGGCGGGCTTTGCTTCGCTCTCGGTGCCGATCTACGCGGCGCAGATGCCGCTGGGGGTTCACCTGCCGGCCATATATGCCCAGCATTACGGGCTGTCGCTGGCCGTGATCGGCGCCATCTTCCTCGCCGAGCGCCTCTGGGGCGCGGTCGCCGATCCGCTGATCGGGGCGCTCAGCGACCGTACGCAAAGCCGTTTCGGGCGGCGGCGTCCGTGGATCATCGGGGGAGGGGCGCTGTTCGGCCTCTCGGCCTTCGCCCTGTTCTTTCCCGCCGCCAGCCTCGTCTCGCCGCTCTATCTCGGCGCAGCCTTGTTCACCTTCTATCTCGGCTGGTCTATGATGCAAATCCCCTATTACGCCTGGTCCGGCGAGATTTCGGGGGACTATCACGAGCGTACCCGGATCGCGACATATCAGACGGTGGCGGGTTCGCTTGCGCTGCTGTTCGTCCTGGTCCTGCCCACCATCATCGACCAGTTCAGCCCCAGTAACGGCGGGCTCAAGCTGGCGGCCATGGGCGGTGTCGTCCTGCTCGGCCTCGCCGTCTCGCTGCCGCTGGCGTTGCGCGCCTTCCCGGAGAAGGTCGCAGTTCCCGCCGAACGCCGGGCGCGTCAGCCGCTCAGCCGCACTTTGGGCATCGTCGTCGGTGACCCGCTGCTGCGCCGTGTCCTGCTGTCCGACTTTGCCGTGACCGTTGGGCAGAGCATCCGGGGCGGGCTGATCGTCTTCTTCGTCGCTTTCTACATGGGCCTGCCGCAATGGGCGAGCGGCCTCTACCTCTTCCAGTTCATCTTCGGCGTGATCGCCGGGCCGGTGTGGGCGCAGATCGGCTATCGCATTGGCAAGCATCGGGCGGCGGTAACGGGCGAGATCGTGCAGGTCGCCATCAACCTCGGCCTGCTGTTCGTGGTGCCGGGCCAGTTGGGCCTGCTGCTGTTCCTGACCGTGGCGCAGGGTCTGGCGCAGGGATCGGGCAACCTCATGCTGCGCTCCATGGTGGCCGACGTCGCTGACGAAAATCGCCTCCGTACCGGGGAGGATCGCACCGCGCTGTTCTTCTCCGCGTTCAGCATCTCGTCCAAGGCGGGCATGGCGGTCGCCGTCGGCATCGCGCTGCCGCTGGTCGGCTGGTTCGGCTTCGACCCGCAGGCGGCGGTGAACACGCCCGCCGCGCTCAAGGGCCTGCTCGCCGTCTTCGCGCTTGGCCCCGCCATCGCCCATCTCATTTCTGCCTGGCTGATCCACGGTTTTCCGCTGGACGAGGCCCGGCACACCGAAATTCGCCGCGCACTTGCCGAACGGGACGCAGAAGCCCCGCCGTTTCGTCCTGTCGCTGCCGAATGAAGCCCCCCCGAAAAAGACTTTGAGGAGATAAGACATGACTGACCAGATCCACAATTTCGTCAACGCCGCCGATGCGGAAGGGCCGCTGGACATCGTGCCGGTCGCGGGACGGATCGGCGCGGAAATTCGCGGTGTTGCGCTGTCCGGCGATCTCGACGCCGTGACCCTGGCCGCGGTGCGCGCTGCGCTGCTGCGGCACAAGGTCATCTTCTTCCGCGACCAGCATGAACTGACCGACCAGCGGCATGAGGAGTTTGCCGCGCTGCTGGGCGAACCCGTCGCGCACCCGACCGTGCCGGTGGCCGAGGGATCGCGCTACCTGCTCGAACTGGATTCCAAGGAAGGCTATGCCGCGTCGAGCTGGCACACCGACGTCACCTTCGTCGAAGCCTATCCGCAGGCGTCGATCCTGCGCGCGCTGACCATTCCGCAGGCGGGCGGCGACACGCTCTGGGCCAATGGCGTCACCGCCTATGAGGAACTGACCGAACCGCTCAAGACGCTGGTCGACGGGCTGTGGGCCGTCCACTCCAACAAATATGACTATGCCAATGCGTTCGGTTCAAAGGATGCGAAGCGAAACGAGGAATATGCCAAGGTCTTCGCCTCCACCGTGTACGAGACGGAGCATCCCGTCGTCCGCGTACACCCGGAAACCGGTGAGCGCAGCCTGCTGGTCGGCCATTTCGTCAAGCAGTTCGTCGGCCTGAACCCGGCGGATTCGCAGCGCATCTTCGGCATCCTGCAGGATCATATCACCAAGCCGGAGAATACGGTGCGCTGGCGTTGGCGTGCGGGCGACGTCGCCATCTGGGACAATCGGGCCACTCAGCATCGCGCCATCGCCGACTTCGGTCTTCAGCGCCGGACCCTGCGCCGCGCGACGGTGGCGGGCGACGTGCCGGTGTCCATCGACGGCCGCCGCAGCCGCACCGTGAAGAAGGAAGTGCCCGCGCCCGTCGTGGCCGCTGAATAAAGACCCCATGCCGGGCGCGCCGATGCGCGCCCGGTGACTTTTTCGGGCCGCGCGATCGCCAGGCGGACCCTCTTTCGGAGATACTATGTCGCTTCGCCTGAAACATGTCCTCGCCGGGATCGGTGCCCTGCTCGTATCGACCGCGCCGTCCGCCGTCGCTGCAGCCGATGCACAGCGGCCCAACTTCCTCGTCATCGTCGCGGACGACCTCGGCTATTCGGACATTGGCGCGTTCGGCGGGGAGATTGCGACGCCCAACCTTGACGCCATTGCCACGACGGGCACGCGCCTGACCGGCTTCCATACCGCGCCCACCTGTTCCCCGACCCGCTCGATGCTGTTGTCGGGAACGGATAACCACAAGGCCGGGCTGGGTTCGATGGCGGAACT
>DASVNT010000155.1:0-65434 GCA_036383715.1 Sphingobium sp. | reverse complement strand
TGATCCGTCACCACGAAAAACTCCGGGACGAGTAAGGACCATGGGCGAGCAGCGTTTCGAGCGACACAAGCAGCCGTGGACCGGCGACGAGGTGCAGAAGCTGCACACCCTCGCAAAGAAGGGCATGGCGTTGAAGGCGATCGCCAAGGCCCTGACCCGCAGCGAGGAGTCGGTGAAAGTGCGCGCCAAGGCGGATGGGCTGACTATCGCGAAGTTGCGGTAGGGGGCTGAAGGGCTGATTTGGGTGGGGAGTGGGCGGGCTGCCAACCCCTCTCCGTTCGGTTCGAGTAGCCTTCGAGCTTGTCGAGAAGGCGTATCGAGAACGCTGGCACGGTGCTGGTTTCTCGACGCCGGTTCTCGACTACGCTCGAACCTTGCTCGAAACGAACGGATGTGAAGCGGTGTCCGCTTCTGCCCCCTACCCCACAACCTCCCGCCTGCGCGACGTCGAAACATCCCGCCCGCCCCATGCGGCAAAGCACTCCGCCTGCGGATCGACCTCCAGCCGGTCCGCCAGATCATAGACATGCACATTGCGCTGCGTCGGCGTGTAGGCGGGCCAGTCCTCGCCCGGCGTGCCGTGCCGCGTGAAATGGGCGATATGTCCCCTGATCCGTTCCGCCAGTGCCGCACGTCGTCCCGCCATGCGCCCTCCCCGCACCAGCGTCATGATGAAACTGTCGAACGGCCATGTGAACGCCAGGTCCAGCCCGTGCGTCGCCCCGGCAATGGGGTGGGCGTAATCGAAGCGATAATACCATGTCGGGCTGTGCTGCGCATGGCGATGCGCGAAATTGCGCGTCGGCATGGCAAAGGTGAGGTCGGTGGCGAGCCGCCTGCGTCCCTTGGTCGTGCGCGGATAGGCGGCGAGCAGCGCCTTCGCCTGCTCCGGCGGCAATTGCTCCTGCACCAGAGCGTCCAGTTGCGCCCAACTCGTCGGCAATATCTCGCCCGGCATCAGTTCGAACAGCCTGATCTCGTCGCGGGTCGCGCCCGCTATCAGGGGCACGTCGGGCGTGGGACGCAGATGCGCCTCCTCCAGCGAGGCGGGTAATAGGTCGCCGTCATAGAAAGGTGCGGCGGGAATGCCGCCCTTCTCCTCCCCGCCGATGATCGCCTGCGCGTTCAACAATTCGGCGGGCGTCAAGGCCAGCAACCGTTCCCGCGCGCCCTGATCGAGGCCCAGCACCTCCGCATAACGGCCCGCCACGCGCAGGCTGCTCTCCCGGTCGTGGATCAGGCTCACCGCCCCGCTCTGCATGATCGCACCATGGAACAGGCCGCGCGCCGCCTCCGTCAGCATCAGTAGCGAGACGGACATCGACCCCGCCGACTGCCCCGCTATCGTCACGCGCGCCGGATCGCCGCCAAAGGCCGCGATATTGTCCCGCACCCATTGCAGCGCGGCGATCTGATCGCGCAGGCCGATGTTCGACGGGAGGCCGGGGAGGCCCAAAGCCCCGCCGAAATTGACGAAACCGAACACCCCGACCCGATAATTGATCGTGACGACGACGATATCGCCCGATTTCGCCAGTTCAGCGCCCCGATAGGCGTCACTGCTGCCCGCCATGAATGCGCCGCCGTGAATCCAGAAGAACACCGGCTTCAACCCCGGCTCTCCCCCATCCGGCGTCCAGATATTGAGCATCAGGCAATCCTCGCCCACGCCCTGCGCCATCACCTGATCCTCGCGGACCTTCTTGCCCATCTGCTGCGGGCAGCGATTGCCATAGCGGGTGGCATCGCGAACGCCGTCCCATGGCGCGACGGGCGAAGGCGGCTGAAAGCGGGCGGCCTGCGCATAGGGAATGCCGCGCCAGCGTCTTACGCCGTCCGTCCTGTCGCCCTTCACCACACCCGCGACGGTCGCCACTTCCAGGTCCGACATCCACCCACTCCCATTTTGCTATGGTATATATCTATCTGATCGACAGTGGGATGCAAGGGCCAGTGGGGGCGTCAGGACAGCCGATAATAATCGGCCACCCGGTCAAGCGCGAAGCCCAGCACCAGCTTGCCCGCGCGCGTCGGCCAGCCCAGCGCGGCTTCCGCCGCCGCCAGCCCCTCGCACGCGCACACGACCCGCCATAATATGTCGCGCAGCCCCGGCCCGGCAAAGGACAGCGCGCCGTGCATCCGGTCGCGCGCGGCCACTGCGGCGAGGCCCGGCTCGACCGGCGGGGCGCTTCCTCCGCGTCCGCGCGTCGGGGACGACGCCATGTCCCAGTTCATCGTCACGCGCGCGCCCATGCCCGCCCGCTCCCAGTCGCGACGCAGCACCTCCCCGGCGTCGAACTGCCGCGCCGAAACGAGATTGCGCGCGCGCAGCCAGCCCAGCGGGGACTCGGCAAGGTTCACCTGCACCCGCCGCTCAACGCCATCCGCGTCCTCGATCAGGCGTTCCACGGTTCGGACGGGGCCGCGCGCGGGAGCCTGGGCCATAGTTGTCGCTGTACCTTTACGGGTCATGGCTGCCTCATGTCCTTATCGCTATTGGATTTTCCCCTTGCCTGTTCATCCGGCGTGTAGGACAGCCGCGACAGACAGGTTGTGATGGAACCGAAATGATCACGCGAATCCGGGATGTGCGAAAGGCGAAGGGGTTTACCCTTGAGGAGGTGGCGGGCCGCTGCGTCCCCCCGACGACCGCGCAGACCATCGGGCGGCTGGAAACCGGAACGCGCACCGTTTCGGTCAAATGGCTGAACCGGATCGCCGCGGCGCTGGACGTCGCGAGCGCCGACCTGATCGATTTGCCTGACAACGCCAGCCTGCCGGTGGCGGCCCTCATCGGGCTGGACGGCGCGGCGGCCCCGACGCGGTCGCTGACACTGGTCCCGCCGTCCGTTCCTGCCGGTGCGCTCGGCATTCGGGTGCAGGCGGCCATGGGAGAGTATCGGGCGGGCGACGAACTGTGGTGCGAGCAATATGCGCCGGACCGCTTCGCCCGCGCACTCAACCGCGACATACTGGCCCCCCGTTCGGCGGGACGTTTCGTCTTTGGGCGGCTCATCGATCATGAGGGCGACACGCTGCACATCCTGCCGCTCGGCGTGGGGCAGCGGCAAGTCCTCGTACCCCATGCCGCCTGGATCGCCGTGCCGGTGCGCCTGATAAGGTCGATTTAGAGATATTTAGGCGTAGGCACGCTAGGAGGGGATCATGGCTCCCCTGCACGTCCTGACCCTGTCCACCCTGTTCCCCAGCGCGGCTCAGCCCAACTTCGGGATCTTCGTCGAGCGGCAGACACGGGCGCTGGCCGCACGGAGCGGCGTGGACGTGACGGTGGTCGCTCCTGTGGGCCTGCCGCCCTGCCCGCTCGACCGCCTGCCGCATTATGCCGTGGCGCGTGCGCTGCCTCTGCAGGATGTCCGCAACGGCCTGACCGTCCATCGCCCACGCTTTACGGTGCTGCCGGGGACAGCGGGCCGCTGGCATGCGCCGATGATGGCGCGGGCGATCGCCCCGCTGGTCAGGCGGCTCCATGCGGAGCGTCCATTCGATGTGATCGACGCCAGCTTCTTTTTCCCCGACGGCGCCGTGGCGATGCGCCTGTCGGCCATGCTGTGCATCCCCTATTCGGTGAAGGCACGCGGCGCGGACATTCATTTCTGGGGCGAGGCACCCGCGACGCGCGACGCCGTGCGGCAGGCAGGCGTGAAGGCCGCCGGCCTGCTGGCCGTATCCGGCGCAATGCGGGAGTCGATGGTCGCGCTGGGCATGCCGGGCGAGCGCATATCCGTGCACTACACAGGCGTCGACCTCGACCGTTTCGCGCCGCAGGACAAGGCAGCGGCAAAGGCGGCGAAGGGCCTCTCCGGTCCCGTCATCGCGACCCTCGGCGCGCTGATCCCGCGCAAAGGGCAGGCGCTGGTGATCGAGGCGCTGGAGGCGATTCCCGATGCGACCCTGCTGCTCATCGGCGAAGGACCGGACAGGGCCGCGTTGACTGCACAGGCGGCGCGCGCCGGGATGGGTGAGCGCGTCCGCCTGCTGGGATCGGTGCCCCACGACGACCTGCCGGGCTGGCTGGCGGCGACGGACGTGATGTGCCTGCCCTCCGCCTCCGAAGGGCTGGCGAATGCCTGGGTGGAGGCGCTGGCCTGCGGCGTGCCGATCGTCATCACCGACGTCGGCGGAGCGCGTGAATTGCTGGACCGAACAGACGGCGGGAGGATCGTGGAGCGAACATCCCCGTCCATCGCCGCCGGGATCGCGGAGCTACTCGCGACCCCCGTCAATACGGAGGCCGTTCGGGCACACGCGCTGAAATTCACATGGGAGGCGAATGCGGAAACGCTGGAAGCGCATCTGCGCGCCTGCGCGAGCCGTTCAGCCTAAGGGCATCAACGCCGCGACGATCCAGCGTTCTTCCTGACGCAGCACGCCCCAGGCGCGGGCAGCGGCGCGGCTGTCCATCGCCTCCACACCAATTCCCCGCGCCTCGACAGCCCGAACGAACGCGCGTGGCGGCTGGACCAGCCCCGCTCCGGTGCCGAGCAAAAGGAACTCCGGCGGCGGGTCGAGTGCCAGCAGGCCCTCCACATCCGCCGCCGTCAGGTCATCAATAGTCGCGGGCGCATCCCATTCGAACGCCTGCGTGGGGGCCAGCGTCACCCCGCGCGGGAAAACGCCTTCCCCGACCCGAAAGCCGGTTCCGGCAAAGCCCTTGACGATCGGGCCGTCAGCGCCCTTTTCCCTGCGGATTTCCATCGGTCAGCGCGCCCCTCAGGGCATCCGCTCGCCAATGCGCTCCGCATTGCTGTTCGCCTTGGGCTTGCGATCGATGGCCGACGGCGTGAGGCCGAGCGAGATCAGCAGCGACGACGACACATAGACCGACGAATAGGTGCCGACGACGATGCCCAGCATCATGGCCGCGGTGAAGCCGCGCAACACATGGCCGCCGAACAGCAGCAGCGACGCCAGCGCCAGCAAGATCGTCACCGACGTCATCACCGTCCGGGGAAGCGTCTCATTGACCGACAGGTCGATCAGATCCTTCATCTCCATCTTGCGATATTTGCGCATATTCTCACGAATACGGTCATCGATCACCATCTTGTCGTTGATCGAATAGCCCACGATGGTCAGCACGGCCGCGACAATGTTGAGGTCGAATTCCAACTGCGTGATCGCGAAGAAACCCAGCGTGATCAGCACGTCGTGCATGATCGCGACAAAGGTCGACACGCCGAACTGCCACTCGTACCGGAACCACGAGAAGATAGCGATGCCGATCACCGCCAGCATCACCGCCGCGACGCCGTTCCAGATCAGCTCGTCCGACACCTTGCCCGACACCGCATCATAGCGGCTGAAGCGCGCACCGGGGAATGCGGTGCGCAGCGCCGTCTGCACCTTGGTCACGATGGCGTTGGTTGCGCCTTCGTCGGTGCTTTTGGGCGCGGGCAGGCGGATGGAGACGGTCTTGGGATCGCCGAACTGCTGGAGCGAACTTTCGCCCACGCCCAGCCCGTCCACGGTCGAGCGCACCTTGTCCAGATCGGGCGGCGACTGGAAGCTTTCCTCGATCATCAGGCCGCCGACGAAATCGACGCCGAGGTTGAGGCCGCGATAGGCCGTGGCGGCAACCGCCAGCACGGTCAGCAGCGCGGTCAGCGCAAAGGCCCAGTGGCGCAGCGCGACGAACTTGATGTTCGTATTGTCGGGGACGAATTTGAGCAGTTTCATAGTGTCTCTCCGCCCCTCAGATCACAATGTCCGTGGGCCGCGCCTTGCGGAGCCACTTGGCGGCCAGCATGCGCGTGAACACGACGGCGGTGAACACCGATGTCGCGATACCGATCAGCAGCACGATGGCGAAGCCCTTCACCGGGCCGCTGCCCAGCGCCAGCATGACGCCGCCTGCGATGGCGTGGGTGATGTTCGCCTCGAAGATCGTGCGGCTGGCTTCCTTGTAGCCAAACTCGACCGACTGCACGACATTCCTGCCCCGGCGGCGCTCCTCGCGGATGCGCTCATAGACAAGGACGTTCGCGTCCACCGCCGTACCGATGGTCAGCACGAAGCCCGCAATGCCCGGCAGCGTCAGCGTCGCGCCGAGGATGCCCATCACGCCCAGAATCACCAGCACGTTGATCACCACGGCAATGTTCGCATACATGCCGAACCGGCCATAGCTTACGAACATGAAGGTGATGACCGCGACGACCGCGATGATCGACGCGATCAGACCGGCACGGATCGAATCGGCGCCCAGCTGCGGTCCGACGGTGCGTTCATCGACGACGTTCAGCTTCACCGGCAGCTTGCCCGACCGCAGCGCGATGGCGAGCTGGTTGGCGCTCTCCACCGTGAAGTTGCCGGAAATCTGCGCGCGTCCGCCCAGAATCGGTTCGTTGATATTCGGCGCCGACAGGACCGTCCCGTCGAGGATGATGGCGAACGGCTTGTTGGTGTTTTCCTGCGTCACGCGGCCGAACTTGCGGCCGCCGGAACCGTTGAAGGTGATATTGACGACTGGCGCGTTCGTCTGTTGTTCATAGCCCTGCGTCGCATCGGACAACTCGTCGCCCGACACCATCACCTGACGCTTCACCGCGATGAACGGGACGCCGCTGGGGTTGGTCGGATAGGGCAGGACTTCGCTGCCGATCGGCGCGCGCTTCTGCGCCACTTCCGCCGGGCTGGCGGTCGTGTCGACCAGCTTGAACTCCAGCTTGGCGGTCTGGCCGAGCAGGTTCTTGAGCGCGGTCGGGTCCTGCACGCCCGGCACCTGCACGAGGATGCGGTTGGAGCCCTGCTGCTGGATCGTCGGTTCGCGCGTGCCCATTTCGTCGATGCGCTTGCGGATGATCTCGGTCGCGACTTCCATCGCGCTTTTAAGAGCGGCGTCGAGGCCTGCCTGCGTCGGAACCACGGTGATGGTGGTGCCATCGCGCACGGTCACGTCGAAATCGCGCTGCCCGGTCATGCCCGCGCCCTGCGTCAGCGGACGGATGCGCTCGACGGCGGCATCGACCTGCGCGGAATCGCGAACCATGAAGCTGAGCTGGCCGCCCTGCGAGGAGATGTCGCCGATCGCGATCTTGGGATCGGTCCGGCGCAGTTCCGTGCGGATCTGCTCCTCCATGCTGGTCAGTTTCAGCTTGGCGACTTCATCCGGGCTGGCTTCGAGCAGCAGGTGACTGCCGCCCGACAGGTCGAGGCCCAGGTTGACGCGCGGCTTCAGAAAACCAGGCAGAGGGGTGAGCAGGCGTTCGGGCACGAAGCTGGGAACGGCGCAGAGCATGCCGAAAATCAGCGTCGCCCAGATGAGCGTCACTTTCCAGCGGGGAAAATCGAGCATGGCGGCTCCGTTCGCTGTCGTCTGACGTCAGTCGTTGGCGGCGGGGAGAGCGCCGGGGGCAAGCACGTCGCTGAGCGTCGACTTGACCGCCTTCACCTTGATACCCGTGCCGAGCTCGACGTCGGCATAGATGTCGTCCACGCGCACCACCTTGCCAACGAGGCCGCCGCCGGTGATGACCTGATCGCCCTTCTTCACGGCTTCCAGCTTGGCCTTATGTTCCTTCATCCGCTTTTGCTGCGGACGGATCAGCAGGAAATAGAAGACGACGAAGATGAGGGCCAGCGGCGCGAACTGCGCGATCATGGATGCGCCGGAACCTCCGGCTCCTGCGGCAGCGGTCTGGGCAAAGGCGGGCGAAATCAGCATCGTTGGGGCTTTTCTTCTCTCTGGGACAGGCATCGCATGGGCCAGAAAGGCCCGCCTGCCGAAGGCGCGCGGGCTATCACATGGGCAGGACACACGCAACCGCGATCACCTGTGCCGGGGTCGGGCGGAAAGGCGTAACAGGACGCTTGCATGTTTGGAAACATCCGCCTAAATGCGCCGCTCCGGTCGGGACGTAGCGCAGCCTGGTAGCGCATCACACTGGGGGTGTGGGGGTCGGAGGTTCGAATCCTCTCGTCCCGACCAAAGATACCCACCCCATCTTCACAATTCGGCGACGCCGATCTGCTATATGTCTTGCGGGCGACCGGAACTTCGTATCCGGTACAGCGTCCATGAAGGACCAGCCGACAGTCCGGCGCAGGAGCATTTCGATCATGTACAAGGGCTGGGCATCTATTGCATTCGACAGCTGGTCGCTGACGTGGGAAGCATCCACCGTCATCGGCCTGCGCATCGCCAAACTCGCCAAAATGGACGAAGACGCGCGGGTGGAAGCGCAGCGGATGGTCACGGAAAAGATGGAGGCGGTCGCCGCACTCCAGTGGAAGGCAATGACCGGGGGACTCGGCAGTAGCGGCGAGACGGCCGCGCGCCACACCCTCGCCCATTATCGCAAGATCGTTGGCCGGAACCGCCGACGACTCAGTCCCAAATCCAGGAAATAGCAGGCCCGGCGGTCAGCCGAACATGCTGACCCCGCCCAGCACGATGCGGACCAGATCGGCCTGCCCCTTGGCTCCGGTCTTGAGGTAGATGCGCTTGGAATAATTGCGCGCCGTCTCGATCGTCAGGCCGAGTTGATCGGCGGCCTCCACCAGACTCGCCCCCACCGCCAGCCGCGCCGCGAGCGCCGCCTCGCTCCGCGTCAGACGAAATAGCTTGGGCAGGTAGCGCCCCTCCGCCAGCACACCCTCTTCCGGCATGGCGCGCAGCAGCAGCAGGCAATGGGGCATGGCGAGAGACTGCGCCCGCACGGCATCCACCGGCGGGCGCATCAACACCATCTGAACGGGCGGATCGATGCCCAGCCACGCCGCGCGCGGCGGACCCGTCACATCGCGCTCAGCCAGCACGACCTCCAGCAACTCCTCCGCCTCTGCATAGGGAAAGCGCAAACGCCCGTCGCCTGCGCGCCGGACCTGTCGCCCTTCCGTCACCAGCCGCATCCCCGCCGGATCACCGTCCAGAACATGCCCATGCGTATCGAGCAGGAGCCAGCCCGCCGCGAACCGCGACAGCAGTTTCTCGCTCAGCGCGTTGCGCCGCCGCTGCCGCTCGATCTCCATCCGCGACCGCAAGGCGATGGTGAGATGGGGCGCGAGACTGCCCAGCATCGCCGCGTCGCGGGCACGGAAATCGGCACCGCGCCGCAGGATGGACAGGGCCAGGTCGCCCCCTTCCGGCCAGCTGACGCGCAAATGACGCGCCCGCCCCTCCCGCTTGCCGGGCAGTTCATCGCTGGCATAGACGCGTCCGCTGCGCAGCTCGTCGAAGGCGGGCGGGTCGGGGTCGAACGATTCGCTGTCCGGTCCGCGCGCCCGCACCGTGTCGATCACATGCCACCCCGCTTCCCCGGATGGCCGGATATAGATACGGCACAGGTCCGCCTCCATCCGCGCGCGCAATCGCGACAGAAAAATCTGCCACGGCGCATCCTCCTGAAAAACGGCGGAATGCAACGCTGTCAGCAGCTCATTTTCATCGGTGCGGGTCAGAACCATAATTAACCTCCCATATGGGAGGTTATTTGGAAAACCAAGGGCGTATGTGAAGCAGCACACGCAATGAATGCCGTGACGAAGGAAGGGAGAGAAGTCCGCTCATGACGACAGCTACCGGACAACTGGACGCCACACGTCTTACTGAGGCCCGTCTTACCCATTTGCAGAGACTGGAAGCCGAAAGCATCCACATCATGCGCGAAGTCGTCGCCGAAGCTGAAAAGCCGGTGATGCTCTATTCGGTCGGCAAGGATTCGGCGGTCATGCTGCACCTCGCCAAAAAGGCTTTCTATCCCTCGCCCCCGCCCTTCCCGCTGCTCCACGTCGACACGACCTGGAAGTTCAAGGCGATGTACGACCTGCGCGACAAGGCCGCGAAGGATGCAGGCATGGACCTGCTCGTCTATCACAACCCCGAAGCCGAGGAAAAAGGGATCAACCCCTTCGACCATGGCCCTCTCCACACCGACATGTGGAAGACGGAAGGGTTGAAGCAGGCGCTCGACCTCCATGGTTTCGATGCCGCTTTCGGTGGCGCGCGCCGCGACGAGGAAAAGAGCCGCGCCAAGGAGCGCATCTTCTCCTTCCGCACCGCCTCGCACCGCTGGGACCCCAAGGCGCAGCGCCCCGAACTCTGGCACCTGTACAACGCCCGCAAGGCGAAGGGCGAGTCGATGCGCGTGTTCCCGATCTCCAACTGGACCGAGCTGGACATCTGGCAGTATCTGCACCTTGAGAACATCGACATCGTGCCGCTGTATTTCTCCGCGCCGCGCCCGACCTATGTTCAGGATGGCCAGTTGTTCATGGTCGATGACATCGAGCGTCTGGAGAAGGTTCTGGGCAAGGACCGGATGCCGGAAATCACCGAGCGGTCCGTCCGCTTCCGCACCCTTGGCTGCTGGCCGCTGACCGGCGCCGTCGAGTCCGAAGCCGCGACGCTGCCGGAGGTCATTCAGGAAATGCTGCTGACCACCACCAGCGAGCGTCAGGGCCGCGTGATCGACAAGGATGGCGGTGACGCCAGCATGGAGAAGAAGAAGCAGGAGGGGTATTTTTGACGTGAACGCCCGCGTTCGCGTCATCCCAGTTGAAATGAGTCACGTGCCTCATTTCAAGGCTGGGATCTCGTGCCCCAAGCTGAACCTTTCTATCAAGATCAACAAGATCCCAGCCTGCGCTGGGATGACGGGAGTTGAGCCATGACCACGGCAGATCCTATCTACAAAACCGACGCCCTCATCGCCGAGGACATCGACAAATATCTCGAAGTCCACCAGCACAAGACCATGCTGCGCTTCATCACCTGCGGGTCGGTGGATGACGGCAAGTCGACGCTGATCGGCCGCCTGCTTTACGACTCCAAGATGATCTTCGAGGATCAGCTTGCGGCGCTGGAGGCGGACTCCAAGCGTGTCGGCACGCAGGGTCAGGAGATCGACTTCGCCCTCCTCGTCGACGGCCTCGCCGCCGAGCGGGAACAGGGCATCACCATCGACGTCGCCTATCGCTTCTTCGCCACCGAAAAGCGCAAGTTCATCGTCGCGGATACGCCCGGCCACGAGCAGTACACGCGCAACATGGTGACGGGCGCCTCCACCGCCGACCTCGCCTGCATCCTGATCGACGCGCGCAAGGGCGTGCTGGTGCAGACACGCCGCCACAGCTATCTGGCGCATCTGATCGGCATCAAGAACATCGTGCTGACGGTGAACAAGATGGATCTGGTCGATTATGATCAGGCCGTGTTCGACGCCATCGTGAAGGACTATACCGAGTTCGCCAATTCGATCGGCATCAAGCTGTTCACCGCGATCCCGATTTCGGGCTTCAAGGGCGACAACATCACCGGTCCGTCGGAGAATACGCCCTGGTACAAGGGCCCGGCGCTGATGGAGCATCTGGAAAGCGTAGAGGTGGACTCCACCACCGACGCCGCCAAGCCGTTCCGCCTGCCCGTGCAGTGGGTGAACCGCCCCAACCTCGACTTCCGGGGTTTCTCCGGCCAGATCGCGACCGGCACCGTGCGTCCCGGCGACAAGATCCGCGTCCTGCCGTCGGGCAAGAACAGCACGATCAGCCGCATCGTCACCTTCGACGGTGATCTCGAGTCGGCGATTGCCGGCCAGTCCGTCACGCTCTGCTTCGAGGACGAGATCGACTGTTCGCGCGGCGATGTCATCTCCATCGCGGACAATCCCGTGCTGGCGGCGGACCAGTTCGAGACGACCATCGTGTGGATGGACGAGCAGGAACTGCTGCCCGGACGCCCCTATTGGATGAAGATCGGCACGCAGCTCGTGACGGTGAACGTCGCGGCGCCGAAATATCAGGTCAACGTCAACACCATGGAGCATCTGGCGGCCAAGACGCTGGACCTCAATGCCATTGGCGTCGCCAATATCTCGACCGACCGTCCGATTCCGTTCGAGCCTTATGCGCAGAACCGCGACCTCGGCGGGTTCATCCTGATCGACAAGATGACCAACGCCACCGTCGCGGCGGGCATGATCAACTTCTCGCTGCGCCGTGCGGACAATGTCCACTGGCAGGCGACCGACGTGACGCGCGAGCATCATGCGGCGGCCAAGAACCAGAAGCCGGCCGTGCTGTGGCTGACCGGCCTGTCGGGCGCGGGCAAGTCGACCATCGCCAATCTGGTCGAGCAGAAGCTGGCGCGCATGAACCGCCACACCTTCCTGCTCGACGGCGACAATGTCCGCCATGGCCTGAACAAGGACCTCGGCTTCACCGACGCCGACCGCGTGGAGAATATCCGTCGCGTGGGCGAGGTCGCGAAGCTGATGACCGATGCGGGCCTGATCGTCATCACCGCGTTCATCTCCCCCTTCCGGGCGGAGCGGGACATGGTGCGGCAGATGGTGCAGCCGGGCGAGTTCTTCGAAGTCCACATCGACACGCCGCTGGCCGATGCGGAAGCACGCGACGTCAAGGGCCTCTACAAGAAGGCACGCGCGGGCGACCTGAAGAACTTCACGGGTATCGACAGCCCCTATGAGCCGCCGGAAGACCCCGAAATCCGCATCGACACCACGTCGATGACCGCCGACGAAGCCGCCGAGGAAATCGTCCGCAGGCTCATCCCATGAGCGGGCTGCCGACAACTTTGGGCGACGCCGACCTCGCCGCCCATCTGGCGGAACAGGCGGGCAAGATCCTGCTCCAGGTACGCGCCTCCGGCCTGTTCGGTGGCAAGTCCCTGGGCAAGGCGGGGGACCAGACGGCCAACCAGTTCCTCGTCCATGCGTTGCGTGAGCAGCGCCCGGACGACGGCCTTCTCTCCGAAGAGGAGAAGGACAATGCGGACCGGCTGGCCAAGTCCCGCGTCTGGATCGTCGATCCGGTCGACGGCACGCGCGAATATGGCGAGGAGCGGTCCGACTGGGCCGTTCACGTCGCGCTGGCTATCGACGGCGTGCCGACCATCGGTGCGGTGGCCTTGCCGGGGCTGGACGTCGTCCTGCGCACCGACAAGCCGCTGGCCCTGCCCTCCGTGCCGGACAAGCTGCGCATGGTCGTCAGCCGCACCCGCCCTGCAAAGGAAGCGGTGGATGTGGCGGAAAAGCTGGGCGCCGAACTCGTCCCCATGGGATCGGCAGGCGCCAAGGCGATGGCGATCATCCGGGGTGAGGCCGACATCTACCTCCACACCGGCGGGCAATATGAGTGGGATAGCTGCGCTCCCGCCGCCGTCGCCCTCGCCGCTGGCCTCCACGCCAGCCGCATCGACGGTTCGCCGCTGATCTACAACCAGCAGGACGTGTACATGCCCGACCTGCTGATCTGCCGCAAAGAGCATGCAGAGGCTGTGCTGAAGCTGCTCTGAGGCGCCGTCATCACACAGGAAACACCGCCGCGGATGCAGGGTCATTCGCGGCGGCTTTCTTTTGGGTGACGCCCGATGCAGGAACACGCTAAGTGAGGCCGCGCCCGCACTGCGAAACAACCTGGAAAAAGCATGGCCGATTTATATCTGAAAGCACTGGAATCCGAACGCCGCAGCCTTTGGGCGGAGTGCCGACTGAAAGGTCTGGCAAAGGACACGCCCGAACGCATGCGTATCGCGGAACTCGACGCCCTGCTCGCCAAGCACAAGGCCAAGAAGGACGCGCCCGCCCCCTCCACTCCCAAGGCCTAGGTTTTCCATGAACGGATATGTGACATTCGAAACGTCCGACGGCGATCTCGTCGCGGTCAATGCGGACCGCGTCAGCTTCGTGCGCCGCTACCGGGGCAGCGATCACGCCAGCGCGATCAATTTCGAGAAGGGCAATTACATCGTCGTGAAGGGCCAGCTCGAAACGGTCATGGAAACGCTTGCCGAGGCGTAGGTGCCTGCGGGCGCAGGAACATCAAACGGCTTCATTCGCTATCCCTGGCGTCATGACCCGCCGTTTCCCGCCCCGCGCCCGAAAGACCGCCCGCATGACGCTGCGCCTCTCCTTGCTGACGGCCGTTCTGATCGGGGCCGCGACCGCCCATGCCCAACCGACGCCCGGCCCCAGTCCCGATCCCGTCTTTCCCTTTTCCAACGAGATCGAGAATTTCAGCAAGGCGGACAGTGCGGGAACCAGCCTGCCCGACGCCACGCTGTTCATCGGCAGCTCCAGCATCCGCCTGTGGGATATTGCGGGCAGCTTCCCCGACAGGCCCACGGTCAACCGTGGCTTTGGCGGAGCGACGACGCCGGATGTCCTCCATTATTACCCCCGCCTGAAACCCCGCGCCGCGCCCCGCTCCATCGTGGTCTATGTGGGCGAGAACGACCTCAACGCCGGGTCGACGCCGGACAAGGTGGCGGACGATGTGCTCACCCTGCTGCGAAAACTGCGCAAGGATTATCCCAGGGCGCGGATCGTGTGGATGTCGTTGAAACCCAGCCCGCTTCGCTGGACGCTCTGGCCGCAGATGGCGGCGGTCAACGCCCATGTCGCCGCGCGCCTCGGCATGGCGGGTGTCGAATATCTGGATGGTGGAAAATTGCTGCTCGCCAGTGACGGCCTGCCCGACGCATCGCTGTTTCGCGCCGATGGGCTGCATATGAACCCGCGCGGCTATGCCCTGTGGACACGGCTGGTCGATGACTGGCTGGACGCCGGGACCGCCTCGCTGTCCAAGGTCGCGGCGGCGCCTCCCCGCTAGTCCCCCTTATCAGGGCATATCGTCAGGGCATGGGTGCGACGTCGGTCGTCGGCTGGATCAGGATGCGCGTCACATTGGCGCGGCGGGGAAGCTGGACGATCAGCATGATGGCATCGACGATATCCTGCGATTCCATCGCGGTGTCATTATGCGTGTGATGGTGGATAGCCTCGCGCCATTTGGGATCGGAAATGCTCTCTGCGATTTCCGTCGCGGTCGCGCCCGGCTCCACGATGGCGACGCGGATGCCGCACTGGCCGCCTTCCTGCCGCAGCGCCTCGGTAAAGCCCGTCACGCCGAATTTGCTAGTGGCGTAGGAGGCGAACTGCCAGCCCGACCGGCGACCGGCGGTGGAGGAGATGTTGACGATGTCCCCCGCTCCTTGCGCCTTCATCTGCGCAAAGGCCGCGCGGCAGGTGTAGATGGTGCCCATCAGGTTGATGTCGATCACTTTGTGCCACTGCTCCAGCGTCAGCGTCTCGATCCCGCCCGCCTCGTTCACGCCCGCCGAGTTGACGAGTATGTCGAGGCGGCCAAGCTGCGCCACCGTGTCTGCCACCGCCTTGCTGGCGTCGGCTTCGACGGAGACGTCGCCGGGCAGCGCCAGCGCCCGGCCGCCCGCCGCCTCTATGCGCGCGACCAGAGCGTCGAGCCGTTCCCTGCGGCGTCCCGATACCGCGACGGCGCCCCCCGCCTCGGCCAGCGCCAGCGCGGCAGCCTCGCCAATACCGGAGGATGCGCCGGTGACGAGCGCGACTTTGCCGGAAAGCTGCTGGGACATGATCGGTTCCTCTGCCAAATCTCTGCGTCCCCGATCACCCATGGCGAGGCGTGCTGTCAACGATCTTTGCAAAGCTATGCAACGCCATCCTCCCGGCGATGATGCAGCGATCCGGCCATGGAGTGCGCCCGGCCACTGGACGCCCTGCCATGGCATGCTACGCCTGCCCGACGGCTTTGGGAGAGGACCGGCATGACGACGAACTTCGCATTCCTGCACGGCGGCGGACAGGGCGGCTGGGTCTGGGACCAGACGATCGCGGCCCTCCATGCACAGGCGGGCGACGGCGCCGTGCGGACGCTGGCGCTAGACGCACCGGGATGCGGAGCGAAACGGGATCGGGACACCGACGGCCTGACGATGCGCGATGTCGCGGCGGAACTGGTTGCCGACATTGAGCGCGAAGGACTGACCGACGTCATCCTTGTCGGCCATTCGCAGGCGGGTCAGGCGATGCCGTTCATGACCGCTCTGCGCCCCGGCCTGTTCCGGCGCCTCGTCTATGTCACCTGCTCCATCCCCCTCCCCGGCCAGAGCGTGTCGCAGATGATGGGCAAGAGCCTGCGCGGCACGAACCCTGAGGAAGTGGGCTGGCCAGTCGATCCGGCGGCGGACGATCCGCAGGGCAAGGCGATGGCAATGTTCTACAACGACATGACCGTGGAACAGGCCGCGCCGTTCCTCGCCCTCATGCATCAGGATATGTGGCCACTGGCGACATACGCTCAAACCGACTGGCCCTATGACGAACTGGGCAAGGTGCCTGCCACCTTCGTCCTGTGCCTGCGGGACGAGGCCTTACCGCCCGACTGGCAGCGCATCTTTGCGGAACGATTTGCGTCAGAGCGGATCGTTCAGGTCGATGCAGGGCATCAGGTGATGAACTCGCGCCCGCAAACTCTGGCCGAAATAGTGAGGATGGAAGCATGAGCAATCGTACAGGAACAGTTGCGGTCATCACGGGCGGCGGACGCGGCTTTGGCAAGGCGTTCGGCGCGGCGCTGGCGGCGGAGGGTGCGACCGTCGCGCTGCTCGACAGGGACGAGGATGCGGCACGGGAGGCAACCGCCGAAATCGGCCCTCGCGCCGTCGCCTATGGTGCGGACGTGACCGATGAGGCGCGCATTGCAGACATCATGGCGGAACTGGGCGCGCGCCATGGCGGTATCGATACCCTCATCAACAACGCCGGGCTTCACGCGCAGGAGTATAGCCGCCCGATCGCGGAACTCGGCCTCGCCAAGACACGGCGATTGTTCGAGGTGAATGTGATGGGCACCGTCGCCTGCACGCTGGCGGCCAGCCCGTTCATGGCGGGGCGCAAGGGGGCGAGCATCGTCAACATCGCGTCTGCCGCCGCTTTTCAGGGCGGCGGCTATGGGACGTCGAAACTGGCGGTGATCGGTTTCACCATGACCTTTGCCCGTGAACTCGCAGCACAGGGGATCCGCGTAAACGCCATCGCACCGGGCATCATACTGACCGACACGATCCGCACCGAACTGGCGCCGGAGATGCAGTCGCGGATCAAGGCGATGCAATATCTGCCCGACGACGGCGCGGAACAGGATATCGTGGACGCCATGCTGTTCCTGACGTCGGACAAAGCGCGGTTCATCACCGGAGAGACGTTGCGGGTAACTGGTGGATTTGCGGCGGGAATTTAGCGCCGGGGATCAGGGACCGGACGGTCGAATGGGGAGCAGGAGCGGGCTTAGCGCGACATAATCCCCCTCCCGCTTGCGCTCGTCAGAGGCACGTGACTCTGACGAGGGGTTAGGGGTGGGCAAGCGACCGCAAGGTCGCTGTTGGCCTCAGATGTAGTGCAGGCCCACCCCCAGCCGGGAGGGGAGAAGGTCCGCGATCCACCCCAACCACCCACTCACACCAGTTCCGTCAGCGTCCCGAATGCCTCCGCCGCGATGGCGATGCTGCGCTTGCGGGCATCATGGTCGAAAATCTGGCTGGTGACGATGATTTCATCGGCCTGTGTCCGCCGGATAAGCGCGCGCAGGTCCGCAGCCACCCTGTCCGCCGTACCGATCGAACTGACCGACAGCACATCGTCCAGCATGGACCGCGCGCCCGGCGGCAGGCTCTCATAATAGCCCTTCACCGGCGGGCGGACCTTCCCCGGCTGGCCAGTGCGCAGCGCGACGAAGCCCTGCTGCATGGAACTGGCGACATAGTGCGCCTCCTCGTCCGTATCGGCGGCGAAGATGTTGAAACCGACCATGACATAGGGTTTGGCGAGATGCTCCGACGGACGGAAGTGCGAGCGATAGATTTCGATCGCCTGATCCATCATCCCCGGCGCGAAGTGCGAAGCGAAACCATAGGGCAGGCCGAGAGCGGCGGCGAGTTGCGCGCCGAATGTGCTCGACCCCAATATCCACAGGTCGACATTCGCGCCCGCACCGGGCGTCGCGATGAAACCGGCGTCAGGATCGCCCGCAAAATAGGCCTGCAACTCCATGACATCGCGCGGAAAAGCATTGGGGTCGCTGTTCAGCGTGCGACGCATCGCCATGGCGACACGCTGGTCGGAACCGGGCGCACGGCCCAGGCCCAGGTCGATGCGGCCCGGAAACAATGCGTCGAGCGTGCCAAATTGCTCTGCGATCTGGAGCGGGCTGTGATTGGGGAGCATGATGCCGCCAGACCCGATGCGGATGCGGCTGGTCGCATTACCGATATGAGCGAGGACGACCGCAGTCGCCGCACCCCCGATGCCGGGCATGCCATGATGCTCCGCCACCCAATAGCGGTTGAAGCCCAGCGCTTCGCAATGCGCAGCGATATCCGCTGCGCCTGCGAGCGCCGAGCAGAGCGAGCCCCCCTCCACGACGGGAACCAGATCGAGGAAAGAAAGTCTCGTCATGCAACGGATATGGGATCACCCTGTCCGCCTGACAAGGTGCCGTTCTTACTGCGAATGATGGTCAGGTCACAAACCCGCGTCCCGAACCGCTTTTTCCTCGGCGGACATGTCGGTACGCGCGGACTGCATCTGGTTCTTGTACGACTGGATGGAGCTCAGGCTGAAACCATTGGCCGTGACCTGCAGGAAGGCCTGGCGGTCGCGCTGGCGCATTTCCTGCTTGGCGGCGAACACCTCCGCATCGCTGAAACTACCGGACTCATTCTGCATGATCGTGGCGAGCGCGCGCGGGCTGGCCTCGGACAAATCCGCGTCCTTCGTCTTGCTCTTGGCATATTGCGCGTCGAGCGTGGCACGGATTTCGCTGGTCAGGGTCGCTGCATCCTTAGCCTTGTCCTCCTTGGCCGCGGCGGCGATCGCTGCGGAACTGGAGATGGTGACGCCGGAGGCTTTCGTGGTGCTGGTGCCGTTGGCAAGCGCGTTGAGGACATCGTCGGCGGTGCTCGTCGTGCTGCTGCTGGACGTTCCCAAAAGCTGGTCGAGCGAACTGGACGTCAGAGACGTTTTGGTCGTCGCGGTACTGGTCGAGCTGCCCAGCGTCGTATTGAGATAGTCCATGAGCGACATGACGGCATCTTCCCGGATGACAATGCCGGTCAGGGTAAGACAATCATGGTTAACAAAAGGTCAACGGATCAAAAGGATGCGCCGTCCACCTTCTTCACGGTCAACGCATCGAGGTCGCAATCCGGCACCGCGCGCAGGTTGATCGCGCGCATTTCCGTCCCGTCGGGACCGATCCCCTCGCTAAAGGATTGCACGCCGCAGGTGGCGCAGAAGACATGGGCGAGCTTGTGCGCATTGAAGCGATAGGTGGTGGACGCCCCCTCACCCGCCGTCAGCGTAAATTGGGTCGCGGGCACGAAGGTCAGCAGGAACCCCTTCCGACGGCAATGGGAGCAATTGCAACTGACCGCCTCGGCCGGCAGGTCCGCATCGACCGTGAACGCCACGGCGCCGCAATGACAGCTTCCTTCATAGGCCATGCGCCTGCTCCCTCATCCTCTGTCCCCGTCTTATAGCGCCGGAGCCGCACCGCGTCACTCCGGGAAGAGGTGAACGACATCCGCATCGGGCATGATCGCCTCGATCAACAACGATCGGTGGCAGCAATCCGGGCTGCGCTCGAAACAGAGCAATGCGGTCGGCTGCTCGCCCGCCCGGTCGCAAAGCTGCGCCGCCGCGACAATGGCTTCGGGAAGATCGAGCTGCCCGGCATAGATTTCGGACAGCAGGGCATGATCATGCTTCCGCGCCGCCTCCCGTCCTGCGGCGGGCGTGCCCAGCGGCTTGAAACCAGCATAGTCGATGCCCGCTTCTTTCAAACCGGCGGCGAGGATGTTCTTCGAGAAGCCCGCACGACGGGACAGCGGCACCGCGCGGACATCGGCCAGCAGGGTCACGCCAGCCTGTTTCAATGTGTCGATGAGGGCCGTCTGGGTAACGCCCTCATAACCGATTGTGAAAATCTGCATGGGGTCAGCGGGGTAGCCGCACCGCCCGGCTCACGCAGCGAGATGCGGAATGCGTTCGCCCTCGACCGCGGTCCGGGCCGCGCCGACGCAGGTGTCAAGGCTCGACCCGGCGATGTCCATCACAGCGCCATCGGACAGGATAATCCGCAACTCCCAAAGCTCATCGCGCGCCACGCAGGTTTCGCGATCCTTGGAATTCAGGAAAAACAGGGCTTCGCCGATGCGCTTGCGGTGGAGCAGATGCTGCTCGACGCTCAGCTTGAACTCATGATGCGCATTGTGCTGCATCTTGAACACGGAGACATTCTCGGCAAGCCACTCGATCATCGTCTGTTCCCAATCCCCGTTGCATTTCCGCCGACTGTTGCGGCCTATCGGTCGGATTGTGGTAAAACTTCCTTAGCGCGCGGAGGTTTCACGGTTTTTTCCAAAACAAACTTCGATCAGTCAGAAAATTGCGATGTGGACGGGTGCTTCGTGGAACAGGTCGCGGGCGTGCCGACCATCGACCACTGTATCGCCCCACCACTCGCCCGGTGGCGCCGCGTGATCGGACCGGAACAACGCCGCACCCAGCCGGATCGCAGCCGCCACGAACAGGGTTTCCCCCTCTCGTTCCCGCAGAAAGGCGACCACATGCTGCGCCTGCGCGCCGGTCGCGAGAACGGGACGATAGCCACCCTCCGCGAACAGCAGCGGCCGCTTTGCCCGCAGGTGCAGCAGTTGCGCTATCAGAGCCTGCTTGGCATTCGTCCCCTCGACCAGCGAAGCACGCCGTGCCCCATAATCCACCGCGCGCCGATTATCGGGATCGACCATGCTGTAATCCGTGCCATCGCAGCCCTGATACAGGTCAGGCACGCCCGGAACCGTATAATGGAGAGCGGTCTGGACAATGCTATTGGCCTCCGCCGCCGGGCCGAGGTCTTCGATGAACCGCCCGAACGCCTGCGCAAACGCGCCCCCTGGCATCAGCAGTGCGGTCGCCAAATCGCGATAGCGCGCCTCATAGGCTTCGTCCGGTGCCTCCCAGGAGGAACGCCGCTTCGCTTCCCGCACCGTCTTGCCCTGCCAGTCATGGATACGCGCCAGAAAGGCATCGGCTGGCGGCTCCCATGCCCCGATCAGCGTCTGAAACAGCATATAAATATCCGCCGGATCGACGCCGTCCGCATGTGGCACCGCCAGTTCCAGCAGGCGAGCGACCTCTGCCCCCCACTCCCCCGCTATCGTGCTGAGCACGGCGAGGCGCGCACGGGCATCCTCGCCACGCTTATGGTCATGCGTGGCCGTGGCGAGCATCGCGCCCGGATGATCCCCCGCTCGGCGCGCCATCGCCTCGTGGAACGCCTCGACCGACGCGGCGAACTGCCCCGGATCGAACCCCACGTCGTTGACGGAGAGCAGGACGCCGTGACGATAGAAAGCAGTATCCTCCACCCCCTTTGCCGCAATGGGGGCGGAGAGTTGCTGGAACCGGCGCACCGCATCCGCCGCCAGATCGGTCACCGCCCTGCCCTCCCCCGCGAGCCCGCCGAGGATCAGGTCGATGACGGGACCCTCCCCCGGCGCTGCGCTACGCAGGGCCGCGGCCCGCGCGGCGTCGCGCACGGCCGCATCCTCCGGCGGCGCATCGATGCCCGTGCCATAGGTACGATAGACGGGAAAGCCGTGGAGCAGCGCCTGCACCGCCCGTCGGATCATGCCATGGGTCAGCCAATGCTCGCCCACCGCCTGCCCCAGCGCATGGAAACGCTCGACGCAGGCGGTCAATTGCCCCTCAAACTGCCAGCTTAGAATATCGCGGCGCGCCACCAGCGCCTCTGCCTCGAAATCGGCAGGGCGGCCGCTGATCTCCTCCCACAGCGCGCCCAGCGGTTCCTGACCGGCGGGATCATGCAGCAGTTCCGACACCTCCCGCATGAAGTCATAGCCGCTGGTGCCGTCCGTTCCCCAATCGACGGGCAGGCGCTCGCCCGCCGCCAATATCTTCTCCACCACGATATAGGCGTGTCGATCCGGGTCGATGGCGTCGAACGCGGATCGCAGCGCGCGGCAATAGCCGGCAGGATGGGCCAGCCCATCGACATGATCCACGCGCACCCCATCGATCAGCCCCCGCCGATACAGGTCGAAATAGAGGCGGTGGGTCAGTTCGAACACGGCGGGGTCTTCCACCCGCACCCCCGCCAGTTCGTTGATCGAGAAAAAGCGCCGCCAGTTCAGGCTGTCGTTTGCCGCGCGCCAATAGGTCAGCCGGTAATGCTGGCGCGACAGCAGCGCGGCCAGCCCGTCGGCTCCCTCATAATGGCTGCGCTCCTCGCCCAGCGCCGGATCATCGGCACGAACCGGATAAACCGCCCCACCATAAAGTTGCACGCCAAGACCCTCGCCCCGCGTGACCACTCGAATGTCCCCCGCCGCAATCGCCTCCTCCACAGGCGCGCCCAGCACAGGCAAGACGAGCGGGCCGGTCCAATCGATGTCGAACACCCCGGTATAGGCGCTGTCCCGCCCCTTCTCCGCCACGTCCATCCACCAGAGATTCTCGTCGCCCGCCACGCCCATATGATTGGGCACGATGTCGATAATGCACCCCATGTCCCGCGCGTGCAGCGCCGCGATCAGGCTGCGAAACCCCTCCTCCCCGCCCAGTTCGGGGTTGATCCGCGTCGGGTCGATCACATCATAGCCATGGGTCGATCCGCGTGCGGCGACGGTAATGGGCGAGGCATAAAGGTGGCTGATGCCGAGGTCAGCCAGATAGGGCACGACCGCCTCCGCATCGGCAAAGGTGAAGCCGCTGTGCAACTGGAGCCGGTAGGTCGCGCGGGGGATCATGCTTTGCGGGCCTCGTCGAGAGCGGCGATGCGGGCTTCCGTCTCCGGCTCCGCGATCAGGGTTTCCAGCGGCGCGGACAGCCGCCGCCGCCAGTTGGGATGCTCGTCCGTCGTGCCGGGCAGATTGGGCTGCTCCTCCTCACCCAGCAGATCCTCCAGCGGGACGATGGCGATGCGTGAGGCGCTGCGCCCGATATGCGCGAGCGCGGCGTCCACCACCGGCAGAGGATCGTTGGGCGCAGGCTGCGGCCCCTCCCCTATCGCGGTCCATAGCCGCATCCGGTCTATCGCCCGGTCATCGCGGCTGGTGCCATCCCGGCTGAGACGATCGTTCCAGTCGAGATCGCGCCCGATCCACCAGCCCGCGACGGTCGGCGTGTCATGCGTGCCGGTCATCGCCACGCTGGCGGGATCGAAATCCTCCGGTCGGCGAAAAGCGCCGCCCTCCTCCCGCTCGAACCACAGGACGCGCATGCCGGGCAGTCCCCGCGCCGCGGCGGCCTCACGGAACCCCGGCGGCCATGTGCCGAGATCTTCGGCGATCACCACGGCATTCGCCCGATGCGCCTCCAGCGCCAGCAGGCGCAGGAGGTCGTCGCGCGGATAGTCGAGATAGGCCCCATCCTGCGCCCGCCCGCCCTCCGGCACGCCCCACAGCCTCTGCAACCCGAAACCATGGTCGATGCGCAGCCCACCCGCATGGGCCAGCGCCGCACGCAGCATCGCGATCCACGGCGCGAAGCCACTAGTCCGCAATCCCTGCGGCGAAAAACTCGTCAGCCCCCAATTCTGCCCGTCGGGACCAAGGGGGTCGGGCGGCGCGCCGATGGTCAGGCCGTCCAGCATCAGGCCCCGCATCGCCCAGGCATCACTACCGCCGGGGTCGATACCGACGGCCAAGTCCGCGATCAGCCCGATATCCATGCCCTGCGCGCGGGCGGCGGCCTGCACCGTCTCCAGATTCTGCGCCGCCAGCCATTGCAGGAACAGGTGGAAGGAGACTTCGCCCCGATGCAGCGCGGCAAAGCGGCGTACCGCCACGCCGTCCGGGTCATGATATTCCGCCGGCCAGTCCTGCCACCGCTGCGCATCCTCCGCGAAATGCAGGTGCAGCGCATCGTGCAGCGCGTGGCGGCACAGCGCCTCCCCCTGCTCCTCCACCCAGACATGGATGCGCGCGCGCATCGTGGCGTCGATGGCGGCAAAGGCGGCGCGCAACGCAGCGAGGCGCGGCGGGATAGCGGCGGGCCAGTCGATCAGCGCCTCCCCCTCCACCCGCGCGAACCCCGGCAGCCCGGCGAGCGCCGGATCGGCCAGCGCGGCATTGCGGAACAGGCGACTGGACGGCGCATAGGGGCTGAAGCGGCGGCCATCGCCCGGAAACAGCGCATGAACCGGGCTGATCGCCACCGCATCCGCGCCTCGTGTCGCAAACAGCGGGATGCTGCTGGCCAAGGTGCCGAAATGACCAAAGGGCTGATCCTCCCGGTCGCGCAGGCCGGGTATCTGCACCGCCGGTCCCCAGATGCGCCGGTCAGGCAGCGGCGGGCAGGTCGGTGGCGCGATGGCGAGGACCATCTCCTGCGCGCCTATCCGCAGACGATAATAGCCCGGCGTCTCCACGGCATCGAGCAGGCCTCCCTCGACACCCAGCGTCACAGGCGGGCCGTCGTCCGTCGCCAGTTCGGCCTGCATCGCAGCGGCCAGCATGGCAGGCAAGGCGATGGGCTTGCCCGCATCACCGCTGAGGAAGGCGGGCATGGCCTGCGCCTCCTCCGCGATCCGCGCATGGCTCCCCAGCCGATCCGCTTCGCGCTCAGCGGGATAGCCCAGTGCACAGAGGATGGCCGCAAGCGCATCGTCCGAAACCTGTTGCTTCTGCCCGGTCGCGTCCTGCCAGACAGGCGCGAGGCCCACCAGATCGGCAAGATCGCGCACCGTCGTCACGCGGGCGTGATCCATGCCGCGAAGCTTGCAGGCCCGCCCGCCTCTCCCCGCGCGAAGACGGGGCTTCCCGACTGCGCCGGGAAGGAAACGCCCTCCTCTCCCAGATTGATCGCGACAGTCAGCACCGATCCGTCCCCCAGCCGCCACGCGGCGCTAACCGCCTTATCTCCCAGCACTTCCGCACCCAGCGACGAGGTGCCGCGCAGATGGGGCACGATCATCGCAGTGCGCAGGGCGATGAGGTGGCGGTAGCAGGCTTCCCACGCCTCCGCGTCCGGGCCGGGCTGCGGGCGGGAGGCGGCGAAGGTGTCGCCTGCATTGGGATCGGGGATACGCGCCCGCGCAGCCTCGTCCCGAAAGGCGTCGAACTTCGCGAACTCCCGCCGCCGCCCCTCCCGCACCGCGTCGGCCAGATCGTCATGAAAGTCAGTGAAGAACAGGAAAGGCGATTGCGATCCGCGCTCGTCCCCCATGAAGAACAGCGGGATTTGCGGAGATAGCAACAGCAACGCCGTCGCCGCGCGCAACCGCGCGGTGTCGGTCAGCAGAGTGAGGCGCTCGCCCATGGCGCGATTGCCGACCTGATCGTGGTTCTGCAGGAAAGTAACGAAGACGGTGGGCGGCAGATGGCCGCTGGGGCTGCCCCGCGGCTTGCCATCCTGATTGGGTGACGGTTCGCCCTGATAGATGAAGCCTTGGCTCAGACAGCGCGCCAGCCGCTTCGCCGGGCGATCCGCGAAATCGGCATAATAGGCGCTCGTCTCGTCGGTCAGCAGGACGTGTAGCACATTGTGGAAATCATCGTTCCACTGCGCATCGTACAGGCCGGGCGCGAGCCGGGCGGCATCATTATGCTCGTTTTCGAGGATCAGGTGGATGTGCCGGTCCGGCAGGCGCGCGCGCACGTTCTTGGCGAGAGCATCTAGGAACGCCGGATTGCCAATGGCGTGCACGGCATCGAAGCGCAGGCCGTCGAACCGATACTCCTCCAGCCACATCGCCACATTCTCGCGGAAATAGGCGGCAACCGGGGGCTGATCGACGGCGACCGCCCCACCCCAGGGCGTATCGACCTCAGCATCGAAGAAGCCGGGCGCATAGGCCCCCAGATAATTCCCGTCCGGCCCGAAATGATTATAGACCACGTCGAGCAGGACCATGAGACCCAGTTCATGCGCGCGATCCACCAATGCGCGTAACTCGGCGGGGGTGCCGTAACTTTCCGCAGGCGCAAATGGCAGGACGCCGTCATAGCCCCAGCCGCGCGTACCCCCGAAAGCATTGACCGGCATCAGTTCGATGGCGGTAATGCCGATCTCCGCCAGCCGGGGCAGGTCGTCGGCAAGACCGCGAAAGCCGCCGCACAGGCCGGCATGCAATTCCTGTATGATCGCCTCTTCCCACGGCCGTCCGCGCCACTCCCCTGCCCGCCAGTCATAGTCGCCCGGATCGTCGACAACGCTCCAGCCATGGACGCCGCCGCTTTGCGCGCGCGATGCCGGGTCGGGCACCACCAGCCCGTCATCGAGGTGGAACCGATAGCGGGTTCCGGGATAGGCCAGCGCATCGCCGTGGAACCAGCCGTCCTCACCCGCGATCAGGGGAACGAGCGCCGCGCCCTCCACCTCCAGCATGGGAGCCTGCTGCGCGGGTGCCCACAGGGCAAAGCGCCACAGGCCCGCCCCCGTCGCAACAGGCCCCCACAGGCGCGTCAATCGACAAACTCATGGACCGAGCGGATCAGCACGGCGCTATGCGGCTCCAGTTCATATTCGGCCTCGACATGGACGTCGGCCAGTTCGGGCCGGGCGCTGTCGATCAACAGGGCGCGCTCCTGAAACGGTCCCGGCAGGGCAAAGCGGATGGGGTCGTCACCCGCGTTGAGGAGCAGGTTGATCGCCTCTACCCCGCCCTCCTCCAGCCGGATCGCGCGACGCATGGACAGCGCCCGTCCGTCCGGGTTCTGCCAGTCCTCCGGCGACAATTGCTGGCCGCGCTCATCCCACCATTCGATGTCGTTGACACCATGGCCCGGCGATCCCTGACCATAGAGGAAGTCGGCAGCGCGCAGCACCGGATAGCGTTGGCGCAGCGCGATCAGGCGCGCGGTGAAATCGGAAAGGGCCGCGCCTGCCTCACTCTCCAGCAGCGACCAGTCGATCCAGCTTATCGCATTATCCTGACAATAGGCGTTGTTGTTGCCGCCCTGCGTCCGCCCGAACTCGTCACCGGCCACCAGCATCGGCGTACCCAGAGAGGCCAGCAGAGTGAGCAGCATCGACCGCTGCACCTTCGCCCGCGTCTCCACGATGCCCGCGTCGTCGCTCGGCCCCTCCGCGCCCCAGTTGCGGGAGATATTATTGTCGTGGCCGTCGCGGTTTTCCTCTCCATTGGCCTCATTATGGCGCTCCTCATAGGCAACGAGGTCGGCCAGCGTGTAGCCGTCATGGCTGGTCAGGAAGTTGACGCTCGCCCATGGCCGCCGCGCGCGCCGGTCGAAAATGTCGCCGGAGCCGGAGAGGCGCGCGGCCAGGTCCGCCCGCTTGCCCGGATCGCCGCGCCAGTATCCGCGCACCGTATCGCGATATTTGTCGTTCCACTCCGCGAAACCGGGCGGGAAATTGCCGAGCTGGTATCCGCCCATGCCGACGTCCCACGGTTCGGTGACGAGCTTCAGGCGGCCCAATATCGGATCCTGCCGCACCACGTCGAAAAAGCCCGCATTGGGATCGAAGCCATGGGGTGTCCGCCCCAGCGTCAGGCCGAGGTCGAAACGAAAGCCGTCGATCCCGAAACTCGTCGCCCAGTAACGCAGCGAATCCGCCACCATCTGGATCACGCGCGCATGGCCGAGGTTGAACGTGTTCCCCGTCCCCGTCTCGTTCAGGCAATAGCGCGGATTATCGGGCAGCAGGCTGTAATAGGTCGCATTGTCCAGCCCGCGCCAGCACAGCGTCGGACCAAGCTCGCTCCCCTCGCAGCTATGATTATACACCACGTCGAGGATCACTTCGATCCCCGCCGCGTGCAGGCGGCGCACCGCCACGCGCAGTTCGTCCTGCGTCGCCGGATCGGCGAAATAGCTGGGTTCGGGCGTGAAGAAATTGAGACTGTTATAGCCCCAGTAATTGCGCAGTCCCCGTTCCTGCAGGAAACGGTCCTGCGTAAAGGCGTGGATGGGCATGAGTTCCAGCGCGGTGACACCCAGCCGCTTCAGATGGTCGATCACCTTCGGGTGGGCCAGCGCCGCAAAGGTGCCACGCTCCTGCGGCGGCGCATGTTCGAGAAGCTGCGTCAGGCCCTTGGCATGCGCTTCGTAGATCACCGTCTCCGACCAGGGTGTGCGGGGCCGCACATCGTTCGACCAGTCGAAGGCGTCGTGCGTCACCACCGCCTTGGGCATGGCGGGTGCGCTGTCGCGCTTGTCGAAGCCCAGGTCTGCCCGCCGCCCGCGCACCGGATAGCCGTGCAGCGCGTCGGTCCACTTCACCGTCCCCGCCAGCCGCCGCGCATAGGGGTCGAGCAACAGCTTGTTGGGATTGAAGCGATGGCCCTGTTCCGGCTGATAGGGTCCATGGACACGATAGCCATAGAGCAGGCCGGGCCGGGCGTTGGGCAGATAGCCGTGCCAAACCTCGTCCGTGCATTCGGGCAGTTGGAACCGCGCCACCTCCCGCTTGCCGCCGGGATCGAACAGGCACAGTTCCACCTTCTCGGCATGGGCGGAGAAGACGGCGAAATTAACGCCCAGATGATCGAATGTGGCGCCCAGCGGATAAGGCACGCCGCCCTCAAGGCGATCGGGAAACTGGCTCAAAAGTGACCTCGCGAGGATGAAGGAAAAGGGTCGGGACTAGCCCCGGCTATGTCTTCTTGCGGCGGGTGGTCCTCGCCGCCTTCGCTTCCTCGATCACTTCGATCGCTTCCTCGGCCTGCACCTCCGCCTGATCCTGCGGTTCTTCGGCACCGCCGACCTCACGCGTGGCCTGATCCCAGTGGAGCAGATCCTTGCCGTGCGGCTTGCCGTCCTCTTCCCAGAGCGCATGGGCGCGCTCCCTGATCTCTTTCTCCCTGTCGTTTTCCATGGCCGTCGTCCCCGGCACGGAGGAAGCCCGTGCATGCCCTATGAAATGCACATCGGGGGAATTGGATGCAGCGGAGCGAGCAGGAAGTTTCGCATGCGGGACGGCATAGTCGCGGGACGGTAACATTTCCTCGCCATCGGGGCGTTTTTGGACCCGTGCCCTTCACGACGACCGCTCAGGGATGAGAGAATGACCCTTTCCATCAACCGCCGCCATATGCTTGCCGGTGCCGGGCTGTCGGCCGCGCTATTGTCCGTCGCCGCCCGTACGGCGGGTCTGGGATGGGAGCACCTGTTCACGCTCGGCGTCGCATCCGGTGAGCCGGTGTCGGACGGCATGGTGCTGTGGACACGGCTCGCCCCCGCCCCGCTGCAGGGCGACGGCGGCATGCAGGCAAAGCCCGTCCCCGTCCGCTGGGAAATCGCCACTGACGAGCATTTCACCCGCATTGCCGCATCCGGCACCGCCCGCGCCCTGCCCGAGTGGGGCCATAGCGTGCATGTGGAGGTGTCCGGCCTCCAGCCCGCCCGCCCCTATTGGTATCGCTTCATCGCCAATGGCGAGGTCAGCCCGGTGGGCCGCACCCGCACCGCCCCCGCACCCGGCGCGCCCGTGGACCGGCTGCGCCTCTGCTTCGGCTCCTGCCAGAAATATGAGGCGGGCTTCTACGCCGCATGGCGGCATGTGGTGGAGGAAGACCCCGACCTGATCCTGTTCCTCGGCGACTATATTTACGAGGGCAATCCCAACCCCAAGAATGCCGTCCGCCTACACAAGAACCCGGAACCAATGGACCTTGCGGGCTATCGCGTCCGCTACGCCACCTACAAGCTCGACCCGCTGCTGCAAGCCGCGCATCAGGTCGCGCCATGGGCGACGACATGGGACGATCATGAGGTCGCCAACGACTATGCCGGATCGCTGGACGAGAAGAACAGCGATCCCGCCGCCTTCCTGCGCCGCCGCGCCGCCGCCTATCGCGCCTATTATGAGCATCTGCCGCTGCGCGCGTCGATGCGGCCCCATGGTCCCGACATGCAGCTCTATCGCACGCTCGACTGGGGTTCCCTCGCGCAGTTCCAGATTTTGGACGACCGGCAATATCGCGGCGCCCGTGCCTGCCAGCCGCCGGGCCTGATCGAAGCACACAAACCCTATGAGAGCCTCGTCGCCGCCTGCCCCGACCTCACCGACCCCACCCGCTCCATGCTGGGGACGAAGCAGGACGCATGGCTGATGGATCGGCTGGGCCACAGCAAAGCGCAATGGAACCTGCTCGCGCAGCAGACGCTGATGCACAACCAGTTGCGCCTCGACCCCGGCGAGCCGAATGCCCCGCCGAAGATTCCCGCCGACAACTGGACCGGCTTTCCCGCCGCCCGCGATCGCATCTTTCGCCGCTGGGCGGAGGCCGGGACCAGCAACCCCTTGGCGCTGGGCGGCGACATCCACGCCTTTGCCGCCGCCGACCTCGCCCATCCCGACCGCCCCGACGGCCCGCCCATCGCGTCGGAATTCGTCGGCGGATCGATTACGTCGTTGTTCCACGACAACAGCTTCAAGCCGCTGGCCAAAAGCAACGGCCTCGCCTTTGCGGAGAATGAAGTGCGCGGATACGCCCGTGTGGAGCTGACGCCAAAGGGCGGCGACATCACCTTCCGCGGCCTCGCCAACGCCCTGAAGGAGGATAGCGCGATCAGCGACCTCGCCCGCTTCCACGTCGAGGCAGGGAAACCCGGCCTGACCCTGATCTGATGACCCAATAAGGACATATGTTGTAACAATAGGTACACAAAAGGGTTCTAGCGGCGCTGCAACGCAGATGCGGGTCGGGCAGCCGTAATCAACGGGTCCGCCGCCACCCTCACCCGATAGCGGGCAGGGAAACCGCCTCTGCGCGCATGTCCATTAGGGGTTTTGACTCGATGTCGCTTTTCACTGGCCGGTTGCTCATCAAGAGCGGCGGATATTTTCTGCTGTCTGCAAGCCTTCTGTCCATCGCGGCGGTGTCCCATGCGGAAATCTCCGCCGATCTCGACGCCGGTCTGGCGCCTGCCGCCGACAGCGCCGATGCTGCGGCTGACGATGCGGCCAATGGCGGGGAAATCATGGTCGTCGCCCGCAAGACGGCGGAGAATGTCCAGCAGGTTCCGATCCCGATCACGGTCATCACGTCCGAGGCACTGACGCGTCAGAACCTGACCAACTTCACGAACTTCCAGTATAAGTTCCCGGCCTTCTCCGTTTACCTGACCAACCCGAAGCAGCTGAACCTCGGCATTCGCGGCATCGGCAACAACGGCTTCAACACCGACGGCATCGACGGTTCGGTCGGCGTGTTCGTGGACGGCGTATACACCGGCCGTCAGGGCATGGTGTCGAACGACTTCAACGACATCGCCGACGTGGAACTGCTGCGCGGCCCGCAGGGAACGCTGTTCGGCAAGAACACCACGGCGGGCGCCGTCCTGATCAACACGCTCAAGCCCAGCTTCGAATGGGGCGCGACGGGTGAGGCGACCATCGGCAACTTCAACTTCCACGAGTTCAAGGGCAGCATCACCGGCCCGCTGATCAAGGACAAGCTGGCCATTCGCGTGTCCGGTTTCTATTCGGACCGCGAGGGGACGTATTTCAACGTGCTGAACGGGGTGCGGCAAAATGCGCGCCAGAGCAGCGGCATTCGTGGCCAGCTCCTGTTCACGCCGAACGACGACCTGTCCGTCCGCATCATCGGCACGCATTCGCGGCAGGAATTCAACACGGCCGGCCCGATGACCCTCGGCATCTACGCCACCGCCCTTCAGAACCGCATGGCGGCCATCGGTCAGAACGTCGTGATCGGCAGTGCCGAGAACCCGATCGTCGGCATCGACAGCCCCCTCAACGCCCAGACCGAAATGGATTCCGGCAGTGCGGAGGTCAATTACGACATCGGTGACATGGGTCGGCTGACCTCGATCACGGCCTATCAATATTGGTCCTGCTTCACCAACAACGACAATGACAATACGCAGCTGGACGCGATCCGCGACTATGGCTCGTGCAACCGCGAGGACCAGTGGAGCCAGGAACTGCGCTGGGAATCGCCGCGCGGCAAGCCGATTGAGGCAACTGTCGGAGGCTTCCTGAGCCGCCAGCGCCTGAAGGTAGACTCGCGCATCCAGTTCGGCAGCCAATATCATATCTATGCCGCCAATCCTTCCACGACCACTTTCCCCAATGTGGGCAGTGCGACATGGGCGAATGGCGCCTATGCCAATGCCGTGAACGGTGCCGGTTTCCAGAGCCTCGCAACCTTCCGCACCAATACGGATGCGGTCTTTGGCAACGTCAGTATCCGCCCGGATGCGGAGCGCAAATTGTCCATCGACCTTGGCCTGCGCTACACATGGGAACGCCGTTCGGAATTTTATGACGGCTCGGTCGCCTCCAATCCCGGCGGCCTGAGCGCTGCGCAGCTCACAACCCTGTCGGCCAGCGGCGCCAACGCGCAGCTCGGCACCGTCCGCGACAGCCTGCGCGACAAGGCGCTCTCCGGCGAGGCGGGCATCAACTACAAGGTCACGCCGGACATCTTCATCTATGCGAAATATGCGCGCGGCAACAAGTCCGCGGGCTTCAACCTGCTGCCCTACAATGCCGCCGCCATCACGCGCGGCGCAACGCAGCAGGTCAGGGGCGAAATCGCCGACAGTTTCGAGGCGGGGATCAAGACCAGCTTCTTCGACCATAAGGTGATTTTCAACCTGAACGCCTTCCATACGGTCGTGCGCAATTATCAGGCGAATATCGCCGTCAGCAACGGCACCACGGCCATTGTGCGCTATCTGGCCAACGTCGGTTCGCTGACGTCCGACGGTGTCGAGGCGGAGATGGAAACCTTCCTGGCGCCCGGCCTGCACACCAAGGGCTTCGTGGGTTACAACCACGCCTTCTATTCCAACTTCACCAACTCGCCCTGCCCCCCGCAGAGCGCACCGACCCTGATCTGCGACCTGACCGGCCGTCAGGTGCCGTGGGCGCCCAAATGGACCGCCGACTTCACCATCGATTACACTCATTCGGTCAGCGAGACGGCGGACGTCTATGGCCTGTTCGACGTCAACTGGCGCTCGCAGCAGAACACCACGACGATCCTCGACCCGTCCGGCGTGATCAAGGGCTACGCGCTGGCTAGCGCTCGCGCTGGCATCAAGCTCGACCACGGCAAATATGACGTGCAGTTCTGGGTCGAGAACCTGTTCGACAAGGCCTATTACATCAACCTGCTGGGCGTAAACACGGCCACCGGCTTCATTCAGGGCTATCCGGGCAACCCCCGGACGATGGGCATGACCGTCCGCGCGAAAATCTAAGACGATAAAAGTGACGGGGGCACCGACATGAGGTGTCCCCGCCACCCTGTATTTTGGCATCGACGCAGGGGTATCGCCTCCCGTTCCAGACGGTCCGCCACCGCCCCGCCCGCGCCACGATGACCCCTCCGAGTCGGGCCTGAAACATGGCGGCCGGTTGCTCGCCGGACACAATTATCCGCAATCAACCGTCCAACAGTGCATAAATAGACGGAAAATGAGGCTTTTGGGGGCGTGACGGCGGCGAATTAGGCCGCTATGCGCCTTAGGGCCAGATCAACCTATTGAGGGAACATCATGAACAATTCCGACCTCGCTGAGAAGATTGCCGCCGACAACGGCCTCACCAAGACCGACGCTCGCAAGATCGTCGACGCTGTGTTCGCCGCCATCGGCGACGCCGCTGCCGAGGGTGACGAAGTGTCGATCAACGGCTTCGGCAAGTTCAAGGTGAAGGCCAGCCCCGAGCGCGAGGGCCGCAACCCCGCCACCGGCGAAGCCATGACCATCAAGGCTTCGAAGAAGCTGGGCTTCACCGCTGCCAAGGGCATCAAGGACAAGCTGAACGGCTAATCCGACTGCGCCTGCCGGTCGGGTTCGTCATCGACGCGCCCGACCGGCATGGTCTTCTACCGAATATCAGTGTGACCCCGCGCTCTTACAGCAGCGCCTCGATAACGCCCCGGATCGCTTCCGGCTTCGTGGTCGGCGCATAGCGATCCACCACCCGCCCAGTCCGGTCGATCAGGAACTTCGTGAAGTTCCACTTGATCCCCTTGCTGCCGAGGATGCCCGGCGCCTCCGCCTTCAGCCATTCGAACAGCGGCGATGCCTGCGGTCCGTTCACGTCAACCTTGGCGAACATCGGGAAATCGACATCGTAGCTGAGCTTGCAGAAGCTCGCGATCTCCTCCGCATCGCCCGGTTCCTGGGCGCCAAACTGGTTGCACGGAAAACCCAGCACGACGAGGCCGCGATCCTGCAGGTCGCGATAGAGCTGTTCCAGCCCCTCATATTGCGGCGTGAACCCGCATTTGCTCGCTGTATTCACGATCAGCAAGACCCTGTCCCGATAGGCCGATAGCGACGCCTCCTCACCCGCAATCGTCCGCACGGTGAAATCATATATGCTGGTCATGGCCCATTCCTCCCATGGCAGAAGATGGCGCATCCGCGTGCCTTGGCATAGGCCCAAATGCCCCGCCCCTTATGTTGTTTGCGTTTGCACGCAATCTGCTATCCCGCCGTCCCGAACGGAGGACAGAGCGGCAGATGACGGCACTGGAACAGGACGCACCGAACCCGCAAGCCATCCTCATCGCTTATGGCAGCCAGACCGGCACCGCCGAGCGCAAGGCGCAGGAAGCGGCGGAGGCATTGCGCCGAGGCGGCGTGGAGGCGGAGGCCATCGGCCTCAACAAACTGACGGCGGAGATGCTGGCATCCGCCCGCCGGATGCTGTTCGTCGTCGCCAGCTATGGCAATGGCGAGCCGCCGGACATGGCGCGCGGTTTCTATTATCGGGTTCCGCCGAACGCGATGGATCTCAGCCATATCGCCTATGGGCTACTGGCGCTGGGCAATGCGGGCTATCCCGACTTCTGCGGCTTCGGGCGCAAGATCGAACGCTGGCTCGACCGCTCCGGCGCCCGCCCCCTGTTCGAGACGATCACCATGGATCGCCAGTCACCGGAAGCCGATGCGGCATGGCAGGCACGGCTGCGGGAACTCGGCGCGCTTTGACAGCGGGCACATATGGCGGCAAGGCGCGGTCATCATGCAAATCGCCCATTTCGACATCGACCTTTTCCTGCGAGACTATTGGCAGAAAAAGCCCCTGCTGATCCGCAATCCGTGGACGGCATGGGAAAACCCGCTGGAGCCGGGCGAACTCGCCGGTATGGCCTGTGAGGAGGGCGTGGAATCGCGCCTGATCGAACAGGCCGGCGAAAGCTGGACAATGACGCATGGCCCCTTTGCCGAAGACAGGTTCGGCAGCCTCGGCAAGACGCCCTGGACGCTGCTCGTGCAGGCCGTCGATCATCATGTCCCGGATGTCGCCGCGCTGATCGATCCATTCCGCTTCGTACCCAACTGGCGCATCGACGATGTGATGGTCAGCTATGCCGCCGACGGGGGGGGCGTCGGGCCGCATTTCGACCAATATGACGTGTTCCTGTTGCAGGGGCTGGGCAAGCGGCGCTGGCGCGTCGGCCCGCGCTGTGACGAGGCGACTGAGTTGATGCCCCATGCCGACCTGCGCCTGCTCGCCCGGTTCGAGGCGACCGACGAATGGCTGCTGGAACCCGGCGACATCCTCTATGTCCCGCCCGGTTTCGCGCATGACGGCGTGGCCGTGGGCGACGACTGCATGACCTATTCCATCGGTTTTCGCGCGCCCTCGCGCGGCGAACTGATCGCGGACTGGTGCGACGATCTGGTCGAAACGCTGGTGGAGGACGACCGCTATGCCGATCCCGACCTCGTGCGCCAAGATAACCCCGGCGAAATTTCCGCCGCTGCGCTCACCCGGCTGCACGCGATGGTGACGGCGACAATGCTCGACCGCGACGCCTTCGCCCGCTGGTTCGGCACCTACACCAGCACACGCAAATATCCGGAGACGGACTGGCGGCCGGAAGAGTCGGTCGACAGTACGGAGGTGCGCGACCTGCTTGCAGACGATCCGCCGCTCAGCCGCAACCCCGCCAGCCGTTTTTCCTTCCTCCGCCAGCAGGACGGCGCAACGCTTCTGTTCGTGGATGGCGCCTGCTTCGATTGCTCTGGCGACAGCGCGGTCTTTGCCGAGGCGATCTGCGCCGAAGCCAGCATCCACCTCGATCCCCCTTCTTCCGCCCCGTTGCTGGATTTGATCGCGGCGCTGATCAATCAGGGCAGCCTCGCCTTCGAAGAGGAAGAGGAGGAATGACGCGGCTGATCCTCTTCAACAAACCCTATGGCGTCATGACCCAGTTCACAGACACGGGATCGGATGCCGCCCGCCCGACTCTCTCCCAGTTCATCGACGTGCCGCACGTCTATCCCGCAGGGAGGCTCGATCTCGACAGCGAGGGGCTGTTGCTGCTGACCGACGACGGCCGGTTGCAGGCGCGGATCGCAGACCCCCGGTTCAAGACGACCAAGACCTATCTGGTGCAGATCGAAGGCGACCCTGACGAGGCGGCGCTCGATCCGCTGCGGCGCGGCGTCAGGCTGAAGGACGGCATGACCCTGCCCGCCGAGGTGGAGCGCATCGACGCACCCGACCTCTGGCCCCGCGATCCGCCGGTACGCTTTCGCAAGACGGTGCCCGATCGCTGGATCAGGCTGACGATCCGGGAAGGGCGCAACCGGCAGGTGCGTCGCATGACAGCGGCGATCGGCCTCCCGACCCTGCGGCTGGTGCGATGGAGCATCGGCGACTGGACCATCGCGGGACTGGAACCCGGCGAATGGCGGGACGCGCCTTAATTGGCTTAAAGTAAGTGGTGACCCCGGCGCGATTCGAACGCACGGCCCCTAGATTAGGAATCTAGTGCTCTATCCGGCTGAGCTACGGGGCCACTTAACTGGGTCAATATCGTTGGTGGGAACCGCCGTCCAGCCCTCAGCCCAAAATCATGGCGCAGGCTCAGTTGCGCTCGTCGGGCGGCACGATGGGAATCGGCAGGGGCGCGACCGCGATCCCCTCCTCCAACAGCGCCTGGGCTTCCTTGGCATCTGCGGTGCCGTGGATGCTGGCCACCGGCTCATCGCCATAGTGCATGGCCCGCGCCTTGTCCGCAAAGGCGTTGCCGACCCAGGACGAGTTTTCGAGCAACTGCGACTGGACCTCCGCCAGCTTCTCGATCACCGCATGCAGCTTGGCCGCCTCGTCCGCGCCCATGGTCGCCACGGCGCGCGAAGATGCTTCTGCGCGGGGTGCGGGATCGGGCCGCTGGTTGCCTTTCGCCGCGACGGCAGGGGCCATCACGGCTTTCTCGACCGCCTTGTCGTCGCACAGGGGACATGTGACCAACCCACGCGCCTTTTGCTCCTCATAATCGCGCGAGGAGCCGAACCATGCCTCGAATTGATGGTGGCGGGAACATTTCAGGTCGAAAACGATCATGCGATGGTCACATCGGGATTGGCGCGGCGATGGTCAAGCGCGGGAATGCGCGCGCGTACCGCCGTGACACGATCGAGGTCGAGGTCGAGGACCGCCACACCCGGTTCCGTGCCCATATCCCGCAGCACCTCGCCCCATGGATCGACCACCAGACTATGCCCATAGGTCGTCCGCCCGTCCTCATGCGTGCCGGTCTGCGCGGCGGCGATGACATAGGCGCCCGCCTCTATCGCCCGTGCCCGCATCAGCACATGCCAGTGCGCCTCCCCCGTGGGCACGGTGAAGGCGGCGGGAATGGCGAGGATCGTCGCGCCATTGTCGCTGAGCGTCCGATAGAGATCCGGAAAGCGCAGGTCGTAACAGATGCTGAGGCCCAGCCGCCCCCAGGGCGTGTCCGCCACCACCGCCCCCTCGCCGGGGGAATAGCTGTTGGATTCGCGCCAGCTCTCGCCCGTAGGCAGATCGACGTCGAACAGGTGCATCTTGTCATAGCGCGCCCGTATCGCGCCGGTGTCGTCGATCAGAAAGGCCCGGTTGCGCGCCTTGGACGGGACGGCGGGATCACGCACCGCCAGCGATCCGATGGCGACCCACAGGCCGAGTTCGGCGGCCAGCGCCCGCACCCCGGCGAGCACCACGTCCGCCTCCTCCGCCACCACCCGTTCCGCCGCGCGGGTCCGGTCGCGGTCGAGATAGCCGGACATTTCCGGCGTGAACAGGATGTCCGCCTTCCCCGCCTTTGCATCGTGCATCGCCTGCCGGATGCTCGCGAGGTTGGCGGCGGGGTCAATCCCCGTGGTCATCTGGAAAAGGGCGACGCGCATTCCCGGTTCAGGCCCCCGCCAGCATCGGATCGAGCGACCCGCGCGCATCGAGGGCGTGGAGGTCGTCGCAGCCACCGACATGCGCGCCGTCGATGAAAATCTGCGGCACGGTGCTGCGCCCGCCGGAACGGTCCAGCATCTCGCCCCGCTGCGGCCCGCCGCGCGTGATGTCATATTCCTGATAGGCAACGCCCTTGCTGTCGAGCAGAGCCTTGGCGCGGAAGCAGAAACCGCAAAATGCCTTCGTATAGATTTCGACGTTAGCCACGGGGGCTTTCTCCTGTTGGACAGCCCCCGATCTTGGGGGTGGGAGGGTGATTGTCAATCCACAGGTCAATCCGGCAGGCGCGCGGCCTCCGCATCCGTGTCCTCCAGAACACGCGCCCAGCAGAGAAGATCGACCCGCGCCGCGCCCGCCCGGCGCAGTACATGGGCGCAGGCGGCGGCGGTCGCGCCCGTCGTCCAGATATCGTCGATCAGGATGACATGGCGGCCCGCGATCGCCTCCTTGCGTTCCGGCGAGAGCGCAAAGGCTCCCTTGACCAGCCGCCGGCGTCGGGACGCGCTCATATGCTTGAACGGCGGCGTGCGGCGCGTGCGGATCAGCGCATCCGCTATGGCCCGGCCGCCCGCCTCCACCCCCAGCGCCTTTGCGATCAGCGCGGCCTGATTGAACCCGCGCGACCATAGCCGCCAGCGATGCAGCGGCACGGGGACCAGCACCGCTTCGCGCATGTCCACCCCCGCCAGATGCCGCGCCATATAGCGCGCCATCAACCGCGCATGGCCGGTACGCCGCCCATATTTGAACCGCAGCGTCACCGTCCGCGCCACCTCGCCATAGGCCATCGCCGCCCGCGCCCAGTCGAACGGCGGCGCATCGCCATGACACGCACCGCATTGCGCATCCGGGCCAAGGTCATAATCGAACGGCAGCCCGCACGTCGCACAGCAGGGATCGCCAAGGAAGCGGATCGACTGCCAACAGGGCGCACAGAAACTATGCTGGTCGGCGACGATGTCGAGGCAGTTGGGACACCGCGGCGGCAGCGCGAAGTCGAGGACGGCACGGGCCGCCTCCCGCATCGCAGTCATGCCGATCATCCTGTTCCCCCGATTGGTGCGGGGGCGAGTATTTCGGGTGGGCGCATGGAGTGCAAGGGGGGATGGGTGGTTTGTGGACGGGCTGCTAAACCTCCCCGTTCGGTTCGAGTAGACTTCGAGCCCGTCGAGAAGTCGTATCGAGAACGCTGGCACGGCGCTGATTTCTCGACTACGCTCGAACCTTGCTCGAAACGAACGGATGTGAAGCAGTATCCACTACTGTCCCAAACCCACCAAACCCTACAGCCGCGTAACCGCCTCCGCCGCGATCATGCGCGCTTCCGGTTCCAGCCCGACCTGCCGCATGGCGATCAGGATCGCGGTCAAATGCTCCGGCGGCAATTGCGCCCAGCCGCGCGCCTGCATCCCCACCGCGGCCAGCAGGGCGACCGTGCCCTTCTGCCGCTGCGCCGCGGCCTGCGCGAGAACACGCGCCCAGCGGGACCGGGGTTTCAGTTGCAGGTTGAGGTCGGTCAACAGGCTCCCCGCCTGATCCGCGTCCAGACGCCCCAGCCCGACCAGCGAAGCGACGAGCATGCGGCTCGCGATCTTCTCCTCGCTCGTGTCCGCCTCGACAACGGCGTCGATGCGGTCGCGCGCGACCCCGGCGGTGGTGTCGGGCAATCCCACGGCGAGCAGCGCCCATGCGCGCTCCTTCCCCTCGCCGTCCATCGCATCGACCGCGCGCACCCAGCGGGCAGCATTGCGGTCGAAACCACCGGAGAACATGGCGGCGAGCAGCCAGGGCGTGTCAGCGCCCGCCTCCGCACTCGGCGGCAGGGCGGCGGCTGCGCGGGCCAGCGCGGGCAATGCGGCAAAGCTCACGCCGCCCGGCCCCGGAGCCGCGCCATCGGCAGGCGCCACGGTCCAGAAGCTGCGCATCCCCGAAATCCGCTCACCCACCGTGTCACCGGCGTAGGATTTGCGGAAAGCCTCGAACAGGCTGCCTGTCTTTGACTGGTCCTCGTCGCTGGGATCGCCCAGCTTGATATAATAGGCGGCAGCGGCGTTGCTGGAAAACACGCCGAGGCGCGATGCCGCCGCGACACCGGCAAGGCGGCGACCGAGCGGCAGCGCAGGCGCACGCGCTTCCCACGCCCGCATCGCATCGCCGCCGCTGGCGTAAAGCGTTGCCGGGATTTCGACGTTGGTCGCGGTGGCAAGACCGAAGCGCCAGCTATCCAGCTGGCCCACGCCGTCCCATTCGATCTTCACCGACCGGCGGCTGTTGGGACCGGCACCCACGGCCTTCTCCCCCAGACGATAGTCGATGCCGCGCAGCTTGCCATGACGCTGCTGCTGGTTGAGGATCGACGTCGCCGTCCCCTGATCGCCGGAGAAGGAGGCGCAGATCGCCTGCGCCATCTGCCAGCGCGGGTCGGTCGTCCGCACGGCGGCTTCGGGCGCGAGCGGGCAGAAGCCCGCCGGGTCGGCCGTCGCCAGATAGGTGTCCATCGCCACCGCATAGAGGCGCGGCGTGAAATTGCCCGCATCGACGCTCTGCACAAGCAGGCGCGCGGCGTCCGCCTCCCCCATGCGCAGCAGCAGCGAGGCACGCTCTGCCGCCAAGTCCGCGCCGTCGATGCCCGATGGCGTCGCCGTGCCCGACAAGAGCACCCGGCGCAGCGTGATGGAGGCCCAGCGCGATACGAAGGGCGCATGGCTGGTCCGCATCAGGCCGGATAGGAACTGGCCCCGTGCGCCGCCATAGGCACCCGCCGACACGCCGCCTGTTTCCGGCGTCAGCGGCCCGACCTGCGCCAGCGACCGGCGCGCGGTGGCGGGCAAGTCATATTCCTCCGGGTCTTTCGCCTCTTCGGGCGCAGCGGCGTTGGTAAGCTCCGCTTCGGTCGGCAGGGCCAGCGCGGTCGGTGGCACAAGGCCCGTCGCCGTGGTGCCGCCGGTTGAGGAGGACGAGGACGAACCCGTCGTCGCCCCCGAACCCGACGGGCGCGGCGGATTGGCGGGCATCAGCGGCTCCGGCTCACCGAAACCAGGAGGAAGCAGGGATTCGGGGCCGCTTTGCGCGATGACCGGTATCGCGACGGCCAGCAACAGCGCGCCCGACAGGCCCAGCAAAGCGGCGTCGCCCCGGCGCATTATTTACCCAGACGCTCCGCCGGAATGCTTTTCTCGACGCGCTGCTGCGTCGTCTCTCCGCCGCGCGACCAGAACCAGCCCAGCAGGGCGGCCAGAATCACGACGAGAATGACGATGGGCAGGAGGAGCGGGTTGCGGCGGCGGCGCTGGCCACCGAAGTTATTAGCGTTACGACTGATCTTCATGATGACTGGCCCGTAAAAAAGGCGCGCTCCCCTGCTGTTCAAATCGCGAATTTGCCTCTGGCGCGGCTGGCTGTATAGCCGCGCGCATCATGCAACGAAACTGCAAAAACGGACTTGGCGATCATGAACGCTCGCTGGTGCTCATCGGAATGATGGGTGTCGGCAAATCGACGGTGGGCCGACGCCTCGCCCATCGCCTTGGCCTGCCCTTCGTCGACGCCGATGAAGCGGTGGAGGCGGCGGCCGACATGACGATACAGGAAATGTTCGATCGCTATGGAGAATCGGCCTTTCGCGACGGCGAACGCCGCGTGATCGCGCGCCTGATCGACGGCGAGCGCAAGGTGATCGCGACGGGCGGCGGCGCGTTCATGCAGCCGGAAACGCGGGCGCTGATCCTCGAAAAAGCGACCGCCGTCTGGCTGGACGCGGACATCGACGTGCTGGTCGAGCGGGTATCGCGCAAGGAGGGACGCCCCCTGCTCAGGGACCGCAACCCGCGCGACGTGCTCATCGAACTGGCCGCGGTGCGCAATCCCTTCTACGCCTTGGCGCCGATCCGCATCATCAGCAGCGCAACCCCGCACGAGGCGACCGTGGACAAGATATTGGAGGCTCTGGACGCATGCGCGTGATCAATGTCGGTCTGGGCGACCGCAGCTATGATGTAATGATCGAGGACGGCCTGCTGGACCGCGCAGGCGATCATCTCGCCCGTTTCGCCACCGGGCGTCCGTTCACCGTGATCACCGACGAAACGGTGGCAAAGACGCAGTGGCCCCGCCTGAAGGCCGCGCTCGACAAAGCAGGTATCGCCGCCGACGCCATCGTCCTGCCCGCGGGCGAGAGCACCAAGAGTTGGGGCCTGCTCGAATATCTGCTCGACGAACTGCTGGTGCGGGAGGTGGAGCGGAGCGACCATATCATCGCGCTGGGCGGCGGCGTGATCGGCGACCTCGTCGGCTTTGCGGCGTCCATCCTGAAACGCGGATGCCATTTCATCCAGATTCCGACCACCCTGCTCAGCCAGGTGGATAGTAGCGTCGGCGGCAAGACCGCGATCAACGCGCGCGCGGGCAAGAATATGGTCGGCAGCTTTCACCAGCCCGCGCTGGTGCTGATCGACCCCACCGTCCTCGACACGCTCGACCCGCGCGAAGTGCGGGCGGGCTATGCGGAGGTCGTGAAATACGGCCTGATCAGCGACCCGGATTTCTTCGACTGGTGCGAGCGGGACGGCGGCAAGCTGCTAAGCGGCGACAGCGATGCCCGCGCCCACGCCATCGGCCACAGCGTCGCGGCAAAGGCCGCCATCGTGGGCGAAGACGAGCGGGAGACGAGCGGTCGCCGCGCCCTGCTCAACCTCGGTCATACCTTTGGTCACGCGCTGGAGGCGGAGACGGGCTTTTCCTCGACCCTCCTCCATGGCGAGGGCGTGGCGGCGGGCATGGCGCTGGCGTTTCGTTTCTCCGCCGTACAGGGCCTGTGTTCCGTGGCGGAGGCAACGCGCGTGACCGAGCATCTGCGCGCCGTCGGCCTGCCGCACGACCTCGCCACTGCGCATGTGGAGGCGAATGGCGCAGTGCTGGTCGCGCATATGCTCCACGACAAGAAGCGCACGGGCGGCACCCTGCCCTTCCTCCTCGCGCGCGGGATCGGGCAGACCTATCTCGACAAGCAAGTCGACCTGAAGGACGTGGAGCGGTTTCTGGACGCCGACCGGGCTGGGTGAGATTTTCGGCGGGTTACGGACGTCCGTCGGCCGCCTCAAATCACCCGCGCGAAAAACGCCACGCGGCCCAGATCCAGCCGACGATCATCAGCGTGCCGCCAATCGGCGTAACCGCGCCCAGCCACTTCGGGCCACCCATCGCCATGATGTAGAGCGTCCCCGCAAAGATCGCTGCTCCGCCCAGCAGCAACCACGACGGCCCCCGCATCTGCCCCGCCAGCGCGACCACCGCGACAGCGTGGACGAGCTGGTACATACCGCCCGTGCGCAGATAGTCTACCGCCTTCGGATCGGTCACACCATGCGCACCAAAGGCTCCGGCGGCGATGGCCAGCGCCGCCGACAGCGCGCCCAGTACGAACAGGATCATCCCCTTGCCTCCCTATGGTCAGGCATTGTCGCCCACCGGCTCGTCCGTGGCGGCAGGAATCCTGCGCGGACGCGAGCCGAAATTCATGCCGCGCGCGGCCAGCAGTCCGCCCGCGATCTGCTTGTCCAGCCGCTGCTGGTCATTGTCGCGATACTGCGCCTCTATCTCCTGCGCCGCATCCTCACTCGCACCCAGCCGGACCAGCACGTCCCGGCCCATGCTGATCGCGGACTCGAACACCTCCCGCGTGACGCCCGCCACGTCGGTCCCGTCCAGCGCGATCAACTGACGCCGGTCAAACGCCCGCACGAACACGGCCGCCTGTGGAAAGGCTTCGAGGATCGGTTGGACGGCGGCATCGTCAAATCCGGCATCGTCCATGCAGAAGGCGATGACATTCGCCTGCTCCGCCCCCGCACGGCGCAGCAGGTCGATGCGCGTGCCGTCGCCATAATAGACTTTGGTGTCGAAGATGCGGGACAGTTCGATCTGCGCCGGCTTGCGGTCCACGATGGTGACAGCGCAGCCATTGCCCATCACCATCTGCGCGACGGTCTGGCCAAAGCGGCCATAGCCGACGACGATGGCGCGGGTCTGCGGCGCGTGATCCGGTCCCTCCAGCCCTTCCCCATCCTCGGCTGGCGCGAATTCCAGACGGCTGGCAAAGATCATCAGGAACGGCGTCGTGACCATCGACAGGGTGACGATGGCGCTGAACATCGTCGCCGCCTCCGGCGCGATCAGCAGCGCCGCCCCCGCCTGACTGAACAGCACGAATCCGAACTCACCGCCCTGGCTGAGCAACATGCCGAGGCCCCATGCCTGCCCCCAGCCCGTGCCGAAAGCGCGGACGATCAGCGCGATGACCGTCGCCTTCACCGCGACCAACACCAGCGCCATGGAGAGGATGAACAGCGGGTGAGACAGGATGACGGAGATGTCGAGCACCATGCCCACCGCCACGAAGAACAGGCCGAGCAGGATGGTGCGAAACGGCTCCACATCCGATTCGATCTCGTGCCGATAGGGCGAGTCGGCCAGCATCACGCCCGCGACGAACGCGCCCAATGCGGAGGACAGGTGCAGCGCGTGCATGAAACCCGCCGCCGCCAGCACGGTGAACAGGCCGACCGCGACGAACAGTTCCCGCTCCCCGAAACTGCCGACGAGCCGCAACAATGGCCGCAGCACGAAACGGCCCGCCAGCACCAGCGCGCCGATGGCGCCGACGGTGTGGAGCGCCATCTGCCATCCGGGCGGCCCGGACGCCGCCTCCGGCGCGCGCGAGAGGCTGGCGATGATGGTGATGAGCGGAACGATAGCGAGATCCTGCAGCAGCAGGATGGAAAATGCGCGCTCTCCGAACGGGGAGTTGATGCGCCCGCTGGATTTGAGGCTGGGCAGCACCTGCGCGGTCGAGGACAGCGCGAGCGGCAGGCCGAGCGCGAGCGCCGCCCCCCAAGTAAAGCCGGTCGAGAAGAAGATGACACCGGTCAGCGCCAGACCGCACAGCACCACCTGCGCGATACCCAGGCCGAAAATGTCTCGCTTCAACCGCCACAGCCGCGCGGGATGGAGTTCAAGGCCCACGAGGAACAGCAGGAGCACGATGCCGATTTCCGCAATCGCCATCTTGCCCGCGCCGCCGCCCACCAGCCCGAAGCCAAAGGGGCCGACCGCCGCGCCCGCGACCAGATAGCCCAGCACCGCGCCGAGACCGAGACGACGAAACGGAATGACGCAGGCCAGCGCGGCCGCGAGCAGGATCACGCCGTCGTGGAGGAGGATATCCATGCTGCTCGGCTCAACCATGTGCACGATCCGGCAGGCAGGCGGCCTCCGCCGCGTCCATGGCGGCGGCGGCTGCGTCGAACGCCAGCAGGATCGACGCATGACGCGCGGGATAGGCGCGCGCGGGGGCCAGATGCGCGATGTTCGGCCAGTCGGGCAGGCTGTCGCTGTCGCCGGACAGATAGGCGGCGAGTGCGTCGCGAGCCGCATGCAGGGCCGTTGCATCCCGGCCCGGTGCAGCGCGCGCGAGGATTGCGGTCGCGGCCTGCCCCAGAGCGCAGGCATTGACGCCGACCCCGATGGCGCTCAACCGCCCTGCCCCGTCGCGCATCACATCGACCCGTATCCGACTCCCGCAGGTGGGAGAACGCCGCTCCACCGAGCCATGGGGTTCGGTGAGTGCGGGCCATTCGGCGGTGGATGCGGCGAGGCGCAATATGTCGATGGTGTAGAGCACTTCGGCCATGCCCCCTTCTCTAGGCACATCGACCGGGAAACGGAAGGCATGTGTCGGAATGCGTGGGGTCAGCGGATTTGCCAACATAGAGCCAACCCGTTCGGTTCGAGCAGCTTCGAGCGAAGCCGAGAAGCGCCCGTCGAGAACTCGTAGCGTTCCGCCAGATTTCTCGACTTCGGTTCTCGGCAAGCTCGAACCTACGCTCGAAACGAATGGCTTTTTTTTTAACGTCCGCAAATATGCGAAAGCGGTCGCCCCCCCGACGACCGCCTCGCCTGGCTCAAACGTGAATCACGCGCCCATAGGCAGCCAGCACGCTCTCATGCATGCTCTCGCTGATCGTGGGATGCGGGAAGACGGTGTGCATCAGGTCCGCTTCCACCAGTTCGGCGGTCTTGCCGATGGTGAAGCCCTGGATCATCTCCGTCACTTCCGCGCCGACCATGTGCGCGCCCAGCAGTTCGCCAGTCTTGGCGTCGAACACCGTCTTGGTGAAGCCTTCCGATTCGCCCAGCGCGATGGCCTTGCCATTGCCGATGAACGGGAACATGCCGACCTTCACTTCATGTCCGGCTTCCTTCGCCTTGGCCTCGGTCAGGCCGACGGAGGCGACCTGCGGGTGGCAATAGGTGCAGCCCGGAATGTTGGTCGGGTCCATCGGATGCGGGTGAACTTCGGTGTTGCCCAGCGCCTGCGCAATGGCCTCCGCCGCGATCACGCCCTCATGGCTGGCCTTGTGCGCGAGCCATGGCGGCGCGGTGACGTCACCGATGGCCCAGATGCCGTCCACATTAGTGCGACCATAGCCGTCGACCTTGATATGATAGCGTTTGTCCGGCTCGACGCCGGTGTCTTCCAGCCCGATATTCTCGACATTCGGCACGATGCCGATTGCGACGATGACGTGACTGAACTCCTCGGTCGTGACCTTGCCGTCCTTGGCCTTGATCTCCGCCGTCACCTTGGCGTCATCCGCCACGATCGACTGGATATTGGCGGAGATGCGCAGGTCGAAACCCTGCTTGGTCAGCGACTTGGCCATGAAGGCGGAGACGTCGGCGTCCTCGACCGGCAGCACGCGGTCCATCATCTCGACGACCGTCACCTTCGAGCCGAGGTCGTTGTAGAAGCTGGCAAATTCGATGCCGATCGCACCCGAACCGATGACGAGCAGCTTGGACGGCAGCTCGCTCGGCGTCATGGCATGGCGGTAGGTCCAGATGCGCTTGCCGTCGGACTTCGCCTTGGGCAGTTCGCGGGCGCGGGCGCCGGTCGCGATGATGATATGCTTGGCGGAGATTTCCTCCGTCTTGCCGTCGTTCGTCACCGACAGCTTGCCGCCGCCCAGCAGCTTGCCCGATCCCGTGTGAACGGTGATCTTGTTCTTCTTCATCAGGTGCGTCACGCCCTTGTTGAGCTGCGACGCAACCCCGCGCGAACGCTTCACCACCGCCTCGATATCCGCGCTGATCTTTTCGGCGGCGAGGCCGTAATCCCCGGCATGCTGCATATAATGATAGATTTCGGCGGAGCGCAGCAGCGCCTTGGTCGGGATGCAGCCCCAGTTGAGGCAGATGCCGCCCAGCAACTCGCGCTCCACAATGGCGACCTTCAGGCCGAGCTGCGCGCCGCGGATCGCCGCGACATAGCCGCCGGGGCCGGAGCCGAGGACGATGAGATCATAGGACGACATGGCTATCCTTCCTGAGAGATGGAATCTGAAATGGGAGAGTCTGAAAGCGGTCGGGGGCGGTTGTTATCGTCAACCGCGACAAAGGTGAAACGACCAGTGGCGGCGACCTGCGTGAAATCGCTGTCACGGTCCCGCCGCTCCGCCTCCGCGACGAAAGTCATGGAGGAGCGGCCGGATTTTTCGAGGGTGACATAGACGCTCAGTTCATCCCCGCACAGCATGCCAGCGGGAAAGCGCAACTCATCCGCCGCGACGAGGATCGCCCGGCCCTTTGCCACGCGCGACGCCTGCGACGCCGCGCCCAGCGCCATCTGGCTGACGATCCACCCGCCGAATGCACCGCCATAGGGGTTCATGTCGGCGGGCATCACGGTAACGCGGATCGACGGGATGCGGTCAGTCACCGAAGGCGGCTCAGGCGATCAGGCCCAGCGGCTTCTCCACCAGCTCGGTCAGCACGGCCATCAGGCGCGCACCGTCCGCGCCGTCGATGGCGCGGTGGTCGAAGCTGCCGGTGGCGGACATGACGGTCGCGGCGGCGATGCTGTCGTCGGGCATGACCCACGGACGACGCTCACCCGCGCCGACCGCCAGGATCATCGCCTGCGGCGGGTTGATGACCGCGTCGAACTCGCTGATCCCCATCATGCCCATGTTGGAAAGGGAGGCGGTGCCGCCCTGATACTCATTGGGCTGCAGCTTGCCGGTCTTGGCCTTGTCGGCCAGCACCTTCATCTCGGCGGAGATGGCGGCCACGCTCTTGGAGCCGGCATCGGTGACGATGGGGGTGATGAGGCCGCCGGGGATCGACACCGCGACGGAGACGTCCGCGCGGCTGAACTTCAGCATGTCGTCACCGCGGAACTGCACGTTGCACTCCGGCACGCGCTCCAGCGCGATGCCCAGCGCCTTGATGAGCAGGTCGTTGACCGACACCTTCACGCCGCGCGAAGACAGCGCGTCGTTCAGCTCCGCACGCAGCTTGAGCAGCGCGTCGAGGCGGATGTGGCGCGTCAGATAGATGTGCGGGACGGTCTGCTTGCTCTCCGTCAGGCGGCGCGCGATGGTCTTGCGCATGCCCGACAGCTTCACCAGCTCATGCGGTGTCGGATAGTCGGTGGGCGAAGCGGCGGCAGGCGCGGAGGCCGGAGCCGCGGCCACCGGGGCGGCAGCCTTGGCAGCAGGCGCGGCGGCGGACACGACACCCTTTGCGGCGCCGGCGAGGTCAGCCTTCACGATGCGGCCACCGGGGCCGGTGCCGGTGAGCGCCGACAGGTCCACGCCGTCATTGGCCGCGATGCGGCGCGCGAGCGGGCTGGCCTTCACGCGGCCATCCGTGCCGGAAACGGATGGTGCTGGCTCTGCCTTTGCCGCTGCGGTTGCTGCCACCTTCTTTTCCTCCTGCTTGGGTTCTTCCTTCGGAGCCTCCGCCTTGGGCGCGGGCTTCGTTTCGGCCTTGGCGGGAGCGGCTGCGCCTGCTTCCTCGCCTTCTTCCAATATCGTCACGATCACCGTGCCAACCTTCACATTCTCCGTACCCTCGGCGACCAGGATCTTGCCGACAGTGCCTTCATCGACGGCCTCGAACTCCATCGTCGCCTTGTCCGTCTCAATTTCCGCGAGCAGATCGCCGGAGGCCACGGTATCGCCTTCCTTCACCAGCCATTTCGCGAGCGTTCCTTCCTCCATCGTGGGGGAAAGAGCGGGCATCTTGATCTCAATCGCCATGTGCGGGGCCTTCTCGCTGGGCAAAACTGGGGTGGTTGGCCGCACCTTGCCGCTTTGGCCCTTCGGGTCAAGGGGGCGCGCGCCGTTTGGCGATCATTCCAACGCCATTCAGCAGCCTGACCGCACCTCAGCTTGCCTGCATCCGAATAATGGCGCATTTTGGCGGGCCGTTCGCACGGATTTTCGGCGGCTGACGGAATTTCATGGGGCTCCGGCAATGCGGACATATCTGGTAGTCATCGACGAAACGCGCGAGTCAGAGACGGCCCTGCTCTTTGCCTCGCGCCGCGCCGCCAAGACGGGCGGCGCCGTCCACATCCTCGCCTTCGCCGCCCAGCCGGAGTTCTCCCAATGGGGCGGCGTGCAGGCCACGATGGAGGCGGAAGCGCGCGACCGGGCGGAGGCGCTGGTGATGGCCGCCGCCGGGCGGATCATGGGGGAATCGGGCATAAGGCCGCAGATCACCGTGCAACTGGGCGATCCGGTCGCCGCCGTGCGCAAGACGCTGGAGGAGGAGCCGGAGGTCGCCGCACTGGTGCTGGGCGCAGCGGCAAAGGGCAATCCGGGCATCCTCGTCACCCATTTCGCCGGCGTCGATTGCGGCACCCTGCCCTGCCCGGTGATGGTCATTCCGGGATCGCTGGACCGGGAGGCGGTCGAGCGGCTGAGTTAACGGCGGATGAGGCGGGTGGCGCGCCGCCACCCCTCACCACCAAACTCAACTTTCCCGCATCGCGTTATCCCCGATCTTGATCAGCGGACCGAGGATGTAATCGAGGATGGTCTGGCGACCGGAGCGGATGTTCACCTCCGCCGTCATGCCGGGGATCACCGGCTTGTCCGCGCCGAATTTGCTCGTGTCGGCGCGCAGGCGGATGCGGTAATAGACCTCACCCTTCTGGTCCTGAACCACGTCGGGCGACACGTCGGTCAGCGTCGCTTCAAGGCCGCCATAGATGCTGCTGTCATAGGCCGAAATCTTGATGCTGGCGGGCAGGCCGGGCCAGATGTTGCCGCGATCCTTGGGCATGATGCGCGCCTCGACCATCACGACCTTGTCGGCGGGCACGATCTCGATCAGCGGTTCGCCGCCCCGGATCACGCCGCCTTCGGTCTGCACATAGACCTTGTTGACGATGCCATCCATGGGCGCGCGCACTTCCTCACGCGTGGCCTTGTCCTGCGCTGCGCCGAATTGCTCGTCGGCCTTGGCGAGTTCGAGGCGGAGCTGCGCCGCCTTTTCCTTCGTCTGCTCCATGTCGCGGGTCCAGATTTCGTTACGGCGCGCGGCGGATTCGCCCAGTTGCGCGCTCGATTGCGGTATCTGGTTCTGCACGTCGGCGATGCGGGTGCGCAGCGACAACAGGGCGGCGCGCTTGTCCAGCACCTCCCGTTCCGAAATCGCCTCCTCCGAATAGGCGCGCTCCAGCTTGGCGAGTTGCTCCATCATCAGCCGTTCCTCGCCGCGCAAATTGGCGAGGCGCGCCTGAAGCGAGCCGATTTCCGCGCGGTGGCCGCGCGATTGCTCGTCGATGATGCCGGTTTCCTGCCCGCGCTGCGCCCGGCGGGAGCGGAACAGGCCGACTTCGCTGGCGGCGATTTCGGGCACCTGCCGCGCCAGTTCCTCCGGCACGATGAAGTCGGCCGCGCCGCTGACCTCCGCATCCATGCGGGCGAGCGCGATCTTCTTGGCGATCACGTCGGTACGGGCGTTCTGAAATTCTGCGCCGGTATAGGCGTTCTCGACGCGCAGCAGCACCTGCCCCTTGTGCACGCGCTGCCCCTCACGGACGAGAATCTGCTTCACGATGCCGCCTTCGAGATGCTGGACGATCTGGTTCTGCACGGACGGCAGCACACGCCCGCTGCCCCGCGTCACCTTGTCCACGGAAAACAGTGAGGCCCACAGGAGGAAGATCACCGTCAGCAGACCGAGCAGGCGCAGGAGGCGCCCATGGCCCTCCGTCCGTTCCCGCGCGCTCCACGGGGCAAGGCCGCCGATGGCAGCAGTGGTTGCCGGAGCACGGCCCGACAGCGCCGTCTGCGCCTCGCGACCGCTTACGCCGTCGAACAGGCTCGCGCCGCCAAAGGCGCAGATCAGGCGATCCCGGATATGGCTGAATTTCATAGGGCGTCCCGTCCGACAAGAACTTCGTAAATTCCGTCGTCCGTTTACCAGTCATTATCCTTAATAATGTTTAACGGCCCGCGACAAACCCGTGGGACACCGCATGACCAAGAGCAATGCCCGCACATCCGCGCGTTCCGACAGCCTGCTGAGCCTCCTGTGGAGATCGGTCCGGCGCGGAAGGCCGCGCCCCGCAGCATCGCATTTTGCGGATTTCCCGTCCGAAAACACGGGTTTTTCGCTCAGCCCCCTGCCCTTCGTCCATGCGCTCGAACGGCTGAGTGCCGCCTGCGGCATGACAGTCGCACGGGCGCATCTGACCGCCGGTTTCCCGGTGTCGGAGGGCGATCTCGACCCGCGCTTCGCACCGTTTGCGCTTGCGCGCGCAGGACTGGACGCCCGGTGGGATGCGATCCGACTCGACGCCATTCAATCGCATGACCTGCCCGCGCTGACCGCAGTGCGGGACGGCGGGGCCATCGTCATCACCGCTCTGACGCATCGGGAGGGCACGGCGCGCATCATCGACGCGCAGGGTGAGCGCACGGTCGCCCTCGCCGCGCTGGACGGCGCGATCAGCGAGCAGATATTGACCTGCGGCCATCTCGACCCTGAAAACGGACTGGACGAGGAAGCAGACCGGGATCTGGTCCAGCGCAACCCCCGGCTCTGGCTGCTGGGCGTATTCCTGGCGGAGAAGAAGCGCATCGGGCAGTTGCTGCTCGCAGCGGTGTTCCTCAACCTCTGCGCGCTCGCCATTCCGCTCTATATGCGAGCGATCTATGATCGGGTGGTGCCCAATCTGGCGGTCGAATCGCTGTGGGCGCTGTCGGTCGGCATGGTCATCGTGCTGCTGTTTGAATTTCTGTTCCGCCATGTGCGCAGCGGCTTTGTCGATGCGGTGAGCATCCGCGTCGGCCAGTCGGTGCAGCACCGCGCGATGACCACCGTGCTCAATGCCCGCATGAAGCATGGCGGCAAGAGCGTCGGCGCGCTGATGGTCGGCCTGCGCGATGTGGAGCAACTCGCGATGCTGGCCCCGCAGGCTGCCGTGACCTTCCTCGTGGACGTGCCGTGGTTCCTCGCCTTCCTCGCCATCATCATGGCGATCGGCGGCGCGACGGTCGCGGGTCCGATCATCGGGGCGGCGGCGATGCTGCTGGTCGGCGTCATCGCCAATTACGCGCTGAAACTCGCCAGCACGCGCTCCTCCAAGCTCATGCAGGCGCGCAACAACCTGATCGTGGACGTGACCGAGGGCTGGACCACCATCAAGGCCAATCTGGCCGAGGGACAGTTCCTGCGCCAGTGGGACATACTCTCCGACCATATCGGCATCGGCACCAAGTCCGTGCGCAAATGGAACGAGCTGCCCACGGGCGTCTCCACCTTCCTCGTCCAGATCGTGACCGTCATGGTCGTCATCATCGGCGTGTTCCAGATCAAGGCGGGCGCGATGACCACCGGCGCTCTGGTCGCCGTCACCATGCTGACAGGCCGTGCGATGGTTCCCGTCTCCTCCGCCGTCGCCATGGTGGGCAAGGTCTATCAGAGCCTGTCGCAATTCGACGGCCTCGCCCAGATTTTGCAGATGGAGCCGGAGCGGACCACCTCCGACCCGATCATCAAGTCGCACCGCATTCGCGGCGACATCCGCATCGGCAATGTCTCGCATACCTTCGAAGGGTCCGCCGCGCCCAGCATCAACGGCATCACCCTGAACATCCGCCCCGGCGAGAAGATCGCGCTGATCGGCAAATCCGGCTCCGGCAAATCGACACTGCTCCAGATATTGGCGAGCCTGCACGAGAAACAGTCGGGCAGCATCTCCATCGACGGCCATGCCATCGACCAATATGCGCCGGTCCACCTGCGCCAGAACATCGTCTATGCCGGACAGGACGCGACCCTGTTCGACCGGTCGATCTGGGAGAATATCCTGCTCGGCCTGCCCGAACCGGATGATGCCATCGTGGAGCAGGCGATCCGCGCCTCCGGCCTCGACAGCTTCGTCGCGCGTTCGGTGGAGGGCTATGGCCGCAAGATCGGACCGCGCGGGCACAAGCTGTCGGGCGGGCAGCGCCAGTCGCTGCTCCTCGCCCGCGCGCTGGTTCGCAATCCGTCGGTAGTGCTGCTCGATGAGCCGACCGCGTCGATGGACATCCAGAGCGAGATGCTGGTCATCAACGGCCTACGTGAGGCGGCGCGGGACAAGACGCTGATCGTCGCGACCCATCGCCTCGCCCTGCTCGACATCGTGGACCGGGTGATCTGGCTGGAGGATGGCCGGGTGATCGCGGACAAGCCGCGCGCGGAGGTGCTGGCGATGATGCGCGCCGCCAACGGCAATCGCGCCGCCGCCCCGCAGGCCGCCTGAGCAGGGTTAACCAAGCTTTAGCCATGTCTGCGATAGACATGCGTGAAATCTGTATTCTCTGGGCCGATCCGGCCTGAACAGGAGTGTTTCGTGGCTGGCGCATCGGCTGAAGGCGAAGTCAATCACTGGCCGGCGTTTGTCGACGTGCTGACGACCGTCATCATGGTCGTGACCTTCCTGCTCGTCATCATGAGCGCGGCGGTCATGACCCTGTCGCAGCGCGCGATGGAGCATTTCAAGAAACAGCTTCTGGCCGAGGAACAGCATAAGTTCGACGAACAGAAACTCGCCGACGGCAAAGCCTCCAGCGCCGCCACCGCCGCTGGCGGATCGCAGGGCCAGCAGGCCAACCGCATAACCTCTCCTGACGCGGAGACGGGCACGTCCATCGCGGAACTCGGCTCCGTCCTGAAGACGGAAACGCCCGTCAACGGCGCGGAACGCCTGTCCATCCGCACGCGCGAGACGCCCGACACGCTGAAATTGCAGGTCAAGGCCACCGAAGCGGCCGACAATACAAAGGGCGTGGAGGTCAAGACCGCCGACGTGCTGCTGAGCCTCGACTTCGATCCCAGCGCCGTCACCATCGACGCGGACAGCACCGGCAAGACGGTCGCCTTCCTGAAGGGCAAGGCGAAGCCCGGCATGAAATATGAAATCTGGTCGTTCGCGCCGCAGACATCCTCCGTCTCCGAAGCGCAGCGGCTGGCCTTCTACCGCGCAGCGATGACTCGCAACGTCCTGATCAAGGCGGGCATTGCCCCCGCCGACATATTGACCCAGATCCGCGTCACCGACGCAAGCGCCAAGGACGGCCACAACGTCCGCGTGGTGCTGAAGCCATGAGCCGGAAGCAACCCGCATGACGATGGAAAAGCAGATCAAGTCGGAACTCATCAAGATGAGCGCCATCATGGTGGTGCTCGTGGGCCTCGGCATTTACGCGCATGAGTTCGTGCTGGCGGGCCTCAAGGCGAAGCTGGCGCTCAACCTGTCCATCTTCATACTGGCCGGGCTGGCCGCATGGCTGGCCTTCCACCATGTGCTGGCGCTCAAGAACGAGACGGTGGCGCTGAAAGCGTTGCAGGTCGATTATGGCAGCATCCGCCGCCGTCCGGTGAACCCCTATCGCCATCCCGCCGTCGTGTTCAACGAACCCGAATTGCTGGGTCAGGGCTATCGGATGATCACCGAGGAGTTCAGCAAGCAGGACGAGGTCAAGATTTCCAACTCGACCGTGCAGATGCTGCTGCACGACGTCGACCAGCGGATCAACGACCGCAAGTCGACGATCATGTACTTCTCCGGCCTGATGGTCTTCCTCGGCCTGCTCGGTGCGTTCATGGGCCTGATGAAGACGGTCCACAGCGTGTCCGACCTGATCGGCGGCATGGACCTGTCGGGCAGTTCGGGCACCGAAGGCATGGCCAAGATGATCGAGGGCATGAAGGCGCCGCTGAACGGCATGTCCGTCGGCTTCTCCTCCTCGCTCTTTGGTCTGATGACATCCATGGTGCTGGGCGCTCTGGAACGCTGCATGACCAGCGCGATGAAGGCGCTGCGCAACGAGTTCGAGCACTGGCTGTCCAACCTCGCCGACCTGGAAGGCCACGGCGCGACTGGCCAGAACGAGGTGAGCGTCAAGGTCGATGCCGACTTCTCCGACGTGAAGACCGCGCTGGAAATCGGCAGCCGCCAGATTGAGAGCGTCCGCACCACCGTCGCGGAAACCGCCGACCATGCGGTCCAGACACGCACCGCCATGGGCGAGATGGCGCATTCGGTCACGCGGCTCAGCCGGTCGATCGAGAACATCTACGACCCCGCACCGCTGCTCCAGCCGATCAGCCATGCGGTGTCGGAACTGGCGCGCAACCAGATCGCGATGCTGGCGCAGTTCAAGGGGCTGTACGATCAGGCAGAGGCGGATCGCGCGCATATCCGCGCCATACTGGGCGGCATGACCGCAACGGTGGAGCGGATGACGACGCTGAACGGCGGGCATTTGCATGGGCAACTCGACAACCTCGCCGTGCTGCTCGCCGATGCGGGCCATGCGCAGGCGGCCACGCCGCGCAGCGGGCTATTTTCGCGCCTGTTCGGATCGGGCGCTACGGGCGTCCGGCAGGAATTGCGCCGCATGATGTTGAGCCAGCGTCGGCTCGCGCGTCAGCAGGGCGAGGCGCTCGACACGCGGCTCGCGCGTATGGAGGCAGGCCGGGATGAGGATCGCACCGCGCTCAACCATCTCGTCGCGCAGACGGCGGACCAGCAGGCCCGCCTCGAATCGCTGCTCGCCATGGCGGAGAGCGTCGATCCGACGGCCTTGTCCGGCGTTCCCGACCTCAGCGGCGCGCGCCGTGAAATGGACGTGCTGCAACGCCGCCTGAATGCGGAGACGGAATCAGCCGCGCCTCCTGTCGGCAATGAACCCCGTCCCGCAGCGATGAAGGGATATTGAGCATGGCGATCACCATCCCCCTCCCCCGCTTCCTGCGCAAGAAGCCCAAGTTCAACCGCCTTTTCGCCCGCCATGCCTGCCAGATCGACACCGACCTGATGCTGATCGACCGCATGAGCAGCTTTGAAGGACGGATCATCGACATTTCGCAGGGCGGCGCGATGTTCCGGCCCAAGCTGGCCTATATCATGCACCGGCAGGATACGCCGATCTGCATGAAACTGGGGCCGGAGGAATTGTTCGGGCACATCATCTCCACCTCTCCCAAGGGATTCAGCCTGCGCTTCGACGAGCCGCTGGACGAGGAAGACCTGCTCGACCTGATCGCGCAATTCGACAAGACCCCTAAAAAAGCGGCGGCCTGATGCCGTTATGGGGGTGATGCAGCACCAACGCACGGATGACGGGGACGCCCGTCCCTTTCAGCCGCGCACCGAGCGGCACATGACCGTCCTCGTCAACGCGGGCGTCAGGCAGCGCGGGCGCAACGGGATTTGCCGTATCCGCAACGTATCGACGGGCGGCCTCGCCATCGAAACCCATTTGTCTCTCGTCGTGGGAGAAGCCGCCACGGTCACGCTGTCGTCGGGACGCGAACTGCCCTGTACCGTGCAATGGGTGCGGGACGGGCGCGCGGGCATGAGTTGCCCTGCCGACCCCGCCGCATCGCTGCGCGACGACCGGACCGAACGCGCCGTTCCGCAGGCCGGACCGACGCTTCCCCGCTTCTATTCCAGCGCCCATACGATGATCCGTCTGCACGGACGCCATCATCGCTGCACGCTCGACAGCCTCTCGACCAGCGACATCCTGCTGAGCGACACGCCGCCTCTGGCGACGGGCGACGCAGTGATCGTGGTCGTCGCGGGCCTGGGCGAGTTTGCGGCATCCGTGTGCATCAGCCACGGCGGCGACCTGTTCGCGCGCTTTACGCCGCATCTGCCGTTCCGGCTGCTCGACGACTGGCTCGCTGCCGCGGATTGAGACGAACCGAACCGTAAAATACGTCATGGTTTACGGCGTTTTAACCCTATTCTGCAAAATCTGTTTGATCGAACGGCTTTGGGGACAAAAGCTTGACCAGGCAGATTTCCGCGATCGCGGCCTCTCGGCTGACGTTAGCGGCATTGCTGTGTGCCAGCGCGCACATGGCCAGGGCAACCGATGCCCCTGCCCTGCTGGCCGTGGACCTGTCGGCCGGGGACTCGAACCTGATCGAGTCCGATACCGCCGTTTCCATGAGCGCCCAGGCGAGCGATGCCGCGCCATCCTTCACCAGCCTCGCCAGCCCGCTCCCGGCCACATCTCTGCCAGCGAAACCCGTACCGCAGCCTCCGTTCGACAAGGCGCAGCCGAAGCCCGCGCGCGCATCTGACGAACCGCTGCCCACGCCTGCGGCACAGCCCAATCCCTCGCCCGTCACCGTGTCCACTGCCACGGCGGTCGTCCCTGATCCCGCCGCGCCGGTCGCCACGCTGACCTCTGGAACGGGTGCGCCCGTGGAAAAGGTCGAAGACCCCGCAGCGCCCGCCCCGGCTCCTGCCGCGGGCGAAGCGGAATCGCTGCGTGACGCCATCATCGCCTCGCTCAAGAGCAACCCCGACATCCAGATCGCTCTCGCCCAGCAGGACGACGCGAAATACGCCATCGGGCAGGCCCGCGCAGGCTATATGCCGCGCGTCGACATGACCGTCGGCTATGGCCCGGAACTCGCCCGGACTACCACCGCCTCGACCCGCCGCAACCGCATGGAGGGCAGCGTCACCCTGTCCCAGAATCTGTGGGACTGGGGCGTGACGATCAACGATATCAAGCGCGCACGCGCCAGCTATCGCGCCGCCCAATGGGCCACGCGGGAACAGATCGAGGCGATCTCCTTCGACATCACCAACGCCTATCTCGGCATGTTGCAGCAGCAGAAGCTGATCGACCTGACCAATGGCGAGATCGCCGCGACCCGCAAGATCCTGCGCATGGTCACGGTGCAGAAGGAACTCGGCCTAACCACACAAGCCGACGTGGACCGCGCCAAGGCACGGGTGGAGAATGTCCAGTCCACCCTGCTCGACCGCCAGAGCGCGATGCAGCAGGCGCGCGACGCCTATAAGCGGCTGACCGATCATATTCCCGGCCTCGCGGTAGATCTGCCTCCATCCGTCAACGCGTTGCCCGCAACGGTCGAGGCTGCGGTGGACATGATCGACGACCACAGCCCGCGCATGGCGCAGGCGGTGGAGGACCGCCGCTCGCTCGACCGCCAATATGCCAGCCAGACGGGCACGTTCCTGCCCCGCTTCGGGCTGCAGGTTCAGGGCAATCACAAATATGACGTGCTGGGCGCGACCGGCATGGCCGAAGACGCGCGCGCCATGGTCACCATGTCCTACAGCTTCCTGAGCGGTGGATCGGACGTGGCGCTGCGCAATCGCATCGGGGCGCGGCTGCGTCAGGCGGACTATGAACTCGACCGCCGCCGCCGCGAGGTGGAGCAGGATATTCGCGCCGACTTCCAGTCGCTGGGCGCCGCGCGGCAGAAGATCGCGACGATCAACGCCGAGATCGACTCCGCGCAACGCGTCGCGGACCTCTACAAGCAGCAGTTCCGCGAAGGCAAAAGGTCGGTCTTCGACCTGCTCGACAGCCAGCAGGTGCTGTTCAGCGCACGCGCCAATGCCGTGGGCAACCAGATCGCCATGAACCTGGCGGAATATCGCGTGTTGCAGAAACTCGGCGGCCTGTTCGACCTGGTGAGCGCGGGCGAACCGCTGCCACCGCTCGTCGTGCCCGCCCCTGCCCCGACGCGGGCCAAGCTGTCGGCCAAATAATCCGCAATTTCCGGACTGCCCGCAAAATCATGGTGAACGCTTCGTTTACCTTAAATCAAGACTAGCGAGCGATAGTCCCCTGTAAGTTTATTGAGGGACGTCCATGGCCAAGTCGGCGGGTAGCAGTTCTGGTGGTGGCAAGGGTCCGGTGACGGGCCTGACGGCGAAGGCCCTGCCCAGCGCCTCCATGCCTGCCGCCGGTGCAGGGGCCGACGCCCATGGCGGCGATCACGCATCCAAATTCGCCGCAGCCAAGGTCGTGGAGCTCAGCGCCGACGACAAGGCGCTGCTCAACATGCCGTTCGCGCCGTTCAAGGTGGAGATCGTGGACGTCGACCTCGTCCTGATCTTCGACGACGGCAGCAAGATTATCATCCCCGGCATGGCCATGGCCGCCTTTACCGGCCGCAAGCCGATACTGGTGTTCAGCGACAAGGAAATCAGCGCCGATCAGGCGGTGGCGACGGTCGGCGAAATCAAGGAGCAGGACTCCCCGGTCAAGCTGATGCTCTCCTCCGCCAGTTCCGACACGGCCACCGACACACAGTCGAGCGGGCAGAAGGACAGCAGCGGCGGCGGCATTCAGCCGAGCGATAGCGCCGCCACGCAGGCTGCTGCCGCCGAAAAGGCTGAAAAGCAGCATAAATACGATACCGAAGCGAAGAATCTCACGGAAAAGATCACCGCCCCGCCCACATCGGCGGGCGGCCCGACCAGTTCCGGCACAGTCATCTCCGCCAAGGCGGTCGAGCCTGCCCCCGATGATGCCATCGGCGCGCCGGGCATCGGCAAGCTGGTGCCCAAGCTGACCTACACCCTGTACAATAGCGAGGGCGTGGCAACGACGTCCGAGGCGGGCCGTGCCGTCATCAAGGGCGACACCGGCGGCCCCACTTCGTCCATCGACAAGAGTTTCGCAGGCCAGTCGGCAAAGGAGATCATCACCGGCTCCTCCGCCAGCGACATCATCTACGCCGACAATCCGGCCCATGCGCCCACCGGCTCCACCATGCGCGTGCTGCATGTCGAGGCGATGGTGCCTGCCAAGGGCCTGCAACTCATGCAGGTGCTGATCCCCTCCCTGCCCGCCGGATACAGCATCGCCAATGCGACGCTGACCGACAAGGGCTGGCTGGTGACGGTCGATGCCGGCAGCATCACCAAGATCAGCGAGTTGCACGACGCGCAGGGCAACACGACCAATGTGCCCGCCAGCCAGTCCGCCTTCAGCTTCGACCTGCAACTGATCTATACCCTGCCCACCCATGCGGGCGACGGGACCAGTGCGTTCCTCGACCAGTTCTTCCTGCCGGTGCAGCTCGGCCTGTCCTCCGACGGCAAGACCAGCACCAATGCGGTCGAGGTTTCGACGCAGTTCGGCATCAAGATCGTGAACGAGGCGGGCGACATGGTCGTCACCGACCCCGTCACCGGCGATCCCATCTATGTCCTATTCGCCAACCCACCAGGCAACATCATCAATGCGGGCGCAGGCAACGACCATATCTATGCGGGCGCTGGCGAGGACCAGATCGACGGCGGCACGGGCACCGACATCGTCGATTACAGCCTGTCGAACACTGCCGTCACCGCCGACCTCGGCACCGGCAAGGGCACGGCGGGCTATGCCAAGGGCGACACCTACACCAATGTCGAGGGGCTGATCGGCTCCGCCTATGACGACACACTGACTGGCGACGCAGGCGACAACAGCTTCGACGGCGGCGCGGGCAAGGACAGGATCGACGGCGGCGCGGGTTTCGACACCGTCGATTACACCAATGCCTTTGCGGGCGAAGCTGCGGGCACGACGGGCGTCGAGATCTTCCTCGACGGCACCGCCTCCCATGGCGGACAGGCGGAAGGCGACCAACTCACCAATATCGAGCATGTCATCGGCACCTCGCGCAACGACATCCTCCACGGCGGATCGGGCAGCGAGACGCTGGAGGGCGGCGCGGGCGACGACCGCTTCACGGGCAGCGCGGGCGCGGACACGCTCGACGGCGGCAGCGGGATCGACACGGCGGATTACAGCGCGTCGGCGACGGGCGTCACCGCCTATCTCGATGGCCGCGCGGGCGTCGGCGGCGATGCCGAGGGCGACGTGCTGCGCAATATCGAGAATATCATCGGCTCCGCCCATGACGACGTGCTGACCGGCGACGCGGGCGACAATGTCATCGCGGGCGGCGCAGGCGCGGACACCGTGGATGGCGGCGCGGGCATCGACACCGTGGACTTTTCCACCAGCGCCGAGGGTGTCACCGTCTATCTCGACGGGCGCGCGGGCCATGGCGGCGATGCCGAGGGCGACACCTATGCCAATATGGAGATCGTCATCGGGTCCGCCCACGACGATCATCTGATCGGCGGCGCAGGCAATGAGACGCTCAAGGGCGGCATGGGCGACGACGTGCTGGAAGGCGGCGCGGGCGCGGACACGCTGGACGGCGGCGACGGCTTCGACATCGCCAGCTATGCGGGATCGACACGCGGCGTGCGCGTGGCGCTCGACGGGTCGGTGCAGGACGGCGGCGATCCTGTCGGCGACAAGTTCATCAGTATCGAGGGGCTGGAAGGCTCCCGCTTCGACGATACGCTGATCGGTACGGGCGGCGCGGATACGTTGCGCGGCGGTGACGGCGACGACACGCTGATCGGCCTCGGCGGCGCGGACAAGATCGACGGCGGCGCGGGCTTCGATACGGTCGATTACTCCACCTCCGTTCAGGCGGTGACGGTGCGGCTCGACGGCGGACTGTCCGAAGGCGGCGACGCGCAGGGTGATGTGCTGGCCAGCATCGAGCGGGTGATCGGGTCGAGCCTGGACGACCACCTGATTGGCGGCGCAGGCAATGACCAGCTCGAAGGTCGCGGCGGCAACGACACGCTGATCGGCGGCGCGGGTGCGGATACGCTCATGGGCGGCGAAGGCATCGACACCGCCGATTATTCCACCTCCTCCGCTGGCGTGACTGTCTCCCTCGACGGCAACGTCGGGCGCGGCGGCGATGCGGAGGGCGACGTGCTGACCGGCATCGAGCGCCTGACCGGCTCCGCCTATGCCGACCGGCTGACCGGCGATGCGGGCGACAACCTGCTGTCCGGCGGCGCGGGTGACGATACGCTGATCGGCGGTCTGGGCGCAGACACGCTGCAGGGCGGCGCCGGGTTCGACACGGCGGATTATTCCTCCGCGCAAGGGTCCGTCACGATCCGCCTCGACGGCAACCCCTCCTCCGGCGACGTGGCCGAGGGCGACCGGCTGTCCGGCATCGAGCGCGTGGTGGGCGGCGCCTATGCCGACACGCTGATCGGCGACAGCGGCGACAACACGCTGGAAGGCGGCGCGGGCGACGATGTGCTGCGCGGCGGTCTGGGCGCGGATACGCTGATCGGCGGCACGGGGAGCGACACCGCGGATTACAGCGACTCCACGGCGGGCGTGACGGTGGACCTCGTGTCCGGCACGGGCACGGGCGGCACGGCGGCGGGTGATACGCTGTCGGGGATCGAGAATGTCACAGGCTCCGTCTATGCGGACCACCTCTATGGCGACGCGGGAGCGAACCGGCTGGACGGCGGTGCGGGCGACGATATCCTCGAAGGCGGTGCGGGCGCGGACAGCCTCGTCGGCGGCTTTGGCTTTGACATTGCGGACTATAGCCGTTCGGGCAGCGCGGTGCAGGTCGCGCTCGACGGAACAGCGGGCGTCGGCGGCGATGCGGCGGGCGACCAGTTGACCGATGTCGAGGGTCTGCGCGGTTCGGCCTTCGACGACATACTCACCGGCAACGAACTCGCCAACCGCCTCGAAGGTGGTGCGGGCGACGATGTGCTGCGCGGCGGCCTCGGCTCCGACGAGTTGATCGGCGGCGCGGGCTTCGACACGGCGGATTACTCCCTCTCCGCCTCCGCCGTGATCGTCGGTAATGACGGGTCGGTGGGCCTCGGCGGCGACGCGCAGGGCGACACGCTGTCGGGTATTGAGCGCATTGTCGGCTCCGCCTTCAACGACACGATTTCGGGCGGCACCGGCAATGACACGCTGGTCGGTGGGGCTGGCAATGACGTGCTTCAGGGCGGCGCGGGCGCGGATACGCTGGACGGCGGCACCGGCACCGACATTGCGGATTACAGCCAGTCGCAGGCCGGCATCGTCGCGGGCCTCGACGGCCGGGCGAACACGGGCGGCGACGCGGCGGGCGATGTCTTTATCGGGATCGAGGGCATCTCCGGCTCCGCTTTCTCGGACACGCTCTACGGTTCCGCGAACGAGGACATATTGCGCGGTCAGGCGGGCAACGACGTGCTTGTCGGCAGCGCGGGCGCGGACGTCATGGATGGCGGCGCGGGCGTCGATACCGTCGATTACAGCGGCTCCAACGCGGGCGTCTCCGTCAATCTGACGATCAACACCGCATCGGGAGGCTTTGCCGACGGCGATACGCTGAGCAGTATCGAGCATGTCATCGGCTCCGCCTTCGCCGACCAGCTCGTCGGCTCCGAAAGCGCGGACATATTGGAAGGTGGCGCGGGCGACGATATTCTCGCGGGCCGCGCGGGCGCCGATATTCTCGACGGCGGCGCGGGCTATGACACCGCCGACTATAGTGCCAGCACCAGCGGCATCACCCTCACCCTCGACGGCAGCGTCGGCATCGGCGGCGATGCGGCGGGCGACCAGATCCGCAATATCGAGCATATCCTCGGTTCCGAATATGCCGACACCATTACCGGCGTCGAAGCGGACGAAGTGCTCGAAGGCGGCGGCGGCGACGATATTCTTATCGGTAACGGCGGCAGCGACACGCTGCTCGGCAGTGCGGGCGCGGATCGCATCTATGGCGGCGCGGGCGACGATACGCTGGACGGCGGCGAAGGCGATGACCTCCTCTCCGGCGGCGCGGGCGCGGATATCATCCGGGGCGGATCGGGCTTCGATACGGCGGACTATTCGACCTCCTCCGCAGGCGTGACGGTCGACCTGTCGGGCAGCGTCGGCGTGGGCGGCGACGCGCAGGGCGACGTGCTGACCGGGATCGAGGCGATCATCGGTTCCGCCTATGCCGACCGGCTGACCGGCGGCGCGGCGGCGGATACGCTGGACGGCGGCGCGGGCGACGACATCCTCTATGGCGGCGCGAACAACGACACCTTGCGCGGCGGCAGCGGCAACGACTTCATCGATGGCGGCGCAGGAGCCGACCTGATCGACGGCGGCGATGGCCATGACATCGTGGACTATAGCCAGTCGTCATCGGGCGTGACCGTCTATCTCGACGGGTCCACCGGACTTGGCGGCTATGCGACGGGCGATACGCTCCTCTCCATCGAGGAAGTGATCGGCACGGGCAGCGCGGACATGATCATCGGCTCCGCGGCGGATGAGATACTGCGCGGCGGCGGCGGCGACGATATTCTCGAAGGACGCGGCGGTGCGGACGTGCTGGATGGCGGCGCGGGCGTGGACACGGCGGATTACAGCAGTTCGGCGCAGGCCGTGACCGTCGATCTCGCCACCGGCATCGGCCATGGCGGCGATGCGGAGGGCGACACCCTCTCCGGTATCGAGCGGCTCATCGGTTCCTCCGGCGCGGACGTGCTGCGCGGCAGTGCGAGCGATGACGAACTGATCGGCGGAGCGGGCGACGATATTCTCATCGGGCGTGACGGCATCGACCATCTCGTCGGCGGCGCGGGCAACGACATTCTCGACGGCGGCGCGGGCGCGGACCTTCTGGAAGGCGGCGCGGGCTTCGACACGGTCGACTATTCCACCTCCACCGTGGCGGTGCAGGTCGGCCTCGACGGGTCCACGGGCGTCGGCGGCGACGCACAGGGTGACGTGCTGACGGGCATCGAGCGTCTCGTCGGCTCCGCCTTCAACGATCGCCTGACCGGCGGCGTGCAGGCCGATACGCTGGTCGGCGGCGCGGGCGATGACATTATCACTGGCGGCGCGGGCGACGACACGTTGCAGGGCGGCGACGGCGACGACATCATCGACGGCGGCGCAGGCGCGGACGTGATCGACGGCGGCGCGGGGATCGACACGGTGGATTATTCCACCTCCCTCTCCGCCGTGACGATCAACCTTGACGGCACGGTCAGTTCGGGCGGCGACGCGACCGGCGACCAGCTCATCAATATCGAGAATCTGACCGGCTCCAGCTTCGACGACCGGTTGACCGGCGCAGGCGCGGCGGAGACGATTTCCGGCGGCGCGGGCGACGACATCATCTTTGGCGCGGGCGGCGACGACCGGCTCTACGGCGGCAGCGGCAACGACATCATCTCCGGCGGCGCGGGCGCGGACATCATCGACGGCGGCAGCGGAACCGACACGGTCAGCTATGCCGACGCAACCGCAGGCGTCGCAGTATCCCTCGACGGCAGCAACGGCACCGGCGGCGACGCGACGGGCGACCAGCTCTACAGCATCGAGAACCTGATCGGCTCCAACTATGCCGACGTTCTGGGCGGCGGCGCGGGCAGCGAGATCATCACGGCGGGCGGCGGAGACGAC
>DASVNT010000154.1:0-36208 GCA_036383715.1 Sphingobium sp. | reverse complement strand
TTAACGCCGGGAGGCGGCGAAGGCCAGCGGTCAGGTGGAACGGGCGGGACCAGCGCGGCGAAAGGTGAGGTTGAACCGGCATGCTCCGGTCAGCGGATGCGATGCGGCGGCGGGGAGGGGAGCGACGCCGTGGAAGGTCATACGCGCAGGGCCGCCCCAAACGATGACGTCGCCATGATGGACCGGATAGCGGCCCGCCCGGTCGCCGCGCCGTTGCCCGCCCCACAGGAAGACCGCCGATGCGCCCAGCGAGACGGAGACGATGGGCGCGTCCATCCCGGCCTCATCCCTGTCCTGATGCAGCGACAGGCGCGCGCCCGGCGCATAGCGGTTGATGAGGCAGGCATCGGGCACGAACCCCTCGAATCCCGCCTCCGCAGCTGCGCGCTGTGCCAGAGCGAGCAAGGCGGGCGGCATGGCGGGCCATGGCGCGCCCGACAGGGGGTCCGTGGCAGCATAGCGATAGCCGCGCCGGTCGCTGACCCAGCCCAGCGGCCCGCAATTGGTCATCGCCACCGACATGCGCCCACCACCCGGCACCTCCAGATGGCGAAAGGGCGCGGCGGCGGCGATGGCGTGAATATGGGCGATCAGGTCGGATGCGATGTCCGCCGCGAAGCCGCCGAGCAAAACCGCGCCGGGGTCGAGGGGGAGGCGGCGGCGCTCCCCCCTGAACGGTTCCTGGGCGAACAGGTCGATGGCCGGGGCGTCAGGCGGCGTCATGGAAGATGATCCCCAACGTATGCCGCTGCCCCGCCCGCACCGTGCTGACCCCATGCCGCATCGACAGGCGATAGTCGCCGCGCGTGCCCGCCTGCGGACGCATGTTGACGGCGAAGATCACGGCGTCGCCCTGCTGTAGCGGCACGACGTCTGCGCGCGATTGCATGCGGGGGCGCTGCTCGGTCAGGACGAATTCGCCACCCTCGAAATCCACGCCCGGCGCGGACAGCAGGATCGCGGCCTGCAACGGAAAGACATGCGCGCCGTACAGGTCGCGGTGCAGGCAGTTATAATCGCCGGTGCCATAGCGCAGCAGCAGCGGAGTAGGGCGCCGCTGCTCGGCCGCGTGGCAGCGGTCCAGAAAGGCGGCATGGTCGGCGGGAAAGCGATCCGGCAGGCTCATGCGCTCATGCCAGCGGTTCGCGATGGGCGCGAGGTGCGGATAGAGCGCGGTGCGCAACGCCTGAACGGGGGCGGGCAAGGGATAAGCGAAATACCGATATTCGCCCCGCCCATAGCCATGGCGGGCCATGTGGACATGCGAGCGAAACCCCGTGGGCGCGTCGTAGAGCGCGGCAAGGCTGCGGCATTCTTCTGGGGCGAGCAGGGCAGGCATTCGCGCCCAGCCGTAGTGATCGAGTTGGGTGGTGAGGTCTGGCCAGTCGAGAGCGGCGATGCGGGTGGTGATGTCGGCGGTCATGAGTGGGAGATAGGGCGGCGGCGGGCTGGGTGCATCCCATGGCTTGCGGTCAAATCGGGGGAGCTTGGTGTCGACCAAAGCCGGCCAGCCAGCCGCTGATTTTATGAACCGTCAGTGCGGTCCGTTCGCTTTCCCGTTTGCCGCGTTCTGGAGCGGCCAATGCAGACTGTCCGGTTGCCGGCGTGCGCGGATGGCTACCCCTGCCCATAACGCCGTGATAGCTTTCAGTTGAAAATTGTTGGGGCCCCGTATTACGGTAATTGGCATGACCAAAAATATTCTTCGCAGAGATTTTCTTGGCGCGAGCGCCGCTTTGATGGGGGCGCAAGCATTGGTTCAAGTGTCGGCTGCTACTGCCCGACAACGTGCGGAAAAGCCCTTTTTGTTCGGCGCCGCCACCGCTGGGCATCAGATCGAGGGCAACAATACCAACTCCGATATCTGGTTTCTGGAGAATATCCGGCCAACGCGGTTTGGCGTGCGCTCCGGCGATGCGTGCGACAGCTATCATCGCTATGAGGAGGACATACGACTGCTCAAGTCGTTCGGCCTGAACTGCTATCGCTTTTCCCTCGAATGGTCCCGCATTGAACCTTCGCCTGGTCAGTTCTCCAATGCAGAGCTTGCCTATTATCACAGGGTGATCGACGCCTGTCACAAGCATGGCGTGCTGCCAATCGTCACTTTCAATCATTTCTCCTGCCCGCAATGGTTCTCTGCGCGAGGTGGCTGGACCAAGCCGGATGCCGCCGAGCTTTTTGCGCGCTATTGCGACCGAACTGCCCGTGAACTGGCAAGCGGCATTCACATGGCGGCGACGCTGAACGAGCCGCAGGTCAAGCGCATCCAGCATTGGATACCGGGATTTTCCTCGGCCTCGGCCCTCGAAATACTGGAGCGGCAGCGTCAGGCTGCCCGCCAGTTCAGCGGATCTCCAGACTATATGGCATTCCATCTGGCCGATGACGATGCTGTCCTCACGAACCTCGTTCAGGCGCACAAGCTAGGGTATGCGGCGATCAAGGCAATTGCGCCGAAGCTGCCGGTCGGTGTCACGCTGGCGATCATCGACTATCAGGCCGACGGCCCCAATAGTCGGCTCGACGAGGTTCGCGATTATGTGAACGGTGCGTGGCTCAAGGCTTGTGCGGAGACCGGCGATTTTGTCGGCGTGCAGAATTACGGACGTGACCTTGTCGGCCCGTCGGGTGTCATGCGCGCGCCGGCAGGGTCGGAGCGCAACATGCTGACCCAGGAATATTACCCCGCAGGACTAGGTAACGCTGTATCCTTCGTCCATCAGGTGACGGGCAAGCCCATATTGGTCAGCGAAAACGGCATTGCGACCCGCGACGACACGCAGCGTATACGCTACATCGACGACGCGATAGCGAGCCTGCGGCAAGCCATGAACAAAGGCGTGCCGGTGCTGGGCTACATTCATTGGAGCTTGCTCGACAATTTCGAATGGTCGCTTGGTTTTGCGCCAACTTTCGGATTGGTAGCTGTCGACAGGGAGAGTTTTAGGAGGACGCCCAAGCCCAGCGCCCTGCATCTGGGACGAGTAGCAAAGGGCTGGAAGTGAACGTCCGCTAGCCTTTGCTACCCAAGCCTCAATCCGCCATCCGCATCGCAATATCATTCATGAACCGCACATCGTCCCCCTTCGCCAGCCACTCCGCCTCCGCGCTGATCGCGGCGAGCATGTCGGTCAGGTCGTTGATCTCACTCTTGTGGTAATTGCCCAGCACATGGCCGGTCACGCGGTCCTTGTGCCCCGGATGGCCGATGCCGATGCGGACCCGGCGGAAGTCGTTGCCGATATGCGCATCGGTGGAGCGCAAGCCGTTGTGGCCCGCCGTGCCGCCGCCGCGCTTCACCTTCACCTTCATGGGGGCGAGGTCGAGTTCGTCGTGCAGGACGGTCACGTCCGACGTCGCCAGCTTGTAGAAGCGCAGCGCCTCGCCGACCGAACGGCCGCTTTCGTTCATGAAGGTGGCGGGCTTGAGCAGGAGGATCTTTTCCGGGCCGATGCGGCCTTCGGATGTCCATCCCTGAAACTGCTTCTTCCATGGGGAGAAGCGGTGCATGTCCGCGATGACGTCCAGCGCCATGAAGCCGACATTATGCCGATGAAGCGCATAGGTCGGACCGGGATTGCCGAGGCCTACCCAGAGTTGCACGCCTCACTCGCTCCCGAAATAGAGCATGCCCCGGACCTGATGGCAGGTCCGGGGCATGGGTGTCAGAGGATTACTCGCCCTCGGCGGCCGCTTCGGCCTCGCCCTCGGCGCTCTTGAGCGCGGACGGGGCGACGATGGTGGCGATGGTCAGGTTGTCGTCGTGGTCGGCAGCCTTCGCACCCTTGGGAAGGGTGATGTCCTTCAGGTGGATGGACGCGCCGACTTCCAGACCGGTCAGGTCGACGATGACGTCATCGGGGATTTCCGCTGCGTCGACGATCAGGCCCAGGTCATGAACGACGATGTTCAGCACGCCGCCCTTCTTGATGCCGGGCGCCTGGTCCTCGTTCGCGAACACGACGGGAACGTTGACGTTCACGGTCGCATGCTCCGACACGCGCAGGAAGTCCGCATGCAGCGGGCGGTCCGTCACGGGGTGGAATGCCACGTCCTTGGGAAGGGTGCGGATCTTCTTGCCGCCGACTTCCACGAAAACCACGGAGTTGAAGAAGTGGCCGGTGCCCAGCAGCTTGTTGAGGAGCTTTTCCTCGACATGCACGATCTCGGGCTCTTCGTTCATTCCATAGATGACGGCGGGTACGCGGCCTTCACGACGAAGGGCGCGGGAGGCTCCCTTGCCTGCCCGATCGCGTGCCTCGGCCGACAGCGTAAGCTGCTCGCTCATATCTGTCTCCAATGCTTGTTTGCAAAAACGCCGTCACGCCTCCAGGGATGACCATGACGGGCGAGGCGCGCCTATAGTCGTGGACGCGAGGAAATGCAAGGGTGTGTAGTGCCCTTACGCCCGTTCGTCCTGAGCTTGTCGAAGGACTGTTCTTCTTCCAGCACAGAGCATGAAGGGAAGTGCGGCCCTTCGACAAGCTCAGGGCGAACGGAAGATTTACCGCAATATCGCGTGCACCGCCGACAGGATCGCGCGCGCGCCCACCGGTTTCGAAAAACTCGGCACCCCGCGCATCACGGCGGGTCGACTGTCGGGGCCATAGCCGGATGTGATGAAGAAGGGGATGCCCTCGTCCTTCAGATATTGGGCGAGCGGCTCCGATGTCTCGTCCCGGCCGAGGTTGACGTCGAGGATGGCGAGGGCGCAGCGGTCGTTCCTCAGCATTTCCATCGCCTCCAGCACGCTGCACACGGGGCCGAGCACCTCGAACCCCGCATTTTCCAGCGTGGCGGCCAGGCTCAGCCCGACGATGAACTCGTCCTCCACCACCAGGATGCGGTGGCTCGCCTTGCGCTCCGTCCAGTCGAGGCGGGTGTCCGTCATGGGCCGATCCGGCTCGCGCAGCACATGGGATGCGCCGATGATGGCGCCGCGATGGTCGCGCAGGGGGGATGTGGTGATCGACAGCATCATCGGATCGCCAAGGGCGTTCATCCGCATTTCGCTATAGGGGGCAGGGCGCTCGCCCGCACGGACGCGGGCCTCCATCGCGCCATGGTGATGGCGGTTGTCGGCGTGGACGAGCTGGTGGATGGGGCGACCCATCATATCCTCGGCGGCATGGCCGAGGAGCCTCGTGGCGGCATCGTTCCAGAAGATCACGCGACCGCTCAGGTCTTCCGCGATCATGGCATCGCTGGCGGAGCGAACGATCTCCGCCGCCAGCAAATCGTCCAACGGCTCCGAATCGGTACGGAGCAGAAACAATCCCTTCTCCCAGCCGGTCATAGCGTGTGTCTCCGCGCTTGTTGCCAACCAGTCTGAATGGTGTCGGAAAATCCAACCTATCGCAATAGCTTACCGGAAATAATTCGAATGAATCGCAAGATCATTACGGCGTCATGCCCACTCGGCCAGCTTGGCGCGCAGCTTGTCGAGCGCCGCTTTCTTGATTTGGCAGACCCGTGCGGCGCCGATGTCCAGCGTCTGGCCGATCTCGTCGAGGTTCATTTCCTCCACGAAATAGAGCTGGAGGACGAGGCCCTCGCGCTCCGGCAATTCGCGGATGCAGGCGGCGACCGCTTTTTTGAGGGATTCGCGCTCCAATATGTCGTCGGCGCGGTCTTCCACATCGGCAAACCACATGGACTGGTCCGAATAGGCCTCGTCGATGCTGCTGTGCTGCGCGATTTCCGTGCCTTCGGTCAGCTCGCGCCATTGTTCGGGGTTGAGGCCGAGCAGGGTCGCGATTTCCGATTCGCTCGGCACGCGGCCGGTGCGTTGCTCCAGCATGTCGCGCGCCTTGGCGATCTGCTTGCGCCGCGCCATGGCGGATCGGCAGATGGTCGCGTGGCGGCGCAGATGGTCGATCATCGCCCCCCGCACGCGCAACTGCGCATAGCTGGCAAAGCCATGCCCGCGATCTTCGAAGGCATTGGCCGCTTCAACGAGAGCCACCATGCCGATTTGCAGGAGGTCCTCGATCTCGATGGCCGATGAGACACGCCCGTGGACGTGCCACGCGATCTTGCGAACGATCGGCATATACTGCCGCGCCAACTGGTCCGGCGTTTGGCCGGCCGGTCGACGTCCGTAGGTAAGACCCGTGTTTTCTGCTGCTGAACTGCGCATGATCAGGACTCTATCCGAAAAGACTTAACCAACATTTTCCGTTCAGGCTCCGACTGCGATTCTATCGCGGTTGATGCGCTGCTCGTTGCCGACCACGGCTGCGACTTCCACGGGCTTCCCATCGGGGATTTCCAGGAAGGACAGCACCGGCGTTTCGGGCAGATGCGGCTTGAACAGGCGGCTGAGCGCCCGGCGGGCCATCGGCGAGGTGACGATGGCGAAGTTGCGCGCTTCCGCCATCAGCGGACGGGCGGCATGGGTGACGGCATCGACGATGCGCCCGGCGAGGGCGGGCTCGATCGGATGCTTGGCATCGCCCGCGACTCGCATGGCCTGCGCCAGCAGTCCTTCGAGTTCGCCGTCGAGCGTGATGACGGGCAGCGGCATACGGACCGGCACCAGCGTCTGGATGATGAGCGATCCGATGCGCTGGCGCACCGCTTCGGTCAGCTGGTCCATGTTCATATTGGGCGCTGCGCCATCGACCATGGCCTCCGCGATGCGGCGGAAGTCCTTGAGCGGCACGCCCTCGGCCAGCAGGCCACGGCAGATGGTGGCGATCTGCGACAGGTTGAGCGGGGCGGGGGTCAGGCCCTCGACCAGTTGCGGCGCGGCTTCCTTGAGCGTGTCGAGCAGCTTGCGCGCCTCGTCCATGCCGAACATCTCGGATGCGTTCTGCGCGATCAGGTGGTTGAGGTGCGTGGCGACGACGGTCGAGGGATCGACCACCGTGTAACCCGCGACCACCGCCTCGCTGCGCTTGGCATGGGGAATCCACACCGCGTCGAGGCCGAAGGTCGGGTCGCGCGCGATGCGGCCTTCGACCGTGCCTTCCAGCGCGCCGGAGTCGAGCGCCAGCAGTTCCTCCGGCCAGATTTCATCCTCGCCGACGATGACGCCCGCGATGGTGATGCGGTACTGGTTGGGGGCAAGGGCGAGATTGTCCTTCACCCGGATCATCGGCACGACGAAGCCCAGTTCGCGCGACAATTGGCGGCGGATGCCGGTGATGCGGCCCATCAGCGGCGCGTCCTTGCGCTCATCGACCAGACCAATGAGGCCATAACCGATTTCGAGGCCCAGGATCGCGCTGTCGGACACGTCGCCCCATTCGATATTGGACAGGTTCTCCGGCACGGGCGGCGGGGGCGCGGCGGCCTCCACGGCTGCGGCCTTCTTGTCCTTGCTGAGTTTCCACGCGATGAAGCCGGACAGACCAGCGGCGGGCAGGATGATGAAGTGCGGCATGCCCGGCAGGATGCCGAGGAAGCCCAGGATGCCTGCGACGGGCACCCATGCCTTGCTGACGCCGAACTGGCTGCCGATCTGGCCGGACAGATCCTGCTCCGAATTGACGCGCGTCACGATGGACGCTGCGGCGATGGACAGCAGCAGCGCGGGCACCTGAGCGACCAGAGCGTCACCGATGGCGAGCAGGATATAGGTCTGCGCGGCGGTGGCGAGGGTCAGGCCGTGGCTGACCACGCCCAGAATGATACCGCCGATGATGTTGATGACTAGGATCAGGATGCCCGCGACCGCATCACCCTTCACGAACTTGGATGCACCGTCCATCGAACCGTAGAAGTCGGCCTCGGTCGCGACTTCGGCGCGGCGCTTCTTGGCGTCTTCCGGGGTCAGCAGGCCGGCGTTCAGATCGGCGTCGATCGCCATCTGCTTGCCGGGCATCGCGTCCAGGGTGAAGCGGGCGGACACTTCCGACACGCGGCCCGCACCCTTGGTGATGACCACCAGGTTGATGACCATCAGGATGGCGAACACGAAGATACCGACGACATAGTCGCCGCCGATCAGGAAGTTGCCGAAGCTTTCGATGACATGGCCCGCAGCCTCCGATCCCGTATGCCCGTTCACCAGAACGACGCGCGTCGAGGCGACGTTCAGGGACAGGCGGAGCAGGGTGGTGAACAGCAGCACCGTCGGAAAGCTGGAGAAATCCAGCGGCTTTGTCGCATTGATCGCGATCATCAGCACGGCAAGGCTGATGAGGATGTTCGTGACGAAGCCCAGATCAAGGACGAAGGCCGGAACCGGCACGACCATGAACATGATGAGGACGAGGATGCCGATCGGCAGGATCGCGCCCTTCGCCGAGTTCATCCAGACTTTCTTGTTCACCTGATTGCGTGTCATGGCGGCTTAGCGTCCCAAGGTGGCGAGCATGAGGTAGGCGAGGCGCGCGGCCTCGTTCTGCGGCATCATCGTCGTCATTTCCGTTTCGAGGCCGGTGCCATAGCTGGCGTCCGAACTGTCGTCGGCGGTGGCGGTCTGCGCGAGGCGGGCCTGCGCAATGCGCAGATAGTCGGCTGGCAGCACCTGATTGCTGCCGGAGGGCAGCGAGTAGCTGTCGTAATTGCCGGCATATTGTACATCGGCCCCGGCATTGCGCGCACTGTTGTCCAGCTTCTGTGCAAAGGCCTGGCGAATTTCGGACAGGCTGCGGCTGTTGCCCTGCCGGTCGTAGAAGATGGAGCGATTGGCGCGCGCGGCGGCCGGGAACAGCGCCGCACCCGACGCATCGGGATTTTTCGCGGCGGTGGTCAGGAACTTGGCCGCGCCGCCCGCGCCGAGGAAGTGCGCGAGATAGAGGTCGACCGATTCCGCGGGGCGTCCGGTGCGGCTTTCCAGATAGGTGCGGTTGTCCGACGCGAATTCGGCGGCCATGACGGATGCCGTTTCAGGATGCTTGCGCAGGTCGAGGATCTGCTGCCGGACATCGGGGTCGGCGACATAATAGCGGCCGTTGCTGCCCTGCTTGATCGCGTCGGCGGCCCACGCCATGCCATGCTCTGCGCCATGATTGTTCATGACGGCCAGCCAGCTCTGGTCGAGGAACTGATAAAGGCCTGTCGCGCTGGATGTGCGCGCCTTGGCATTGGAGTCCATGCCGCTTTCGATCTGCGCCTGACCCATGAGGTAGGAGAAGTCGACGCCTGTCTTGCGGCTTGCATTGGCGATAGCAGTGGTAACGCGACCGCCGGTCTGCGTCCCCTCCGTACCCCAAATTCCTGAAAAACCAACCATTTCGGCTCGATCCTTTGCTTCCCGCATCTGGGAATAAGCAAGGACCGTGCCAGAATTAACTATGTTGGAGATTTTTGATGGGGCGCCTCGGGCGGCTCCCAAAAGGGCGGAAAATCAGCCCCTGCGCGTGTAGGTCGCGCGTGCGATGGACTGGGGAGTGGCCTTGTTGGCCAGTACGTCCAGCTTCTGCTGGTTGAAATCGGCGAGGACGCGGGCCAGTCTCTGGTCGCTTTCCAGATGCGCGCGCAGGTTCTGCAGCGTCGCCTTCAGGGCGTCGTCGGGGCGCCACGCGCCAATAGCGCGCACGGTTTCGAGCGCGGCGACAAAGGCGGTCATCGCCTCTTCGATCTTTCGCGGATCGCCAGCCTCCATCGCGCCGCGCATGTGCTGCTCGGTCAGGGTCAGGCGTTCGATCGCGGCGTCGGACATAATATCGGCGGCTCAGCTCAGTTGAAGGTCTTGGGCAGGTCCAGGTCGACCATGCGATCAGCGATCGCATCGGCATCCACCGGATAATTGCCCGAAGAGATCGCAGCCTTGATACGCTGGATCTTTTCAACGTCGATGGGCGCGCCGTCCTGTGCGAGACGCGCAGCGGGGCTTGTCATGGCTGCTCCTTCGGCCGCGCGGGCGGTCGTGGCGGGAGTTGCGGGCACGGAGGGGCGGGCCTGCGTGGTTTCACGCAGCTTTACCGCCTCGATCGCGGCGCTCATCGCCTGGCCAACTGGTTTAATCATTGCACCAACCTCATCTTCTTCCGACCCTATATACGGCACGGAACAGAAAAGTTTAAATCCCCGGCACGCGAACAAGGCCATTTGGTTCGATGCGGCCAGAAACCGCAGGAGAACTGCGGCTTTCGCGGACGCTGATCATCTCGCCAACGGCGCCATCTTCATCCGCGATCATCGCACGCGATACACTAAAAGCGGCATTTCCCGCGACAAGTTGCACGGGGTCACCCTTTTTGATCAGGATGCTGCGCGGCGCCGCCTCGGCAACCGGCGGACGGCCATAGGCGCTCGCGGCGACGGGCGCGGGCCGGTCGAGTTTCAGCGGCACTCGGATGCGCCAGCCCAGCTTGTCGCAGCGGACGATGGCTGCGCCGAACACCGGGCCTTCGATGCTCGGCATCTGTGGACAGGCGGCGAGGCGCAGGCGGCGGTCGACCGGGGCGAGGGGGCCGCCCGGCTCGCCGATATTCGCGCCCACCGTCGTCGAGACGAGGCTGTCGATCTGGTCGAGATTCTGAAAACCCTGCGCATTGGCGGGGGAATTGGCCGAAACCGCGATCCAGTGACCGGCGATGACGAGTGTCCAGGTGATGATAGAATTTCGCATGATGAGAGTCCTGCTTCTGTTACCCTCGTAATTGCAATCATCGTGCCAATATTGGGGGTGGGTTCGTTACGACTCCGAACTCATCGAAACACCGTCCGGCAGGGTCATTTTGCCCTGATATCCCCGATTTAAAGGGATTTTGCCGCTGTGACGGTTGTTCTGAACGATAGTGCAGCCCTTTCCGGCCCATGCAGGGGGCGAGCGGCAACGAATCTTGCCGCTTTGCGGGTTACAAAATGGCCTGAAAACAAAGGGATAAGTCGGCATCCGGCAAATGCCTGCAGAGGGCCGGCAAAAAATTGCCGCCCTTGCCGCCTGCCGGATCAGCCACCCCCGCCTTGCTCGTCAAAACCCCGATAAAACGGGCGAATTGGCAAATTGGCACGGCTCTTGCTGAGGTGTCGATGCGCCCTGCCGGGCTGAACCACTCACAGGGACCAGAACGGCAGCAGGGCGAGAGACTTTAACGGGATCTGGAAAATGTCGATCGAGAACGAATTGTTCGGCATCCATGGCAAGGCACTGGCACTCCGCTCTCAGCGGATGAGCCTGCTTGCGTCCAATATCGCGAACGCGTCCACGCCGGGCTACAAGGCGCAGGACATCGACTTCGACAAGGCGCTCAAGGAAGCCACCGGCGATCAGGGCAGCGTTGCCAGCGCGCTCGAAAAGGCGATGGGCTACCGCGTGCCGGTCCAGCCGTCCGAAAACGGCAACACCGTCGAAATGTCGACCGAGCAGACGCTGTTCTCCGAAAATGCCGTGAAATATCGCACGACGCTCTCCTTCCTCGAAGGCCGCGTCAACACCATCACCCGCGCGCTGAAGGGAGAATGAGCATGGCCGACAAGCCCATGAACATCTTCGACATTTCGGGCCGTGCCATGACGGCGCAGCTCGTCCGCCTGAACGCCACGGCGTCGAACATGGCGAACGCAGGCACCGTCTCCGGCAGCGCCGCGACCGCCTATCGCGCCATTCGCCCGGTGTTCCAGCCGGTCACCGAAAAGCCGGGCGTCTCGACGGTCAATGTTCAAAAGATCGTTTCGTCCGACACCCCGGCCGTGAAGCGCCACGATCCGGGCCACCCGCTCGCCGATGCCAATGGCGACGTGTGGGAGTCCGGCGTCGATAGCAGCGCCGAACTGGTCGACATGGTCGAGGCCAGCCGCATGTACCAGAATAATGTGCAGGTGCTGAACACCGCCAAATCCCTCCTCCTCGAGACAATAAGGCTCGGCAAATGACGACGACGACGGCACTGCAAAATCTCGCCGCCTCCTGGACGGTCGATAGCGCGACCTCAACCAAGAACCAGCTGGAAACCAAGAACACGGGCAAGACGGGCACCGGCGACAAGTCGCTCGGCCAGTCCGACTATCTCAAGCTGATGACGGCCCAGTTGCAGTATCAGGATCCGTTCGCGCCGATGGACAACAGCCAGATGGTTGCCCAGATGGCCCAGTTTTCGCAGATCACGGCTCAGACTGAAGGCAATAAGGCGCTGACCGCTATTCAGGATGCCGTGAGCGGCTCGCGCCTGTCGGACGCCGCTAACTGGATCGGCAAGTCGATGCTGGTCAAGAGCGACACGGTGTCTCCCACATCCAGCGGCGAATATGCTGGCCAGCTGACCCTCACGGGCGACAGCACGGCGCTCAAGCTCGATCTGGTCGACAGCGCGGGCAGCGTCGTCAAATCCATCGACATGGGCGCGCAAAAGGCGGGGCCGGTCAACTTCTACTGGGATGGCAAGGACACCGACGGCAAGGCGGTCAGCACCGGCAAGCTGTCCTTCCGCGTCAGCGGCGGCACGGTCAGCCAGACAGCGGCATGGGCCACCGTCGCAGCCGTCCAGTCCCCAGCCAGCGGGTCAAGCGCCAAGCTCGTCACCACGATGGGCAATTACACGGCGGCCGACGCGCTGAGCCTCAGCTGATTACCCTTTTCCTCATCTTCCAATTCTTCTTCCAAGGAGCCTGATCCATGTCGTTCTACATCTCTCTTTCCGGCCTCAAGGGTGCGCAGGCGGATCTGACCACGGTTTCGAACAACGTCGCCAACGTCGGCGCCACCGCATTCAAAAAGAGCCGCGCTGAATTCGGCGACATCTTCATCGGTCAGTCGGGCGGCCAGGGACAGGGCACGCGCCTGCTCGGTTCGCAGCAGCAGTTCACCCAGGGCACGCTGGAAACCACGGACAAGACGCTGGATCTCGCCATCACCGGCGAAGGCTTCTTCACCGTCAAGTCGCCGTCCACCACCGGTCAGGTCAGCTACACCCGCAACGGCTCCTTCGGCGCGGACAAGGACAGCTACATCGTCGATACGCTGGGCAACCGCGTGCAGGTTCTGCCGGTCGATCTGAGCGGCAAGGTCACCTCGACCGCTGGCAGTTCCATGACCGACCTGAAACTGCCGACCGACGATGGCACCCCGATCGCCGCTTCGCCCTATACGCCGGGCAGCGCCACCATCGACCAGACGACGGGCGTCATCACCGTCGGCTTCGACAATGGCACGACCACGAAGCTGTCGCCTGCCGTCACGCTGCCGACCGCGAACGCCAACGTGCCGACCTATAACTATACGGCAGGTTCGGCGACCATCGATAAGGACACGGGCGTCGTCACGGTCCGTTATGACGACAACAGCACCAAGACGCTCAGCCCCGCCGTCGTGCTTCCGGGCTACAACGGCGCCTCGCCGCTGATCTCGGCATCGGTCAGCGATGCGGGCGTCGTGACCGCCACCTATCAGGATGGCTCCACGAAGAATATTGCGCAGTCCGTCACCATCCCGTCGACCAACCAGACGCCTTCGCCGCTGGTCAGCGCCGCGGTTCGCGCCGACGGCGTGGTCATCGCGACCTTCGCCGACGGTTCGACGCAGGCCGTGACGCCCAGCCCGACCCTGCCGACCGACGATGGCGGTTCGCCCGCTTCGCCGCTCAGCAGCATCGGCATCGACCAGTCGGGCGTCGTCGTCGCAACCTTCGCCAATGGCACGACCCGTCCGCTCGGTTCCATCGCCATGGCATCCTTCGCCAACACGCAGGGCCTGCAGCAGAGCGGTGACGCGCACTGGACGGTCAGCCGTGACAGCGGCGACCCGAAATATGGCGGTGCCGACGACGGTCCGTTCGGTCAGGTCCGTTCGGGCATGCTGGAACGCTCCAACGTGGACATCACCGAGGAGCTCGTCGCCCTGATCGCCGCGCAGCGCAACTTCCAGGCGAATGCCAAGGCGATCGAGGCCGCGAACACCCTGACCACCACCATCAACAACCTGCGCAGCTAAGTCTGGCACGGGTAGCGAGCTGACCTATGGATAAACTGATCGACATTGCCCGCACGGGCCTCCGCGGCGCCATGGCGCGGCAGACGGCGACGGCCAATAATCTCGCGAACGCCAACACCGTTGGCTTTCGTCAGGAGATTATGAACGCTCAGGCCCGCTGGGTCGACGGCGCGACGCTGAAGTCCCGTGCGATGGATGTCGATCAGGTTATCGCCGCCGACATGAAGGCGGGGACGGTCACGCAGACCGGCAATCCGCTCGACATTTCCATCGGCGGCGACGGCATGCTGGCCGTGCAGGCCAATGACGGGTCGGAAGGTTATACCCGGCGCGGCGACCTCGTCCTGTCGGACAGCGGTCTGCTGACCACGGCCGACGGCCATCCCGTTCTGGGCGAGGGTGGCCCCGTCACCCTGCCACCCGCCGACAGCATCAACATCACCAAGGACGGCGCGATCTGGATCGTGCCGCAGGGTGGCCGGATCGACCAGCCGCAGCAGGTCGATGTCCTCAAGATCGTCAGCCCCAAGGGTTCGGCCATCGCCAAGGGCACGGACGGTCTGTTCCGCGAGGCGAACGGCGGCACGCTGCCGCAGGATCCGCTCGCAAACGTGACCTCCGGCTCGCTGGAAGGGTCGAACGTCAACACGACCGAAGCCCTCGTCCAGATGATCGAGGCAAGCCGCGCATGGCAGGGCCAGATCAAGCTGATCGATACCGCCAAGGACATCGACAATAGCGGAGCCAGCCTGATGCGGCTGGACAGCTGAACCAGATAGCAACGGAAGGATTTGACCGATGAGCACAGGTGCCCTTCAGGTAGCCCGCACCGGGCTGGACGCCCAAGACGCCAAGATGCGCGTCATCGCGAATAACCTCGCGAACGTGAACACCACCGGCTTCAAGAAAGACCGGGCCAATTTCGAGACGCTGGCCTATCAGCAGATGGTGGCCGCCGGCGCGCAGTCGACCAGCGAGAACAAGTTCGCGACCGGCCTGAACCTGGGTTCGGGCGTGCGTATCGCGGCGACGTCGCGCGTCGACACGCAGGGCACGCTGAACCAGACCGACAACAGCCTCGACCTCGCCATCGAAGGGACCGGCTTCTTTCAGGTGCAGCAGCCCGACGGTTCGACCGCCTATACCCGCGCGGGCAACCTCAGCCTGTCGGCAGAGGGCAATCTCGTCACGAGCGAGGGCATGAACATCCTGCCGCAGGTCACTGTGCCGCAGGGCGCGACCGGCGTCACCATCGGCACCGACGGCACCGTCTCCGCGACCATCGCCGGACAGACCGAAGCGCAGAATATCGGCCAGATCGAATTGGCACGATTCGTGAATCCCGCTGGGTTGAATTCCATCGGCAACAACCTGCTGACCGAATCCGCCGCATCGGGCGCGCCGCAGGTCGGCGCGGGTGGAACCGAGGGGCGCGGTACGATCCGTCAGGGGATGCTCGAAGGATCGAACGTGAACACCGTCGAGGAAATGGTCGAGATGATCCAGACCCAGCGCGCCTACGAAGTCGCCAGCAAGATGATCAAGGCGAGCGACGAGATGATGCAGTTCGCCAACCAGCAGATGTGATCGGATAAGTTGTGATGAAGTCCTTCCCCGTCCTGATGATCGGCGGCGCCGCCGTCCTCCTCTCCGCCGCGCCCGCGCTGGCGAAGAAGAAAGACCCGACGCTGTACCAGCCGACCTTTGCCGAGGCGATCGCCATGCCGGCGCAGGCCACTGGCTCGATCTTTCAGGCGGCGCAGGGCTATGCCCCGCTGACCAGCGGCGCATTGGCGAGCCGGGTGGGCGACATGCTGACCATCACGCTGGTCGAGCGCACGCAGGCGACCAAGAGCAACAGCGCGAACACCGCGCGCGACGGCAGCATCGGTCTGACGGTTCCGACCACCGGGCCGCTGTCCAACCTCATCAACAACACCGACATCAATTCGAGCGGCACGCAGAAATTCGCGGGCAAGGGCGACGCCGCCCAGTCCAACGCGCTGTCGGGCGAAGTCACCGTTACCGTGGCGAAGGTGCTGCCCAATGGCGCGCTGTTCGTGAAGGGCGAGAAGCAGCTCACGCTCAATCGCGGCGACGAGTTCGTGCAGATTTCCGGCATCGTGCGTCCGGCGGACATCACGCCCGACAATCGCGTGCCGTCCACGCGCGTCGCGGATGCGCGCATCACCTATTCGGGCAAGGGCGAGATTGCACGGGCGAGCCGTCAGGGCTGGCTCCAGCGATTCTTCTCCATGCTCAGCCCGTTCTGAGGGATTGATTTCATGACGTACCGCCTCCTCCATTCCATGATCCGCCTGTCCGGCTGGATGCTCGCGCTGATGATCGTCGCCGCGCTCCAGATGGTCGCGCCCAGCACGGCGCATGCGGAACGGATCAAGGATCTGGGCAATTTCCAGGGCCTGCGCGTCAACCAGCTCACCGGATACGGCGTCGTCGTCGGCCTGGCGGGCACGGGCGACGACAGTCTGGATTATGCGACCCAGGGTGTGAAGGGCGTCGTCTCGCGCTTCGGCCTCACGCTGCCGCCGGGCGTCAATCCCAGCCTCAAGAACGCCGCCGCCGTGCTGGTCACGGCCGATCTGCCCGCATTCGCCAAGCCGGGCCAGCGCCTCGACGTCACCGTCTCCGCGCTCGGCAAGGCCAAGTCGCTGCGTGGCGGTACGCTGGTCATGATGCCTCTGCGCGGTGCCGATAATCAGATTTACGCGATGGCGCAGGGCAACCTCGCCGTTGGCGGCCTCGGCGTCTCCGGTGCGGACGGGTCGCAGCTTTCGGTCAATATCCCCTCGGCGGGTCGCATCCCGGCTGGCGCGACGGTCGAGCAGACGGTTGCGACCGGCTTCGACACCGCGCCCGCCATCGCCTTCAACCTTGCCGAAGCGGACATCACCACGGCCCTGCGCGTTGCGGATGCGATCAACCTCGCGTTCAACGACAAGCGCGCCCGCGCCATCGATGCCGTGTCGATCACCATCGACGCGCCGCAGGGGGCGGAGAGCCGCACCATGATGATGGGCCTGATCGAAAATATCCAGGTCAAGCCTGCCGAAGCGCCCGCCCGCGTCATCGTCAACGCGCGTACCGGCACCGTCGTCATCAACGGCGCGGTCCGCATCGCACCGGCCGCCGTCTCCCACGGCAAACTCACCGTCGCGGTGCAGGAACAGCCCCGCATTTCGCAGCCCGCGCCCTTCTCCAACGGCCAGACCGCCATCGAGCAATCGAGCAAGATCAATGTCACCGAAGAGAAGAAGCCGATGTTCGAATTTAAAAGCGGCGCCTCTCTGGCCGATATAGTCAAAGCGGTGAACGCAATCGGAGCTGGACCTTCCGATCTTGTCGAAATCCTTCAGGCGCTCAAGCAAGCGGGCGCGATGAAGGCTGAGCTGGAGGTCCTGTGATGATAACGAACGCTCTCGCGACCGTCGCCAAGTCCGGCCTTGCCACCCTTGGCTCCGCCGCCAACCAGACGACCGACACCACCGAAACGGACAAGCTCAAGAAAGCGGCCAAGGCTTTCGAGGCGGTGTTCGTGCGCCAGTTGCTGGGCGAGATGCGCTCCTCCAGCTTCGGCGACGACCTGACCGGCGGCAGCGGTGTCGAGCAGTTTCAGGAAATGGCCGACGCGCAGACGGCAGATACGCTGTCGGAACGCGGCAGCTTCGGCATCGCCGGGCTGCTGGTGAAGCAACTCGCGCCAAAGCACGCCGCCGCCTCCTACGCCGCGCAGGCGACGGATGCTGCGACGGACGCTGCGACGGACAGGGAAGGCTGATCTAAATGCCTATCAGCGACCTTCTCAGCATCGGCGCTTCGGGCACCCGCGCCTATCGTGCGGCGATGGGCGCCGTGTCGGAGAATATCTCCAACGCTACGACCGAAGGCTATAACCGTCGCACGGTCGCGCTGGGAGAGTCTGCCAGCTCCGGGGCCAGCTCGACATTCTACAAGCCCGGCGTCGCCTTTGGCGGTGTCGATGTGACCGGCATCGTGCGGCAGACCGACAGCTATCTCGACCTTGCGGCACGTCTCGCCAGTTCCAACTTCGAGGATGCGGATGCGCGCGCGACGTGGCTCGACAACGTACAGACATCGCTCGACGATGGTACATTGGGCGTTGGCCAGCGGCTGACCACCATGTTCGCCGCTGTCGAGCGTCTGGCCTCCAACCCGACCGACACGACGCTGCGCACCAATGTGCTGTTCTCCATCGAACAGGTGAACACCTCGTTCAAGCAGACTGCGGACGGCCTGAAGAATGTTCAGGATGGCATCGTCACGGAAGCGGGTAACGAGGTTACCGCGCTCAACGATGCGCTCAAGCGTCTGGCGAGCACCAACGAGGCGCTGAAGCGTGCGGTCCCCGGATCGTCCAACGCCGCGCAGTTGCTCGATCAGCGCGACAAGGCGCTGGTGGACATCTCCAAGCGTATCGATGTCACGGTCAGCTACGGCGACCGGGATTCGGCGGACGTCACCTATAATGGCGTGAAGCTGGTCGACAACATCACGTCCAAGACCGTGGGCGTCACCGCCGACAGCGACAAGACGTTGAAGTTCACGATCGACGGCACGGCAACGACCACGCCGCAGAGCGGCAGCCTGTCGGGTCTGGCCAAGACCGCCACGGTCGCGCGCGATCGGCTCACCACGGTCAATAACCTCGCCGATCAATATGTGTCGGACATGAACGCCTGGCACAAGGCGGGCATCGTGACGCAGGCCGATCCCAGCACCACGCCAGCGACGGCAGCCGTCTATGGCAGCGATATCGTCAGCATGACGGCCGGCGACGCCTCATCCATCTCCATGGCGCTGTCCGACACGACCAAACTGGCCGTTTATTCGGCGGATGGCCGAACCAATGGCAATCTGATCAACATCTCCACCATTCGTGGCACGGCGGGGGTGGAGAACGGCTGGACGGCGCTCATCGCGTCCCACGCCAACCTCATGAACGCCACCAACGCGGAGCAGGCCGCCGCCAGCTCCCGCAACGATCAGGCGCAGAGCGCGCGGTCGGATGTGAGCGGCGTCGATCTCGATCGTGAAGCGGCCGACCTCATGCGCCTGCAACAAGCCTATTCGGGCTGCGCGCGCGTCATCCAGGTCGGCAAGGAAACCATCGACGCCATCCTCCAGATCTTCTGACGATTGGATTATTGAAATGGTCTTCATCACCAACCAGTCCGTCAACGTCGAAATCAAGCGACAGCAGAAGCTCGCCTATGACATTGCGGACTATCAGCAGCAGATTTCGACAGGCGCAAAGTTCGACAAGCCGTCGGACAATCCGCAGGACTGGATCCAGATTTCCTATATCGGTCGCCAACAGTCGCTGAACACGGCGTGGACCGACAATCTGAAATATGGGCAGTCGCGCGCGGCGCAGGCAATGTCGAGTCTGGATGACGTCAACACGCTGCTGGGCAGCGTCAAGGAAAGCCTGATTCAGGCGACGTCACAGGGTGCGGGGACGCCGGGTTCGGAAGCAATTGCCTTGACCCTGGAGGGGGTGCGCGAATCCGTCCGCACCATCCTGAACCAGACCGACTATCAGGGCACGCCGACCTTTGACAACATGGTGTCCAACACCATCCCCATTGGTCAGGGGCTGGCCTATCAGGCGGTCGGTACGCGCCAGAGCATCGAAAATATAACGATCGTGGACAATAGCGTCACGCCTGCCACGACGACGACCAAGTCGATATACGATATTCTCGACGCCGCCATCACGGCCGTGCGGGCTGGCGACACCTCGGCTACGGGTATTTCCAAAAGCTTGACGGAATCGCAGGCCGCGCTCGACCACGTCATCGTTGCCGCCTCGCAGCAGGGTGTGCGGTCGAAGCGTCTGGACGATGAAGTGGCCCGGCTCCAGAACCAGAAACTCAACCTTGTCGAGCGGCGCTCCAACCTGGAAGACACCGACCTGACGGAAGCGGTGACGAAGGTTCAGGCAAAGCTGACGACGCTGCAGGCGGCGCAGGCCGTCTTTTCCAAGGTCAACCAGCAGTCGCTGTTCGACCTGCTGCGGTAATATCGGACGCCTCGGCGTGCCTTGCAAAGGCTCCGTCGGCTTGGCCGGGCGGAGCCTTTGTCGTCTTGAAATGAACGGCCTGATCTCACCCAAAACCCGCTGGTTAAAGCGAAAATAACCAAGTCGCTAAACCCTGTTTTGTAAGTGCCGTTCTATACGGGGAATGCCTCCCATGGGGGCGAGGATCAAACACCGGTACGAATGTGGGGATTTAGATGTTTGCAGGTATTGGCATCGTGGTCCTACTCGTCATGGTTTTTGGCGGGTTCGCGTTTACCGGTGGTGATCTGGAGCCTGTGCTGCACGCGCTGCCGCACGAAATGCTCATCATTGGCGGTGCTGCCGTCGGCGCGCTCATCATCGGCAACAGCGGTTCGGACCTGAAAGCACTGGGCGGTGGCCTGGGCAAGGTGTTCAAGGGCGCGCAGTACAAGAAGCAGGACTATCTCGACTGCATCTTCCTCGTCAGCAAGCTGATGAAGATGCTGCGCGTCGAAGGCCCCGTGGCGCTCGAACCGCATATCGAAGACCCGAAAAGCTCCGCCGTCTTTGCCGAATATCCCAAGCTGATGAAGGACAGCGCGCTGATCCACCTGATCTGCGACACGCTGCGCCTCGTCGTCGTGTCGTCGGGCACGCTCGACCCGCATGCGGTCGAGGACGTGATGGATAACGCGCTCAAGACTCATCATCATGAGGCGATCCGCCCGGCCGACGGTCTTCAGGGCCTCGCCGACGCCTTTCCGGCACTCGGCATCGTTGCGGCCGTTCTGGGCGTGGTCAAGACCATGGGCTCGATCGACAAGCCGCCGGAGATTCTCGGCGCGATGATCGGTTCGGCACTTGTCGGTACGTTCCTCGGCATTTTGCTCGCCTATGGTCTGGTCGCTCCCTTCGCCACCCGCTGCCGCAGCGTGATCGAGGCCGATGGCGCGATGTACCATGTCGTGAAGCAGATCATCGTTGCCTCGCTGCACGGCCATCCGCAGCCGCTGGTGATCGAGGCCGCCCGCTCCAACCTGACCCATGCGAACCAGCCCGGCTTTGCCGAAGTGTTCGACGGCATGCGCGGACGTTAAGGGGAGCGTGGGGACATGGCCGGACCAGCCAAGAAAAAAGCGAACGAGCCTGAGCCCAGGCCGATCATCGTCAAGAAGATCATCGTGGAGGGCCATGGCGGTCATCACGGCGGCGCGTGGAAGGTGGCCTATGCCGACTTCGTGACCGCGATGATGGCCTTCTTCCTGCTCATGTGGCTGCTCGGTGCGACCACTGAAAAGCAGCGCAAGGGCCTTGCCGACTATTTCACGCCGACGCTGATCCAGACCAAGGAGGCGAGCGCAGGCTCGACCGGCCTTTTCGGCGGCGACAGCATGATGGCCAAGGAAAACTACCCGACCACGGGCGGGCAGGGCACGCTGGCGATCACCATCCCGCGCGACGCCACCGGCACTGCGGACAAGGGCGGCAAGGATCAGAAGGACAGCGACCGGCAACGGTTCGAGGCCCTGAAGCACAGCGTTCTCGCCAAGATGGAGAAGGACGCGATCATGCGTCGTCTCAAGAAGAACATCCGGTTCACCGAAACGCGCGAGGGGCTTCGCATCGACCTGATCGACGAGGCGGACTTTGCGATGTTTGGATCGGGCAACGACACTCTTATGCCGGAGGCGCGCAAGCTGATCGGGCAAGTCGGCCAGCTCATCGTCGGGCTGCCAAACGAGGTGATCGTGCGCGGTCACACCGATGGCGCGCAATTCGGCGCGGGCAGGGGCATGAACAACTGGCTGCTGTCCTCGGCCCGTGCGGAGGCGACCCGCGTGGAACTGGCCCGCAATGGCGTGGGCGGCAGGCGCTTTGCCCGGATCGAGGGTGTTGCGGACCGCGAGCCGTTCAACGCCAACCCCTATGACCCGCGCAACCGCCGCATGTCGGTCGTGCTGGCATGGTCGACGGGCGCGGAGTCGGCATTGGGTGTCGAAACCCGCCGCGACGACGCACCGAACGTGACCGATCCCGCCATCCGGGAAGCCATCGCCAAGCGCGACGATCCGCGTAATGTGATGCGCGAGAACGCCCGGCGCGCCGACATGGGTGGCACCATGCTGCCCACGGGGGCGACGGTCGTGAACGCGGACAGCATTCCAAAGCGAACCGGGGTGACACCGCCGGGCAAGACCGACGCCACATTCCACGAATAAGCGGCTACGACTGAGAGGAAGGCCCGCCGGACGCGAGAGCGTACCGGCGGGCCAATTTTTTGGGAGGGGAGCGGGAGCCGATCCCTGAACCCAACCCGTTCGGTTCGAGTAGACTTCGAGCCCGTCGAGAAGGCGTATCGAGAACGCTGGCACGGAGCTAGATTTCTCGACACCGGTTCTCGACTGCGCTCGAACCTTGCTCGAAACGAACGGATAGGGGGGAATGTCCGCCGAATGAAACCCCACCGTTAACTTGGCTCCGCCCCTACAAAAACCCCTTCACCTCAGCCACGAAATCCTCCAGCCGGTCGTGATGGACCCAATGCCCGGCTCGCTCCATGCTGATGACCCGCGCATCCTGAAAGAAGTCGGCGCGGCCATCCTCGGCGGGGTTTTTCGCCCAGCTTTCCTTGCCGTGGAACAACAGCACGGGGCAGGTGATCGCACCCCAGATCGCGCGGCGTTCCGGGTCGGACGGGTCCATCGGTTGCTGTGCGCGGATATAGCTGTCGAATTTCCAGCCATATTCACCCGATTCGTGCCGCTTCAGCCCCCAATAGGCGAGGTGGTGGGCCTGTTCGTCCGACAGATGCTTGTTGCTGGCCTTCATCCGGGCGACGGCATCGTTGATGTCGGCGTAGCGGCGGGGCAGCGTCGTGCCGATCTTGCGGCGCTTCTCGATCCAGTCGCGCCACTGCTTCACGACCGTCTGTTGCGGCTGTTCGTGGAGGACGCGGAAATCCTCCATGGAAGCCAGCCCCTCGATCACGGCCAGACGGCGCACCGTCTCCGGGAACAGCCCGGTATAACGCAGCGAGATCGCCCCGCCATAGCTGTGTGCGACGATGCTGACCTCCTTCGCATCCAGATGCTCGATCAGGGCCGCGAGGTCATAGGCCATATATTCCATCGTATAGGCGCCATCGGGCGACCAGTCGCTGTCGCCATGGCCGCGCAGGTCGGGGCAGATGATATGCCAGTCGTCGCGCAGCCGCTGCGCCACCCAGTCCCAGCTGCGGGCGTGATCCTCCCCGCCGTGGATCAGCAGCAGCAGCGGCTTGTCCGGGTTCCCCCAGTCGAGATAATTGAGGTTCAGCCGCTGCGATTCAAATCGGCGGGAGACAGGCCCCAGGCCATCGGTCGCCATGCCGGTCACTCGCCCGTGAACACCGGCTTGCGCTTGTCGAGGAAGGCGCGGACCGCATTGGCCCCGTCGGGACGGGCCAGCGCCGCTGCAATGCCGTCCGCTTCGGCATCGAGCTGCGTTGGATAGTCATTGGCATAGGTTGCCGCGAACAGTTGCTTCACCTGGCCGAAGCTGTTGGTCGGACCCTGCGCGACCTGTTTTGCGACCGCGAGGGCTTCGTCCTGCAGTGCCTCGTCCGCCACGACGCGGGTCAGAAGGCCGATGGCGGCGGCTTCGTCGGCCAGGAGGCGCTTGCCGGTGAAGGCCAGTTCCTGCGCCTTGCGCATGCCGATCACGCGCGGCAGGTTCCAGGTGGAGCCGCCGTCGCAGGTCAGGCCGATGGCGCCATAGGCCCACAAATAGCTGGACGATTGCGCGCCGAGCGCAATGTCGGCGGAGGAGACGAGAGAGAAGCCCGCGCCCGCCGCCGCACCCTGAATCGCCATGACGACGGGTGCGCGGTGTGCTTGCAGGATTTTCAGGCTGTCATGGATGCGGGTCGCCATGGCGTGGATCAGGCCGCCGGGGTCGGGCGCGTCGCCAAAGGCGCTGATGTCGCCGCCTGCGCAGAAATTCTTGCCATTTGCGTTGATCAGCCACGCGCGCACCGCGCTGTCGCGCGAATAAGGCTCCACGACGGCATAGAGCGCATCGGTTAGCTCCATGCTCATCGCATTGCTTGCTTGCGGGCGGTTCAGCGTCACGATCGCGACGCCATCCTCGATCCTGCCCAACACCATATCGCTCATCGCCATTCCTCCCAGATTTGCGAGGGGCATAGACGAGGGGAGGGCGGCCATGCAATCAGCAGGGCTGCGGGGCGGCTTGATCGTCAAAGAAAAACCCCCGCACGATGATGTCGCGCGGGGGCTTTCAATTCCTAGGATGTCAGGCTGTTTAGGCCGAAGCGACTTCCGCCACGTCAACCTTCACGCCCGGACCCATCGAGGACGACAGGGCGATCTTGCGAACATACTTGCCCTTCGAACCCGAGGGCTTCGCCTTGACGATGGCATCGACGAAGGCGTCGAAGTTCTTGCGCAGATCCTCGTTCGAGAAGCTGGCCTTGCCCAGACCGGCGTGGATGATACCGGCCTTTTCGACGCGGAACTCGATCTGGCCGCCCTTGGCAGCCTTGACGGCTTCACCAACGTTCGGGGTCACGGTGCCCAGCTTCGGGTTCGGCATCATGCCCTTCGGACCCAGAACCTTGCCGAGACGGCCGACGAGGCCCATCATGTCCGGCGTGGCAATGACGCGGTCGAAGTTGAAGTTGCCGGCCTGGATGCTCTCCAGCAGGTCTTCGGCACCAACGATCTCGGCACCGGCGGCAGTTGCCTCGGCAGCCTTGTCGTTGCGGGCGAACACGGCGACGCGAACGTCCTTGCCGGTGCCTGCGGGAAGGGTGACGACGCCGCGGACCATCTGGTCGGCGTGGCGCGGATCGACGCCCAGGCCCATTGCGACTTCGACCGTCTCGTCGAACTTGGCGGTTGCGTGGGTCTTGATGAGGGTGATCGCCTCGTCAATGCCGTGCAGCTTTACCGAATCGACGGCTGCGGCGAGAGCCTTTGCCTTCTTGCTGATCTTGGCCATGTCTTAGCCCTCCACCACGGTGAGGCCCATTGCGCGGGCGCTGCCTTCGATGATCTTGGTCGCCGCGTCGATGTCGTTGGCGTTCAGATCCTTCATCTTCGCTTCGGCGATCTGGCTCAGCTGCGAACGCTTGATCTGCCCGGCGCTGACCTTGCCTGGCTCCTTGGAGCCCGACTTCAGGTTCATCGCCTTCTTGATGAGGAAGGTGGCGGGCGGCTGCTTGGTGATGAACGAGAAGCTGCGATCCGCATAGACGGTGATGATGGTGGGCAGCGGGGTGCCCTTTTCCATGTCAGCGGTCTGCGCGTTGAACGTCTTGCAGAATTCCATGATGTTCACACCGCGCTGACCCAGCGCCGGACCGATCGGCGGCGAGGGGTTGGCGGCTCCAGCCGGCACCTGGAGCTTGATATAGCCGGTAATCTTCTTGGCCATTGTCACTCACTCTATAAGGGGCCTCGGCAATCGCTCCGGCCCGTTCAAGTTTAGCGGTCAGACGGCCCGGCAAAGGGCCTCCCGCAAGCAGAATCACCCGCATGAAGCGGGCGAAGCGGCGCCTATAGCGGGGAAGGGGCGGAAAGGGAAGGGCGGATTGGCCTTCCTTCGACAAGCTCAGGACGAACGGATCGGGGGTCCGATTCAACCCGCCAAACAAAAAAGGGGCCGCGCATCCACGCAGCCCCTTTCCAAAATCTCGTACAAACCGCCCTTACTTGGACAGTTCGACTTCCTCGAAGTCCAGTTCGACCGGGGTGGCGCGACCGAAGATCGACACCGACACCTTGACCTTGCTCTTCTCGAAGTCGAGTTCCTCGACCGTACCGACGAAGCTGGCGAACGGGCCGCCCAGAACCTTGACGGAATCGCCGATCTCGTAATCGACGTTGACCTTGTGGCGGGGAGCCGCTGCGGCCTCTTCCTTGGTGTTCAGGATGCGTGCGGCCTCGGCCTCGGTGATCGCCTGCGGCTTGCCCGATGAACCCAGGAAGCCCGTCACCTTCGGCGTGTTCTTCACGAGGTGATAGACGTCGTCGTTCATGCTCAGCTTGGCGAGGACGTAGCCGGGGAAGAATTTCCGCTCCGACTGCACCTTCTTGCCGCGGCGAACCTCGGTCACGGTTTCGGTCGGCACTTCGACCGACTCCACGAGCGTTTCGAGGCCCAGACGCGTGGCTTCGGCCATGATCGCGTCACGAACCTTGTTCTCGAAGCCTGAATAGGCGTGGATGATGTACCAGCGCGCCATTATCTCTCTTGCAACTCCAAATGATGATCGGCGGTTGTGCCCGACTTCAGCCCTGACCGGAAGCCAGCGACAGAAGTTTTCTGACGATCCAGCCAAACATGCTGTCCACGCCAAAGAAGAACAGGCCCAGCGTGCCCGTCATGATCACGACCATGATGGTCGTCATGATCGTTTCACGGCTGGACGGCCAGACGATCTTCTTCGCCTCGGTCTGAACCTGCCGGACAAATTCGCCGGGTGAAGTCTTCGCCACGATCTGTCTTCACATCCTCTAAAACACAACCAGCGGGCGAATCAGCCGAACCGATTTTTCGGTGACGGCCGGATCAACCCGCTCGATCCGTCTGGAAATCAAGGTCGCCCCCTTACGCGCGATAGGCCTCTGGCGCAAGGGTTTGGCAGGAGTGGAGGGACTCGAACCCCCGGCATTCGGTTTTGGAGACCGACGCTCTACCAGCTGAGCTACACTCCTTCGGCCAGCGAAGTCGGCGCTCTAGCGACACTGCGCGCACTGTGCAAGCGGTGAGTGGCGACGATCCGCGCTTTCCGTTGCGATACCGTATGGATGGGCTTGAGTGATGGCGCGCGCGGGGCTAGATTCACCCTGCCGTGCATCACACTGTCATCGATCCGATCATGCTGCTGCGTGCCTATGGCATCGGGATTTTTCCCATGTCGCACTCGGCGGACGACCCCGACATCTTCTGGGTGGAGCCGCGTCGACGCGGGATATTGCCGCTCGATGCGCTGCACGTGTCCCATAGCCTGCGCAAGACGATCCGCCGCGACCGCTTTCGCGTGACCGCGGATCAGGCGTTCGCGGAGGTTGTGCGCCTGTGCGGGGAGGTCGCGGGCGACCGGCAGGATACGTGGATCAACGTGCCGATCTTCGAGGCGTGCCGACGCCTGTTCGCCATGGGCCATGCCCACAGCATCGAATGCTGGGACGGCGATCGGCTGGTCGGTGGCCTCTACGGCATCACGCTGGGCCGCGCCTTCTTTGGCGAGAGCATGTTCTCGCGTGAGACGGATGCGTCGAAGGTCGCGCTGGCCTGGCTGGTCGCGCGGCTGAAAGCCGGCGGTTTCACGCTGCTGGACTGCCAGTTCATGACTGATCACCTCGCCTCCATGGGGGCGACGGAGATTACCGCGCGAACCTATTCGGGGTTGCTGGAGGCCGCTGTGTCCGATTCGGTGCCGGGATTACCCGATATCGGAGCAGGGGATTTCTCCGCGCTCGACCGGCTCGGATCACCCGTACCGGGCTTCGCGCCCGATCCCGATTTGCCGTCCGATGCCTTGACCGTGTCCGGTCCCGTTTCCGGCCAGCTCATCGTGCAGCTTTTGACCCAGACGTCATAGATCGGGTGCTGGACCACATTGCGGTCGGGCCGGTCCTTGAACAGCCAGCCCGAAAAGACGCGGTGCCATTTATTGTCGCGCGTTTCCTGCACGTCGAGTTGCAAGAACGCGCCCGTTTCCGGCGGATCTTCCCATGGCGCGGTCTGTTCGCAGGCCTGCAGGCGGACGATGGCGGGACCGAGGCGCAGCGCCTGTCCCGGCTTCATCGTCAGGTCGCGGGTGATGCCGTTGCGCTTGTTCAATATGCCGACGACCGCGACGCGCTCCGCCATCGGGGTGCCGGGCAGGGTGTTGGTCGAGGCTGCGGGGATGCTGGACTGGACGGCGACGACCTTGTTGGGCGCCTCTGCATCCTGCGCTCCGTCCCCCTTGCCGCCGCAACCGCCCAGCAGGGCGAGCACCATGGCAGCCATGGCGGGACCGGCAAAGCGGCGGGACATCATTGGGCGTCGGGCGTCCATGCCTCATAGTCGCCGGTAGCCGCCTGCCGGACGCCGCCCTTTTCCAGCGCGCCGGACGGGCGATAGGCCTGATCCGTGCCGGTCTGGTTGGGGGTATAGTCCACTTCCCAGATGCGGGCGGGCGGCAGGTTGCTTTCCGGCGGACCTTCCAGCGAGCCGTGCAGCCAGCCATGCCATTCCGCCGGTACGCGGCTGGCGTCATTGGGGCCGTTATAGATCACCCAGCGGCGCGGATTGCCGTGAACGTCCTTGCCGCCTTCGAAATAGACATTGCCCTGATGGTCCTCGCCGACCTTAGCGCCATTGCGGCTGCTGAACAGCGAGGTGCCGATAGTGGCGCCGTCCCACCAGGTGAAGATCTTGCCGAGGATTCCCATGGCCCGCGCTTAGCGCCATGCGGGGGGCGTTGGCAAGTCGGACATGCAGGGGAGAGACTTTGGCAGGCGCGAAAATTTGGGACGCCGGATAGGACTTTCGTATCATCGCCCGATTTCCTGTGCGGGTCGCCGCCCTCAGCGTCGTCTGGGTTACACAGGCACCAATAAGGAGCGGTCGCAATGGTTCAGAGGGAAGCACAGGACGGCGGTTTTTCGGATAGCAGTCTCGATGGAATGAAGTCCGCGCGCGCGCTGCCCGGCGTCGTTCAGGCGCTGCCCATCGCCATTGCCCTGAGTGCGGCCCTGTGGATTTTGGCTCTTGTGGCGGCGGTCGCGGAATATCGTTTCTAACTGCCGTATCAGGGCGCTGGCCTGTCAGGGCGCTGGGCGTGCGGGGCAGAAGGCGAACGGGTTGACCGGATCGCCCGGCTGCATCCGGCCCTGCGCGCAGTCGCCCCATTCGATACGGTCATTGGGCGCGATGCCCAGCCGCCCGGCCTCACCGGCGGCGATCTCCACCACGGCGCTCACCGGCTCGCCCGCGGAAATGGGCGTCAGGTCATTGGGCTTGCCCGGCAGCACCGCCGCGACCGTTCCGTCGGGCCGCACGAAGATCAGGTCGAGCGGCGAGGGTGTGTTCTTCATCCAGAAACTGGCGATGTGCGGCAGGGGAAAGGGGAACAGCATGCCGCGCCCCTGTGGCAGGGGTGGGCGTAGCATCAGGCCGCGTTCCTGCTCCTCCCCGGTGATGGCCAGTTCCATGCTCAGCGTTTGAACGCCCTTCGCCGTCGTGACGCGCAGGGGAACCGTGGTGGCGACGATGGCGCCTGCCGCGGCATTGCCCGCTGCCTCGTTCGAGGAGGGCGTCGCCCCCTTGCAAGCGGTGAGGGCCAACGCAACGGCGAGGAGGGGGAGTGAGGCGCGCATGGCGGGCGTCATATCAGTCCATCGCGCTTTCGTCTCCGACAGTAACTATGCGCCCGATTATGCGACGAGCCGAGTGAACCGCCGTTCGTCGTTAACCATCTTTTAGCCATGAAGGGCGGATAGTTAAGCCATAGGAAACAGCGGATTATGCAGGAGGCCGCCATGGCCATGAGCACACGCATTCTCATCGAAAGCCGCATGCACGACGCCCTGGAAGGCGACCCCGGTGCCTGCTTCGATCTCGGCATCGCCCATAGTTGCGGCGCGGCGGAGGAGACCAATCTGGTCGAGGCGCATAAATGGTTCGATCTGGCGGTGCTGGGCGGTTACGCCGCCGCCGAACTCTATCGCGCCCGTATCGCCCGTGACATGTCCGCGCGGGATAGGGCGGAAGCGCGCCGCCGATCGCGGGTGGTGATGCAGTCGCCCACCCGTCAGGTCGCCCGTTTCTCCGCTTCCGTCTTCGCCTGAACCTTACCAGAGCACGCCATTGGCATCGGGCCTCAGAGGCTCAGGGGCGGCGTCCCCGATCGACTGAAGCAAGTCGATCTCGATCGTCCGGCACATCGCCGTCAGCGGCACGTCATGCGGGGTATCCGCGAACGGATCGACCAGATCGTCGCCGATGGCCAGCACAGCCAGAAACATCAGTCCCGCAATCGTGGAGCCGAGCGGCGTCGCGAAACCCAGCGTCTCGACCAGCCCCAGCGGCAGCAGAATGCACAGCATATGGGTGAACAGCGTCGGAAAGAACCGATACTGGATGGGCAATGGCGTGTTCTTCAGCCGCTCCATCCCGCCCTGCGCATTGGCAATATCGATCAACACGCTTTCCATCGACGTCTGCTGGATGGTGTCGAGCCAGCCCTGCTGGCGCGCGACGTCGATCCGGCGTCCGGTCCCGTCGACTATGCCATTGGCGGGATTGGTGCGCGCCAGCGCGAAATCCGCGTCGCCCTTCGACAGAAACCGCAGCACTTCCGCGTCGGGCGTCTGCCGCCGCAACTGACAGCGCAGCGCATTCACATAGGCGATCTGGCGCAGGACGATGGTGCGTTTCAGTTCGCTGGCTTCTTCGGGCAGGTAGTTGCGCGCCTGCCGCGCGATATTGCGGCTGGCGTTGATCATCAGGCCCCACAGCCCGCGCCCCTCCCACCAGCGTTGATAGGCGGAATTGCTCCGAAAGCCGAGGAACAGCGCCAGCGCGGACCCGAACAGGGTCAGCGGCAGGGAGGGCGCGGAAAAGGGCATCGCATAATAAGTGACCGTCACGATGACGTCCCAGACGAACAGGAGCGCGAGCGGCTTCCAGACTTCCCGGATGATCTGCTTCAGGCCGGGTTGGGCAGTTACGATCATGGACCCTCGGACGGTTCGTCAGCGGGCGGCAAGGCCCGGCATGGTTTGGTTACGGTCGCAGTTCTAGTTCGAACCGCGCGTTTCTCCTGCATGAATTCCGGCAATCGCGCCGGGTTTCTCCGCCGCATCGATTTTTTGTCGGCTGGTCCGGGTATCCGACGCCTTCGACATGGCTGCCGCGGTTCCCGATGCCGGGCGAAGATTGAACCATTGCGTCCGGTCGATGGCAACGAGATAGGCCAGCATGGCCAGACCGAATGCCAGCATCAACAGCGATCCGCGCACGGTTTCCAACACAGTCTTCCGGGCCTGATCGTCAAACTTTCGCATGGGCGTCTCCATATCCGTTCGGCAAACCAGATAGGATGGACGATGTGCGCACAGTATAAGCGGGATGTTATGTTTTATTGCTGCGATGCGGTATGCGACGAATTGTGATCAGGGAGCGGTAATTCGCGGATTAGTGTCAGTGTTTCGACATGATCAGAAAACGAAGTAGAAATATTTCGCAAATGCAGCATGTTGTGTTGAGGGGTGCTGTTCACAGGAGCCGCTCGTCCTCCGGCTCCGGCGGCGGTTCGCCCGGTTCCGCATCGACCCACCGGGCGGCGGTGGCGAAATCATGGCCCGCGCGAACAAAGGCGGCGATGTGCTTCTGGCGCACGTCGCGCTCCGGCCTGCCGGGCGCATAGGGACCGATGCGGCGTTTGCGGGCGAAAGTATCGGCTGCGTGCCAGCTTTCCGCGCGGGACTTGTCCAGCGCCTCGCCGCGTTCCTCCCCGTCGATCCCAGCGTCGTCCAGCGCCTGCGCCACGCGCCGCGCGCCATAGCCGCGCCGGGTGAGCGCCGCGCCGCGCATTGTGGCGAATGCCCCGTCATCGACATAGCGCAGCTCCGCCAGCCGTTCGACCAGCGCCTCCACATCGGGGCCGCGCTCCTGGCCCTCGGCCCATCCCCGCTCGCGCAGTTTACGGTTGAGATAGATCGTCAACTTGGCGCGGCTGGTTGCGAAGCGCGCCGCATAATGCAGCGCAAGCTCCTCCAGACGGCGGGAATCGAGCGGTTTGGGCGCGGCTTTTTGGCGGTTCGGCGGCATGCGCCATCTTTATGCCACTTTCGAAAGGCTATGTGCAGGGGTCGCAGTCCCATTTCGGTCGAACCGGAGCCGGGGCAAGAAGCTAAAGACAAGATATTACAGGAAAAACGAAAAATAATGGTCCCGACACCCACATTGGATAGCCTGCCGCGCCGCCTCGCCGATTTCGGCACGCTTGGCGAAGCGCTCGACTATGCTGCGACGGGCGCGCGCGGCCTTAATTTTCATGATCCGCGCGGTAATCTGCGCCGGGTCTATCCTTTTTCTGAACTACGGTCGGACTCCATTGCTGCTGCGCATCGCCTGATCGCACGCGGCGTGAAGCCGGGCGACCGCATCGCGCTGGTCGCGGAGACGGGTGAGCAGTTCGCGCAACTGTTCTTTGGCGCGGTCTATGCGGGTGCATGGCCGGTGCCGCTGCCCCTGCCGACCAGCTTTGGCGGCAAGGAAAGCTATATCGACCAGCTCGCCGTGCAATTGCAGTCTAGCGACCCGCTGACCCTCTTCTACCCCGGCGAATTGTCGGAAATGGGTGGGCAGGCCGCGCAGCAGCAGGGGGTCGAGGGCGTCAGCTACGACGACTTCCTCGCCGTTGAGCCGGTTGCGGTCGACCTGCCGGAATCGAAGCCGGACGATATCTGCTACCTCCAGTACAGCAGCGGCTCGACCCGTTTCCCGCATGGCGTCGCCGTGACCCACAGCGCGCTGCTCGCCAATCTGGCGGCGCATAGCAATGGCATGAACATCATCGAGACGGACCGCTGCATCAGCTGGCTGCCCTGGTATCATGACATGGGGCTGGTCGGTTGCCTGCTTTCCATGGTCGCCAACCAGATTTCGACCGATTACCTCAAGACCGAGGATTTCGCCCGCCGTCCGCTGGCGTGGCTCGACCTCATCAGCCGTAACGAGGGGACGAGTTGCAGCTATTCGCCGACCTTTGGCTACGACATTTGCGCGCGCCGCATGTCCAGCCAGACGAAGGCGTCGGATCGGTTTGACCTGTCGCGCTGGCGTCTGGCGGGCAATGGCGCCGACATGATCCGTCCCGACGTGATGCAGAGCTTCGTCGATGCCTTTGCCGAGGCCGGGTTCAGCCCCAGCGCGTTCCTGCCCAGCTATGGTCTGGCCGAGGCGACGCTGGCCGTCACCATCATGCCGCCGGGCGAGGGCATCGTCGTGGAACTGGTCGAGGAGACGGAACTGTCGGGCGGCGAGGTCAATTCCGAGCGTCCGCAGCGTTTCCGCGCCATCGTCAACTGCGGCAAGCCCTGCATGGGCATGACCGTGGAGATTCGCGACGAGGATGGCGGCATTCTGGGCGACAAGCAGATCGGCAAGGTCTGGACGACGGGCACCTCGCTCATGGTCGGCTATTTCCGCGATCAGGAAGCGACCGACGCTTGCATGAAGGACGGCTGGCTCGACACCGGCGACATGGGCTATCTCAGTGACGGCTATCTCTACATCGTTGGCCGCGCCAAGGACATGATCATCGTCAACGGCAAGAACCACTGGCCGCAGGATATCGAATGGGCCGTGGAGCAGCTTCCGGGGTTCAAGCAGGGCGACATCGCCGCTTTTGCAATCACCACGCCGGGCGGTGAGGAGACTCCAGCGGTTCTCGTCCACTGCCGCATTTCCGACGACACCGAACGGGCCAAGCTGCGCGACGACATTCGCGAGCGGGTGCGGTCGATCACCGGCATGAACTGCGTCATCGAACTCGTCCCCCCGCGCACCCTGCCGCGCACCAGTTCCGGCAAGCTCAGCCGCACGAAGGCGCGCAAGCTGTATCTGGAAGGCGAGATCGTACCCTACGCCATCGCGGCCTGATCGCCGCATCTGCATGACGGAAAGGGCGGCCTGAGAGGGCCGCCTTTTTTCGTTTCGGAACGCGACGAACGCCCGCCACCCGTTACGCCTTGATAACCTTGCCGCGCTATGACGGCAGGGTGACACGGAATCCGAACAGAGACGCGGACAGCCGCGAAGAGGCGGGCGATACGCCTTCGCTGGCCGCGTTGATGGGCTTTGCGCCGCTGCCCGCCGCGCTGTCGGAGAAGGTGATCGGTGCGCAATTCCGCGCCGTCGACCGCATGATCGCCTTTCGCATCGCACTGGGCCTGCTCAGCATCGCCTTCGTGCTGATCCTCTATTGGGGCGCTGCGCCGCTATGGTTGCTGGCGGTCTGGTCGGTCGCGTCGCTGGCCAGCATCGTGCCGCCGATGCGGTCCTTTTTCGCACGGCGGGCCAGCCAATATGAGGGCCTGCCGCCCGGCATGCTGTGGATGCACGCGATCGGCATGGCCTTGCAGGGCCTGCTGTGGGCGGGGCCGATGCTGTTGCTGGCGCCCAAGGGCAGCGTGCTGGAAGTGGCGTCGCTGTGGACGATGACCACATGCCTGCTGGCCGCCGTCGCCATGGGATTCCACGCGACCCCGCTCGCCGCCGGCCTCTTCCTGACCGTCGTCGGCGGCGCGAGCGTGCAGATGATGCTGCGCGCGGGCAGCCGGGAACTGGCCGTGACCGTCGCGGCCTTCTCGCTCCTCATGCTCCTCACCAGCTTGCGTCAGGCGCGGCAATTCGGGCGGCAGATCACCACCGACCGGCAATTGGCCGACAAAAGGGAGACGGTCAGCCTGCTTCTGGGCGAGCATGACGACAACCGTACCGACTGGCTGTGGCAGATCGACACTGCGCGCCGCCTGACCGGCGTGACGCGCCAGTTCGCCCGGATCGCAGGCGTGGAGGCGGAGGCGCTGGAGGGGCGCTCGCTGCTGGAATTGCTCGCTGGCCCGGCATGGGAAAGCGGTCAGATCGACCAGGTGCTCCACGACATCGCCGCTAAATTCAAGGCGCGGGAGGGCTTCGCCAACCTGCTCGTCCCCGTCGAGGTGAATGGCAGCCGCCGCTGGTGGGAGTTGTCCGCCTCGCCCCGCATGGATGAAGGCGGCGCCTTTCTGGGCTATCGCGGCGTCGGCGTGGACATGACCGTCCAGCGCGAGACGGAGGATCGCTTCCACCGGCTCGCCCGTTTCGACCCGCTGACCCAATTGCCCAACCGGCTCCATCTGACGGAGGCTCTGGGGGAGGCGGTGGAGGCCATGCGCCGCTGGAACACGCGCAGCGCCTTCCTGATGATCGACCTCGACCGGTTCAAGGCGGTGAACGACACGCTTGGCCATCATGTCGGTGACAAGTTGCTGGAGCAGGTCGCATCGCGGCTGCGCGACACCTGCGGTTCGCGCGCTTTTTGCGGTCGGCTGGGCGGCGACGAATTTGCCGTGCTGATGCCCGACATCCGGGATGCCGCGGAAATAGAGGGGCTCGCCAGCGCGATCATCGACCGCCTGTCGCAACCCTATGAGGTCGAACATCACACCCTGTTCGTCGGCGCCAGCGTCGGATCGGCCACGGGGCCGCGCGACGGCACGAGCGCGGACGAACTGATCCGCAGCGCCGACCTCGCCATGTATCGCGCCAAGGAAGAGGGCGGGGGCCGCCATTTCGCCTATGTCGGCTCGCTCCATGTCGAGGCGGAGGATCGCCGCAAGATGGAAATGGCGCTGCGCAGCGCCATAGAGAATGGCGAACTGCGCGTGGAATATCAGCCGGTGGTCAATTCCACCTCCGGCGATCTGGACGGGTTCGAGGCGCTGCTGCGCTGGCACAATCCCGAATTCGGCGAAGTCGCGCCGTCCCGTTTCCTGCGTATCGCGGAGGAAGCGCGGCTGCTCGCGGCGCTCGATGCATGGGTGCTGAAGACCGCGTGTCAGGAGGCGGCGCGCTGGCCACTGCCCTTGCGGCTGTCGATCAACCTTTCGCCCGAACAATTGTGGGATGCCGACCTCATTCCCCGGCTCGAAGCGTTGCTGCAGGGCACCGGCCTCGACCCGCGCCGGCTGGAACTGGAGGTGATGGAAAGCATCTTCACCCGCGACGGCAGTGAGGCGGTGCGCCGTCTGGAGCAGGTGGGCGCGTTGGGCATCGGGCTGGCGCTCGACGATTTCGGGACCGGCTATTCCTCCCTCGGCTGTCTCGCCCGCACGCGCTTCCGCACGATCAAGATCGACCGCAGTTTCGTGGCGGGCGCGGCAGCGGGGCAGGAGGAGCATGTCGCCATCCTGCGCGCGCTGATCGCCATGGCGACCAGCCTCGGCATCGAGACGACGGCGGAGGGCGTGGAGACGGAGCGGGAGGTCGAACTGGTCCGCCGCGTGGGCTGCACACGGCTGCAGGGCTATTATCTCGGCCGTTCCATGCGGGTCGAGGATGTGCGCCGCCTGTTCACGCGCAATGCACGGCAATCCGACGCCGCGTAACTCCTATTGCTGCAACCGCCGCTCGATGGCGGACCACAGCCCGGCATAATTGGTCGCGGCGGGGGAGGAGGGGGCATAGTCGCCCAGCGGCGCACGCTTCACCGTCATCTGCTCGACCGCGCTGGCCATGGCGATGACCGGCCAGTCCGGCTGCGCCTCCAGCGCGCGCTGGTGCAGGGC
>DASVNT010000153.1:0-62388 GCA_036383715.1 Sphingobium sp. | reverse complement strand
TCATCCCCCTCCCGCTTGCGGGAGGGGTTAGGGGTGGGCAAGCGACCGGAAGGTCGCTGTTGGCCTCGGTTGTAGCGCAGGCCCACCCCCGGCCCCTCCCGCAGGCGGGAGGGGAGAGGAAGGTCTACCCATCGCCGCCATCCCGCCCATCCTCAAAACGTGTAGACCAGCGTCGCCCGCGTGGTCGTGTCCGTCGGCTTGCTGCCGACCGGGCGGTTGCTTTCGCTTTGCACCTTCACCGACATGCGCCCGGACAAACTCCGCGTGATCTTTGAGGTAAAGGCGGTGTCCGCGATGAAGGTGGTGCCGCCGTCGGAGGATACGACGGAGGCGTTTTCGGTCAGCACCATGCCGCGCGGCATCGTCCATTTATAGGCGAGGGAGGCGCGGGGGCCGATTTCGCTCGCGCTCGTGCCATCGGTGAAGATCGTCTGGCGCAGCGCCGGACCGGCGTCGAGGTCGAGGGTCATGTCCGCCCGGTTGATCGCGCGCAGACCGACACCGACCGATTCCGTGAAACGACGCGCATAGCCCGCAAAGCGATCCTGCTCCCACCCGCCGATGCCATAGATGTAGAATCCCTCGCGCAACAGATAGTCGAGCGAATAGCTGGCCGCGAACTTCTCCCGCGTGGTGAAGCCGTTTGTGCGCAGATAATCGACCAGCGCCTCCACCTTGTGCCGGGTGCGCAGGCCCTCTTTCTTGACGGACAGGCCGATGACTCCGCTCACCTCCTCCGTATTGCCGCTGGTGAGGCCAAAGCCCGCCTGACCCTCGCCCGTCCAGCCCTGCCAATACCGCTGTGCGGCGAGCCGCTCCTCCCGTTCGCGTTTCGTCCTGTCCTTCGTCTCGGTAGTCAGGGCTTTGGCAAGGTCGCGGATTTCGTCTGCGGCGTCCGGGTTGGTGGCGCGGGCGACCTTGACCACCGCATCCAGCGTGGCGTCGTCGCCGGAGCGGGCGGCCTCTCGGATCATCGCCTCTATGGGCGGCGGGATTTCGGCAAGGGCGGGCGCGGCCGCGATCCACGGCGCGACGCAGGCGACAGAAAGGCAACGGGGCAGATACAGAATATGTCTCCTCGTCCCGCCGTGACTGGCGCAGATTATATAGTGATAGGGCCGTTCCTATGCGGTGGGCCGCATGCCTGTCCAGCCATGGAGCGATCAGGGGTGGGGGTGTCGGGGGTGGATTGCAGCCTTATCGGTCCAAGCGATCAGTGAAAGCCGGAGGATCGGTTGGGCTTTTTTGAGAATGGTTCTTAATTGGGCGGCGAACAAGGAGCCGTGCCATGCCGATCGACCTCATCAAGACGCTGACCTATCTGGCGCTGCATCTGTGCGTCGGCTTCACCGTGGCCTATCTGTTGACGGGATCGGTGCAGGTCGCGGGTGGGATCGCGCTGGTCGAGCCCTGCGTCAACGCCGTCGCCTTCTGGTTTCACGAACAGTTCTGGAAACGCCGCCTTGCCAGCCTGACGGTGGGCGGAGCCGCGCTGGCGTGAGGCGCATGGGTCAGAACAGCGCATATTGGAGCGGCGGCCTGTAGGTCAGCGGCCATGTTCCCAGCGGAATGTGCCGGGTGCGGCCGATCAGGCTCTGGATCAGCACGACCTCCTGCACATCCCAGCCAAAGGGGTCGACCGGATGCTGGGATGTGCTGGTCCCCGTGCGATAGGCCAGGGTAACGTGTGGGCTGAACGTATATTTGGGGAGCAGGGGCACGCCCTGCGTGGCCATGGCGCGTACCAGAGCGTGTTGCAGCAGCTTGGCGCCGGAATTGGCGCGGGAGGGCCGCAGGGCAACCGACTTCACGCCGACCGACAGGCTGTCGAAGTCGATGCGAAAGGGGGCGGCTGCCACTTGCTCGCCCGCGCGGAGCAGCCTTGCGACGATGTCGGCGGGATAGGTGGCGAAGGTCGGCGTGATGGCGAGGGTGACGTGCAGCCGCTCCGCCAGCATCGGCTCCCATCCCGGCTCCGCCGTCCGCTCCAGCCATGCGGTCATGCGGTTCGCCTCCTGCCGGGGCGGACGGAGGGCGAAGAAGAACCACTGCTCTTGCTGTTCGGGCGACTCGCTGGACATGTGTTCATGATATGTTCTTATGATCAGAGAGTCGAGATACCCCGCGCATCCGACTTGCCCATGTCATGCCTGCATGGGAAACGAATGGGGTGCTCCGCCGTTAGCCAGCGGGAGTATCTCTCTGCGAAGGAAGGACAGTCGGCATGACCACGAACAGCGCATCGGCCCGGTACGAGGGCCTCGGCAAGAGCGGCAAGGGCAGCATCACGACCAAATCCGGCGTGCTGTCGGGCCAGCCCTATGGTTTCGGCACGCGCTTCGAAGGGCAGCCGGGCACCAATCCCGAAGAACTGATCGCCGCCGCTCATTCCAGTTGCTTCACCATGGCGACCAGTTTCGCGCTGGCGGGCGCGGGCTATGAGGATGGCACGCTGGACGTCAGTTGCACGGTGACGCTGGACAAGGACGGCGCGGGTTTCACGGTCACCAAGTCGGAACTGGTGCTCAAGGCGACGGTGCCGGGCATTTCGGAAGAGGACTTCAACCGCATCGCGGACGAGGCAAAGGCGGGCTGCCCGATCTCCAAATTGCTCAACTGCGAAATCACGCTCGACAAGACGCTGGAGGGCTGATCCCCTGCGCACCGCCTGCGGGGGTTGGGCCTTGCGGGCGGTGGCGCTATCGGGCGGGACGGGCTAGGGCCGGTTCTTTCCCGAAAGGATCGAATGATGGCGCAGGATGACGACAGCTTTGTCTATGACGAGGCGAGCGGCGAATGGATCAGCGCCGCGGATGCCGCAGCGAAACAGGGCGAGAGCGAAGCTCAGGCCGAGGTGCGCGACGCGGTCGGCAACCTGCTGGCCGATGGCGATCAGGTGACGCTGATCAAGGATTTGACCGTCAAGGGCGCGGGGCAGACGCTCAAGCGCGGTACGCTCATCAAGTCGATCCGGCTGACCGGCGACGCGCAGGAAATCGACTGCCGCTTCGACGGGATCAAGGGGCTGGTGCTGCGCGCGGAGTTTGTCAGGAAACGCTGACGTCCGTTACGGATGCGGCATTGCGGGAGCATCGCGCCGAGCCGGGCGTTGGGAGGGAAACCCCAGCGCAGGAGAGATGCGATGCCCGGTAAGACGATCACCGACCTTGCGGAGAAGATGAAGGATATCGACTTCGCCATGCTGTCCACGCACAGCCCCGGCGGGACCATCGGCGCGCGGCCGATGAGCAACAACCGCGATGTCGATTATGACGGCGATAGCTGGTTCTTCACGACGGACGACACACAGATGGTGGCGGACATCGGTCGCGATCCGCAGGTGGGCCTCAGTTTCCAGGGCAAGGCGGGGCTGCTGGGTCTGCGGCCCTTCTTCATCGCCGTTGAAGGCCGCGCGGAACTGATCCGCGACAAGGCGCAGTTCGCGGCGCACTGGACCAAGGATCTGGACGGCTGGTTCAAACAGGGCGTCGATAGCCCCGGCCTCGTCCTGATCAAGGTGCACGCGGCCAGCGCGCATTATTGGGACGGTGAGGAAGAGGGCGAGGTTCTGATCGACCGGGGCGCCTTCGTCGGTGGGCCGTAAGGGGCCCTGCTGTCGATTAAGGGCGCGCCCGGCACGATAAGGGCGTAGGGTCGGCGCGCGCCACGGGCACTCCGCTCGTCACGCATGAGGACGAGGGTACGCGCCATGGCCAAGGGTCAGAAGAAATCGAACAAGGAAGTCCGCAAACCCAAGGCGGAAAAGGCTCCCAAGCAAAATGCCTCGCAGCCTAGCCAGAAGACGGGCGTGGTGCGCGGGCTGGACAATATGAAGAACGGATGACGTCGACCGGCGCGTGCTCGTTACAGCGCGCGCTGCCGGGTTGCGCGGATCGCCGCATAGACAAACAGCAGAAGCGTGAGGGCCTGCGCGACCATGAAGGGCGGCTCCGTTCCCGTGGGTGCGAAGCGGTTGAGCGCGCCGATCTTCTGGAAGCTCTGCACGACCAACACGAAGAGATTGAGGTAGAGCGCAAACAGCGCGCTGGCCAGATAGACGGTGCGCCATTGTCCCGCGAGGTGAAAGCCGTACAGCGCCACCAGCGCCACGAGCAGCACCGCCGTAGATATGATCCCGAAGATCAATGCGGGAGTCAGCGTGGTGATCGGGAACAGAAAGCCGGTCAGCGTGGTGAGGATGGTGGTGGCGAGGAACAGGCCGTTCGTCCCGCCGCGCCATCGACCGCCGAGCAGTCCGAAGAGAAACCACAGCCCCGACGCGATCCCGATCAGGCTGATGAGGACATGCAGTTTGGTGAACGCAGCGATCGACAGCCCGATGATCGTCATGGATATCCCCCGTCAGGTGCGTGAAACGCGACCGTTTCGGGAGTGTACTATTTTATGGGGTTAGCGGGAAGGGGAGATGGGCGTTGGCAAGTCAACCACGTCACCATATCTCCACGGAAGGATTGAACTCGCCCTTCTTTGATCTGTGGGTTGCGTGCATGGCGATGCGGGTCGGCACGATGCTGGCGCCCCGATATTCGGGATTGACGGTCATGTTGTCGATCAGGCCTTCCGCTGTGAACCGTTTGAGCGTGCCAATCGCCAGAGACAGTGCTGCCGCCCCTTCCGGAGTGACATAGCCGATATTCTCATGCGTGTCGGGACCGCCCAGTTCGGAGGGGAAAAGATGGATTTTGACCAGCTTGCCCTGCCGAACCAGCACCCCCGCCTTGCGGCGGTCGGTGACGGCGGAGAAATCAGGCTTTACCCCGACCTTCGATCCTGATTCCGCGGCGCGCCCGGCCTGAACCGAAAACGGCATGAGGGGCAGGGTAAGAAGGACGATTTTTCCGCACCATCGCAATGTGCTGCGCATTTCCCGTCCTTCCCCAGATCGTCTGTCCTACCTTGGGATAGCCCGAAGGCTCAATCATGCTCCCGATCGCCAGCGCCCATATACAATTCCCGTCCGGTCGAATTGTACAACTCGCTCATCTCCGCCATGCCCTTCTCCGCATCCTCTGCGGCGATGAACTGGTCGCTTGGCTGGTTCTGCTTCGCGGCGAAGTCGCGGACTTCCTGCGTGATCTTCATCGAGCAGAATTTGGGACCGCACATGGAGCAGAAATGCGCCGACTTCGCGCCTTCCGCCGGGAGGGTCTGGTCGTGGTATTTTTCCGCCGTGTCGGGGTCGAGGCTCAGGTTGAACTGGTCGCGCCAGCGGAATTCGAAGCGGGCGCGGGACAGGGCGTCGTCGCGGACCTTGGCCGCCGGGTGGCCCTTGGCGAGATCGGCGGCATGGGCGGCGAGCTTGTAGGTGACGACCCCCACCTTCACGTCGTCGCGGTCGGGCAGGCCCAGATGCTCTTTGGGCGTGACGTAGCAGAGCATGGCCGTGCCATACCAGCCGATCATCGCCGCACCGATGCCGCTGGTAATATGGTCATAGCCCGGCGCGATGTCGGTGGTGAGCGGCCCCAATGTGTAGAAGGGAGCTTCGCCGCAGGCCTCCAGCTGCTTTTCCATATTCTGCTTGATCTTGTGCATGGGGACGTGGCCCGGCCCCTCGATCATCACCTGCACATCCTGTTCCCAGGCGCGCTTGGTCAGTTCGCCCAGCGTGTAGAGTTCGGAGAACTGCGCCTCGTCATTGGCATCCGCGATGGAGCCGGGGCGCAGGCCGTCGCCCAGAGAATAGGCGATGTCATAGGCCTTCATGATCTCGGTAATGTCGTCGAAATGGTCGTAGAGGAACGACTCCTTGTGGTGCGCGAGGCACCATTTCGCCATGATCGACCCGCCGCGCGACACGATGCCGGTGACGCGCTTCGCCGTCATCGGGATATAGGCGAGGCGCACGCCCGCATGGATGGTGAAATAATCGACGCCCTGTTCGGCCTGCTCGATCAGCGTGTCGCGGAAGATTTCCCACGTGAGGTCTTCGGCAACGCCGCCGACCTTCTCCAGCGCCTGATAAATAGGCACGGTGCCGATCGGTACGGGCGAGTTGCGCAGAATCCATTCGCGCGTGTCGTGGATGTTGCGTCCGGTGGACAGGTCCATGACGGTGTCCGCGCCCCAGCGGATCGACCACACCATCTTCTCCACCTCTTCCGCGACGGAGGAGGCGACGGCGCTGTTGCCGATATTGGCGTTGATCTTGACGAGGAAGTTCCGACCAATGGCCATCGGTTCGGATTCGGGGTGGTTGATGTTGTTGGGGATGATCGCACGGCCGCGCGCGATCTCGTCGCGCACGAATTCCGGCGTCACATAATCGGGGATTTCCGCGCCCCAGTCCTGCCCGTCGCGGATATATTCCTTGAGCCGGGCGCGGCCGAGGTTCTCGCGCTCCGCGACATATTCCATCTCCGCCGTGATGATACCGCGGCGGGCATAGTGCATCTGGGAGACGTTCATGCCCGCCTTGGCGCGGAGCGGCCGCTGGACGACATGGGGGAAGGGTTCCACGCCCTTGGCTCGGTCGGGACCGGACAGGCCGTTGTCTTCGGGCCGCACGTCGCGCGCATCATAGTCCTCGACGTCGCCGCGTGCGCGAATCCAGTCGCCGCGCAGCTGCGGCAGGCCGCGCATGATGTCGATGTGGGCGGCGGGGTCGGTGTAGGGACCGGAGGTGTCATAGACGCGCACCGGCGCCTCGCCGCTGCCGGGTTCGAGGTGGATTTCGCGCATCGCGACACCGCGCGGGCCGACATGGATTTTCTTGCTGCCGCGGATCGGGCCGGTGGTGACGGTCAGTTCGGTGCGGGCGGGAATGTCTGCCATATCGTCTAGTCCTCCTCAAGTCGGAGGTGCGTGGCCGTGCCGGTCCCTGCGCGTGCAGATCGGCCACATGTCCACTCCCTCCGCCGGTGTTAGCCGGATCAGGTTCTGCGGGTCGTGTGGCGCTTACCCACACCTCTCAGCCAAACTGCACAAGCTGGCTCCCCGGGGTTCTGGGCGCGACCATAGCGGCATCGCGTGCGGCGGGAAAGGGGCAATGGCAGGGGTGGTTCAGAACCTGTCGCATCGGCATGTTTCAGCTGTAGAGAATATCTGAAATCCATGCCTGATTCAGATATCGAAAGGCCGTGCGCGCGAAGCCGGGGATCGACAGCGTGCTGTTGCCCGTGAGGACGGGCATCGAGGTCAGTCGCTATATTCCTTGAGGATGGAACGAGGCGGCAGTGGTTGCCGCCCCGGATCGTTCAGAACGTGTAGCCGATGCCGATCGCGCCGGTCCACTGATTGGGCGAGCCGCGCTGGTCCACAATCGGCGCCCGCCGGAAATTGCCGAGCATGCGCGAATAATTGCCGGCGGCGAAGACCGAGAAACCGCCGTTGGTCAGGTCGCCGTCGAGGTCCACCGCGCCGAGGAGGCCGACAGACGCATTCTTCCAGCCGCCGCGTGCGTCATAGACGGGCAGGCCGGAGGCGAGGCTGTCGGTCGGGCTTACGCTGTAATAATAGCGGGCATATTTGCCGGTGACGCGCTCCGCCGAGGCGTTGAGAGCCACGATGGCGCCTTTGCTGACCGGCGTCAGGAACGAGATATTGGGGGTGACGACGGTGCTTTCATGCGCCCCGCCGACATCGCGGCGCACGTCCACGCTGAAAGTCAGGCTGTCATAGGGGTTGGTGATGCGGTTGATGCTGAAACCGACATTGCCGCCGACCTCCCACGCAACGTCGCGGCGGCCGAGCCGTTCGACAACCTCGTCCTTGGTCTTGCCATGGCGGTCGAAGCGCAGGCGGAAGACCGGACCTGCCTGAAAGCTGATCTTGGCGTCGGAGGGATCACTGATGAAATCGAGTGCGATGCCGCCCGCGCGCGGCGCGATGCCGATGCCGCCCAGTCGCCCGACCAAGGCGGGCGCGGCGACGACGCTATACTGGTCCGAACCTTCATAGGTGGGCGTGACGGCAGCGCCCGCGCCGACGATCAGGAAGTCCCCGTCAAATACAGTCTCACCGGTCGAAGGTGTTTGCGCCAATGCTGGCGAAACACTGATGGCGGCAAGGGCGAAGGCGGCGAGCGCGGCGTGTGTGCGATGGATCATTACGCCACAACCACGAGATTCGTCTTTTGTTTCGCGCAGCTCGTCGAAACATTACGTCACAGGAAATATTTGATCTCCACTTGCTTGGTCACGTCCGTCGCGCCCATGTGGAAACGGGCCGCATCGAATTTGGGTGCGGAGAAGCGCAGTCGCGGATTTTCGGAGAAACCGACGCCTTCCTTCGGGATGCCGAGCATGGTGTCGAGGCGCGCATTCGCATTTTCGTCGTGCAGGATGCTCAGCGCATAATCGCCGCTGGCGACGGCGGCGAAATGCATGCGCGCGTTGGGGCCGGCAGGGATGCTGGCCTTCATCGAATGCGGATCCTTGTCACAATCGGGAAAGAAGGCGGGGTTGCGGGTCAGGCAGCCGCGCACCAGCCCTTTGGTCGAGCGCAGGCCGGTGAAGCTGACGGTCAGGCCGGGCGCATCGGGCGTGGTCGCAATCTGCGCGTCATTGGCCGCCAGCAGCAGGGGCGCGACGGCCAGCGCCGCCATCCGTGCGATCCGGCCAGCGGCCAAGGCCGAGGTCCGTGCCGCAGAGCCGATCCCAGAAACGGAAATACAGGCCATAATTTCCCCGATAGCTTTCATGATGCTTGTGATGATGCGTGGCGGTGATCAGCCACTGGCCCATGCGGCCCTGAACCAGCCAGCGCGGAAACAGCTCCCATCCCATATGGTTGGTGACGCCCATCAACGTCATCAGCGCGAGCACGGTGCCCAGCGCGCCGACATGGATGGGAATGACGAAGACGAGTGCCGGGATGACGATCGCGCCGGTCAGGGCCTCCCACGGGTGGAAACTCATCGCGGCCCAGGCGGTCGGCGGGCGGCTGTCGTGGTGGACGGCATGGGCGAGGCGGAACCAGAAGGGCCGGTGCATCAGCCGGTGCGTCCAATAGAACCATGTGTCGTGCAGCGCGAGATAGAGCAGCACCGACACGGGCAGATACCAGAGCGGACAGGCATGGACGTCGGCATAGATGCGCGTCCAGCCATGCGCCTGCCACCCCCATGCGACCACGCCCGCCGGTATGCCGTAGAGGAGGGCGCTGAGCAGCGACCAGCCGATCTCGCTGCGCATCTGCCGGTCAAGGCCCCCGTAGAGGCCGGGCCGGACGCGCCGCGTCGCCCAGGCAAAGGCGCCGCTGGTCAGCAGATAGCGCACCGCGACGATCGCACTCATCGCGAGCGCCGACGACAGCAGGCCCATTTGCGCGTTCATGCGCCGACCAGTCCGATCTGTGCCAGCCGTTCATGGAGATACGCCTCTGCCGTGATCGGTGCATAGCGGGCCGGATTGGCGGCATCGACGCATTGTGGCAGTGGCTCGATCAGGAAATCGGGGCGCAGGTGCAGGAAGAAGGGCATGGAATAGCGTGAATGCCCGCGCCGTTCGGGCGGCGGATTGACGACGCGGTGGCTGGTGGATGGTAGCACGTGGTTGGTCAGCCGTTGCAGCATGTCGCCGACATTGACGACCAGCGCGCCCGGCGGCGGGGCGACGTCGATCCACTCCTCCTCGCGCGTCAGCAGTTGCAACCCGCTCTCTTCCGCGCCGAGGAGCAGGGTGATGAGGTTGATGTCCTCATGCGCCTCCGCTCGTATGCCGGGGGCGTCGGGGCCGATGGGCGGATAATGGAGCAGGCGCAGGATCGAATTGCCGTCGCGCACCGCATCGTCGAACCAATGGGCGTCGAGGCCGAGGTCGAGCGCGATGGCGGACAGGATGCGATTCCCCACCATGTCGAACGCCGCGAACAGCGCGCGCATCCGGTTGGTGAAGCCCGGCAGTTCGTCGGGCCAGATATTGGGCGGCATGGTCGCGGCCAGCGGCGACCCCTCCGGCAGATCGCGCCCGACATGCCAGAATTCCTTGAGGTCGCTGATCGCCGCGCCCTTTGCGATCTCCACGCCAAAGGGGGTGTAGCCGCGCTGCCCAGCGCCGCCTGCGACGGCGTAGCGGCGTTTCACCTCTTCGGGCAGGGCGAAGAAGGCGCGGGCCTCGTCCCGGCCATGCGCGATCAGGGCCTCGTCCATGCCGTGATCGCACACCATGGCGAAACCATAGCGGCGAAAGCTGTCGCCCAGCGCGGCGGCGAAATCCTGCGTGCCGAGGGCCTGCATCGAGAGAGTGGCGATGGTCATGTGTCCGGCGATTGTAGTGGGATTTCGGGGGCAGGGAAGGGGGTGTTCGGCGGGATGGTGCGGAACCATTGCCAAATCGCCCGCGCGCCCCTAAATCCGCGACAGCATCAAGAGTTGGGACGACGCCCGACGCCAACCTGCCAATCCGGGCAAGGTGGCACTCCTGTCACAGGGAGGATGTGGCCGATCCGGCAATCCAGCGGACCCAGCCACAGGTTAAGCGTCCACCCCGCCGATGGAGGACGTTCATGCCGATCAAGATTCCCGACGACCTGCCCGCCCGCCGCACCCTGTTGGCGGAAGGCGTGATGGTCATGCGGGAAAAGGAAGCGATGCGGCAGGATATCCGCCCGATGCGCATCGGCCTCCTCAACCTGATGCCCGACAAGATCAGCACGGAGACGCAGATCGCCCGGCTGATCGGCGCCACGCCCTTGCAGGTCGAACTGTCGCTGGTGCGGATCACCGATCATAATCCGCGCAACACCGGCGCGGACCATATGGCCGCCTTCTATCGCCCGTGGGAGGATGTGCGGGCGGAGCGATACGACGGATTCATCATCACCGGTGCCCCTGTGGAGAAGCTGGCCTATCAGGAGGTGCGTTATTGGGACGAATTGTCGCGCATCCTCGACTGGACGCAGACACATGTGCACCGGACGCTGGCGATCTGCTGGGCGGCGCAGGCGGCGCTTCATCATTTCCATGGCATTCCCAAACATGGGCTGGAGGCGAAAGCGTTCGGTGTGTTCAAGCATCGCAACAGGGTGCCGGAATCGCCCTATCTGCGCGGCTTCTCCGACGACTTCTGTGTGCCTGTGTCCCGCTGGGCGGAAGTGCGCGGGCAGGATCTGCCGGAGGGGCGCGGGCTGAGAGTGCTGTCGGACAGCGCAGAGGCGGGGCTGTGCCTCGTCCATGATCCGCGCCACCGGATGCTGCACATGTTCAACCACCTCGAATATGACACGGCCACGCTGGCGGACGAGTTCTTCCGCGATCTGGCGAGTGGCGGGGAAATCGGCGTGCCCGCCCATTATTTCCCCGGCAACGATCCCGACGCCGTGCCGGAGAACAGGTGGCGCAGCCATGCGCATCTGCTGTTCGGCAACTGGATCAACGAAATGTACCAGACGACGCCGTTCGACCTGATGCGGGTGGGTGAGGAGATCGCTGCATGAACTATTGGTTGATGAAGTCCGAACCCGACGCCTTTTCCTGGGCGGATTTGGTTGCAAAGGGGCAGGCCGAGTGGGACGGCGTGCGCAACCATGCAGCGCAGCTCAACATGAAGGCGATGCGCGTCGGCGACCGTGCGTTCTTCTACCACAGCAATATCGGGCTGGAATGCGTCGGAATCATGGAGGTCGTGCGCGAGGCGGAGCAGGACAGCACGGATCAGACCGGCAAGTGGATCGCGGTGCTCGTCGCCCCAGTGCAGCCGCTGAAGAAGACCGTGCCCCTGAAACGTATCAAGGTGGACCCGATTTTGTCCGGCATGGCGATCGTGCGCCAGTCGCGCCTGTCCGTCGCGCCCGTCACCGCGGAGGAATATGCCCGGATTCTGGCGCTTTCCGGGGAATGATCAGGCGATTGCAAAAACTGCAATAACTATGGTTAGCTTTGCACTTGAACTGTTGTGCATTGCAACATAGATGGCCGCCATCGAGTCAGGAGAGAGAAAAGAAAAAATCTGTCCGTTGGAGTACCTTTATGAAAATCGTTCCGATGCTTGGCGCTGTCGCGCTGTCTTCAATGCTGACGCTGGTTCCCGTTGCGAGCTATTTGTTCGGCACAATCTGATTGCGGAACCGGCTTTTTAAGCTGGGGACATTCGAAGAATCAAAACCGGGGGCGTCCACCATGTGGGCGCCCCTGTTTTGTTATGGTCCGGCAGTCCGCACGAGGTTGCACGTCACGCAATCGCAAAATTTTCTTTTGCATTTGCTGCGCTGCACCAAATTAGCCAAACTCATTTTGCGAATAGGAACGAGGAATGACTGGAACGGCTTCTCACAAGGGAGATCGTTCATGAAATCGCTTTTCAAGCTGGCTCTTGCCACCACTGCCATTGTCGCTTCCACCGCCGCTTTCGCCAAGGCTGAGGAAAAGAGCTTCCAGAGGGACGGCTACACCTATGTGTACAGCGTGTCCGAAAAGGGTTCGACCAAGAATATCCGTGGCAAATATTATCCCGGTGGCCGTGAATTCGCTCTCGAAGTGCGCAATGGCCGCGTCGAAGGCACGATGAACAACAGCGCCATCGCGTTCCCGCTGGCTGCGGTTGTCAGCTCGTCGGATACCCTTGCCAGCGCCAACTGATTTTTCCGAATGCCGGCTGGATAACCAGCCCAATATCGGGTTGCGAAAGGGCGGGTGGCTTTGGTGCCACCCGCCCATTTGCGTTTAAAGGCTATGGGACAGCGCCGACCGGATCAGCGGCAGTTGCGCTTGCTGTCGATTTCCTTGCCGATCAGGGCGCCCGCAGCGGCACCGAGCAGCGTGCCCGTGGTGCGTTCACCGCGCGTATCGATGGCCCGGCCCGCGAGGGCGCCACCGACGCCGCCGACGATCAGGCCGGTCGTACCATTGGACTTGCGGCAATAGGTCCGGCCATCGCGGCCACGCCATTCATCCCGACCGCGATAGTCGCGGTCACGATAGTCACGATCGCGATAGTCACGGTCGCGGCGCGCCTGCGCGCCTTCGATGGGGACGGCCATGGTGGCGGGAAGAGCGAGGCTTGCAACGGCGAGGCCGAGAATCAGGTTGCGCATGGGTTTCCTCCTTTGAAATTCTAACTTGGATCATCAATGCAGGGCTTATGGCGGGGGTTGCATGAACCTCTGGCAACGGCCCAAGTCATTGTTATAGCGTGCGATAAATTGAGATCGGCGGCGGGGTGAATGGTTGGCGCAGCGCCGCAAATCGGCTAATTCGGCGTCATGACACCAAAATTCCTCGGCCAGTCCAGTGCGCTTCCGGCTTCCCCGGAGGAGGCGGAACTGGATTATGTGCCCAATCCACGCGCGGGCTCGCTGTATCTTACCCGCTTCACGGTGCCAGAATTCACCTCGCTCTGCCCTGTGACCGGACAGCCCGATTTTGCGCACATCGTCATCGATTATGCGCCCGGCGAGACGATCGTGGAATCCAAGTCGCTCAAGCTGTTCCTGGGCGCCTTCCGCAACCACGCCGCCTTTCATGAGGATTGCACGGTCGGCATCGGGCAGCGCCTTGCCGAGGAGATGAAGCCGATCTGGCTGCGCATCGGCGGCTATTGGTATCCGCGCGGTGGCATTCCCATTGATGTGTTCTGGCAAACGGGTGAGCCGCCCAAGGGCCTGTGGGTGCCGTCGCAGGACGTGCCGGGGTATCGCGGCCGGGGCTGAACTTCAGCTTCATCCCATTGCAAATGCTTCCTTATCCTGTCCTTGAGGCAGGAGTGCGCCCGCTTGTCCGGCGGAGGACGCACCAGCGTGACTCAAATGCAACGCCTGGGGTGAAAATGTAACAAAAATGAAATTTTCGCTTCACCTCGTTGGAGGTCGCGCCTATCTGCCGCGTCCCGGTCGTCTAAAAAATAAAGAATATACCGGCATAAAAGGGAATAATATGAATAAGACCATAATTTCGTCCGCGATGTTTGCAGCAATCCTTCTGGCCTCGCCCGCTGCGGCGCAGGAAGAGGGTTCCAATTTTTCCGGTCTGACCGCCACTGTACTTGGTGGTTTTGACTCCGTTCGCGTCAAGGACGTGACCATCAACGAAACCGACAGCCAGAACGGCTTCGTTTATGGTGGCGCGATCGGTTACGATTATAACATGCGCGGTGCCGTGATCGGTCTGGAAACCGAACTGACCGGCGCGACCACGAAGCGCCGTGTCGAAGCCGGCAACGACTTCGCCCAGATCAAGGCTGGCCGCGACATCTATGTCGGCGCGCGCATCGGCACGACCGTGACGGACAATGTGCTGCTCTACGCCAAGGCTGGCTACACCAACGCTCGCTTCCGCTATTCGGAGAGCATCGGCGGCGTGTCCTACTCGGAAGGCGAGAACTATGACGGCTATCGTCTGGGTGCGGGCGCTGAAGTCGCCTACGGCCAGATGTTCGGCCGCGTCGAGTATCGCTTCTCCGACTATGGCCGCCCGGAAGACGGCGACCTGGCCCTGAAGCGTCATCAGGTCGTTGCTGGCTTCGGCTACCGCTTCTGATGCGAAACGGGCGCCCTCCGCACGGAAGGCGCCCGTCACAGGTTCCGATGGAACCCGGCAGCCGGACCCCACAAGGTCCGGCTGTTTCCATATGGGCCTATTGCACCGTGACCGTCACCGCGCGGCGGTTCTGCGCCCAGCTTGCCTCGTCGGAACCCAGCGCGATGGGGCGTTCCTTGCCATAGCTGATGGTCGAGATGCGCGACGGATCGACGCCCAGGCTGGCGAGATAATTCTTCGTCTCGTTCGCGCGGCGCTCGCCCAGCGCGATATTATATTCGCGCGTGCCGCGTTCGTCGGCATGGCCTTCGATCGTGATGCGCTTATTGGGATAGCGGGCCAGCCACTGCGCCTGGCTTTGCAGGATCGCCTTGTCCTGATCGCGGACCGCGCTCTCGTCCAGGTCGAAATGGACCGTATCGGACGTGACGGATGCGACGAAATCTTCCTGGCTGCCGGGAACCGGGCCGGCGGGCGTCGGCGTCTGGTTCGCGCTCTGGTCGACGGGCGGCGGCGGCAGATCCTTCGGTGCCTTCTTGGCGCAGGCGGACAGGGCGAGGGCGGCGGTGATGGTCGCAAGGGCTGCGGAGCGGCGGATCATGGTTCGTCTCCTTGTTGATGTGATCGTGAGAGGCAGGCGAGGCCGGACATATAATCCTTCCCCACCTGTAACGTTCCGTGGGCCTTGGTGGTAGTCCCGGCCTGCACCGGCGATGAACGGCCCGGAAATCAGGGCAGCAATGGCCCCCATGCGGGGTCGGAGCCGTCCACCGGCGTCGGGATGCGGCGCTCGTTCACGCCCGTCAGGTCGACCTGCCAGATTTCCGACTTGCCCGACCGGCCCGGCGACGTGCGGAAGAATTGCAGTACGCGGCCATTGGGCGACCAGCTGGGCGCTTCATCCTGCCAGCCGCCGCGCGTCAGTGTGCGTTCGCCCTGACCAGTGGGCGACATGACGCCGATGTTGAAGCTGCCGAGGCGGGTATAGGCGATCAGGTCGCCGCGCGGACTCCATTCGGGCGTCGCATAGGAGCCACCGCCAAAGGTGATGCGCTGCTGGTTCGATCCATCCACGTTCATCGTGTAGATCTGCTGCTTGCCCGACCGGTCGCTCTCGAACACGATCTTCGTGCCGTCGGGTGAGAAGCTGCCGCCGACATTGATGCCGGGCGCGTTGGTCAGGCGGACGGGCGTGCCGCCTGCCACCGGCACCTTGTAGATATGCGTGTTGCCCGCCGCGGCCATGGAATAGAGGATCGTGCGGCCATCCGGCGACCAGCGCGGGGCGAACACGGTGTTGGTGCTTTCCGTCACCAGCTTCTGCGATCCCGATCCGATGTCATAGACGAAGATGCGGACCCGGTTGCCGATATAGCTGACATAGACGATCGACTTGTAATCGGGCGAGAAGCGCGGGGTCAGCGCGATCGACTGGCCATTGGTGATGAAGCGGTGGTTGGCCCCGTCCGAGTCCATGATGGCGAGCCGCTTGACCCGGTGATCCTTTGGCCCCGTTTCCGCGATATAGGCGATGCGGCTGTCGAAGAACGGGCTTTCGCCGGTCAGGCGCGCATAGATGGCGTCGGCGCATTTATGCGCGGCGCGCCGCCAGTCCTTGGGCGCGACGACATAGCCGAGGCGGGTCTGCTCCGTGCGCAGCGACACGTCGTAGAGGTAGCAGCCGACGGTGATGTCCGCCTCCCCGCCTGCCGAACGGACGAAACCCTGCACCAGCGCCTCCGCGCCCATGCCGGACCAGCGGTCATATTGGGGGGCGGTGACTTCCGGGATGGTGACGGTGCCGATGCCGCCGGGGCCGGTGGGCTGGAACAGCCCCGAATTGCGAAGGTCGGAGGCGATCACCTCCGCAATGCGTACGCCCAGTGAGGCGGTGGAGCCTGCGGGGGTGTTCACATCCGCTTGCGTCGGCATGGGCGGGATGGCGATGCGGACGGACTCCGTCGTGTCGTCCGTCACCGACCCGACGAGGCCGCCGCCCTGCCCGGTGATGGGCGCTGCTGGCGGCGTTGTGGTGGGCGCTGGCTGCTGCGCCATGGCCGGAGCCGTGCCAAGCAGGAACAGGATCGTCGCGAGCGGAGTGAAACGCAGAGCTGTCATTTCAGAGCCTCTTGTCGAACCGGAAAGCCTCGATGAACTTCCAGTTGTCATAATATTGTGCGGGCAGGTCGAACGGCGCCGCTGCGCGTACCGCGCGGATCGCCGCTTCGATATGAAGCTGTTGCTGCGGGCGGTTGCCGTCGGTCTTGCCGGTCTGTTCTACGACCGTGGGACCGGAGGCGATGCTGCCGTCCTTGTTCAGCCGCCAGGTCAGCACGGTGACGAGTTGATCCACGTCCGCGCCGGTGGGAGCCTTCCACCGGGGCTTTAACTGGCGGCTGATCGCGGCGTTGAGCGCGCGGGCCTCCTCGTTGCTCAGCGGGCCGCTGGCGGCTTTTGCGGGCGGGGCGGGTGTGTCGTCGGCGATCCCCTGCAGGAAATTCGCGCCGAGGCGGGAGCCTCGCGGCTTTTCCGCCTTTCCGGCGCCCGATGCCGTCGATTTGGCGTCGGTCTTGCTCGTGGCGGGGGCTGCCGACTTGGCCGGAGCCGCCGTTTTCGCGGGCGTGGCGGAAGGCTTGGCAACCGGCTTTGCGGGCGGAGCCTTCTTCGTCTCCGGCGGAGTGGCGGCGGGTTTCGGCTTCGGCGGCGGCGTTTTTTGCGGCTGCGGCTTTTCGACCACGGGCTTTGGCTTGGGCGTAGGCTTGGGAACCGGGCGCGGTTCCGGCTTCGGCTTCGGCTTAGGCTCTGGCTTGGGCTGGGGTTTCGGCGTGGGCGGCGGTGGAGGCGCGGGTTCGGGCTTGGCGACCGGCTCCGGTTCCGGCGTGGGGGCAGGGGCCGCATCCTCCGCCGGTCCGGCTTCCGGTGCCTGCGACGTGGACGGCGGCGAGGGGGATCGCGTGGCGGCAGTCAGCGCGACGGCATCCACCAGGCTCACGTCCATCGTATCCTGCTTGACCACCGGGGCCTTGGGCGCCTTGAACAGGCCAAAGGACAGCAAGGCGAGGAGCAGCACATGCCCTGCCCCTGCAACCGAAAGTCCTATCTTGTCGCTGCGTTCCACTATGCGATGCCTATTGCCCGGTTTCTGAACCGGTGCTGACCTGCGTGCTGCTGCTGTCGCCACTTTGTGCCGTGCTCACCAGCGCGACCTTGTCGAGGCCCGCGCGATTGAGTTCGCCCATGACGACCATCACCCGCTCATAGTCCAGGCCGCCGTCGGCGCGCAGGAACAACTGCGTTTCGGGGGCCATGCCCGCCTTGATCGCGGCGAGGCGGTCGGGCAGCGCGGCGTCGTCAACCGGCTCGTCATCGACATAGACGACGCCCGATGCGTCGATCGATACGACCGTGGGCTTGCTGTCCTGATCGAGCGCACCCGCACGGTTTTCCGGCAAGCGGACCGGAACGCCGGTGACGAGCAGCGGGGCCGTGACCATGAAGATGATCAGCAGCACCAGCATGACGTCGACCAGCGGCGTCACGTTGATCTCCGCCATGGGCGCGCGGCGTCGTCCGCCGCGCTGCGATGGGGGGACGCCCATCATTCCTCAAGCTCCCGGCTGAACGTCGTGTAGAGCTTGTCGGCAAAGCGCATCAGCCGCCCTTCCATGCGGTTGATGCCATGGCTGAAACGGTTGTAGGCGATGACCGCCGGGATCGCCGCGAACAGACCGATGGCGGTGGCGAACAGTGCCTCCGCAATGCCGGGCGCAACGACCGCGAGGCTGGTGTTCTGCTCGCCCGCAATGGCGGTGAAGCTGCGCATGATGCCCCAGACGGTGCCGAACAGGCCGACGAACGGCGAGACGGAGCCGATTGTGGCGAGGATGTTGAGCTTGTCCGCGATCTTGTCGACCGCCGCCGACACGGCCGACGTCATGGCCGTGGACAGGCGGTCGCGCGTGCCCGCCAGGTCGATATTGCGCTTCTTGGCGGACTGCTGCCACTCCTGAATGCCAGCGGTCAGGACGTGCGCGCTCGGCACATTTTCGGTACCCCGGTCGCGATAGAATTTCTCCATGTCGCCCGCGCGCCAGAAGGCGTCTTCATAAGCCGCACTGGCGCGGCTGGCGCTGCCGAGCTTCAGCCAGACCGCCAGGATCGCGGCCCAGCTGACGATGCTGGCCAGCAGCAGCCCGGCCATGACGACCTTCACGATGATGTCCGCCTGCAGGAACAGGGTGATCGGCGAGAGGGAGATGGCGGCGCCGGACGGAGCGGCGGCGAGGAAGGGGACGATCATGATGGGGTGTCTTCTCCAGACGCGAGGCGGTTGAAGGCGGTGATCCAGTGGGCGGGCTGGCGTTGCGGGCGGCCTTTGGCGGACAGGAAGGCGGCGATCACCTCTCCATCCGTCAACTGCTCCGCGCCGCGCCAGATGCTCTGGGCGATAACGCAGCTCGCGGCACGAACGTTTCGCATGCGACTGATGACGAGCAGGTCGTCGTCGAGCATCGCGGGTTTCAGATAGCGCAGGGACAGGTCGGCGATGGCATAATAGCCGCCGCCCGCCGCATGAGTGCCGCGCTGGTCCACGCCCGCCTGTCGCAGCATGTCGGACCGGGCGCGCTCCATGAAGCGCAGGTAATTGGCGTGATAGACGACCCCCGACAGGTCCGTGTCCTCGAAATAGACGCGCAGCGGAAAGCGATGCGCGCCATCGCGAAATTCACCGTCGGCGGGAAGGGGGAAAGGGGCGTCTGCCATCCCTCCCGGTCTAGCGGTGCGACGAGTCGTTGGGAATCCCCTATTACCGTGGCTTTGGGGCTATCGGTCGTGAGTGCGGGGGAAAGGGGCCCAAAAGAGTGGAGCGAACCTGCCGACACGCCGGGGGCGGGCGTTGATTGCCGACAGGTTCGCTCCAGTAGGAACTGGCGGGTAAGGGGAGAGAGAACCCCGCCATTTCAAACTCGGGCCGTTGCAGGGTGATCGATCCGTCCGGGCCAGTGTGTCGGGCCGGTGCGGGATCATCCGTCTGCCTGCATCCTGTTATTAACCAGAAGAATAAATTTCCTGTTATCATAGACTTGCTGGTGGTTTGGGCCGATTGTTTCGCAGGCGTTGCGCCAAAATACACAGTCTATCGCGCGAATCCGTGAAGGGGACTCGTGCGGTGCCGTTTCGTCGGGGTGCTGTGGCCCTATTCGCCTGTCGCGATTCCGAGAGTGCGGGCGCGGATCATCAGTGCCTCCACCTCTTCCGGCATGGCACCGTCCCATTCGAACGTCACGGTTGCGCGAAAGGCGGGCGGTTTCGGCATGACCTGCACGGACTGGCCAAAGGGATTATCGAGCCGATAACCGGGCGTGCCGCCATCGAGCCGTCGCACGGAGAATTGCGTCAGGCGGGCCGTCTTTCCGGCGTCCTCCTCCTGCGCCGACATCAGAACAGCCCGCCCTGCGGCGATACATCCTCTGGCGGTACGAGGCCGAGATGTTTCCACCCGCCCGCATTCAGGCAGCGCCCACGCGCGGTGCGGGAGATGAGGCCGAGCTGGATCATATACGGCTCGATCACCTCCTCGATCGTATCGCGCGGTTCGGACAGGCCAGCGGCGAGCGTCTCCACACCGACCGGGCCACCGCGATAAATGTCCGCGATCATGGTGAGATAGCGTCGGTCCATCGCGTCGAGGCCGAGGTGATCGACCTCCAGACGGCTGAGCGCATTGTCGGCGGCTCTTGCATCCACGATGTCATGCCCCGCCGCATGAGCGAAGTCGCGGACCCGGCGCAGCAGGCGTCCGGCGATGCGCGGCGTTCCGCGCGATCGCTTGGCGATTTCACGCGCACCATCGGGGGAGATGGGCAGGCTGAGCAGCCGGGCGGCGCGCGTCACCACCAGCTCCAGCTCCTCCACCGTGTAGAAATGGAGCCGGACCGGAATGCCGAAACGATCGCGCAGCGGGGTGGAGAGCAATCCCTGCCGCGTGGTCGCGCCGACCAGCGTGAAATGCGGCAGTTCGATGCGGACGGACCGGGCGGACGGCCCCTCACCGATCATCAGGTCGAGCGCGCGGTCCTCCATCGCCGGATAGAGGATTTCCTCCACGGCAGGATTCAGGCGGTGGATTTCGTCCACGAACAACACATCGCCCTCGTCCAGATTGGTGAGGAGGGCGGCGAGGTCGCCTGACTTGGCGATGACGGGGCCGGAGGTCGCCTTGAACCCGACACCCATTTCCTTCGAGATGATCTGCGCCAGGGTGGTCTTGCCGAGGCCGGGCGGGCCGAAGAACAGCACATGGTCGAGCGCATCCCCACGCGCCCGCGCCGCCTGGATGAAGATGCGCAGATTCTCGCGCGCCTGCTGCTGGCCGACGAATTCGTCGAGCGATTTGGGGCGGAGGGCGGCGTCGACGTCTTCCGGCGCGCGATTGGGGGAGAGGAGGGGAGAGGTCATGCCTGTTTATCCCGCCGCATCACGTCGCCGCCTTCCGCAGCGCCATCCGCACCAGCGCGTCGAGGCTGGCGCCTTCGCCCAGTTCCTCCACCGCCGCCGCGACCGCCGTCGATGCCTCGGCGGGTTTGAAGCCCAGATTGCCGAGCGCGCTCATCGCATCCTCGGCATGGCTGCCCACCGGAAGGGCTATGCCGCCCGCCGCGCCGCTGCTGCCGATGGGCATTGCGCCCACCTTGTCCTTCAGCTCGCGCACGATGCGTTCGGCGAGTTTCGGGCCGACGCCATTGGCGCGCGCGACCATCGCCTTGTCCTGCGCGGCGATTGCTCGGCGCAGGTCGCCGGGTTCGAGGGCGGAGAGGATCGCCAGCGCCACCCTGGCCCCGACACCCTGAACGCCTGTCAGCAACCGGAACCAGTCCCGTTCGTCGGCATTGGCAAAGCCCATGAGGCGGACGAAATCCTCGCCCACCAGCATTTCGGTATGGACGGTCACGGCCTCGCCCGTGTGCCCCAGCGCCGCGAGGCTGCGCGACGACATGCCGACCAGATAGCCGACCCCCGCCACTTCGATCACCGCAGTGTCGATTCCGGTCGAGACGAGCAGGCCCTTTAAATGCGCGATCATGTTATGTTCTTTAGCGGCTTCGTCGGTCCATGCCAGCGAAATACGCGGGCAAAATATGCGGTGCTACTGGAGCAGGGGGCGCCTGCATGCCATGACGCGGTCCATGCCGACACTGATCCTCCTGATGCTCTCCAATATCTTCATGACCGTCGCCTGGTACTGGCATCTGAAGGGCGGCATGGGAAAGCCGCTGATCGTGGTGATCCTGATCAGCTGGGGTATCGCCTTTGTCGAATATTGTCTGGCGGTGCCCGCCAACCGCATCGGCTATGCCCATGGCTGGAGCGCGGGCCAGCTCAAGGTCGCGCAGGAGGCGATTGCGCTGGTCGTCTTCGGCGTCTTCATGGTGACTTGGCTGGGCGAGCCATTGCACTGGCGCCATCTCGCCGCCTTTGGATGCATCATGGCGGCGGTCGGATTTCTGTTCTGGGGGCGGGGTTAGTCCGCCCCGCCGCCGGTCAGGCGTAAACGGCGGTGCCGGTCGCGGACACCATCAGCATGGAGCCTTTCGACCCCAGCACCTCATAGTCGAGGTCGACGCCGATGACGGCATTGCCGCCCAGTTGCGCCGCGCGCTGGCGCATTTCGCCCAGTGCTTCCTCGCGGGCGCGGGCGAGAACCTCTTCATAGGCGCCGGACCGCCCGCCCACGATGTCGCGGATGCTGGCGAAGAAGTCGCGGAAGAGGTTGGCGCCCACGATCACCTCGCCGGTCACGATGCCCAGATATTTTTGGACCGGGCGGCCGTCGATGCCGTTGGTGGTGGTGACGATGAAGTCCGTCGCGGCGTTCTGATTACCGCCGTTCCCACCGTCCGTGTCCGGGCCGCTCCAGGGTGAGGATGCCATGCATGTTCTCCATCAACCGATCAGGTGCGGCCCGGTATAGCCGGATGGGTGGATTACTCCAGACCGAGCGCGTTCTTGTAGGTTTCGAGCAGTGCCTCGGCTTCCTGGCGGACATGCTTTTCCAGCTTCCGCAGGCGCACGATGGACCGCATCGTCTTCACGTCATAGCCGGTCGCCTTGGCTTCCAGATAGACGTCCTTGATGTCGTCGCTGATGCCCTTTTTCTCTTCCTCAAGCCGCTCGATGCGTTCGATGAAAAGGCGAAGCTGGTCCGCTGCGACATTGCCTTCGCTCATATGGTCCCCATTGATATTGTGTGAATCGGATTGAGCGGGCGTCCTTAATGGTCCGCGCGGTTCTTTGCTACGCTTTCCTGCATGCGCTGTAGCTGTTCGGGCGTCGCCTCGGTCTGATATTTCGCCTTCCACTCCGATTGCGGCATGCCGTAGATCGCCTCGCGCGCCTGATCCTTCGTCAGCGAACCGTCCGCTTCGGCCACCCAGTCCGCGAGGCAATTGCGGCAAAATCCCGCAAGTCCCATCAGGTCCACATTCTGCGCATCGCTGCGATGTTGCAGATGGGCCACGAGTCGGCGAAACGCAGTTGCGGCAACCTTATCTTGGATTATGCTGTCACTCATCGTTCACATCTCCTGTGCAAGGGCTGGTGCCTGCCATCGGTCCCGATGACAAGCCCGATCAGGGGTGAGAGACGACCGACCAGAACGGAAAATCCACAGAGGAGCGGCGGCCACGCCGACGATTTTTTTCATGCGAATCAAGACACTTCCTCCCCGCTCGCGCAAGGTTCGGATCATCGCCACGCTCGGCCCGGTCAGCAGCAGCCCGGAGATGATCGGGAAGCTGTTCCGCGCAGGCGCGGATGCGTTCCGCCTCAACATGAGCCATGGTGCGCATGAGACGCATGCGGCGAATGTCGCGACGATCCGCGCGCTGGAAAAGGAATATCATCGCCCCACCACCATTCTCGCCGACCTTCAAGGGCCGAAACTGCGTGTGGGCACTTTTGCCAAAGGTCCGGTGGTGCTGGAGACGGGAGCGGCCTTCGTGCTGGACCGCGATCCGACGCCCGGCGACATCAGCCGGGTCTGCCTGCCCCATCCGGAGATTTTTGCGGCGCTGGTGCCGGGCAGCCGCCTGCTGCTCGACGACGGCAAGCTGGTGCTGCGTGTCGAGGCGGTGGATGCCGACCGCATCGAAACACGGGTGGAGGTTGGCGGCTTCCTGTCGGAGCGCAAGGGGGTCAACGTGCCCGACGTGGTGCTGCCGCTCGCCGCACTGACCGACAAGGACCGCCGCGACCTGACCTTTGCCATGGAGCAGGGCGTCGACTGGATCGCGCTGTCCTTCGTCCAGCGGCCGGAGGATGTGGCGGAGGCGCGCCGCCTGATGGGTGGGGCGGGTGCGCTGATGGCCAAGATCGAGAAGCCCGCCGCCGTCGACCGGCTGGAGGAGATATTGGAGGTCGCGGACGCGGCCATGGTGGCGCGCGGCGATCTGGGTGTCGAACTGCCGCCGCAGGCCGTCCCGCCGCTGCAAAAGCGGATCGTGGAAACCGCGCGGCGACTGGGCAAGCCGGTCGTCGTGGCGACGCAGATGCTCGAATCGATGATCAAGGCGCCGACGCCCACCCGCGCCGAGGTGTCGGACGTCGCGACCGCCGTCTATGATGGCGCGGACGCGGTGATGTTGTCGGCGGAAACGGCGGCGGGCGACTGGCCGGAGCAGGCGGTGGCGATGATGGACAGCATCGCCCATTCGGTCGAACGCGACCCCGGCTATCTGGGCCGCCTGCGTTATACGGAGACGCTGCCCGACGCGACCACGGCGGATGCCCTGGCGGAGGCGAGCCAGCAGATCACGCAGACCTTGTCGGTCAAGGCGGTGATCTGCTTCACCTCATCCGGCAGCACTGTGCGCCGTGTCGCGCGCGAGCGACCGGAGGCGCCGATCCTGGCTTTGACTCCCAAGTTCCACACCGCGCGGCGGCTGGGCCTTGTCTGGGGTGTGCATGCGATCCGCACCAAGGACATCGGCAGCTTCGAGGAGATGATCGGGAAGGCGCGCCGCATGGCCTTGCGCCACAATATGGCCCATGCCGGGGACAAGGTGATTGTGCTGGCGGGCGTGCCCTTCGGGACGCCGGGTTCGACCAATGTGCTGCACGTCGCGATGATTCGCGGCGACGAGTTGCGGGTACACGGGGAGTAGGGGCTGGTTCGGGCGAACAGACTCGAGTGATTCCGTTCGCCCTGAGCGTATCGAAGGGCCGTACTTTCCTTCTGCGCCGAGTCTCAGGAAGATCAGCGCCGTACGTCAGGAATAGCCCAGCGAGCCGCCAGGAAAAAGGACACGCCAAAACGCCCGGTCACAATAGCGGCCGGGCGTTTTGGCGAATCACCGTATTAAGACGCAGGCGGGGCGAACCCCGCCGGGCTGAAATCAGCCCTGGCGCGCCTTGAAGCGACGATTGGTCTTGTTGATGACATAGGTGCGCCCACGACGACGGATCACGCGGTTATCCCGGTGACGGCCCTTGAGCGACTTCAGGGAGTTGCGGATCTTCATCGTATCACTTCCAGAATCTGTCTAGGTCGGAAAATTCGAAGGCGTGCCTCTATGGTGCAGGTCGCCCAAAGTCAAGGCGGGTTCTGCCCTTGCGGAGAAATGTCATCCGCCCCAGATTTGAAACGCTCAGTCGTTCAGCCTGCATGCAGGTGAGGGCTGTAACGGAGACAAGTTATGAAAAGCCGCCTGATCGCCCCTTTATTCGCGGCCGTGCTGGTCAGCGGATGCGCCGCAACCACCTCGCCTGTCGATGTGACGCGCTTTTACAGTGTCGCCGTGCCGCGCGCGGAGAGCATCGCGGTGGTCCCCGCACCGGGGCGGGATGGCACCGGAATCGAGTATCGCACCTATGCCAATGCCGTCGCGGCGGCGCTGACGCGCGCGGGCTTTTCGGTGGTCGATTCGGGGCGTCCCGCCGCGCTGACCGCCGCCATTGATTTCGACACCAGCATCGACCGCCCCGTGGACACGCGCGGATCGCCGGTCAGCGTGGGCGTCGGCGGTTCGACGGGCAGCTATGGCGGCGGCCTTGGCGTCGGGATCGGCATCAACCTGTCCGGCCCGCCCAAGGCGATGATCGGATCGCGGCTGTCCGTCCGGGTCAGCCGTGGGTCCGTGGCCGCATGGGAAGGCCGTGCCGAGACGCGCGCGAAGGAAGGAACGCCCGGCGCGCAGCCCGGCATTGCGGCGGGCAAGCTGGCCGATGCGTTGTTCAGGGACTATCCGGGCCAGTCGGGAGCCACTATCACGGTCAAATGACCGATCAGACTGCTGCGGCGCCCGCGCCGATCTCCATCTCCGCCGCCTTCGACAGCGGCAATATCGTTGTCAGGGCGATTGCCGGGACCAGCGCCACGCTGGCCATCCGCCGGGACGAGGCCAGCGAATTCTTCCAGTGGTTCCATTTCCGCGCCGCAGGGCGAGCGGGCGACGAGATGGTGTTCAGCCTGATCGGGCTGGCGGGGTCGGCCTATCCCGATGGCTGGCCGGGCTATCGCGCTTGTGTGTCGGAGGATCGGGTCAACTGGGTGCGCGCCGATACGATCTGGGAACCGACGAAGGACGGCGGCACGCTGACCATTCGCCACCGAACGGAAAGCGGCATCCTATGGGTCGCCTATTTTCCCCCTTATTCGATGGACCGGCATCATGATCGGGTCGCCCGCACGGCGGCGCTGCCCGGCGTGTCGGTTCGCTGCCTTGGCTACAGCCTCGACAACCAGCCTATCGACTGCCTCGAACTGGGCGAGGGGGACAAGCATGTCTGGCTCTACGCCCGCCAGCATCCGGGCGAGACGATGGCGCAATATTGGGTGGACGGCGCGATCGAACTACTGACCGATCCCGCCAGCCCGCAGGGGCGATTGCTGCGGCAGCAGGCGCGTTTCCACATCATTCCCAACATGAACCCGGACGGGTCGTTTCGCGGGCACCTGCGCACCAATGCGGTCGGGGTGAACCTCAACCGCGAATGGCATGCTCCGACGCCGGAGCGCAGCCCCGAAGTGCTGTGCGTGCGCGACGCCATGGACGAGACGGGCGTCGCCTTCGCCATGGACGTGCACGGCGACGAATCGATCCCCGCGGTGTTTCTGGCGGGGTTCGAGGGCATACCCTCGCTGACCGACCGGCAATTGAGCCTCTATCATCGCTATCGCGACACGCTGGCGATTCGCACGCCCGATTTCCAGACGCGGCGGGGCTATCCGGTCGCGGGGCCGGGGCGCGCGAACCTCACCATGTCCACCGCGCAACTGGCGGAGCGTTACGGCGCGGTCAGCATGACGCTGGAAATGCCGTTCAAGGATAATGACGACCTGCCCGACGCGGTGAATGGCTGGTCGCCCGGCCGCTCCCGCCAATTGGGCCACGATTGCATGGCCGTGCTGGCGGAGATGATCGAGGATATTTGAGAACGGCGTTCTTTTGCGTTATGAGACGCACAGGATCACAGGAGAGTGCGATGCAAAATATGGGAAGCACGGAGGGCGAAGCCTGCCCCTTCGAGTTTAATTTCGACGCCGCGACGTTCAAGGTCGGTGATACGGTCAGCTATCGCGTGACCGGCAGCCTGGACGGCTTTCCGTTCGCGGGCACGCTGCTGGAAGTCCATGACGACCATGTCGTCATCAGCGCGGACATCAATGACAAGAGCAGCAGGATGCGTGGCACCCGCGAAAGCCGCCCTGTGGTGCAGGAGGCCGACGCACTGGCGTAGACCTCCCGTTCCTGATCGTCAGAACGTCTCTTCGAAGAAATTGACCATCGCCTGCCAACTGCGGCGGTCGGTGTTCGGCTGGTAGCCGAAGCTTTCGTCTTCGTTCAGCGGCATGCCATTGGCGGTGAAGCCATGGCCGGTCTTGCTGTAGGAAATGAGCTGCCAGTCGAGGTTCGCGTCGGTCAGTTCCTTGGCAAGACCCACGGTTGCCTCCGGCGAGCAGAGCGGGTCGTTCCAGCCGTGGCAGATCAGCAGCTTCGCCACCATCTGCGCATTGGGGAAGGACGGCGCGTCATAGACGCCGTGGTTGACGACGCCCGCAATGTCCGCGCCCGACCTCGCAAGGTCGAGCACGCACTTGCCGCCCAGACAGAAACCGACCGCCGCCACGCGGCCCGGCTTGACGTCCGGCAGCTTGAACAGTTCGGCATGATGCGCCTTGAGCTTGTCGCGCATCAGCGCGCGGTCCGCGGTCAGTTCCTGCATCAGGGCGCCGCCCGACTCCATGTCGGTGCCGCGCTTGCCCTGCCCATAATAATCGACGACCAGCACCTTGAAGCCCAGTGCGGCGATCGTCTCCGCCTTTTCGAAATCCCATTCCTTGGTGCCCAGGAAGTTGGGGAACAGGAGCAGGCCGGGCTGCTCGCCTGCAGCGGGATCATAGACCGCCACGGACTCGTAAGTGCCGCCCGGCGCCTCATACACGCGAACCTGCCGTTCGATGGCCATTGTCGAATCTCCTGTGTGATGTGCTTGCGAATGGATGGCCGGGGTTTTCCATAAACCATGCGCAAGGCCAAGCGGTGATGGCGTTCCCCGCGCCCGATTTGAATCGTGGCGGGTGTTGCCACCCCGCCAGAAATCGCTACGGGAACGGCAGTATTTTGCACCAGCCAAGGGAGTGCCCATGCCCACGCTCGTCCTCATCCGTCACGGCCAGTCGTCCTGGAACCTGGAAAACCGCTTCACCGGCTGGTGGGACGTCGATGTGACCGAGAAGGGCGCGGCAGAAGCACGGGCCGCCGGTGAATTGATGGCGGCCAAGGGCCTCGACTTCGATAGCTGCTTCACCAGCTACCAGACGCGCGCGATCAAGACGCTGAACCTCGCGCTCGAAGCCATGGGCCGCCTGTGGTTGCCGGTCGAGAAGGACTGGCGCCTGAACGAGCGTCACTATGGCGGTCTCACCGGCCTCGACAAGGCGGAGACGGCGGCCAAGCATGGCGACGATCAGGTCAAGATCTGGCGCCGCAGCTTCGACATTCCGCCGCCGGTGCTGGAAGCGGGTAGCGAGTTCGATCTGGGCAAGGACCGCCGCTATGCGGGCATTCCGATCCCGTCGACGGAGAGCCTGAAGGACACTATCGCGCGCGTTCTGCCCTATTGGGAGGCGCGCATCGCGCCGGAGCTGAAGGCGGGCAAGCGCGTCCTGATTTCCGCGCACGGCAATTCGCTCCGCGCGCTCGTCAAGCATCTGTCCAACATCCCCGATGACGAGATCACCGAGCTGGAAATCCCGACCGGCCAGCCCATCGTCTATGAACTGGCCGACGATCTCACCGCCATCGACCGCTATTATCTCTCGGAACGCTGAGAGGGGTTGAGGGGCGGATCGGTTCGTCCCTCCCCTGCGGCAACCGGGTGTTGGACCGCCCGCAGAGCGCGATGAGTGGTCTGCCGCACGGTTGACCCAAAGCCCATCTGGCCGTTGTTCCGGTGAACAATGGCCGGACGAGGTACTATGGGCACGGCGCAGCGGCGCGAACATTATTGGGATGCGGCGCGCGCTGTCCTGATGATCCTGGGCATTCCCTATCATGTCGCGCTGGCCTTTCGGCCGGTGGGGCAGGACTGGATCATCAATTCGCCGGAGGGAGCGGGAATTTTTGCCTATCTGGCGGAGTTCATTCACCTGTTCCGCATGCCCGCCTTCTTTGTCGTGGCAGGCTATTTCGCGGCGATGCTGCTGGCGCGCCGCGCGCCGGGGGACTGGTTGCAGGGGCGGCTGACCCGGCTGGGCGTGCCGTTCGTGACGAGTATCCTGCTGCTCGTGCCGCCACTCAACATGATCACCGAGCTGAGCAACTTCACCCTGCCGCAGGCGCTGCGGTCATGGGAGCTGAACAGCGCGACGTCGGGAGGCTACTGGGTCCGGCACCTGTGGTTCATCATCGTATTGCTTTATTGCAGCACGGCTGCGGCGGCTCTGGTGTGGTGGAAGCCGGGACTGGCCAAGGCGATGGTGCCCGCGCGCCTCGATGGCTGGATAGCCCGGAATCTCCCGGTGGCGCTGATGGCCTGCGCGGTGCTGCTGGGCTTGTGGGAAGGCGGTGCGATCGAGCTGTTCTATATCGCGGGCCTTGCGACCAACGTGCCGCAGCAAATCCTGCGCATCGACGAACTCATCCAGTTTGCACCCTATTTTGCGCTGGGCGTTATGCTCGGTCGCTCACCCGCGACGCTGGACCGTTTGGGGCGGTTTTCGCCGACGATCCTGATCGTGGCGGTGGGCATGACGGCGTTCAGCCTCGCCACGACGGATCAGTATTGGCCGCCGGTCGGTCGCTTCATCGGCACGATCAGCGCCCTCGCGCTGACGCAGGTGATGATTGCCGGGATGCGCCATTTCCTCGACCGGCCGATCCCGCTGGTGCAGCGTTTCGTGGCCGCATCCTTCGTCATCTACCTCGTCCACCTGCCCATCGTGCTGCTGCTGATCCTGTTGGGGCAAGGGGTGGCGGTGCCGGTGGTAGTGAAGGCGCTGTCGATCATGGCGCTGACGCTAGTGCTCTCCTACGCCATCTGGCTGGTGGTGGAGCGGTCGCCGCTGCTGTCCTTCCTGCTGAACGGCATGCCGATTCCGCGCCGGGAACCGCCGCGGCGTTATCAGACCTCGAACCGATAGGCTCTCAAACCTCGACGCGGCAGACGCGCTTTTGCTCGTACATCGCATCGTCGGCGCGGGCGATGATGGTCGCGTCGCTGTCGTCCGCCAGAATCGCGGTATAGCCGAAGGACGCACTGACCTGCAGCTCGGTATCTCCGAACAGGCAGGGCGTTTCCTGAATCAGCCATTGGAGTGAGGTGACCTTGGTCGCCGCCCGGTGCGCGTTCATCCCGTCGAGGATCAGCGCGAACTCGTCCCCGCCGATCCGCGCCGCCACATCGGTGGAGCGGGTCGATTGCGAAAGCAGCTTGGCGAGGTGCATCAACGCGAAATCGCCGGCCGGGTGGCCGTGGGCGTCGTTGATCCGCTTCATATGATTGACGTCGATGATGATCGCCACGGCCTCCGCGCCATAGCGGCTGGCCCGGCTGATCCGGTCATTGAGCGCGGAGATATAATAACGCCGGTTGTAGAGGGGGGTCAGCGTGTCGCGCACGACGACGCGCTCCAGCTCCGCATTGACGAGGCGCAGCATCGCGACCTCCTTGCGAAGCGCGATCAGTTCGCCTTCCAGATCCTCTCGTTCGCGCTCGGGTGCCGCGGGGGAACCAGCGCAGGACAAAGTCCTCATCACATGTGTCTCCGGTAGCGACCCGTCAGTTGCGGATTGTTATCCTGTGAGGGATGCCCCGAAATTCGTAAATTTTCTATTAACGTGGCGGCGGGCCGAGTCTGGCCTATGGTGACAAGCAGCGGCTTGTCGGGCCGGGTTCCCCCCGTTATGGCGTGTCCTTTATTTTTCCGTGAGACGGGTTCGACGAAGCTATGGCAGGGGCAGAAGGATCGGCGGAGACTATCCGCGTTGGCGTTATCATGGGGTCGCGGTCCGACTGGGAAACCATGCGCCATGCGTCGGAGACGCTGGAGGCGCTGGGCATCGCGCATGAAACCCGTGTCGTCTCTGCGCATCGCACGCCCGACCGGCTGGTCGACTATGCCAAGAGCGCGGCGGGCCGCGGTCTGCATGTCATCATCGCAGGGGCTGGCGGCGCGGCGCATCTGCCCGGCATGGTCGCGTCGATGACCCGCCTGCCGGTGCTGGGCGTGCCCGTGCAGTCGGCGGCGCTCAACGGCATGGACAGCCTGCTGTCCATCGTCCAGATGCCGGGCGGCATCCCCGTCGGTACGCTGGCCATCGGCAAGGCGGGGGCGACCAATGCAGGCCTGCTCGCGGCGTCGATCCTTGCGGTCAGTGATCCCGCGCTGGCGGAGCGGCTCGAAACATGGCGCGCGGACCTGACGGCCAGCGTGGCCGACGATCCGGTATGAACGGGCTGGGCTGAGCAGAACAGATGAGCAGTATCGCGCCGGGCGCAACCATCGGCATATTGGGCGGCGGGCAACTGGGCCGCATGATTTCGGTCGCGGCGGCGCAATTGGGCTATCGCACCCATATCTATGCGCCGGAAAACAGTGGCCCGGCGGCAGACGTGTCGCCGCGCTGGACGCAGGGCGAATGGACCGACGGGGAGGCGCTGGCGCGCTTTGCTGCGACGGTCGACATCGTCACCTATGAGTTCGAGAATATCCCGGAGGCGACCGTCGACCAGTTGGCGGCGCTGGGCCATATCCGGCCCAATGCGCGCGCGCTGGGCATCGCGCAGGACCGGCTGACGGAAAAGCGTTTCGTCGCCGATCTGGGCGGACGCACCGCGCCGTTCGAGCCGGTGGACAGCCTCGACGACCTTGAGGAAGCCATCGACCGGATCGGCAGCGAGGCGATCCTCAAGACCAATCGCTTCGGCTATGACGGCAAGGGGCAGGCGCGTCTGTCCGATCCCGGTGACGCGGTCGGCGCATGGAATACGGTCGGACGCCAGCCGTCGATCCTGGAGGGATTCGTCCGCTTCGGATCGGAATTCTCCGTCATCCTCGTGCGCGGGGCGGATGGAGAGGTGCGCTTCTGGGACTCGGCGCTCAACGTGCATGAGCAGGGCATACTCGCGACATCCACCGTGCCGGGCGACGAATCGGTCAGGGTACAGGTGGACGAGGCGCGCGCGCTGGCCCGTCAGGTCGCCGATGCGCTGGACTATGTCGGCGTGCTGACGCTGGAATTCTTCGCCAGCGCGGATGGCCCGGTGTTCAACGAAATGGCGCCGCGCGTCCACAACAGCGGCCACTGGACCATCGAGGGCGCAGTGACGAGCCAGTTCGAGAATCATGTGCGCGCCATTTGCGGCCTGCCGCTGGGCGACACGGCGCTGGCCGCCAGCCGCGTGGAGATGCGTAACCTCATTGGCCGCGATGCCGACGACTGGGCAGCGATCCTGGCCGATCCCGCCAACCACCTGCACCTCTATGGCAAGGGTGAGGCACGGCCCGGCCGCAAGATGGGCCATGTCACGCGCCTGAGCTTCTGATGACGGGTCGCCCTGAAATCGTCCTGCTCCTCGCGCGCGCCGACAATGGCGTGATTGGCGATGTCGGCACGATCCCCTGGCGCATTCCGGGCGAGCAGAAGCGGTTCAAGGCCATGACCATGGGCACGCCGATGGTCATGGGGCGCAAGACGTTCGAGAGCCTGCCGGGCGTGCTGCCGGGCCGCCGCCATATCGTGCTGACGCGCGATCCCGACTGGCAGGCGGAGGGGGCGGAGGTCGTCGCTGATCGGGATGCGGCGATCCGGGTCGCGGGCGGGCCGGTGGTGTCCGTCATCGGCGGCGCGGAAATCTATCGCCTGTTCGCGCCGGTGGCCGACCGCATCGAACTGACCGAGGTGCACATGGACGCTGTCGGTGACGCGCGGATGGACCCGTTCGATCCTGCGGTCTGGCGGGAGGTCGCGCGGGAGGACCGACCGGGCGGCGAGGGCTATCCCGCGTGCAGTTTCGTGACGCTGGTGCGCCTGCATCCATGATGGATGCGGGTGGCCCGGCGGATATTTCCGCGCTTTTCGCCGCCGCCTGGAATGCGCATGACATGCAGGCCTTTGGCGACCTGTTCCACACCGATGCGACGTTCGTGAACCGTTTCGGCACCTATTGGCGCGGGGTGGAGGAGATCGTCGCTGGCCATGCGCGCGTCCACCAGTCGATCTACCGCGACTCCCTGCTCGTCAACGATGCCCCGGATGTCGATCCTATCTCCGACGATGCGGCGGTTCTGCACTTCTTCTCGCGCCTGCGTGCAGGCGAAGCCCATCCTGCCGGTCCGCATGATGTGGACACGCTCATCATGGCGGTGGTGACGCGGCAGGATGGTGAGTGGCGGATCAAGGCGCTGGAAAATGTCACGCTGGCCGATCCGATGACGGGCGCGCCAAGACTGCGCGCCTAGAACGCCTCCGCCACGACGCACACCGGGCAATTTTCGTCCACTTCGCCCGCGATGGCATCGACCATGCGCCGGACCAGTTCGGCGCGCTCCGTTATGATCCCCTTTGCCCCGCATGCCGATGCCAGCGCGACGGCCTTTTGTGCGGCTTCGGCCAGCGGGTTGATGACGGGCACGCGGACAGCCGCCGCGACCTTTGCGGCCATGGGCGACATGCAGGTGCAGCCGAGCAGGATCGCCTCCGCGCCCTCAGCCACCGCCGCCTCGATCTCCGCCACGACCCTGCCCAATATGCCGGTGTCCGCCCGGTTCACCCGGTCGAGATAGCCATCGGGTCCGGCGATGGCGTCCAGCACGCCTTCCTCACCCACATTGCGGATGCCGGTGCAGCGGTCGCGATGACCGTAAGCGTCGAGCAGATCCTCCGGCACGAAGTTCATCGATCGCGGCCAGACCGTCACGATGGCAAAGCGCCCGTGCGCTGCCGCTGCGGCCATGCCCGCTTCCCCCGACCCCACGACCGGGATGGCGAGGGCGGCGCGCAAGGCATCCAGCCCATAGTCACCCAGGCTGTCGATGGCGACCGCATCCACGCCCGCCGCTGCGGCGCTCAGGCCCGCTTCGAGATGGCCGATGGCCTGCATCGCCCGCTCGACGGGGGTGGAGGGGAACACGCCGACGCGCGATGCCCATGCGGAGAGTTCCGTGCCCACGGGCAGGCCGGGATGGAGTTCGGGCCGCACCCGTGGATCGAGCCCCCGCACCGTGCCGAGAAGACCAAGCCGCATGTCGCACTCCTTCACTTTATTTGTTCTAGTTATAATGTAATTGAGGGCGGCGCGGAATTGCCTTGTTGGAGCGCGCGGCTTTCCGCCCCAAAAGAAGCCGTGACGCTTTATTGCGCGGCTGTGCGGCGCACCCTATAGCCAGCCGCTATGGAGCGGTTCTACAGCGACGAGGCGATACCGCCGCATTTGCGCGGCGCCATCGTGGCACTGGGCAATTTCGACGGTTTTCATCTCGGCCATCAGGCGGTGGTTGGGCGTGCGGTGGAGCGCGCCTCCATCAGCGGGCGTCCGGTGATCGTCGCGACCTTCGACCCGCATCCCGCGCGCTTCTTTCGCCCCGATGCGCCGCCCTTTCGCCTGACCTCGCTCGACCAGCGCGAGCGGCTGTTCGCCGCCGCCGGGGCCAGCGCCATGCTGGTGTTCCGCTTCGACACTGCGCTCGCCGCCACCAGTGCGGAGGATTTCGTGGCGCTGCTGGTGCGGGATATGGGCGCGGTCGGCGTCGTGACCGGCGCGGACTTCACCTTTGGCAAGGCGCGCGGCGGATCGGTCGCGATGCTGAGCGAACTGGGCGCGACCATGGGTTTCGCGGTCAAGGCGGTGGAGCCGGTGACGGACGATCAGGGCCTCGTCGTCTCCTCCAGCCGTATCCGCACTGCGTTGATCGAGGGGGATTGCGCGACCGCGACCCACCTCCTCACCCGGCCCTTCGCCATCGAAGGCGCAGTGATGCACGGCGACAAGGTGGGGCGGGAGCTGGGTTTTCCGACCGCCAACGTCGATCTCGGCCCCTATCTGCGTCCGGCTTACGGTGTCTATGCGGTGCGGGGGCGGCTGGCCGACGGGCGCGTGCTGGATGGAGCGGCGAACCTGGGCATCCGTCCGCAGTTCGATCCGCCCAAGGAATTGCTGGAGCCCTATTTCTTCGATTTCTCCGGCGACCTGTACGGGCAACTGGTCGAGGTCCAACTGATCGAGCGGATTCGCGGCGAGGCGAAGTTCGACGGGCTGGACGCCCTGAAGGCGCAGATCGCCCGCGATTGCGAGACAGCGCGCCATATTCTTGCGGAACACCCCCGGCTCGCGTAGGGCCGCACGATCAATTTCGACCGTTCGGTTCGAGCAGCTTCGAGCGAAGTCGAGAAGCGCCCGTCGAGAACTCTTCTCGACGTCGGTCTCGACAAGCTCGACCTCGCTCGAAACGAACGGTGAAGAGTAAACGGATCCCATGACCGACACCCCTGACTATAAGTCCACCGTGTTCCTCCCCGTCACCGACTTTCCGATGAAAGCGGGCCTCGCGCAGAAGGAACCGGCGATGGCCGCCAAGTGGGAGGCGGAGGATCTTTATGGTCAGATTCGCGCCGCGCGTGCGGGTCGCGAGAAGTTCATCCTGCACGATGGCCCGCCCTATGCGAATGGCGACATCCACATGGGCCATGCTATGAACAAGGTGCTCAAGGACATCATCGTCCGCAGCCAGTCTTTGCTGGGCAAGGACGCGCCCTATGTGCCCGGCTGGGACTGCCACGGCCTTCCGATCGAATGGAAGATCGAGGAGGAATATCGCAAGAAGAAGCTGAACAAGGACGAGGTTCCGCCGCAGGAATTCCGCGCTCAGTGCCGCGCCTATGCCGACCGCTGGGTGGGCGTGCAGAAGGACCAGTTCAAGCGCCTCGGCATCCTCGGCGACTGGAACGATCCGTATCTGACCATGAAGTTCGAGGCGGAGGCGGCGATTGTCGGCGAACTGCTCAAGTTCGCGGAAAGCGGCCAGCTCTATCGCGGCGCGAAGCCGGTGATGTGGTCGCCGGTCGAGAAGACCGCGCTGGCCGAGGCCGAGGTCGAATATGAGGATGTGACGTCGACGCAGATCGACGTGGCGTTCGAGATCACTTCTGCACCTCATGCGCCGGAACTGGAGGACGCCTATGCCGTCATCTGGACGACGACCCCGTGGACGATCCCGACCAATCAGGGCATCGCCTATGGGGAAGAGATTGAGTATGTTTTGGCGGAATGCGCTTCGGGAGAAGAAGCGAAGTTCATCGAACCGGGCGACGATATTCCCAAGGTTCGTAAAGAACGCTCTGTTCTAATTGCGGCGCAGCTTGTTAAGGAGTTTGAAGCCCGCAGCGGCTGGTTTTTGACCGAGAAGTCTAGATTTCGCGGCACGCGACTCAAAGACGCCACCGCCCAGCATCCAATGCACCACCTCGGCGGTTTCTTCGCCAAGTCCCGCCCGTTCCTCCCGGCCCCGCACGTCACCACCGACGCGGGCACCGGTCTCGTCCATATGGCGCCCGACCATGGCGAGGAGGATTTCCTCGCCTGCAAGCCCTATGGCATCGACCCCGTGTTCGCGGTGCAGGACGACGGCCGCTATCGCGCGGATTGGGCATGGCTCGGCGGCAATCCGCTCAGCGTCATCAATCCCAAGCTGAACGCGGCCCCCAATGAGGAGGGCACGGGCGGCCCGGTCTGTGAAGACCTGAAAGCCGTCGGCGCGCTGCTCTCCGCCAGCAGCTTCCAGCACAGCTATCCGCATAGCTGGCGGTCGAAGGCGCGCATCATCTATCGCTGCACGCCGCAATGGTTCATCCCGATGGACCGCCGCAGCGACGCCGGGCAGATCGACTATCCCGTCGCCCCGATCGACGCGGTGGGCGGCGCCCTCGCCCTCAATGTCGGCAATGGCGGCCCCACCCTGCGCGAGACGGCGTTGCAGGCGATCGAGGCGACCCGCTGGGTGCCCGAACGCTCGACCAACCGCATCCGTTCGATGGTGGAGGGGCGCCCGGATTGGGTCATCAGCCGCCAGCGCGCATGGGGCGTGCCCATCGCGCTCTACGTCAACCGCCAGTCCGGCGAGTATCTCAACGACCCAGCGGTCAACGCGCGGATCGTGGAGGCGTTCAAGCTGGGCGGCGCGGATGCGTGGTTCGGTGCGGATCATCAGGCGCTGCTCGGCCTCGATTACACGCTGGCCGATTATGAGGTGGTCAACGACATCCTCGACGTGTGGTTCGACAGCGGTTCGACGCACAGCTTCGTCGTGGAAGCACGATACGGGGAAGGCGTCCGCGCCGACCTCTATCTCGAAGGGTCGGACCAGCATCGCGGCTGGTTCCGGTCCTCGCTGCTCGAAAGCTGCGGCACGCGCGGGCGTGCGCCTTATGATGCCGTGCTGACCCATGGCTTTGCGCTGGACGGACAGGGGCGCAAAATGTCCAAGAGCCTCGGCAACACCGTCGATCCGCTGAAGGTCATGAACGAGAGCGGCGCGGACATCCTGCGCATGTGGGTCGCCTCCACCGACTATTTCGATGACGTGCGCATCGGCAAGGAAGTGCTGGCCGGATCGTCCGACGCCTATCGCAAGCTGCGCAACACTTTCCGCTACCTGCTCGGCGCGCTGGCTGATTTCTCCGATGCGGAGAAAGTGCCCGTCGCGGAGATGCCGGAGCTGGAGCGTTATATGCTGCACCGGCTTGCGGAGCTGGACGCGGAATTGCGCACGGTGGTCGATGACCGCAAGAGCGAGAGCTGGCTGGAATTCGGCCGTTACAGCCGCGCGCTGAACGATTTCGCCAATATCGACCTGTCGGCCTTCTTCTTCGATATTCGGAAAGACTGCCTCTATTGCGACGTCAATGTCGCGAGCGGGGAGCAGACGGCCAAGCGCCGCGCCTATCGCACGGTGCTCGATACGCTGTTCCACGCGCTGGTGCGCTATGCCGCGCCGATCATTCCGTTCACGGCGGAAGAGGTGTGGGGCACGCGCTTCCCCGATGCGGGCAGCATCCACCTGACCGAGTGGCCTGAAGTTGACGGCGGCTGGCATGACTCGGCGCTGGGCGAGCGTTGGAGCGGTATCCGCGAGGCGCGCATTCAGGTGAACGAAGCCATCGAGCCGCTGCGCCGCGAGAAGATCGTGCGCTCCAGCCTGGAGGCGGAGGTCAAGATGTACCTCGTGCCCCAGGACGTGGACTTTGCCGAGGTGTGCATCGTCGCGGATGTGACGGAGGAGGGCGAGGGCATCACAGTCGCCCCCACCAGCCATCATAAGTGCGGCCGCTGCTGGCGCCACCTGCCCGAAGTGGTGGAGGATGCCGCGCTCTGCGCGCGCTGTGACGAGGTACTGGCATGAGCGCCGCGCCCGCTCGCCTGCGCCGCTATGGCATCATCGCCGCTGTGCTGGTGGCGGTGATCGACCAGATCATCAAATATTGCGTCACCGGCGTCCTCGACCTGCCCGCGCGCGGCGGGTTCGGGATTGAGATCACGCCGTTCTTCAACCTGACCTTCACGCAGAATTTCGGCGTGTCCATGGGCTTTTTCCATGCCAGCACGGACACGATGCGATGGGCATTGGTCGCCATGACCATCGCCATTTCGGTATTCGTCGCGGTGTGGATGTGGCGCGAACGGGCGCGGGACGACGTGATCGCGCTCGGTCTGGTGCTGGGCGGGGCGATCGGCAACATCATCGACCGGGTGCGCCTCGGCTATGTGGTCGATTATGCCGATCTGCACATTGGCAACTGGCGGCCTTTCCTGATTTTCAACCTGGCGGACGCGGCGATCACCATCGGCGTGCTGATCCTGCTTGCGCGCGCGATCCTGCTGCGCGACAAGGCCAGCCATTAGAAGGAGCGATTTCGCCGGGAAACCCCTTTCCTGAAATTGCTTTGAATACGGAGTTCGATTGATCCATGCGTAACGGCATCCTGCTTTCTGCCGCTGTTCTTGCGGTGCTGTCCCTGTCTGGCTGTGGCCGTGGCGGGTTGTTGAAACGCGATGCCCCGGACGAAATGGCGGTGTCGCGCAAGTCGCCGCTGGTGATTCCGCCCGATTTCTCGCTCGTGCCCCCGGAAGCCGGTTCGGCGGAGGCGCAGAACACCGACCTCCAGAAGCAAACGCTCGACGCCCTCTTCGGCGGTCCTGCATCGCGCAGTGCCAGTGAGACGTCGGCGCTGAATGCCGCTGGCCGTGACGTTGCCACGCCGGGCATCCGCTCCAACGTCGGCGATCCGGGCACGAAGGTCATCAACAAGGGCGCCGTGACGCGCAACATCATCGCCGCGCCGGAAGGCGACGGCCAGAACGCACGGGCTGCCACCGGGCAGTAAGCACCGGCGATTCGGTTGAGAGTGAAGGGGGCGTCCGGTTCGGGCGCCCCTTTTGCGTTGGCTCAGACCCGCTGCGCCAGCGCCATGGCCCCCTGCGGCGCGCGAATCTTCCCCTCATGGATGATATAGGCGAACACGTCGCGCGGTCTGGCGGGCGCCGGGTCGGTCAGCAGTGGGAGGCCGGGATCGCGGCCCGCCGACCAGTCGCGGAGCACTCCGGCCCAGCGGTCCAGCCCGGCCTCGTCATAGGCGGTCGGAATGTCGTCCTGCCCGCGCATCAGCCGGGCATAGACGAAATCGGCGGTCAGGTCCGCGATCAGCGGATGCTCGGCGTGATCGGCCACGGTGATGGCGACATTGTGCCGCCGGGCGAGGGTGACGAACTCCGCGCAGGCGAATGTCTCGTGCCGGACTTCGAGGACATGGCGCAGCGGCAGGCCGTCGACATTGGCGGGGAGCAGGGCGAGGAACGCGCCCATATCCTCCGCGTCGAATTTGCGCGTCGGTAGCATCTGCCAGACGACGGGGCCGAGCGCATCGCCCAGCTCCGCGATGCCCGACGCGATGAACTTCTCCACCGATTCGCCCGCCTCCGCGAGTTTCTTCTTCATCGTGGCGTAGCGGACGGCTTTCACGGAGAAGACGAAACCGTCGGGCACGAACTTGCGCCATTTGGCGAAGGTCGCGGGCGTCTGCGTCCGGTAATAAGTGCCGTTGATCTCGATGGTGCCCAGCTGGCTCGCGGCGTAGTCGAGTTCTTTGGCGTGGGGCAGGCCGTCGGGGAAAAAAGTGCCGCGCCATGGCTCGAAGGTCCAGCCGCCGATGCCGGTGCGGATGGTGGCGGATTTGGTCATGGGGAAACCTCCAACGCGCGGACTGCTGCTGAACGCTTTTTGGTGAGGTATAGCGCCAATGATTTCAGCGTAAGACCGGGATAGTCAGGCAGCACGTCCGGCTTCTTTCGCGTGGGTTGGGGAATCCTATGGTCCCGATAGAACTCCGAGACGAAAAAGCCGATGTCGTCGGGGTCGATGCGCAGGTCGCTATCCAGATGATCGTCAAGATGTGGTGTCGTTAGACGACCGTAATAGGGTCTGATCCATTGAATGACCGACTGCGCGCTTTGAGCGTCGGCGCCCGATGCGACCAGCGCCGTCAACAAGTCGTCATCGCTCAAACCCACGCGGGAAGCGGCAAGACGCCTGTCGTTACCTTTCAATTTCCACCAGCCGAACCCGAAATAGGCGACCAGGCAGAAGCCAAGCCACAACGCCAGCTTCACGCCCGAACACCCGCCTCCACGCCCGCGCTGTTATGCCGCAGCGCCTTCAGCACCGTGTCCACGATCCCGGCGGCGTCGAGCCCCGCGTCGGCATATTGCTTCTCCGGCTTGTCCTGATCCTGGAACACGTCGGGCAGGCGTTTGGTGCGCAGTTTCAGGCCCGCGTCGATCAGGCCTTCGTCGCTCGCCATGGTGAGGACATGGGCGCCCAGGCCCCCGATCGCGCCTTCCTCTATGGTCACGCCCACTTCATGGGTGGCGAGGGTACGACGGATCAGGTCGACGTCCAGCGGCTTCGCGAAGCGCAGGTCGATGACGCTGGTCGGCAGGCCCTTGGCATCCAGTATGTCGGCAGCCTTCAGTGCTTCGGCGAGACGTGTGCCGAGCGACAGGATGGCGACGGTCTTGCCCTCGCGCACCACGCGGCCCTTGCCGATCTCCAGCTTGACGGGCGTGGCGGGCAGGGGGACGCCGACGCCATTGCCGCGCGGATAGCGCAGCGCGATGGGGCCGCTGTCATGCTCCGCTGCGGTATAGGTCATGTGGACCAGTTCCGCCTCGTCCGCCGCCGCCATCACCACCATATTGGGCAGGGTGGCGAGATAGGTGATGTCGAAGCTGCCCGCATGGGTGCTGCCGTCCGCGCCGACGAGGCCCGCGCGGTCGATGGCGAAACGGACGGGCAGGTTCTGGATCGCCACGTCATGCACGACCTGATCGTATGCGCGTTGCAGGAAGGTGGAGTAGATCGCGCAGAACGGACGCATGCCCTGCGCGGCGAGGCCCGCAGCGAACGTCACGGCATGTTGCTCCGCAATGCCCACGTCGAAGGAGCGGTGCGGATGCGCTTTCGCGAATTTGTCGACGCCGGTGCCGGACGGCATGGCGGCGGTGATGGCGACGATGCGCGGGTCCGAATCGGCCAGCGTCGCCAGCGTCTCGCCAAAGACGTTCTGATACTGCGGCGGTCCCGGAGGCGCTTTCGCCTGTTCGCCGGTGATGACGTCGAATTTCTGCACGCCATGATATTTGTCGGCGGCGGCCTCCGCGGGGGCGTATCCCTTGCCCTTTTGCGTGACGACGTGGATCAGCACCGGCCCTGCGGCATTGTCGCGCACATTTTCGAGCACGGGGATGAGCTGGTCGAGATTATGGCCGTCGATGGGACCGACATAATAAAAGCCCAGTTCCTCGAACAATGTGCCGCCCATCGCCATGCCGCGCGCGAACTCGTCCGTCTTCTTCGCGGCATTGTGGAGCGGGCGGGGCAGCCTACGCGCGAGGCGCTTGGCAAGGTCGCGCAGGCCGAGGAACTCGCGGCTGGAGACGATGCGCGACAGATAGGCGGACAGGCCCCCCACCGGCGGCGCGATCGACATGTCATTGTCGTTGAGGATGACGATGAGGCGGTTTCCGGCGGCCTCCGCATTGTTCATCGCCTCATAGGCCATGCCCGCCGACATGGCGCCGTCGCCGATGACGGCAATGCCCTTGCCGGGGCGGTCGGCCAGCTTGTTGGCGACGGCAAAGCCCAAAGCGGCGGAGATGCTGGTGGAGCTGTGCGCCGCGCCAAAGGGGTCGTATTCGCTTTCCGACCGCTTTGTGAAGCCGGACAGGCCGTCCCCCTGACGCAGGGTGCGGATGCGGTCGCGGCGGCCCGTCAGTATCTTGTGCGGATAGCATTGGTGGCCGACGTCCCAGATGAGCTTGTCGTCGGGCGTGTTGAACACATAGTGGATCGCTACGGTCAGTTCGACCACGCCAAGCCCGGAACCGAGGTGGCCGCCGGTCACGCCCACGGCTGCAATCGTCTCCTGCCGCAGTTCGTTCGCGAACTGGGTCAACTGCGCCGGCGCCAGCTTTCGCAGGTCGGCGGGCAGGGTCACGGTGTCGAGCAGCGGTGTCGCGGTCGGGTCTGTCATCCGATTCCCTTAGCAGCCTTCGCGTCCAAGTCTAAGCCGTCTGTCGATCAGTTGAGCGGGCAGCCGATCAGGCGCATTTCGCGCAGCGGCCCAATATCTCGATCACCGGGCGTTCCGCGACAAAGCCGCCCTGTTCCGCGACGGCGCGAACATTGCTGGTCAACGCATCGTCATCGACATGCGTCGTCTCGCCACATTCCCGGCAGATCAGGAACATGCAGTCGTGGCGGCAACCCGGATGCGCGTTGACGACAAAGGCGTTGGCACTCTCGATACGCAGCGCCAGGTTGCTGGCGACGAACAGGTCGAGGATGCGATAGACGCTGTTGGGTGCGACGCGCTTGCCCCGCGCCTGCGACAGCCGATCGGCGATGTCATAGGCGGAGCTGGGCTTGTCGTTGGTGGACAGCAGTTCGAAAATGGCGGAGCGCATGTCCGTCCATTGCTCGCCGCGCGCCTCCAATGCTCTGCGGGCGGCGTCTGCGAGGGCCTCTCCGGCAGGCTCGATGTGATGATGCTGATGTGCGGCGCGTGCCATGGATGTAATCTAGGGCATAGGGTCGCGCCGCGCAACTTCGCTGCTCGCCGCTGGTTGTGACGGATGCAAAATAATCATGGGGGATGGCGTGCGACATGGCCGACTGGATGCTCAATGGGCTGCAATATTATGGTGCCGTGGCGGGGACGCTGGCGGCGCTGGTCGTCGCGCTCGACATGGGGCGGCGTGTCACCGGCTGGGCGTTCGTGCTGTTCGTCACGAGTTCGGTGGCGCTGATCGGCTGGGGCTTTCTGCAGACCGACAGCGAAGGGATAGGGTGGCAGAATATCGCGCTGCTGCTCATCAACGCCGTGGGCGTTTACCGCTACCTGATCCGCAACGTTCCCAAGTGACATTGCTGCCATAGGGGTATAGAGGCGCCCGCGATGACAGGGGTCTTTCGCCAGAATGATAGCTTGCGCGCGCTGTTCGGCGTGCTGGTTGCGTTCGTCCTGGCGGCCCGGCTGCTGGCGCCCGCCGGCTTCATGCCCGTCGTCTCCAGCCATGGCGTCATGGTCACGCTCTGCACCGGGCAGGGCGCGGTCAAGATGATGGTCGAGCGGGAGAGCCTGCCCGAAAGCCGCATCGTCAAGAAGGCCTCCGGTCAGCATGACCCGGCAGACGGCAGCGCGCAGGAGCATTGCCCCTTCGCCGGAGCCGCTGCAGCGCCGTCCCTGCCCGTCGCAGAGGTGATGCCCGTGCTGGCCGCATGGCATCTGCCGACTGGGCCCATAGCCTTTGCGCTCAAGACCGGCTGGATCGCGCGCATTGCCGCGCCGCCGCCGCCCTCGTCAGGACCGCCCGCCTCCCTCGCCTGAACCGCTGCCCGCCGATGCGCGGGCCGATTGCTCATGCCGAGGATAGTCCCATGCCCCTTTCGCGCCTGTCGCGTGCCGCCCTGTTGTGCGGCGTCTGCCTTTCCGTTCCGTTCACCGCCGCTCGTGCCGAGGAGGATGGCGACCAGACCATCATCGTCGTCGGCCAGCAGCAGCACCCCGTCGAGATCGCCCCGCGCGGCCTGTCGGTCAGTCTGGGCGAGGAGCAGTTCGCCGCCGTCAACGCGACCAACACCGAAGACCTGATGAAATACGCGCCCAATTTCTTCGTGCGGACGCGCTTTCCGGGCGACAGCAACGGCGTGCCGGGCTTTCGCGGCACCCATTCGTCGCAAAGCGCCCGTGCGCTGGTGATGGTGGACGGTTTCACCGTATCCAACTTCCTGGGCAACAGCTTTGGTTTCGCGCCGAAATGGGGCGTGGTCGGGCCGGGCGAGGTGCGGCAGCTCGACATCGTCTATGGTCCCTATTCCGCGCGCTATGCGGGCAACTCCATGGGCGGGATCGTCAACATCACCACCCGCGACCCGGAGCGTACAGAGGCCTTCGCGCGGGTGCAGGCGATGGCGCAGCCATACAGCCAGTTCGGGACGAAGGACAGCTATTGGGGCTGGTCGGGCGAGGCGGGTATCGGGCTGAAGCAGAAGGACGGCCCATGGTCGCTGCGGATTTCGGGCCGCCATTTCCGCAATGATGGGCAGCCGATGATGTTCTATGGCCTGTCGCCGGTCAGCGGTTCGGCGGGCACGCCGGTCACGGGTGCGGTCGTCGATCCCGCCAGCGCCGCGCTCGCCAATGTCCCGAAGGGCAGCACGCCGCCGGTCGTGCCGGGGTCCGCGAACAACCCCTTTTTCGCGGCGCAGTCGCCCGCCGCGATCACGCAGGATCAGGCCAAGCTCAAAATCGGCTTCGACGACGGTGCGGTCACGGGGCAGTTGCTGTTCGCCTATTGGCATAATGAGGACCGGCAGTTCGCGCCCGATTGCTATCTGCGCGATGCGGCGGGGCAGATGAAATGCGATGGCGCGGTCAATGTGGACGGCAAGGCCTACACCGCATCCGGTGCCAATTTCGCCAAGACCCTGCGTGACGAATATCTGCTGGGCGGCAAGGTCGCGGTGCCGTTGGGCGAGGCGTGGACGGCGCGCGCCACGCTCTCCACCTATCAGATCGTCCGCTCCGATGGCTTCACCTCGGCGGGATATGATGCCGGGCGCAACAATCTGGCGGGCACATTGAGCGCCGCCGGGCCGACCGGCTGGGTCACGGGCGACCTGTCCGTGGAGCGTCGGGGCGGGCCGGTCGATGTCGCCATGGGACTGGCGGGCAATGTCTATCGCACGGACAATGCGACCTATTCTCTGGCCAACTGGCAGAGCAAGGCAGGGGCCCTTTTCGCCACGGAGACATTCGGCAAGACGCGCACCCTGTCGCTGTGGGGAGAAGCGGTCGCGCATCTCGCCCCGGCGGTCAGCGTGACATTGGGCATGCGCTATGACGACTGGCGCGCCTTCGATGGCGGTCTGCGCAGGGGAACGGTGCAGCAACGTTATCAGAACCGGCGCGAGGATGCGCTCAGCCCGACGCTGACGGGCCAGGTCGATCTGGCGGACGGGACGCGGCTGCAACTCAGCCTTGCCATGGCGACGCGCTTTCCCACCGTGGGCGAATTGTTTCAGGGCAGCCTGACCAACGGACAACTCGACCCGACGAGCTTCGACCCCAATCTGAAGCCGGAGCGCAGCAGCGACGCCAATTTCCTCGTCTCCCGCCGCTTCGGTCCACTGCGGTTGACCGGGTCCGTCTTCTACCAGCGGGTGAGCAACACGATCTTCCAGTTCTTTGGCGTCAATCAGAGCCTGTTCTTCACCAGCAATTACAAGAATATCGACCTGACCCGTCAATATGGGCTGGAGGGGATTGTCGAGACGAAGGACTGGCCGGTGCGCGGCATGGCGATCGAGGCGAATGCGGCGTGGATCGATTCACGCACCTTGCGCAACGCGGCGAACACGGCGGCGGAGGGGGTGATGTTCCCGCGCATCCCGCGCTGGCGGATCAATGGATCGGTACGGCAGCAGATCAGCGCCCGCGTCGATGGCGCCATCGGCCTGCGCTATGCCAGCCGTCCCAACACCGACCTGTTCGGGTTGCAGCGCGGCGATAGCTACGGTTTCACGTCTGAGCTGTTTTCGCTCGACGCCAAGCTGAACTGGCAGGCGACCGACAATTTGCGCGTCTCGGCGGGCGTCAATAATCTGACCAACGACCGGGCATGGGTGTTCCACCCCTATCCGCAGCGCAATTTCCTGCTGGAAGCGGAGTGGAAGCTGTGACCGACACCCCTGCCAATACCGGCCTGTATCCTACCCTCTGGCGCTGGCATTTCTATGCCGGGCTGATGGTGATGCCGCTTATCCTGATCCTGTCGGTGACGGGCGCGCTCTATCTGTTCAAGCCGCAGGTGGAGCGGTGGGAGGAGCGGGGATTCCAGAACCTGCCCATGGACGGCGCGGTGTCCCCAAATGGTCAGGCGGAGGCGGCGATGGCCGCCTTTCCGGGTAGCCGGTTTCACAGCTATCGCCTGCCCGAACGCGCGGGTGACGCGGCGATGATCCATCTGAGCCTCGCGGACGGCACCGCCATGCGCGATGTGTTCGTGTCGCCGCAGGGGCGGGTGCTGGGCAGCCTCGACCCCGAATGGCGGATCATCGCCATCGACCATGACATTCATGGCCAGTTGTTGCTCGGCCCACGGGGGAGCTGGATCGTGGAGCTGGCCGCGAGCTGGGCCATCGTCATGATCCTGACCGGCCTGTACCTGTGGTGGCCGCGGGGTAGGAACCTCGCGGGCGTGGTGTGGCCCCGGCTGTCGCTGGGCAGGCGGGCTTTCTGGCGGGACATTCACGCCGTCACGGGATTCTGGGTCGCGGGGCTGGCGCTGGTGCTGCTGGTGACGGGTCTGCCCTGGGCGGATGCGTGGGGCAGCGCGTTCAAGCTGGCGCGGCAGGAACTGGGCCTGCTGCACGGGCCGCAGGACTGGACCATCGGTGGCAAGCCGGTCGCGGAAGAGCATGCGGGCCATGAGGGCATGGATATGGGCGGCGGCGCGATGCACGCGGAGCATGACCATGCCGCGATGATGCGGATGCAGTCCTCCGGCGTCGCTCTGCCGTCACTGGCGGAGATTGTCGCAAAGGCGCAGCGGGAGAGGCTGGCGTTTCCGGTGGTCGTCGTGGCGCCCGGCGCGCCGGGCCAATTTGGCGGCGCGGGCGATGCGATGGCGTGGACCGTCCGCTCCGACGCGCAGAATAGGCCGCTGCGTGTCACCCTGCGCTACGACATGGCCACGGGGAAAGAGGTTTCGCGGCAGGGCTTCGGTGACAAACATGTCGTCGACCGTATCATCGGCTATGGCGTCGCCTGGCATGAGGGGCAGTTGTTCGGTTGGGTGAACCAGCTGGTCGGGTTGCTGACCGCGATCATGCTGGTGACACTGGTCGTCAGCGGTTTCGTGATGTGGCGGAGGCGTAAGCCGGAGGGGACGCTGGGCGCTCCCTTGCCCGCGCGCAGCCCCGCGCGGATGCAGGGGGTGGTCGCCATCACCCTGTTGCTGGCGGTGCTGCTGCCGCTGTTCGCGGCGTCGCTGATCCTGCTGTGGTTCATCGACCGGCTGGTGCTGCCGCGCCTGCCGGGCGTCGCTCGCTGGCTGGGGCTGCGACTGACCTAGGAGCCGGGAATGCCCAATGTCGCCGCCGCGCCCCGGATGCGCGTGGCGGCGGAGGGATTGGTGCTGATCGCGGCATCGCGCGCGGCGGCGGCCTTGGCGCTCTCGCCCAATGTCATGCGGCTGCGCATCAGCATGATCCAGCCGTCGACATTGGCGGGACTGGCCTTCAGCTTGGCCTCCAGCCCGTTGACCATGCCCTCCACCATCTGATCCTGCGCGCCCTTGGGCAGCGAGGATGCGGCCTGCATCTGCTCACGCGAGGGGCCGGGGATGGGGCCGGTGGCGACCGCGTCGCCCATGATGGGGCCGGACGTGGCGGGAGCGGCAGCGGGCTTTACGGCGGCGATCCGCTCCGCCACATCGATCCTGTTGATCTTGCCGACCTGCTCGACGGTGCGGCGCAGGTCCGCCTCCCATGGCGCGCCCGCAGGTGTGTCGGCGAGGAGGGCGAGCCAGTCGTCGATCGCGCCCTTGTGATCGCCCGACAGGTCGCGCGCGACCGCCAGAAAATAGCGCGAGCGGGCGTCCTTAGGGTCGAGTTGGTGCGCCTTTGTAAACGCCTCCAGCGCGACCTTTGGCATCGGGTCGCGGGCGGAGGCCATCACCGCCGCCTCGCCATAGGCGGACCAGAGCGCGGCCTTGTCCGGGGTGAGGGCGGTGGCGCGGCGATAGGCACGCTCCGCATCGGCATAGCGTTCGATCAGATAATAGGCCTGCCCCAGACGTTGCCATGCCGCCGTGTCGTTCGGATTGGCGCCGACCTGTTCCTGAAGCGTGCGGATCACCGTTTCGGGATCGGCACTGGCGGCGGGATCCATGGCGGGAACGGGTGCGGGAGCGGAGGCCGTCGTGGGGTCGCCGCGCGTCACCGCATAGATGACGGCGATGATCGCGATCGCGGCAGCGGCCATCAGTAGCAGCCGGCTGCCCTGCCATCCCCGCGCCTGTGTCTCCTGTGCCATATGGTCCCCCTAAGCTTATGGTATCGCCGGAGCCTTGCCGGGCGTGCAGCGATAGACCAGCCGCTCATTGGGTTCGGGCGGCAGCAGCGAGCGGATGCCCGCCTCCATGCGCGCGATGCCGTCGATCTGGCCGGGTTCGCTGGTGCATCCCTCGAACGTCACGGCGGATCGCGCCTTGCGCACAGCCTCTGCCGTGGCGGCGTCGAGTGCATATTTGTCGGAGCGATAGGTGCCGGTTGCGGGATCAATGGTCTGGATCGCGGCGGACGCCTCGCTCTCCGGCACCAATATGCGGCTCCATGTCGGACCGTTCTGCACGAGCTGCGTCTTGCCGTTGATGCAGCCCTTGCCGTTCCAGTTGAGCGGCACATCGGGTGTGTCGGACACGGTCACGCGGCTGCGGTCGAGGTCGATGCGGCACATATTGTCGCCGACGATCTTGTCCCCGCTGACCAATGTCGTACCTTCATCATTTCCGCCGTCCTTTGCCGCCAGTTCCTTGAGGATGGCGGCGGCGCGGTCGTCCACCTCGGCAAAGCTGGGGCGCAGGAAGAAGGCGGCGAGGGCCGCGACGAACAGCACGCCCGACCCGATGCCGAAATTGCGGACGGTGCGCTTCTTGCCCTGTATATGGGCGATGCCCGCGATCCCGGCGGTGACGAGCGACAGGGCGAGCGCGATTGCCGCGCCCGCGATGAAATTCTCCCGCGTCGCGATGATCGACTGCTCGGCATCCTGCCGCGCGCGAATCGCGCGCTCGCGGCTCTTGTCCGCATCCGCCGCCGCCTTGCTGTCCGCGTCGAGGCGCGCGCGTTCGGAAGCGTTCTTCTCCGCCGCGTCGATCTCGGCCAGCGACTTGCAGGTGACGATGGTCCGCTGCGGCTGGACGCCCGCCTGCCGCAGGAAGGAGGCGACCTCCCGGTTGGAGACGGCAAAGCCATATTCCGCGTCATTGCCGTCGGAAATGGAGCCGAAGCTGTTGACGCCCAGCACGCGTCCGCACGCATCGACCAGCGCGCCGCCGCTGTTGCCCGCCGCCATGGGGGCGGTGTGGAGGACGGTGTCGAACTGCTTGGACGAGCGCCCGGTGGAGATGGTGCCGGACGTCTTCACCGGCGTCATCGGCTGGATGATGTCGGCCAGCGCCATGCCCTGCGCCCGGTCGACATTGCCGGGATAGCCGATGGCGATCACGCCCTGACCGTCCTGCGTGGCGGCGGCATAGAGGGTGGCGACGGGCAGCCGTTCCGCGCCCTTCACCTCCAGCAGGGCGAGGTCGTTGCCCGGCGAAAAGGCGATGATGCGCGCGCCATAGCTGCGCGATCCCTCTGCGGGCACGACGCCGATGACGATATTCGGCTCGTCCCGCACCAGTTCCACGACATGCGCGTTGGTCAGCACCTTGCCCGGCGCGATCACGATGCCGCTGCCATGGCCGACGAAATAGGCCCCGTCGCCCTTGGTCGCGACGAGGGCGACACGCACCACACTGCGCGATGCGGCGGCGATGTCCTGCTGGTCGGCCTGCGCGGGCGCTGCCAGCATCAACAGGCCGAGGAAGGGCAGGATCGCGGCGCGGGCACTGGCGAGGAGGCGGTTCATGGCCCGTTCCATATCCATTGCGGCGGCGAAGCGACACAAAAAATGGATGGCGTGAGGACGGGATCGCTTTGGGCGCAAGATGTGGGACGCGCGACGCTTGCGGGCATGGCATCCAGTCCCCAGAAAGATCGTGAAGGAAGGACGGGCGCATGGCCATGGCAACACCCGATAGCGGCATCGACACGGACGCCGCCTATGCCGCGTTCGAGGCGCGCGACCGGACCAGCGACGGGCGCTTCGTCGTCGCGGTCAGGACGACGCGCATCTATTGCAAGCCCAGTTGCCCCGCGCGCCATCCGCGGCGGGAGAATATCAGCTTCTATGTGGACGCCGCCGGAGCGCGGGCGGCGGGCTATCGCGCCTGCCTGCGCTGCCGACCGGACGAGGTGTCGCGCGACGGCGCGGCGGTGGCCAAAGCGATCCGCCTGATCGAGGCGAGCGAGGAGCGGGTGGTGCTGGACGATCTGGCGCAGGTCGTCGGCTATGCCCCCCATCACTTCCACCGCCTGTTCAAGCGCGACACGGGCCTGACCCCCGCCGCCTATGCGCGCGGCCTGCGGGCGGAGCGGCTGGCGACCCGGCTGGACGCGGATGACGGGAATGTCACGGAGGCGATCTACGCCGCCGGATATGAAGCGCCCAGCCGCGCCTATGCCGATGCGAAGGCGCGACTGGGGATGACTCCCTCGGCGTGGAAGGCGGGCGGGGCGGGCGAGACGATCCGCCACGGCGTCGTGGAGACGAGCCTTGGTCCCCTGCTGGTTGCGGCCACGGCGAAGGGACTGTGCCGAATCGCCTTCGATGAGGATGCGGCGGCGCTGCGGGCGCGCTTTCCACGGGCGGAGATGGTTGACGGCGATGCGGATTTTGCGGCGTTGATGCAGCGGGTGGTCGCAATCGTGGACGATCCGGCGCGGGCGCAGGCGACGGACCTGCCGCTCGACCTGCGCGGCACGGCGTTCCAGCAGGCGGTGTGGCGCGCCCTGCTCGCCATTCCGGCGGGCGAGACGCGCAGCTATGCCGAGATTGCGGCGATGACCGGCAGGCCGAATGCGGTGCGGGCGGCGGGCACGGCCTGCGGCGACAACCCGCTGCCGGTCGTGGTCCCCTGCCACCGCGTGCTCAAGAGCGACGGGGGCCTGGGCGGCTATGCCTATGGGGTGGAGCGCAAGAAGACGTTGCTGGCGCGCGAGGCAAAGGCTTAGTCCCGCTCGTCCGCCTCCCACGCTTGCACCCAGTCGCGCAGGCCGAGCGCGTCCTGCAGCGCATTATGCGGGTCGTCGCTGAAGATATCCGCCGAAAATCCCTCCGCCGGCAGCAGCTCGAACCGGGCGGCGTTGGGATAGAGCCGGTGTCCGGCGCCATTGGTCAGCAGCCGCGCGGCATGGCCGATATCCTCCGGCCAGTCCGCGACGATCACCGGCGCGGGATCGCGCGCCAGATAGGCGGCGAACGCCAGTGCGACCTCCTCCAGCGGCTGCGGCGCGATGCCGAGCTTCGGCAGGACATTGTCCGTCACCCATTGCACGGGCGCGGGGCAGAGGGCCGCAGCGTAGAAGGGGGGTTCCGCCCTATCCTCCGGCACCAGTGCGATGGCGACCAGATCACCGCCAAAGCCGTTGAATTCCACATCGAGGAAATAGCGCAATCCCGTCTCCCGTAACGCCGGATTAGGCGATCTCGAAATGCTCCACGACGGCCCCGGCGACATGGGGGCCGATCAACTGGCCGAATGCCTGATGCGGGGGCGATCCGATGAACAGCTTGTGCGCCTCGATCGAATCCCATTCGACCAGCAGGACGAACTTATCGGGATTTTCCACGCCGCGACCGTAGCGCCCGGCGTTGCCTCCACCCTTACCGATCAACAGCGGCAGCCCCTCCGCAAAGGCGGCGGCGAACGCGGCTTCCTGTCCCGGCTTCGACGTCAGTTCCACACGTTCGAGGATCATGCCTTTCCCTCCCAATTCGTCCGTAATTGCATCTGCTTAGCTGCCCGGCCAGACCGCGCCAGTCATTTTTGCAAGCGTATGCCAAAGCCGCTGCGCCATGGCGTCGTCGCGGGCGGGGGGACCGACGCGGGCCGGGCCTGCCTTGCCCCATGCCTCCCTGAAGCCGGTGGGGCCATAATAGCCGCCCTTCTCGATAACGGGGGCCGTCGCCGCCATCAGCGTGGGCCATGCGCCCGCCCTTGCACTCTGGCAGACGATGTTGATGGCGGTGGCCTTGACCCGCTCGAACAGGTTGGTGGCCGCGCCCCGGCGGAACAGGTCGGTCGCGGCAAGGCCGGGGTGGGCCGCGACGCTGGTGATGGCCCATCCGTGCGCATCGCTCTGCCGTTGGAGTTCGTGCGCGAACATCAGCATCGCCAGCTTCGACTGCTGATAGCGCGTCCAGGGATGGTAGCTTTGCGCGGCGTCGAGATCGTCGATGAAAATCTTTCCGGCCAGATGCGCGAGGCTGGCGAGTTGCACGATGCGCGGGTCGGGCGCGGAGCGGAGCAGCGGCAGGAGGCGCGCGGTCAGCAGATAATGGCCCGCGACATTGGTGCCAAATTGCAGCTCGAAACCATCGATCGTCAGCTCCCGCCGGGGTGTCGCCATCAGGCCTGCATTGTTGATCAGCACGTCGATCGGGCGTCCCTGTGCCATCAGCTCATCAGCAAAACCATGGACGGCGGACAGGCTGGCGACGTCGCAGGACGCAAAGGCGATGGCGGCGCCGGGATGCGCGGCGCGGACCGTCGCCAGCGCGGCCTCCCCCTTTGCGGCATTGCGGCCCGTCAGCAGCACCTCCCCGCCAGCCCCTGCAAGGGCGAGCGCGGTTTCGAGGCCGATGCCCCCCGTCGCACCCGTGATGACGAAGCGCTTGCCCGATTGAGAGGCGATGTCGGCCGTAGTCCATCCTGTCATGAGCCGGTTCCCGCTTTTGCTAGACGAAACTATACGGGTCGACATCCACTGCAACGCGCGTCGACGCCTTCCATTGCAGCTTGCCCAGCCAGTCGCGGATCACATCCTGTATGTCGATCTGCCGCCGGGCGTGGATCAGGATGCGGTGGCGGTGGCGTCCGCGCAGCACGGCCAGCGGTGCGGGCGCAGGGCCGTAGATCTCGACGCCCTCCACCTTGGGCCGGGCGTTGCCGATGCGGTGGGCGGCGTCCTTGGCCTCCGCCGCGTCGGTGTCGGAAATGATGATCGCGGCGAACCGGCCAAAGGGCGGGGCGTGGGCGATGCGCCGCCCCTCCGTCTCCGTCGCATAGAAGCGCGCGCTGTCGCCGGACAGCAGCGCCTTGATGACGGGGGCATCCGACAGGCGGGTCTGGATGAAGACGCGGCCCGGCTTCTCGCCCCGGCCTGCGCGGCCCGACACCTGCACGATCTGCTGGAAGGTGCGTTCCGACGCGCGCAAATCGCCCCCTTCGAGGCCGAGGTCGGCGTCGATCACGCCGACCAGCGTCAGATTGGGGAAGTGATAGCCCTTGGTGACGAGCTGCGTGCCGACAATGATGTCCACCGCACCGCCGCCCACGTCGCGCACGAACTCGGCGGCCTTGGCAGGCGACCAGAGCGTGTCGGACGTGACGATGGCGGTGCGCGCATTGGGAAACAGCGCCGTCACCTCATCCGCGATGCGCTCCACGCCGGGGCCGCAGGCGACGAGGCTGTCGTCGGCGTGGCATTCCGGGCATTCCTTCGGCGCAGGCGTGACATGGCCGCAATGATGGCAGGCGAGGCGGTGGGTCAGGCGATGCTCGACCATCCATGCCGTGCAATTGGGGCACTGGAAGCGGTGTCCGCAATGACGACACAGGGTCAACGGGGCATAGCCGCGCCGGTTGAGGAAGAGGAGCGCCTGTTCGCCCTTCTCCAGCACTTCCTCCATCGCCTTGACCAGCGGAGGGGCGATCCAGCGGCCGCGTTCGGGGGGATATTGGAGGAGGTCGATATGGACGATCTCCGGCATCACCGCGCCGCCGTAGCGGGCGGGAAGCTGGATCTCCTCATAACGGCCCAGCGCCACCTGATGCCGCGTTTCGATGGCAGGCGTGGCGGAGGCGAGGAGGACGGGGCACGGCTCCATCAGGCCGCGCATCACGGCGACGTCGCGCGCGTGATAGCGCACGCCCTCCTCCTGCTTGAAGCTCGTCTCATGCGCCTCGTCCACGACGATCAGGCCGAGGCGGGCATAGGGCAGGAACAGCGCGGAGCGCGCGCCGACGACGACTTTCGCGCTGCCATCGGCAATGGCGCGCCACGCCCGGCGGCGTTCCGACTGGCGCAGGCCCGAATGCCACGCCACCGGCTCATGCCCGAACCGCTTGGCGAAGCGGGTGAGAAAGGGTTCGGTGAGCGCGATTTCGGGGAGCAGCACCAGCGTCTGCTTGCCCATGCGCAGCGCCTCCGCCACCGCCTCGAAATACACCTCCGTCTTGCCGGAGCCGGTGACGCCGTCGAGTAGCACGGTCTTGAACTGCTCCGCGCGGGTCAGTTCGATCAGGCGGTCAGCGGCGGAGGTCTGTTCCGGGCTGAGGTCGACGGGGGCAAAGGCCGGGTCGGGGTCGACATAGGGCGTGTCGATGCTGACCTCGACCGCTTCCAGCGCGCCCTCCTTGACCAGCCCGCGGATCACTGCGTCCGACACGCCGCCGATCATCGCGAGCTCGCGCACCAGCCCCTGCCGCTCGCCGATGCGTTCGAGTGCCTGCGCCCGCTTTTCGGTGTTGCGTGCGGGGATAATGCCGGTGGCGCGATATTCGAGGACAGTGCGTGCCCCTTCGAGGGCGGAGATGGAAGCGATCGCCATGCGCACCACGGCGGCGGGCGGGGCGAGATAATAGTCGGCGGTCCACTCGATCAGGCGGCGCAGCGGTTCCGGCAACGGCGGTACGTCCACCACGCCCAATATGGGCCGCAGGCGGTTGTCGCCCACCGTCTCCGTATCGGGAAACGACCCCTCATCCCACACCACGCCGACGATCTGGCGCGGGCCGAGCGGTACGATGACGATACTGCCCGGCACCGCCTCCATGCCATGGGGCAGGCGGTAGTCGAGGGGGCCGAGGGCTGCATTGAGGGTAAGCACGCGGATGCGGGACATGCAGGTTCCTTATCGCGCCCCGCGCCCGCGCGCTACCGCTCGTGAGAGGCAGGCGCTATAGGGGCGCCATCGAATCGCAGGGCGCGCCCACGCGCTCCAACAGGGAAGCCAAGTCATGAAATTCTTCGTCGACACCGCCGATATTGCGGAAATCCGCGACCTTGCCGCCACCGGCCTGCTCGACGGCGTGACCACCAACCCGTCGCTGATCGCCAAGTCCGGCCGCAAATTCCTGGAAGTGATCGAGGAGATTTGCGGTGTGGTGGACGGCCCCGTCTCCGCCGAGGTCGTCGCGCTCGACCATGAGACGATGATGAAGGAAGCCGCCGTTCTGCGGAAGATCGCCCCCAATGTGACGATCAAGGTGCCGCTGACCATCGACGGTCTGAAAACCTGCAAGGCGTTGTCGTCGGACGGGGTGCAGGTCAATGTGACCCTGTGCTTCTCCGCCAATCAGGCGCTGCTGGCGGCCAAGGCGGGCGCGAGCTTCATCTCGCCCTTCGTCGGTCGTCTGGACGACAATGGCGCGGACGGCATGCAGTTGATCGAGGACATCCGCCTGATCTACGACAATTATAATTTCTCCACGGAAATCCTCGCTGCGTCGCTGCGCAACACCTCGCATATCTTTGAGTGCGCCAAGATCGGTGCGGACGTCATCACTGCGCCGCCGTCCGTCATCAAGTCGCTGTTCAATCATGTGCTGACCGACAAGGGTCTGGCCGCGTTCGAGGCGGACTGGGCGAAGACCGGCCAGTCGATCCTGTAAGTGGCAAGAGCGGATCGCCTCGCACGCCTCGACACGCGCCGCGAGGAAGCGGAGCAGGAGTATCGGGACGCCCTGATCGCGGCGCTGCAAAGCACCGCGGCGGGGGCATGGGGCCTGTTCGACCACAACAAGGACAAGGTGGCGCGGGCGAAGGTCGCGCCCGTGGTCGAGGCTCTATGCGATCTGGGCGAGGAGATCGACGGGATGCGCGAGCAACTGGGACTGGAGCCGTTTGCGCTCCATGCGGAGTTCGAGGCATCCCGCGGCCCCGTCGCGCCCAGCGCGGCGGGCGAACCGAAACAGGCGCGGGCATGGCTCGACCGACTGGGCGTGCCGGTCGCGGGCAAGGCCGGGTGAGAGGCACGGCCCCGCAGGACGCTGAGGCCGCGCGCACCGCACGGGCGCGGGAAGCGATGGCCCGCGTCCTGTGCGATCTGGCAGGCACCGATCCCGATTTCAAAATGTGGGACGGCCAGCCGATCTGGAAATGGCGGGCGCACAGCAGCGAGTATCAGGCGCGGATAGACGCGGCGATCGCGGTTTTGAAGGGCGAGGGCTGAGGGGGCGCTGGCGAGCAGCTGTTGCCATTTGTGTCGAACGGACTGCTATCTGAAAGCAGCCATCCCCCTATCCGTCACCCCAGCGTAGGCTGGGGTCTCAGGCGGTTAGAACGCAAGATCTTACATGTCGCGCCAGTCGGGATTGCTTTCTTCGATGAGCCGGATTTTCCATTCCCGCTGCCACGCTTTGAGCGCCTTTTCACGCGCGATAGCCGACACTATGTCATCATGGATTTCCGCCAGAACGAGGCGCTTCAGATTATATCTTTTGCAGAAAGCTGAACCAGTGCCGCTCTTGTATTGGTCAAGGCGTGCTGCGAGGTTGGCCGTGACGCCGACATACAGCACCCCTCTCGGCTTGTTAGTCATGATATAAGCGTAGCCGCCTCGCACCATGCCTCATAGTGGCGCGCCTTCGCCTGAGATGCCAGCCTTCGCTGGCATGACGTGGAGGGGTTTATGTCCGCTCTGGTATGGTGGCGCTTGATGAGCAGCCCGTTCACTCCCTACCCCAAAACCACGAACGTTCCTGCCAGGATTGTGGTCTGACCCTATTTCTCCACCCCCACCTTCGCCTGAAAAGGCGGCTCCCCCTTCAGATTCCGCGCCACTTTCTCCGCGCCTTCCATCACGCGCAGGATATTGCCGCCCGCCAGCTTGGCGAGGTCGGTGTCGGTCCAGCCGCGCTTGATGAGTTCGAGGAACAGCTTGGGATAGGCGTCCACCCCGTCCATCCCCTCCGGCAATACGGCCAGCCCATCATAATCGCCGCCAAGCCCGACGAAGTCATGCCCCGCCACTTTCGCGATATGCTCGACATGATCGGCCACGGTGGAGACGGTGGCGCGCGGTTCCGGGTTCGCTTTCAGCCATGTGTCGAGCGCCGCCGTCGCCTTCTCCGGCTCGCCGGTGTAGAGGGTCTTGAGCCGCGCTTCCTCGCCTGCCTTGGCCGCGCCCCACAGGCGGCGTGCCTCCAGCACATATTGCGGGGCGAAGTTGACCATGACGATGCCGCCATTCTTCGCCACCAGTTTCAGCACGTCGTCGGAAACGTTGCGCGTGTGGTCGCATAGCGCCCGCGCGCTGGAGTGGGAGAAGATGACGGGCGCCCGGCTTGTCGCGATGGCGTCGCGCATCACCCCCTCGCTCACATGACTGAGGTCGACCAGCATGCCGAGGCGGTTCATCTCCTGCACCACCGTCTTGCCAAACGGGGTCAGGCCGCCGTGGACGGGCGCGTCGGTGGCGCTGTCCGCCCAGCTGATCGTCTTGAAATGGGTGAGAGTCAGATAGCCGACGCCGAGGTCGTGATAGGCGCGCAGGACCGACAGGTCTTCGGCGATCTGCCCGCCGCCCTCCGCGCCCATGAGCGAGGCGATCCGCCCCGCCTTGTGCGCGGCGCGGATGTCGGCGGCGGTGCGGGCGAGCGCGAAATGCTGCGGGTAGCGGGCGACGATCCGCTTGACGAGATCGATCTGGTCGAGTGTCTTGCGGACCTGCTCCAGCTCCGGCAGCGCCGCGGACACATAGACCGACCAGAATTGCCCGCCGACCCGCCCGGCGTGGAGTCGCTGGATGTCGGTGTCGTAATCCCTGGGGTCGAGGCTGTTGAGATCGACCGACCAGCGCGCATCGCCCGCGTGATCCACCAGCGCCTCCGCCCAGTCGTTGTGGCCGTCGATCAGCGGCGTCGCCTTGAGCAATCGATCGACCCGCGCGACATCCGCCGCCGACTGCGCAAATAGCGGCACCGGAAGGCAGGCAAGGGCGGCGGACAGGGCGAGCGCGCGGGGAAATCTGATCATGGCGGCGAGCATAGGAGCATATCCCCGCACGATGCCAGCGCGTGCTTATGAGGATTGGTGAGACATAGGTCATCAATACGTCAAAAGCCGGTGCCATGACCCATTGGTTCACGCTGTCGCATGTGCGAACGGCTCGCAACAAGCCAATTCCGGGCGATCCTGCGCATTCATCACGCCATCTATCCTTGATTTTTCGCGCGCGCGGCATAGGAGGGGGCCAACAGAGCGCCGGCGCGACCTAGCCGGTTGGACAGGGAAGCTGCGACATGGCCGAATTCACTTTGCCCGCCAACAGCAAGATCAGGGCAAATGGCGTCACTCACAAGGCCCCGGCGGGCGCGACCAAGGTCAAGAATTTCAAGGTCTATCGCTACGACCCCGATTCGGGTGAAAACCCGCGCTACGACACGTTCGAGATCGATCTCGACACCTGCGGCCCGATGGTTCTCGACGCCCTCCTCAAGATGAAGAACGAGCAGGATGCGTCGCTGACCTTCCGCCGGTCCTGCCGCGAGGGCATCTGCGGTTCCTGTTCGATGAACATCGACGGCAAGAACGGCCTCGCCTGCACCACCGCGATCGAGGATTGCAGCAAGGGCGAGATTCGCATCACGCCGTTGCCGCACATGGACGTGATCAAGGATCTCGTCCCCGACTTCTCGCACTTCTATGCGCAGTACCAGACGATCCAGCCCTGGCTGAAGGCCGTGACCCCGCCGCCCGCCGGCAAGGAGCGTCTGCAGTCGCCGGAAGACCGCGAGAAGCTCGACGGCCTCTATGAGTGCATCCTGTGCGCCTGCTGCTCGACGTCCTGCCCCAGCTACTGGTGGAACAGCGACAAGTTTCTTGGCCCCGCGATTCTGTTGCAGGCCTATCGCTGGCTGGCCGACAGCCGCGACGAATATACCGGTGAGCGCCTCGACGAGCTGGAGGATCCCTTCCGCCTCTATCGCTGCCACACCATCATGAACTGCTCGAACGCCTGCCCCAAGGGTCTGAACCCGGCGCGTGCGATCGGCGAGATCAAGAAGATGATGGTCGAGCGCCAGCTCTGACCGGTCCCGATTTCGTGACGGAAGTGGTTGCCGATGGGCCGTGGGCCGGGTGGATTCGTCATACCGACGAGGAGCCCGATACCTATCTGAGCATCATCGGCCCCAGCTTTTCGCGCGCCGAAGGGCCGGATCGTGCGACCGTCGCTGTCGATACGCTGCCCGTTCACCGCAATCGCATGGGTGCGCTGCACGGTGGGTATCTCGCCGCTGTCGCCGATCATGTCGGCTTTGCTGCGCTCAAGGCTCTCGGTCGGCCGGAGCAACTGGGCGGCGTGACCATCGACCTGCAGGTGCAGTTTCTGGGGTCGGGGAAGGTTGGCCTGCCGCTGTTCGCGGATGTCGAGATACTCAAGGAAACCGGCCGCCTGTTTTTCGTGCGGATGACGTTCCGTCAGGACCATGGGCTGGTCGCGGCGGCGACCGCGACCTTCCGAAAGGCCAGCCAGAAGACGTGACCGGCATACTCAACCGCTACGAAGCCCTCGTCGCGGGCGGGGAGATCAGGCCCGACCCGGACCAGCGGGCGGCGGCGGTCCGGCTGGACGCCATCGCCAGGACGTTGGAGGCGCGCGGCACGGGGGAGGGCGGTTTCCTGTCCCGCATCTTCGGCAAGAAGACGGAGCCGGTGCGCGGCCTCTATATGTGGGGCGGCGTGGGGCGCGGAAAGTCCATGCTGATGGACCTGTTCTACGACACGCTCAATCTCTCAAGCAAACGCCGCTCGCATTTCCATGAGTTCATGCTGGACGTTCACGACCGGCTGCGCGTCGCGCGCCAGTCGGAGAAGGGCGACCCGATCCCACCCGTGGTGGAGAGCATCGCGGCGCAAGCGCGCGTGCTGTGCTTCGACGAGATGGTGGTCAACAATATGGCGGACGCCGCGATCCTGTCGCGGCTGTTCGCCGGATTGCTGGAGGCGGGCGTCACCGTCATCACCACGTCCAACCGCGTGCCCGACGATCTGTACAAGGACGGGTTGAACCGCCAGTTGTTCCTGCCATTCATCGACCTCTTGAAAGCGCGGCTCGACGTCATCACGCTCGACGGACCGACCGACTACCGGCTGGATCGTCTGGCCGGGGCGCGAACCTGGCTGGTGCCCAATGGGGCGGAGGCGACTCGGGAGCTCAGCGAAACCTTCTTCCGGCTGACCGACTATGTGGTGGACGCAGGCCATGTCCCGTCGGAGGATGTGCCGATCCACGGCGGACGCACCATCCATGTGCCCAAGAGCCTGAAGGGCGTCGCCGTCTTCTCGTTCAAGCGCCTGTGTTCCGAAGCGCGCGGTGCGAGCGACTATCTCGCCATCGCCCGGCATTTCCACACGATCATCATCGTGGGCATTCCGATCCTGGGGCCGGAGAATCGCAACGAGGCGGCACGCTTCGTCACGTTGATCGACGCGCTATACGAATATAAGGTCAAGCTGCTGGCGAGCGCAGAGGCGGAGCCGGAAGTCCTCTACCCCTCCGGCGACGGGGCGTTCGAGTTCCAGCGGACGGTGTCGCGCCTCATGGAAATGCGCTCGCTCGACTATCTCGCCCTGGGTCACGGCGGCGAAGAATAAGCCTTTTGGTTGGTTTCGAGCACGGGAAATGACCGTGATATTACCTTAAATGATATTGCGAACTGTTATCACAAATAGATGGTAACACGGGCCGAATCTGCATTGAAACCTTAACCAAATGGGCCTAGGCAACCGTCCGACCCAACGGCTTGAGTAAGCTTTCAAGGAGGAACGGGATGGCCCGTAAGAAGATCGCGCTGATCGGCGCTGGCAATATCGGCGGCACGCTCGCGCATCTCGCAGCACAGAAGGAACTGGGCGACGTCGTCCTCTTCGACATCGTCGAAGGCGTTCCCCAGGGCAAGGCGCTCGACCTTCAGCAGTGCGGCCCCGTCGAAGGCTTCGATGCCGTCGTCAAGGGCACCAACGACTATGCGGACATTGCTGGCGCGGACGTCATCATCGTCACCGCCGGTGTGCCCCGCAAGCCGGGCATGAGCCGTGACGACCTGCTCGGCATCAACCTCAAGGTCATGAAGGCCGTGGGCGAGGGCATCAAGGCCAACGCACCCGACGCTTTCGTCATCTGCATCACCAACCCGCTCGACGCGATGGTGTGGGCGCTGCGCGAATTCTCCGGCCTGCCCCACAACAAGGTGGTCGGCATGGCCGGCGTGCTCGACTCGGCCCGCTTCTCGACCTTCCTCGCGGAAGAGTTCGGCGTGTCGGTGCGTGACGTGTCCAGCTTCGTGCTGGGTGGCCATGGCGACACCATGGTTCCGGTGGCCGAATATTCGACCATCAAGGGCATTCCGATCCCCGACCTGATCAAGATGGGCCGCTCGACGCAGGAACGCATCGACGCGATCATCAAGCGCACCGCCGTCGGTGGCGGCGAGATCGTCGGCCTGCTTGGCACCTCGGCTTTCTACGCACCGGCCGCTTCGGCCATTGCGATGGCGGAAAGCTATCTGGGCGACCAGAAGCGCATCCTGCCGTCGGCTGCCTATGTAGAAGGCAAGTACGGCGTTGATGGCCTGTACGTCGGTGTTCCGGTCGTGATCGGTGCCGGCGGCGCCGAGGAAGTGATCGAGATCGAACTGAACGCGACGGCCAAGGCCGGTCTTCAGGTGTCGATCGACGCGGTCAAGGAACTGCTGGTCGCCTGCAAGGGCATCGACCCCAGCCTCGCATAACAACAGGACGGCCCGGCAGAGATGCCGGGCCGATCTCTGTGACTTTCAGGACGCGATAGAGGGAAGCCTATGTCCATTCTCATCGACAAGAATACCAAGGTTATCACGCAGGGCATGACCGGCGCGACCGGCACGTTCCACACCGAAACCGCGCTGGCCTATGGCACGCAGATGGTTGGCGGCGTGACGCCGGGCAAGGGTGGCACGAC
>DASVNT010000152.1:0-7991 GCA_036383715.1 Sphingobium sp. | reverse complement strand
GCGCGCGTGCTTCACGCCGCCGCGCAGGAACGCCATCAGGGCGCGCTGGCCGCAACCCGCGCCACGCTGGCCGCTCTCGATGCGGAGGCTGTCGCGCTACGCAAGGCCACGCAGAGCGTCGAGGGGTCGAGCAAGGCGATCGACCGCGTCCGCGCCGCGCCCGGTTACGAACGCGCGCTGGCGGCGGCGCTGGGCGATGCACTCAACGCTCCCATTGGCGAAAAGGGACCGATGCGCTGGGGCGGGGCGGACGCGCTGCCCTGCGATCCGCCCGTGCCCGACGATACCGATTGTCTGGCCGCCCATGTGCAGGCCCCGCCGGAACTGATGCGCGCGCTTTCGCTGACCCTCGTGGTCGATGCGGACGATGGCCGCCCCCTCCCCGCCGGGCAGCGGATGGTGACGCGCGACGGGCATATGCGCCGCTGGGACGGCTATGTCGTCGCGGACCGGGGCGCTGCAACGGCGGAGCGGTTCATCCGGCTCAACCGCCTCGACACCATCGCCGCCGAGCGGCCCGCGCTGGTCGAGACGGTGGAAAGCCACGCCGCCGCCTTTGCCACGGCGGAGGCAGCCCTGCGTCAGAGCATGGCGGACCAGCGCAATGCCCGGCTCGATGCGACGCACGCGCGCGATGCGGGCCGGGCGGCGGAAAAGCAGATGGACGAACAAAGCGCGCTGGCCGAACGATTGACGCAGCGCCGCGCCGACCTCGACCGCCGGGCCGAGGAGCAGGCGGGCGAGATGTCCGCCGCGCGCATCGGCCATGAGCAAGCGACGCTCACCGTCGCGAACCTGCCCGACGGGACGGAGATTGCGGAGGATATCTCCCGCCACAGCATCGCCTGCGAAAACGGGCGGCGCAGCATCGTCGAACTGCGCTCCGAACTGGCGCTGGCCGAACGCGGCGCGGCGGAACAGCGCGAGCGGCTGAAGGCCGTGGCCGCCGAGCAGGCCGGATGGCGCGCGCGTGCCGCCGATGCCATCGCCCGGCTCGCCGACATGGAGACGCGGCGCTCCGCTCTGACCGAGGAACTGGACGGGCTGCGCGATCGCCCCGTCGCTCTCCTCACCGCATTGGGCGAGGCGGATGCGGAGGCGAAGGCCCGCAATGCCGAGGCCGTGACGGCAGGCGAGGCGGAGACGGAGGCGGGCAAGGCGCTGAAACTCGCCGAGGACATCCTCACCGCAGCCACCGAAACCCTAGCCCGCGCCCGCGAGCAGCGCGCCAGTGCCGCCGCCCGCGCGGAGAATGCCACCCAGCGGCGCGTCGAAATCGGCGCGCAATGCGGGGAGCGTTTTCAGTGTCCGCCGCCCGTACTGCCCGACCGCTTCACCTTTGCCGCCGACACGGTGGAAACGGCGGAGCGCGAGCAGGAGGCGCTGGAGCGGCTGAGCGCGGAGCGCGAGCGCATGGGGCCGGTCAACCTCGTCGCGGCGCAGGAACTGGAGGAGATCGAGGCGGAGCAGGCCCGCAGCGCGGCGGAGAGCGAGGAACTGCAAATCGCGGTCAATCGCCTGCGCGGCTCCGTCGGCTCCCTGAACCGCGAGGGACGGCAGAGGCTGCTCGCCGCGTTCGAGGCGGTGAACGACCATTTCCGGGTGCTGTTCACGACCTTGTTCAACGGCGGGCAGGCGCATCTGGAGCTGGTCGACAGCGACGATCCGCTGGAGGCGGGGCTGGAGATCATGGCGCAGCCGCCGGGCAAGAAACTCGCCGCGCTGACATTGTTGTCGGGCGGGGAGCAGGCGTTGACCGCGGTCGCGCTGATTTTCGGCCTTTTCCTGACCAACCCCGCACCGATCTGCGTGTTGGATGAGGTGGATGCGCCGCTGGACGACGCCAATGTAGGACGCTTCTGCGACCTGCTCGACCGGATGGCGCGCGATACGGCGACCCGCTACCTCGTCGTCACGCATAATGCGGTGACGATGAGCCGGATGCACCGCCTGTTCGGCGTGACCATGGTCGAACAGGGGGTGAGCCGGCTGGTTTCCGTCGACCTCGGCGGCGCGGAGGCGCTGCTGAACGAGGCGGTGTAGCGGAGACTTACGCCGCCGCCACTGTTGTCTCCGCCTCGTCCTCCTCTTTCGCCCGCCCCGGCATGAACAGCAGCAGTAGGCTGCCGAGCAGCACAGTGACGCCGCACAGGATCAGGAACGGCGCGAAACCGCCGCCGCCCTTCAGCAGCACGCCCAGCAGGATCGCCCCCACGGACGCCGCTATGGAGATAATCCCCGTCATCATGCCCATGACCGTCGAATAGACCCGCACGCCGAATGCCCGCACGACGAGGAAGCTGACCAGATCGCCCTCCGCGCCAAAGGACAGGCCGACCAGCAGGATCGCCAGCATCAGCACGGGCGTCGTGTCGTAATGCGACGCGACCAGGAACAGGCCGCAGGAGGACAACGCCATGCCCAGCGCCGCCACGATCTGCGGCGGGAAGCGGTCGAGGGCGACGCCGCAGATGAAACGGCCCGCCAGCGTGCCGATCGCAAAGGCGGAGATCATCGCCGACACGCCCGTCGCGGACACGCCATTGTCGAGCAGGAGGAGGTTGAGCTGCGTCAGCGCCAGCACCTGCGGCAGGTTGCACAGGAGCATCGCGCCCGCGAGAATCCAGAACGCGCGATTGCGGAAAATCTCGGGATAATCCTCCCGCGCAGCGCGGGTCTTGGGCAAGCTGGCCTTCGCGCCCTTGCGCTCCGGCGGCATCATCAGCAGCGCGATGGCGCCGCAGACGCCGGAAAAGACCGCCATCACGGCATAGCCGGTGCGCCAGCCATGGGCCTCCACGAAATTATTGAGCAGCGGCGCCAGCACCACGCCCATCACCGCCGGGCCGGATGCCACAATAGCCAGCGCAAGGCCGCGTGCACGCTCCACATATTGCACCACCATGCGGCTGTAGACCGTTGCGGTCGTGGTGATGCACAATATGCCCATCGCGATGAACAGCCCGATATACACCCGGATATCGCCCGACTGGAGGCTCAGGATTGTATAGGCAAAGGGAAAGGCAAGGACACCGATCAGCGCGGTCTTGCGCACACCGATGATGTCTGTCAGGCGGCCGATGAACGGAAAGACCAGCGTGCTGAGCAGGCCGAGGCTGCCGATCGCGGCAAATTCCGCCTTGGACCAGCCGAATTCGGCCAGCATGTGCGGGGCCATGATGCTGGTGACATAATTGGTGATCGAATAACCGCTGCTCATGCCGATGATCGCGGCGAGCAGGGGGCGCCACTGGGTGCGCAATTCGGCTAGATAGGCTGACATATCCTCTCGCATTCCCTCGTTCGGCCGCACCGGTGGGGCGTAAGCCTGTGTCTTCGTATACGTCCCCCGCTCTCCGCGCCACGGGAAAGATGAGGCCATTTCGGTTCCCGAAACGGCCCGTCCGAAAGACCCGTCCGATTATCCTGCGAACCATTTGAACTCTCGTGCGTTACGTCAGCTTCGCTGACTGCACGGAGGGCCTCATGGGCGTCGACGATACGGATATGGTTTCTGAACGAGCCGAATTGCATTTCCTCGCCGCACTGGTGGATGAACTGATGCGCAAACTGATGCTGGCCGGGGTCATGACCCAAAGCCAGCTCAACGAGATAGAGGAAGCTGTCTCGCAACGCACGGGAACCGTCGCGCGCGCCTGGTAGCGCACTTTCGACGCCATCCGCCCGACCTGCCCGCCCCTTACGCTGTCAGCGCGAGGCCATAGCGTTCGCTATAGTCGCGGAAGTGCTTGCGCACGCCCTCCTTCGTCAGGCCGAATTCCTCCAGCGTGTAACTGTGCTTGCCATGCTTGCCCTGCTGGTTGTTGGCCATGAACGCCTGCATCGCGGCCTCCACTTCCGCCGTGAAGGGACGATCGAACCGGGCGTAGAGCCGCTTCATCTCGCCGATCGGGTCGCGCATCATGTCGGTATAGAGGATGTCGTGAATCGCATCCTGCCCATGCTTCGCGCGATAGGCCTCCTGCCGCGCGATCATCACGTCGAAGGTTTCGAGAAGGTTCTGCGCCACCGCCTCCGGGTCGACATGATCGCTCATCATCATGCGGACATTCTTGACGAGGCTGCATGCCGACCCGACGACTTCGACGGGATCACGATGCGTCATGATCAACTGCGCGTCGGGATAGACGGCAGTCAGGTCGTCCAGGAACAACGGGTGCCAGGGGTTCTTGAGCGTCCAGTTGCCACCCTCATTCTCCTGCAGCACCTGCAGCAACTGCTTGTGATATTCGAACGCGGGCCGGTAGTCCGCCTTGTTCAGGAACCAGTCGTGATAGGTCGGGATGTGCGCGTTGGAGTCGTAGACCTGCGCGCAGAAGGACGGCGCCATGGAGAACTGGCACTCGCTGGGGCTGTCCGCATCCTCATGATGGATGGCGGAGATATGCGGGGCATATTTGATGGACATGTCCAGCTTCGCCTGCTCCGCCAGACAACGCGGATCGGTGCTGAGCTCCCCCTTCTTCACCGGCGGCACGGATGCAAAGGACTCCCAGCGCAGGAAGGAGCGATGCGCGGGATCGGCGTTGAGCAGGTTGATGACCAGCGTCGTGCCAGTGCGCGGCAGGCCGAAGACGAACATCGGCTTTTCCACCGGACGTTCCAGCAATTCGGGATGCTGCTTCAGATAGTCCACCACGCGCAGCCGGTTGGCGATCGCCTGGCCGATCCGCTGCGCCGTGCTCGCTTCGCCCCGTTCCGTCAGGCGGGCCTCGGCATTGAGGGACGCGACCAGGATATCCAGTCCTTCCCAGATACGCTCGTCACCGATGTCGGTGAGGCCGGTTTCCGCGCGCGCGGCGTCGATCAGTGCGTTGGCATCCATGTCTCATTCCCGTCCATTTTCTCGTTGCCCGATGTCATGCGCGCGGCCCGCATCCGGTTCAATCGCGGCGCAATCCGCCAACGGGCCATTTTTCGACAATGGGACAGAATGCCGCCGCCGGGCCGCCACCTAGCGGTACGCCCGCAAAATTCATTCTGACGTAAAAATACGCGCGTTGAACGGGTTGCACCCGATCACCGACCCGGATAGCTTCCGCCCCGGCGAGTGCCGAAAATAAGGACGGCCCGAGCCGTCGGCGCGCGAAAGCGCGGAGGGGGTTGGTGTTGCCTGAAGGAGGGACGGTCATTTTCAGCACGGTCCGCAAATTATTCCCCCTCGTCATGGGCATAGTCCTTTTGGCGGCCATGGCGGTGAGCGCGATCTGGCTGTCGGCCCGTCAGGAGGACGCCAGTGGCTGGGTGCGGCATACCATGCTGGTCCAGCAGCATCTGGGCCGCATGCAGCTCCTCGTCACCAGTGCGGAAACGGCGCAGCGGGGCTATGTCCTCACGGGGCAGAAGGAGTATCTGCGTCCCTATAACGAGGCCATCACGCAATTGCCGCTGGAACTGGAGATGCTCGACCGCATCTCTGCCGACAATCCGCGTCAGCAGGCATCGGCGGATCGCCTGCGCCCGCTGATCCGGGAGCGCATGGAAATCCTGTCCGCCTCCGTCGCCCTCATGAACATGGACAAGGCTTCCGACGCCGTCGATCTGGTGCGCAGCGGGCGCGGCCTCACCGTCATGCGCAACGTGCGCGAGGTCATCGACACCATGGAGCGCGAGGAGAGCCGGCTGCTGACCCAGCGCACCGAACGCGCGCAACTCATCACCATGGTCGCGCGCAGCCTGCTGATCGGATCGGCGGTGGTGATCTTCGTCTTTGCCCTGATCCTCGTCCCCGACGGGCTCGCCCGGATCAGGCAGGTCGAGGAGGCGAACCGCCTGTTGCAGGCGGAGATGGCGGAACGGAGCGCCGCGCAGACACAGGTCCGCCAGTTGCAGAAGATGGAGGCGGTGGGCCAGTTGACGGGCGGCATCGCGCATGACTTCAACAATATGCTGGCGATCATCATCGGCAGCCTCGACCTCGCCAAGCGTCGGCTGACCGGGGACGAGCACCCCAAGCTCGCCGCCGCCATCGACAATGCCGCCACGGGCGCACAGCGCGCCGCGACGCTGACCGCGCGGCTGCTGGCATTTTCCCGGCGGCAACCGCTGGAGCCAAAGATCGTCGATGCGAACAAGCTGGTCGGCAGCATGTCGGAAATGCTGCGCCGGACCATCGGGGAGACGATCCGCGTGGAGACGGTGCTGGCCGGTGGCCTGTGGCGCGTCCACGCCGACCCGCAACAGATCGAGAATGCGATCCTGAACCTGGCCGTCAATGCCCGCGACGCCATGCCCGGTGGCGGCAGGCTGACCATCGAGACGAGCAATACGGAACTGGATGACGCCTATGCCCGCGCCCATGACGAGGTGGCGGCCGGTCAATATGTCATGATCTCGATCACCGACACCGGCACCGGCATGACGCATCAGGTGATCGACCGGGCGTTCGAGCCCTTTTTCACCACCAAGGAGGTGGGACAGGGAACGGGACTCGGCCTCAGCCAGGTCTTCGGCTTCGTCAAGCAGTCGAAGGGGCATATCAAAATCTATTCAGAGCTGGATGCGGGCACCACGATCAAGCTCTACCTCCCCCGCTCGGTCGCGTCCGATCTGGAGGAAGCGCCGCAGGCGCGCGCGGACAATCACGAACTGCCACGCGGCGCGGCGGGCGAGATCGTGCTGGTCGTGGAGGATGAGGGACAGGTGCGCCGCATGTCGGTCGATGTGTTGCGCGACCTTGGCTATACGGTCGTCCACGCTTCCGATGCCGTGCAGGCGATGGGCAAGCTCAGCACCCATCCGACGATCAGCCTGTTGTTCACCGACGTCATCATGCCCGGCATGACCGGGCGGCAACTGGCGGACAAGGCCAAGGAAGATCGCCCGGACCTCAAAGTGCTCTACACCACCGGCTATACGCGCAACTCCATCGTCCACAGCGGCGTGGTGGACCATGACGTGCATTTCCTCTCCAAGCCCTTCACCATCGTCGCACTGGCGCGAAAGGTGCGGGAGGTGCTGGACGAGAGGACGAGCGCCTGATTGCGGCGCCTGACACTCAGAAGCGCCGCGCGATGCCGATATAGAAGCGGTTATCGGGCACGTTGCGGTTCAGGGCGATTTCCGTCGCGACATCGATCTGCGTATCCTCGCCCAGCATGAGGCCCGCCGAGAGGCTGGCGAGCAGCTCCGTCACCGTCTCCTCCGGCTCCTCGTTGCGCATCGCGCCCAGTTCGAAGGTCAGGCCCAGCGCGTCCGTCGCCTCCACCGTCACGCCGCCCATCGCACCATAGGCGGCATGGCGACCATGGCGATCGGCATCCACGGCGGCATCGATTTCCGGCGTGATGCCGAGGGAAAGACCGGGACCGATGGGCATGGAGAAGGGCAGCGACAGGCTGGCGCCCCAGTCGCCCGCGCCGACAGCCCCTCCGCCCGTGGGCAGGCTCACCGATCCCAGCAGCGCGACGGACAGCGCCCCGCCGTCCGGGTCGATCAGGTTGCGCTTGAAGCCCAGCATCACATCCCCGATGCCGCGCGTCCGCTCGACTTCGCCGGTCATCCGGTCCTCCTCGCGGCTGCGACCATAGGGCGTCCAGGCGAAGCGCAGCTCCAGATGGTCGGAGACGCCCGCGCGCAGGGCCAGGTCGCCCGCGACGACGGTATCGATCACGGTGTCGGGCTGGCGGTCCCATGTCCGGTCGGCCAGCGACAGCTCAACCGCGACGCGGCCCTTCTCGATCGTGCAGGGCGTGGTGCCGACGCCGGGGCGGTCGGGGCAGAAGTCGCGCGCACGCGCCGCGCCGCCGCCGAGCGTCAGGCCGAGGCACAGCAGCACCGCACCGCCCTTAGCGGCGGTCGCCCTGCCCATCGCCGTTGCAAATCCCTGTTCCATGTCGCCCCGCAACAACCGCGCCCCTCCGCCGCTCTAGCGCCGGGACGTTAACAGCCGCCTGACGACAAGGTTGCGGGTGCTACATCCCCGCGGCCTGCATTTGCGCGCGCAGCTTGACCAGCGTCTGTTCCGGCAC
>DASVNT010000151.1:0-31488 GCA_036383715.1 Sphingobium sp. | reverse complement strand
ATTGTAGCAGGTTGTCGAAGGCCCATAGCGCTCAGGGACTTCCGCCCACGGCGCTCCCGAACGAAAGCGCCATATGATCCCGTTGAGAACTCGGCGATCATCCACCCGTGCCACGCCGCGCGGCTTGTTGGGGAGCAACGGTTCGATGATCGCCCATTCCCGATCTGTCAGTTCATACCGTCGGCGTGCCATCAAACCTTCCAAGTCTGGAGGCCTCTGAATCACGCAAACCGCCAATCCTCAAGGCATTTTATGAGTTTACGGCCTAGCACAGGGGACGATCATAGGGTCGAACTTCCACACCGGGAAGTTTCATGGCTTCTGGGACACGCCAATGGTGATGGCCGCTGTCGGATTCGGGTCTGCGGCCATTGACAAGGTCAAGGCCCAGGCGGCAGCGAATGCCGGCAATGGCGACTGGACCAGCCTTGATTTTGCCGGCTGGAGCAGCGCCTCCCACGAGATTGCCCGCGCGGCCTATAACGCACTTCCGCATGTCCCGGCCTGCGGTGTAGGCAAGGCCGATGGGGGCACGATCGATAAGGCCTATGTCGATGGCTTTGAGGATAAGGTGGATGGCCAGCTGTCTGCGGCTGCGCTCCGCCTCAGCTTGATCCTTGCAGATGCACTGGGTTGAACGGGGGAACGACCGGGAGAGATCGATGACTGAAACCTTCTCAGCTTCGGCCACCAAATTTGAAAACTGGATGCGCGAGCAACACCGAAAAATCTGGTGACGGATGATCCTCGTTAATCCCCTTGGTCGGGGCGCGGATTCAGGCCCCGTCAGCCCTTCCTGCCCCAATCCGGGTAGTTGGGAAGGGAGATCATTATGAGGCCGCCGAAGATGCAGCCCGCTGTCTCGAGGATCAGGAACGCGTCGTAATTGCCGAAGCGATCATAGAGGACGCCACCGAGCATCGGTCCCACACCGGAGGCGAGCGCCATCAATGCGGCCATGACCCCATAGATGACGCCGAAGTTCTTCAGGCCCCCATAGCTTGCCGTCAGATATCCGGTGATCTGTGACTTCGTGCCAGCCGCATAGGGCGCCCAGAAATTGCCGCCTGTGACCTCAACGGTCTCGACATTGTAGGACAGGAACCATTCGTCCACCCGTCCGATCTCCTTGAGACGCGGAGGGTCAACACGAATCTGTCCGGCCGTATCGGCATCCGCCTTCGCGTGGACCCCGACCAGCATGGCGCTCAACGCTATTGCCACGGATCCGACCGCGCGGGCGGCGCTATTCTTGCCCATCATGATCCTCCTTTTTGCTGTTCTGGAAATGTCATCTGGCCATTGGACGCGCGTGTGCTCGCAGATGCGGAGCCGTCCTCGTCATGGGCGCAGTCAGCGAGGTCGCTAGGCGAACTGCTCGACCGTCCACTCGTTATGCCACCCGGTTGTTTCAGGCCGCGAGGTGTTGGTTGAAGAACGCCGTCAGCTTGTCGAACGGAATCTTGTCGGCCTGGTCGTAGAGGTCGGTGTGGGTGGCACCCGGAATGATCATCAGTTCCTTGGGCTCGGCCGCTGCCGCATAGGCGGTCTCGCTGAAGTAGCGCGAATGGGCTTTCTCGCCATGGATGAGCAGCACCGGTCGGGGCGCGGTCTCCGCGATATAAGTGAGGATCGGCAGGTTCATGAATGATAGGGGCATGGTGAGCGTCCATGCGGCGTTCGAGTTGACTGCCCGCGGGTGGAAACCACGCTTCGTCTTGTAGTAGGCCGCGTACTGGACGACGAACTCCGGCTCACCGCCCTTCAGCTCCAGTGAGACCGGGCCATAGGCTGGGCTGCCCTTTGCGGCGTCGTCCCAGCGCTGGCGGCTCAGCTGCTCCAGCGTCTCGGTGCGTTGCTGCGGGGTCACACTGTCATTATAGCCCTTCGACATGAGGCGGGTCATGTCGTACATGGTGTTGGCGACGACGGCCTTTATCCCCTTGTCGATCGCCGCCGTGCTGAGTGCCATGCCGCCCCAGCCGCAGATGCCGATAACACCAATCCGCTCGCGGTCGATCTGCGACCGCAGCCCGATGAAATCGACGGCGGCGCTGAAATCCTCCGTGTTGATGTCCGGCGATGCGACATTACGCGGTTCTCCGCCGCTCTCGCCGGTATAGGACGGATCGAAGGCGAGCGTCGTCATCCGATCGTGCAAGCGGGCCCTTCGGCAGCGTAACGGACTTCGTTCCGGAAGCCTTCCATGTCCAGAATGTGCGGCCAGCCGACTTCCCGCCGACCGCCTGCGCCAGTTGCCCCGCCTCGGTCTGGTTCAAGCAGGCCGAATGGAAGGGCTTCTGCAACGTGATGAAGTTTCTGCCGTGGCAAGGCGAGAGCACACCGATCGACGCCTGCGATGGACGAGAAGCTGCCATCGTCCGCTATGATGAGGAGCGCCGCCAGATCGGAGCGGCGGAATAGTGCTTGTGGTATGGCGTCGAAATGGCGCTTCGGACACTCTTTCGCGTCTCGGCTTGCAGTCCGGCATGGGCGAGGCGGACAATGCGACGTGAGGCGACCATGTTGGGCATCCTGTCACATTTGGTTTTCGACAGGTGTCCGCTTCGGCGGCTAGTCTTGCCCGGTGTTCAGCTGAACATGGCAACCAAATGATCAGGCAACAGCCTGCAAGCCCTTGCGCTGGATGATGGACAGCAGTCGGAGAGCGGGGCCACCCGGCCGCTTTACGTCACGCTCCCAATCCGAAACCAGATTGCGTGACACATTGAGATAAGCGGCGAAAACTGGCTGTGAGACGTGCTCGCGTTCGCGAATGGCGCGGATATCGGCCCCGGCCAACACCGGTGCTGGCGCAAGGCAACTCTCATCGAAGGTCCGCAGCGTTGCCGACGATACGACGCCCGTATCATGCGCGTCGCTCATCATCTCGTGAATCGCGCCAGCGATTTCGCTGCGATAGCCCTTATCCGTCATCGTCTTGCTCATGCTCGATCTCCACCAGCGTGCCAGTCGTCACCAGCCGATCCATGTCTTCGTCGCTCCACCCCAGGGCCTCCGCTGCTGCCTGACGAAGCACCGCCAGATCAGCCTGCGATATATTGTCCTGTTTCGACTTGGCGAAGCCAAACGCGAAGATGGCGCGATCACCTTGCCGGAACAGAATAAGCGTTCGATACCCGCCGGACCTGCCCTTACCTTGGCGCGCGATGCGCTGTTTGATGACGCCGCCGCCAAGATCTGCATCGATCAGACCACTTTCAGCGCGCGTGATTGCTTCTACCAGCGCTTCATTGGCCAATCGCTCTTTCCGTGCAAACCGTTCGAACCAGCCATTCTTGAAAATACGGGGAATGGCGGGCCTCCTGATTACACAGGTCAGTTGAATATAACACTTTGTGTTATACTGCAATGGCGATGATCCATGATCCGCTTTGCATGCAGGGTCTACGGAAAAGCCGGTTGGCACCTGGCGGCATGATCAGGGTGATCGAGGGGAAAAGGCGTGTGTCGCGCCGGTGCCTCCCGGCGCTCTGATCGTTCCCGCGGGCAGCGACCCGCTTCCATGATGATGAGGCAGACCATGCGCGATCTTACGCGTGGGCCGGAGAGCGTGCGCGCTCCCGGCTCGATCTTGAGTTACGACATTGAGACCATCGCACCCCAGATGCCGGACGGATCCTTCCCGCCTTGGCCGACGCACCGGCCGGTGGCGATCGGCTTTGCTGCGGCGTGGCAGAGCGTGCACGGCTGGTCGTTCGACATTGCCGCCATGGCCGTCGCCGATGATTTCGAGGAAGCGGACCTGCTGCAGGAAGCCGACCGGCGCATGGGCCTTGCCGGCGTCGTGACCGGATATAACTCGCGTCAGTTCGATGCATTGGTGCTTCGGCTCGCCGCCCAGAAAGCGCGCCTATGGTCGTTGAAGGCTTTGGCCGACCATGCCGCAGCCAACCGGTTCGGACCTGAGCATGCAGATCTTGCCGATCTCTACGCCAGTCACGGCCGAAAGGTCGGGCTCGCTGCGCTCTGCGACGAGATCGGCATCCCCGTCAAAACGTCGACGTCGGGCGGGGATGTCGCTGCGCTCTGGGAAGCAGGCGAGACGGACCGTATCCGCGATTACGTGATGGAGGACGCGGTCGTCACGCTCTACCTGTTCTTCGCATGGACAGCCGCGCGGGCGGGCGACGAGGCGCTGATGACGCAGCCAATGGCCGCGCTCGCTCGCCACATCGAAGCAACGCCGGACCTGCATCACCTGCACACCTTTATCGACTGCGCGCTGATACGGTGGTGTCGACCACAAGCGATGAAGGCCGATATCGCTGCCGCCCTCCAGCGTATGACCGCGAAACTCAAGCGACAGGAGGATGAACGCGCCTTCGCCTCCTGGCGGCATCGACGTGACGCGCTTCACCACGCTCAGCCAGCCAGATCACGACGAACTCACGATCGTCGCCGGCGTCCTGCAGGTGCTGTCCGAGGCACCTCGGGGAGCCGAGTTGGTGACGTGGGCCGGCATGGTCCATGATATTCCTATGCTGTCGCTCGCCGTCATGCGCTACGGCCTCACCCTGCCAAAAGGCTGGGGCTGGCTCGGCTTTGGCGGCAACGATCCAGTGCGGCATCTCGACTTTGCGCGCACCACGACCGGCGGCTTCAAGATGAAGCCCGTCCACATGGCCGAGATCCTCGCTAGCCTCGACATCCCTGCCAAGATCAGCGTGCCGGCGTTCGCTGTCGCGCGCCTGATCTACGCAGGGGCGTGGGATGCGGTGCAGGAAGCCTGCGAGGGCGATGTCGTCAGCACCTGCCTCCTGCTCGCGCGATGGCGCCAGCAACATGACGGGCGCGCAGACATCGGGGTGGTCGAGGATCGCATTCTGCGCCGCGTGATCGAGCTTCGTGCGGGCCGCGGTTACACAGCGACACTGGAAGCGCGGCGGCGCTCACGATTCTCGCAAGCTGTCGGTGACGCGGCCAACGATGCGGCCGCCTTGGCACCTTGGATTGTTGAAGACGCTGCCTGAAGTCTTTGAGGTTTATGGCGGTTTTCCGTCATAAACCTCAACCTCGTCTTTACCCCAGCGGGTTAGCGTTCCGTCATGGCCAATGGCGTGATCGAACAGCGGGGGAAAATTGTGTTGCGGAAATACTGTCAGGATCGACCGACGGAGTTGATCTCGCCGGTTGGCGTGAAATGGCTGAGGGCCCACAGGATCAATCGCAAGCATCTGCACTACGAATGGTTTGTCAGCACGAGCGGCAACCCCTATTTCTCCATGAAACGCCTCGATCCGCAAGCATTCCACTTGAGGGACGGTTTCGAAATCCGGGATCTGCTCATTAGGAAGGGTAGCCGCTGGCTTCTCCAGCATCGCTATAAGAATTATTTGTATGAAGACCAATGGTCCGGACACGTCAAGTTGACCATATCCGGCGTAACAATACCCCAGTCTGTCTGCGTCGCGCTGCAGAACAGCCTCAAGCCGGTCATCGAGATCGTGGAGATACCGAAGGGTTGCCTAGCATTTGGTCTGGATGGCCGGATCGTGAGCGCAAGATGCGATGACGACAAAGTTGCATTGAGGTTTCAAATCGATTGGCTTGAATTGCCATGATGAACCAGTCGTTGTCTTGCTTCCGCCATGTAAATCCTACAACCTGCGACAATAATGGACGCAGGGGGGATCGCGGTGATGGACAGAATGGCGAAGCTGGACCGGCTGTTGGCGTTGGTCCACGCGCTATCGGAAACCACTGAGGGGCTGACGCTCGACGAGATGGCGGAGCGACTGGGTGTGAACCGTCGCACCGCCGAGCGCATGCGCGACATCATCGCCGGCCATTTCGATCTGGACGAGGTCGCTGACGATCGTCGCAAGCGTTTCCTGATCCGTGACAGCCTGCGGCGCGTCTATACCCGGCCGACGCCGGCCGAGGTGGCGGCGCTGCAGGCCGAGGTCGATGGCCAGCGCGCTGCCGGCAAGACGGCACGCGCCGGGCAGCTTGCCAGCCTGCTCGCTAAGGTGAAGGGCGCGCTGGACGACCGGGAGAAGCGGCGGATCGATCCGGATCTCGATGCGCTGGCCCGCCTGCAGCGAACACTTGTGACCGCCGGACCGATCGCGAGGGTGGCGCCGGAGGCGGTTACGATCGTGCAGAGCGCGATCCTAGCCGGTTGCTGCGTCGAATTTCACTATGCGACCGATGATCGGCCGGAGCCACGTTGGCGGCGTGTCATTCCCTATGGTCTTCACGGTCCGCTGACCTATTTACTCGGCAAGATGCCAGGGCGTGACGATCAGCCAGTGTATTTTCGGCTCGACCGCATGACCGAGCCAAAGCTGAGCGAGACGCTCGGATGTGCGCCGGACGAATGGGATTCGACGCCTGGCTGGCCGACAGCTTCGCGGTATGGCGCGACGAGAAACAGGACGTTACCCTGCGTGTGCCTGCATCGTCGGCCGCCCGTGCGCGAGGCTGGCGCTTCCATCGCCTCCAGCAGATGGAGGAACTTGCCGACGGTGGGCTGCGCATTCGCTTCGCCTCTGGCGGTATGCGCGAACTCGCCGAGCACCTGTTCACCTGGGGCGGCGAACTGGTGATCGAGGGGCCGGAAGTCCTCGTCGCGACCATGCGCGACCGGATTGTCGCCGCGATGACGATGCTACCCGCCCAAGACAATATGGTCATTGCGACCGATTTTGTCACAACAAAGGCGCAAGTCGCCGAATAAGAGATGAACGGGGGATACGAGCGTGCCGGTGAGTGAGCAGAAATACGGTCAGGCTACACTGAAATGGCAGGCCGCGAAAAGCGGCGGCTTTGCCGGTGCGGTCATCCTCGGCGGCAAGCGCGTCGCGCTGATCGAGGATGCGGACGAGGAGAAACTGCTGGCGCGGCTTCGCAACGAAGCGGGCCGCCTCCATCCTGACTATGTCGGCTTCGACGGCGCGACACGGCGCTATCTCCACTTCTTCCCCGGCGGTCTCCATAGCGCGGCCAATACGTCCAGCGAACGCGGTTATAAGGAACGCGCCGCCGGAACGCCTTCGCGCACGCATCTCAATCGAACGGGCGCTCGAGGCCGACGCAGCAGATGCGGGTGTTCTCGCGAAAGCAGGCATCCAGACGAATATGCTGTCCCCGTTCGAGGCGGCCCGTTTCCGCGATACGCTTCAGAGCGAGACCGGCGGTCGCTTCCTTCGAGGTGCCGCAGCCTTCGCAACAGGTGATTATGATGCCGGCGCGCGGGCAATGGCGGCGGCCGTGCAGCCGCATGGCCGGATATCCTGGCCCATCCTGACCTATCTGCCCTTCCTGTGGGATTATGAGCGGCACATGTTCCTGAAGCCGACGGTCACCGCCGATTTCGCGGATCGTGTCGGCCACGATTTCCACCACGCTTATTCACCGGAGCCCAACGCCGAGACCTATCACTCGCTTCTCGATCTCGTCGATGCGACGCGGAACGCGATCGCGAGCCTTGAGCCGCGCGACAATATCGACATTCAGAGCTTCATCTGGGTTGTGGGCGAGTATCGGGAAGGTGACGAACGGGAATGACAAGGCGTCCGATTTTGTCGTGGATGCCGACGACGGTGAGCCCATGGTGATTCGTTCTCCCTTATTCCTGCCCGGCGTGCCGGAAGATCTGATCCGCGCGGCGTTGGCTGTGAACGGCTTCGGTTGGTTCCTGGAGCGTGCAGTTGACCTGCCGGTGTTCCCGTCGCTGTCCAATCTTGACTGGCCCGCTTCCAAGGTCGATGTCGAGCGACAGATGCGCTTTCCGTGGAGCGGCGGTCGCCACCCCTGGCTCGACGCTGCCGTCGAAACGGCTTCCCATCTCATCGGCGTGGAGTCGAAACGCTTCGAGCCGTTCCGCGATGCGAAGACGGTCAGCTTGTCGCCGGCCTATGACCGTGATGTGTGGGGCGAACAGATGATTCCCTTCACTACAATGCGGGACCGCCTGCGATCCGGGGAGGCGCCGTATCTCCATCTTGATGGCGCTCAGCTCGTGAAGCACGCCTTCGGGCTGGTCACCGAAGGCCGTCGGCTCGACAAGATTCCAGTGCTGCTCTATCTGTATGCGGAGCCGAGCCAGCGCGGCGCGGTCGTGATCTCCCCGGAGGCGATCGCTCGACACCGGGCCGAAATCGCCGATTTCGCCACCGCTGTCGCGGGAGCGGAGGTCCGCTTCGCCGCCTGTTCATGGGGCGAGTGGCTCGCCGGCTGGACTGGCGATGCCCGCACCCATGCCGATGCGCTGACCGCACGCTTTCAGCCATGATCGACGGGAGGACAGCATGACACAGCATTCCCTCCAGCATCGGCCACGCCGCTTCGGCTTGTCGAAGTCGAAGATCACCATGTTCGAGCAATGCCCCAAGCGGCTGTGGCTCTCTGTGCATCGGCCGGATCTCGGCGAGCAGGACGATAGCGCGGAGGCGCGTTTCGCCACCGGGCATGAGGTCGGTGCTATCGCCTGTGCGCTCCTGCCGGACGGCGTGATGGTAGAAGCCGAGCCGGACCTGGCGGCGGCGCTTGCCACCACGCAGGCGCTGCTCGACACCGGCCATGATCGACCGATCTTCGAGGCGACGCTGCAACATGACGGCGTCCTCGTGCGGATCGACGTGCTGGAGCCGGACGGGTCTGGTGGCTGGCACATGGCCGAGGTGAAGAGTTCGACCAAAGCCAAGGACTATCACGTTGGCGACCTCGCCACGCAGCTCTGGGTCGCGCGCAACGCGGGTGTGCCGATCAGCAGCGCGGCGATCCGGCATATCGACAACAGCTTTGTCCTCGAACGCGAGGGCGAACTTGATGGTTTGTTCGCCGACACGGATCTCATGGCCGTTGCCGAGCCCATTATCGCGGGCAGAGGCGAAACCGTCGCCGCCGCACGCGCGACGCTGGCTGGCGTCGAACCCGCGACGGCGCCGGGCGACCATTGCGACGCGCCGTTCCCGTGCGATTTCACCGGATATTGCCACGCGGCGCTTCCCGTTGGTCCGGAGTGGCCGGTGAAGGTCCTGCCTCATGGCGGCGGCAAGCGCTGGATCGAGCAGGGTATCGATGACCTGTTCGCCGTCGATCCCGCCGCCCTGACCAATGCGATCCATGCTCGCGTTCACCGCGCCACCGTGTCAGGCGAGGTTTATCATGATGTCGAGGGCGCGCGCGCAGCGATGGCGGGCTGGGCGTTTCCGCGCACCTGGCTCGATTTCGAGACGATCGGCTTCGCGGTGCCCAGGTGGATCGGCACACGACCGTATCAGCAGGTGCCTTTCCAATTCTCGACCCATGTCGAGGCTACCGACGGCGCGATCGTCCACCGTGAATTCCTGAGCCTCGACGGTTCCGATCCACGCCGCCCCTGCGCTGAGGCGCTGATCGAGATGGTGCCGCCATCCGGCGCGGTGGTCGCCTGTAATGCCAGCTTCGAACGAGGCCGAATTCTGGAACTGGCCGCGGCCTTTCCTGATCTTGCCGCTGCGCTCGAAGCCATCGCCAGTCGGATCGTGGATTTGCTGCCGGTCACCCGTGCGAACTGGTATCATCGGGATCAGCGCGGGAGCTGGTCGATCAAGGCCGTGTTGCCGACCATCGCTGCCGAAATGGATTATGCCGCGCTCGAGGTGAAAGACGGCGGTAGCGCACAGGAAGCCTATGCCGAGGCAATCGCGGCAAGCACCACTCTCGCGCGGCGCGCGGCGCTGGATGCCGCCCTCCGTGCCTATTGTGGACGCGACACCGAGGCTATGATCGTCCTCGCGCGCCGGCTGCTGGCTCGATAAATCATCCTGTGGGAAAAGGGGAAATCATGGAAAACGAATCGAATATGCTCATGCTTGAGCCTGCACCGTCCAAGCGCGTGCTTCGCGATCAGATAGAGCGATTGTCGATCTCGGCAGATGCCAAGGCTTTGCTCAATGATCTTCTGGATGTGGTTGTTGAGGTAGGTGGCCGTGTAATAGCGGCAGGGCGTCAGATTCTCGCGTTCATCTTCGATTTGTTTCAGCGATTTCCGAACACGACTTTCGGTGTGATCGTGGCGTTGGTCGTGTCGTCGCTGATCGCCTCCATCCCCCTGCTTGGGCTCGTCATCGGCCCATTGTTGTCGCCGCTGCTGCTCGCGTTCGGCTTGCTCGCCGGAGCGATTGCCGATCTCAAGGACGCGCCGCTCCGCGCGCGCGTCGCGGATCTCGAACGGCACTTCGCATCGGCAACCCGCAATGGCTGAAACGGGCGTGGACGACGCCTCCCTCAAGGCGGGCTTTGCGAAGGTCGAGCGGGTGGTCGCGGATCCCGTCCGTTTCAAGCTGCGGCTTGGCATCGGTGAAGACGCCTACACCTCGCTGCGGCTGAAGAAGAACCTGCTGAAGCTGTGGGATATCGGTAGCTGGGGCGGCACCGGCGCCGCCGTGGCCTCGTCTCGTCTCGTTGCGACGACATTCTTCGCGCCGAAGGGTATGATGGCGCTGCTGGGATTTGGGGTCGCGGTCACGCCAATCGGCTGGGTCATCGCCGCCGCGCTGGGGTCCGCAGGGGCGTATTACGGCGTTACGCACCTGTTCGGTCGTTTCGAAGGGTCGCGCGTCGAGACGATACCCAAGTTCATAAACACGCCCATCGACGTCCTTGGCGTCACGCTTTTGGACCTGATGGGATCGCTGGCCATACGGGTCGCGCATATCGATGGGCAGATCGACGCAAGCGAGATCGAAGCGATCACAGACCATTTCATATCAGATTGGGGACTCGATCGCGCTTATGTGGAGCAAGCGTTGACCGTGCTTCGCGCCAATCTCGCTAAGGCATCCATCAAGGATCTGGCACGCCAGCTCGCCAAGTTTCAGCACGATAATCCTGACTGCAACGCACCCGCTATGGCGGCGAGCCTCATCGAATTCCTGCGCGAGATCGCTCTTGCCGACGGTGTTCTCGATGAGCGCGAAGACTTGGCGATCGACGCAGTGGCCGCCGCGATGGCGCAGGAGTCGCCCGGCATGATCGAGCAGGCCCAGAGCGGGGCAGCGCGTGCTTGGTCGACCGCAGCGGCAACGCTTGGCGGACTGGCGCGGAAGGTTGGCAAAATTGACGTCAGAAGCATCAACCCGCTTGCCAAGAGCGCGAAGGTGCATGGGGAGAGCGAAGGGTGAAAGAAGCGGAGTTCAAGGCGTGGATGGAGGCCGAGGGCTATTCGCGCGGGACGATCTCGACGCGGATGACCGATGTGCGCCGCATCGAACAGGCCTATGGCGATCTCGACCGCCTGCCTGATGGCCAGACGTTGGAATCTCTGCGGACCGCGCTTGAATATTCCAAAGCCGACAAGCGTGCAGACCGGCCCAATCCATCCCGTTTCACAGTGGATGGCGACCTTTATGACAGCCTCGCTACGTTTCGGGCTACGCTGAATTTCTATCAGCGATTCCTTGATGCCGCTGCGATCCCACATGGCGGGACCGCCTTGGGATTGACCGCGCAGGACATTCTTGCGGCGATCGAGCGTTGCGATGCCGCCGGTTCGGTCGAGGCTTTCATCGCCAGCCACGAGGGGCTTGGGAATCCAGCGAAGTTCTGGCTGCTGCATCGGGGCAAGCGTTATCCCAGTAAGGCTATTGTCCGCAACGCGCTGAGCCATATCGGGAGCGAGGCGCGCGCCGGAGGCGGTCAATGCAAGACGGCGCTGGACGCTCTCGGCTTCGCGGTCATCGACTGGCCTGCGTTTAAGGCGCTGCGTGAAACCTTCCTTTCGCGCATGGAAGGGTTCGAGGATTTTCGTCGTCAGGACGGCGATTATTGGACGGTCGAACGTCGGCACAAGGATAAGGTCATCGAGAAGGTCCGGTCCATTGCCGCGTCGACGGCGGATGATCGCGCTGCCGGTGAACAGATTTATCGTGCCCTCAGCGTGGAGACGCAGGGCTCCCCTCTCAGCTGGCGAACGCTTGATGAGGTGCAAAAGGCCGAAAGCGGGCTGCGCGACCGCTTCTATGCGATCGTCGCCCGGATGGCGCGGAGCGAGGACGATCCGCTCGCCACGATCAGCGACGGTGCCAAGGCGCTGGAACACCTGAAAGCGGATGGCATTGCCGGGCTTCGGCGTGGCGAGGTGCTGGCTATCACGATCAGCGTGGTTGGCACCGTCGATCCAGAGGCCGCCAGCTGGTTCAAGATCAGCCGGATCGAGGCGATGGGCAAAAGGATATTCGACCGAAAGCTCTTTCCCCACAATGATTTCAGGCCGACTGATCTCGACGAATTTCTCCAGCTGATGCGGTCGCTGTTCGCCCTCTTCGCAGAGGAGCTTGGCTGGAATCCGGCTGATCTATTCGATGTGCAGGGCTTTGTCTGGGTCGCGCTCAACGACGGTTGGGGCGACGATGAAACGAAATCCGCCGAGAATGGCGATGCGGCAGCAACATACTCAGATATTGATGACACAGGATATCCTATGGCCACGAACATCATCCTGTTTGGCCCACCCGGCACAGGTAAGACCTACGAAACCGCCGCCGAAGCGGTGAAGCTGTGCGGCGAGATGGTGCCTGAGCACCGGGATGCGCTGATGGCGCTCTATCGGTCGCTGCACCAGAAAGGACGGATAGCCTTCGTCACCTTCCACCAGAATTTCAGCTACGAGGATTTCGTCGAGGGGCTTCGTCCGGTGACGGCAGCGCTGGAAGAGGGGGATGGCGGCGGTCCGTCGGGATTTAGTCTTCAGCCGCAAGATGGCGTCTTCAAGCTTATCGCCGATCTGGCGGCAAGCAATCATGGCAAGTCGGCCATGGGTGACACCCCAATCGTCGATCGCAACCGAAAAATATTCAAGATGTCACTGGGGCGTAGTTGGGCGTCAGAGGATGATGCGATTTACCAGGATGCGATCCGTCAGGGCTATGTTGTGCTCGGTTGGGGCGGTGAGGTCGATTGGTCGGACCCTCGCTATGACGGGTGGGACGCGATCAAGGAACGCTGGCGACAGGACCATCCTGAGGCGAGCGGCAACGACCCCAATATGTCGCAGATGTATGCCTTCCGCATCAACATGCAGGTCGGCTCCCTCGTCATAATCTCGGACGGCAACCGCAAGTTTCGCGCGGTTGGCGAGATCACCGGACCCTATCAGTTTGTGCCAGGACCGAACGGTGAATACAACCATCGCCGGTCAGTGCGATGGTTGTGGCAAAGTGATGAAAGCCTGCCGCGCGAACTCATCTACGACAAGGAACTGGGCCAAGTTTCCGCCTATCAGATGAACAGCCGTCATGTGAACTGGGACGGGCTGGAACAGATCGTTGCAGGTGGCGGCGTAGCCGCGACAACTGGAGCCCCGGAACCCTTCGTCCTGATTATCGACGAGATAAACCGCGCCAACATCTCCAAGGTCTTCGGCGAACTCATCACCCTGCTGGAGCCGGACAAGCGCTTGGGTCAGGAGAACGCGCTGACCGTCCGTCTGCCCTATTCCAAGCAGGAATTCGGTGTGCCTGCCAACTTGCACATCATTGGCACGATGAACACCGCCGACCGCTCGATCGCCCTGCTTGACACCGCGCTGCGGCGCCGGTTCGAGTTCCGGGAGCTTATGCCGAACGCATCGCTCCTAGGAACGATCGACGGCATCGATCTCGCGGTTCTGCTCACCACCATTAACGAGCGGATCGAATATCTCTTCGACCGTGAGCACCAGATCGGCCATGCTTATTTTATCCGGTGCGAGACACGGAACGATGTGGACGAGGTCATGCGCCATAAGGTGATCCCGCTGCTCGCCGAGTATTTCTATGAGGACTGGGCGAAGGTCGCCGCCGTGCTGGGTGATGGCGACGACGGTGAGGGGGACCGCGAAGGTAGCTTCATTGACCGCCGCCGCCTGAAAGCCCCCAAGGGCCTGGGCGGCGACGAGGATGCCGCCCTGCGCTATCGCTGGAGTGTCCGCGAGATCTTCTCCTACGATGGCTTCGCCTCGGCGTGATTCGCCGGACAATCCTAGAATGGGAGGCGATCCGCTACGGCGACGCCGCAGACGAGATCCCAGCGCACGCGGCGGATCGGATTGCGGCGGTCGCGGCGGCATCGCCGTTGGCTGGCAAGGGCGGTGGTGGGGTGCTTGAGCACGGCCGGAAGGCACTCCGCGCTCGCGGTGTCGTCGGCGTGATAGCCGCCGGGGGCAGCGCGCTCGAAATCCTGCCCAAGATAGATATCCCCGGCGAGGAGGGCGAGCGGGCGACCGGCAGCATCCGTCGACGGCTGGTCGACATGCTAGCCGTCGCGCTCGACCTAAAGATTGACGCCGGCCAAGTCACCGCACTCGACTGGCAGCGCGAGACGCTGCTGGAGATCTTGATCCGCCTCTTCTCGGAGAAGCTCGTCGATGCCGTGCGGCAGGGCATGCCACGCCGCTATGTCGAGCACGCAGATGACCTTCCCGCGCTGCGCGGGCGGCTGAACATCACGCGTCAGTTCACCACGCTGGCGGTCGAGCCGTCGCGGCTTGCTTGCCGCTATGATGCGCTAACCTCGGACATCGCACTCAATCGGATCATGAAGGCGGCGGTCATGAGACTCTCCCGTATCGCCCGCACCACCGATAATCAGCGACGCCTGCGCGAAATGGCGTTCGCCTATGCCGATATTGCCGATGTGCCAGTTTCTGCTCTGCGCTGGGATGAGGTGGTGCTGGACCGCACCAACGGGCGCTGGCGCGAGCTACTCAATCTTGCGCGGCTGCTGCTGGGCGAACGTTTCCAGACGACCTCCGCTGGCGGCAGCGACGGCTTTTCTCTGCTGTTCGAGATGAACACGTTGTTTGAGGAATATGTCGCGCGCATGTTGAAGCGGGTGCTGGCCGACACAGACCTTCGCGTCGTGAGCCAAGGCGGGCGGCTCTATTGCCTCGAAACCGAGGACCGGCGGCAGGTCTTCCAGACCCGGCCGGACATTCTTATAAAGCGCGGCGATGCCATTCTGCAGGTGATCGATACCAAGTGGAAGCGGATCGCCGCCCGGATCGACGACCCCAAGCGCGGGGTGTCGCAGACCGATGTGTATCAGATGATGGCCTACGGCCGTCTCTACCGATGCGGCAAGCTGACCCTCCTCTATCCGCACCATTGTGAGATCGGATGCGAAGAGGGAGTAATTGGCGAATATGCCATTAATTCGAGCGAGGATCGTCTCGAACTGTTCTCTATCGATATTGCTTTCGGGGATGATATCAGGTCGAGACTGATGAGGGTGTGCCCAGTGACTGTGAATAATGGGGGATTACATTGGAGGAGCTGAAGCCTGTCGCGAGCGAGGCACTGGAGGCTTTCGACGCTATTGCTAACGCCGCGCGGAAAGGACTAGCCAGCCGGGGAGTGCGCCTTGAGTCGTTTGCACAGGTAAACGAATCGACGGCAGAGCGGCTTGCCGCGTCAGCGCGCGATATCCGCGAGGATCGGGCCGTTAACCTGCAAACACTACAGCAAAGACCCGCTATCGCGCGGCTCGTTGTGGAGTCCGAGGACGACAAGCTCGAAACCTTTTACATCACGCCTGCCGGGACGACAGACGCCAACGGCGTGAAGCATTGCAGCTATATGAGCCCTCGAGGTCGCCTGGCTCCGCTTCAGATCGGTGACGAGATGGACATTCCGCTTCCGGGCGGCGCTCGCTGGTTCACCGTCCGCGAGAAGATGACCTTCAAGCCATTCGAAGATGCGTCAGGTTGGGATGCCCAGCCAGCGATCCACTTCCGGCACGACGCGACCCCGCTGACAATCAGATCGCTGCGCGATTTGCTTCGCGAAGACGGCTTCACCGAAGAGGAGATCGATGCCGTCGCCCAGTGGATCGAGCAGGGCGATGCCGAAACAGACGGCGGAAACATTTCCGAGGGTATCAAGCGCGGCACTCTAACAGCTATGCAACTGCGTATCGCGCCCATTCTCGATCGCATTCAAGACCGGATTTTCCGCCTGCCGCTCGATCGTCAGATAGCGGTCCTCGGCGCTCCCGGCACCGGCAAGACCACAACAATGGTCCGTCGCCTGAGGCAGAAACTGGACTTCGCGTATCTGGAGCAGGACGAGAAGGATCTGGTGGGAGGCTCTGATGCGGCTGGGCTCGAGCACGGTGATAGTTGGATTCTCTTCACCCCCCACGGAATTGCTACAGCTCTACGTGAAAGAGGCGCCTAGCAAGGAAGGCGTCCCGGCGCATAACGGGCGCCTCTTCACTTGGGACGATTACCGCTGGGGGATCGCGCGCGATGTGCTCGGCATTTTGCGCCGCGGCAATACCGGTGGTCTGACAATGCCGCGAACGGCTGACGATAGTTGGCTGCTGCCCGAGGCTTTGAAGGATCAAGTCGTATGGTTCGAAGCATTTGATGCCTGGCAGGCTGCCCGCTTCAACCAGCAACTCGCCGATGAGGCAGAGCGTTTGCGGACCGCCGATGATCACCGGGCAATGGCGATCGGCACGCGGATCGAAGAGTCCACGCGCCGCTCCGGCGGCGACATAATGCGGCTGTTGGCCGAGCTTTCAGGCTATTGGACAGACCTCACCGACTTCGCCAAAGCGCAGGGAGAGAGAGTTAGGGAGGCGCTGGCAGCACCCCTGAACGCCTATGCGAAGGAGGATCCAGAATTTCTGGCAGCATTGTCGGCGCTGGTCACGGAAATGCTCCGCGAAGCACCAGACGACGCGGATGAGGAGGAAGAGGACGATTCCGAGGAAGCGGAAGTTCAGCCTGTTGCAGGACGCCGCCAGGTGCTCGAACTGTTCCGTTGCGCGATGCGCGCACTTGCGATCGGCCAGGCCTCCGGTCGCCTTCCAGCAGGCGCGAGCCGAGCAGGCCGTATCTTGGCGCTCCTAAAACAACGAGAGCTTTTGCTGCCAGCGCTCGCCGACGTCGGACGAACCTTGCTTCTGCAAAGGGCTGCCAGCCGATTGGCGGGCGCACCCGCCAACTATCTCCGTCGATTTCCTCGCAGATACCGTGAGTTTCGCCGCGCAATGCGGACGGAGGGGAACTGGTATCCCGCAAGTGCGGGAGCCGCTTCCAGAGCTCACCCCGCTGAAATCGATCTGATCATACTGGCCATGCTGCGGGCTGGAAGATCGTTTGAGCAAGATCGGCTGCTTTCGAGCCGGCTGGCCGACCGGCGCCCACCGATGCTGAACGCCATCGCTGGTCTGCGACGCAATCAGGTGCTTGTGGACGAGACGACCGACTTTTCGCCGGTGCAACTTGCCTGCATGGCGGCGCTGGCAAACCCGGCGACCTCATCTCTTTTCCTCTCGGGCGATTTTAACCAGCGGCTGACCCTGTGGGGCAGCCGCTCTGAATCCGACCTTTTATGGGTTGCCCCCCCACCTGGCCGTGGAACGCGTTGCAATCTCCTATCGCCAGAGCCGGAAACTGTCAGAATTCGCACGCCGTCTAGCGAGACTGCAGGACGCCCAGGTCGATGACCAAGCGCCGGAATTCGCGGAAAATCATGGATATGATCCGGTGTTTGGGGCCTCAAGACTGATAACGATCGGGCGGGATGGCTGGCAGACCGGATTCGGGAGATTGAAGCCGTTACTGAGGCGCAATTGCCCACGATCGCGGTCCTCGTTCCGAACAAGGAAATGCTCGCGCCGCTCACGGCTGCCCTGAACGAGCAATTGTCCGATCTTAGTCTTCAGGCCAAGGCCTATTCAGAAGGCGAGGCGATCGGAAGGGACAAAGACATCCGTGTGTTCCCTATCGAGCACATCAAGGGGCTGGAGTTCGAGGCAGTGTTCTTTCTGGACGTTGATCGGCTCGCTCAGGACGAACCGGAGTTGTTCGATCGCTACATTTATGTCGGTGCCACCCGCGCGGCGACATTCTTGGGGATCACCGCAAGTGGTCCGTCGCTACCATCGCGGTTAGAGCATCCGGATCAGATCTATGGGGCCCGCTGGTGAATTCCGTTGGCGGAACCCTGGATGGCATCGCCGGGAAAAATGACGAGGCCCTGCGGTGATTGCCATGTGATTGCTGAGCCATCGCTGGCAGGGCGGTAGCTTCCGCTAAGTCATTGAAAAAAATGGTGGACGCACTTGGGCTCGAACCAAGGACCCGCTGATTAAGAGTCAGCTGCTCTACCAACTGAGCTATGCGTCCACTCTGGCGATCTAGTGGCCGGTTGGTGCCGGCCGCCGTCGTTGGAGGCGCGCGATTAGCATCCGACTCGGAGTGTGGCAAACGGAAATTGGCTTTGGAGGCAAAGTTTTTTGCGGTGCCGCGAAACGCGGGGCTCCGCACCCTGCGCCGCGCCTATTTCCAGCCGGTCGAACTGCGCCGCATGCTTTCCCGGTCGATGTTCATGATGATGCCCACGCACATCATGATCGTCATCATCGACGACCCGCCATAGCTCATGAAGGGCAGGGGGATGCCCACCACCGGGGCGAGGCCCATCACCATCATCATGTTGATGGCGATGTAGAAGAAGATCGTCATGGTCAGGCCCGCCGCCGTCATGCGCGAAAATTTGCCGTTGGCGCGCGCCGCCACGCGCATTCCCCAGCGCAGCAGCAGCATGAAGCAGATAATCAGATACAGGCCGCCCAGCACGCCCCATTCCTCTGCCATGGTCGCGAAGATGAAATCGGTGTGGCCTTCGGGCAGATAGTCGAGATGGCTCTGCGTCCCGTTCAGGAAGCCCTTGCCGAAAATCCCGCCCGATCCGATGGCGATCTTGGACTGGCTGATATGATAGCCCGCGCCCAGCGGGTCGCTTTCCGGGTCCATGAATATCAGGATGCGCTTCTGCTGATATTCGTGGAGCATGCTGAACGCGATGGGCACGATTGCCGCCATGGCGCTCGCCGCGCCGACGAACAGGCGCATGGGCAGGCCCGCCAGGAACATGACGGTAATGCCGCCCGCCGTCACCATCAGGGCGGTGCCGAGATCGGGCTGGAGCATGATGAGGAAGGCGGGTACGCCGATCAGCGCGCCGGCGGGCCACAGCGCGGTCCATGTCCGCGCCTGCCGCGCGGGCAGCAGCGTATAGAATCGCGCGACCGCCAGCACGCAGGCCAGCTTCATGAATTCCGACGGCTGCAACTGCATGAAACCGAGGTTGATCCAACGCTGGCTGCCCCCTGCGACCCCGCCGATCAGTTCGACCAGCACCAGCGCGGCCAGGATCGCGCCATAGACGGGTAGGCTGATCCGTTCGATCAGGGACAGGGGGATACGGGCGATCACCTCCGCCATGACGAGGAAGACGATGAAACGCCCGGCCTGCATTCCCGCCCATGGCATGATATGTCCGCCAGCGGCGCTGTACAGGACGATCCAGCCAAAGGCGGCAAGCATGGTCAGCAGGCCATAGACGCGCCACGGAAGCCGCCGCAGGGGTTCGGGCACCATGTTCATGTCTGGGGCACAGTGCCGGTGGACGGGGGAGTGGCGGCGGGGAGCGTCGGCGCGCTGGCGCCAGTCGGGCTGGTTCCGGCGGGGGTCGGGGCAGGGCGCTCCGCCTCCTCATCCTCGTCCGGTGTGGCTGCGTTGGCCGCGCCTGCCGCATTGCTGGCGGCGTTGGACGCGGTGTCGGGCATGGGCGCGGCGGGCAGCCCCTTTTCGATGCGATAGGCGGTCAATTGCTTGGCCAGCCGCTCCTGCGGCGTGCCGCCCCATTGTTTCTCCAGCTCCTCCAGCCGCTTCATCGCCCCTTCCTTGTCGAACAGATAGGACATGATGTCGGCGGAGATGGTGGTGGAATCGATGATGCGCGTCGTATGGCCACCATGTTCGAGGATGCAGCCCAGCGCATAGCGCGGCTTGTCATAGGGCGCGAAGCATTGCAGCAGCGCATGGTCGCGCAGCTTGAACGGCAGGGAGGCGTTGCCGCGCACGCCGCGCGAACGCTCCGCCATGGTGATGCGGCGGACCTGTGCGGTGCCGGTCTTGCCCGCCATCAGCACGTCCTTGACCGGCAGGCGGGCCGCGCCGCCGGTGCCGCCGCCGTTGATGACGTCGCGCATCGCCGCGTGGATCAGGTCGAGGTTTTCCTGCCGCACGCCGATGGGGGCCGCGTCATGCCGTTTCCCGTCTGCTACGAAATGCGGCACTAGCGCCTTGCCGGAAGCGAGGCGGGAGGCCATCACCGCCATCTGCGTCGGATTGACCAGCATATAGCCCTGACCGATGGTCGCATTGACGGTGTCATACACCGCCCAGGGCGTGTCATATTTCTTCTGCTTCCACGCGGGATCGGGAACCGTGCCATAGCTTTGGCTGGGGAAGGGGATGTCGAATTTCTGGCCGAGGCCCAGGCGGCGGGCCATGTCGGCGATCACGTCCATGCCGAACCGCTGCGCCATGACATAGAAATAGATGTCGCAGCTCTGCGCGATGCCGCGGTGCATGTTGATGGCACCATGGCCACCCCGTTTCCAGCAGTGGAACAAGGTGTTGCCGACGCGCAGCGCACCGCTGCAATTGACATGCTCGTCCGGGTCCAGCCCATGTTCGAGGAAGGACAGGGCGACCATCGGCTTGACGGTGGAACCGGGAGGATAGAGGCCCTGCAACGCCTTGTTGCGCAGGGGGACGTGATCGTCCTTCGACAGCATCTCCCACTCCAGATGGGAAATGCCGTCGGAAAAGCTGTTGGGATCGAAACTGGGCATGGACGCGCTGGCGAGCACGTCACCCGTCGCGCAGTCCATCACCACCACCGCGCCGCTCTGCGTCCCCATGCGTCGCCCGGCATATTCCTGAAGCCCCGCGTCGATCGTCAGGCGCACCGTCTTGCCCGGCACGTCGGTACGGGTGGCGAGGTCGCGGACTATGCGGCCATGGGCGGTGACTTCGACCCGGCGTGCGCCGGGCTTGCCGGTCAGGGGGATGTCGAAATTCTTCTCCAGCCCCTGCTTGCCGACCTTGAAGCCGGGCGTGATGAGCAGCGGATTGCGTGATTTCTCATATTCCTCCGCCGATGCGCCACCGACATAGCCGATCAGGTGGCCGACGGAGGGGCCGGCGGGATAATAGCGCGAGAAGCCCTGCGACGGCGCGACGCCGGGCAGTTCCGACAGGCGCACGGAAACGGCGGCATAGCGGGCATAGTCGAGGCCGTCCGAGACCTGTACCGGCTGGAACCCGGCAGCTTTCTCCAGACTCTCGTTGACCTTGTCCACCTCGTCCGGTTTCAGCGAGAGAAGCTGGGTGAGCAGGCCGATGATGCGGTCCCGGTCCTGATCGGGCAGGCGGTCGGGGATGATGTCGACGCGGAAGTCGGTACGGTTGTTGGCCAGCGGAATGCCATGCCGGTCGATGATCCACCCGCGCCGGGGCGGGATCAGCGTCAGGTTGACCCGATTGCTCTCCGACAGCAGCGTATATTTCTCATTCTCGGCAATGGCGATCCAGCCCATGCGGGCCGCCAGCAGCGCGCCCACGCCCATTTGCGCGCTCGTCACCAGCACCGCCCGCCGGGAAAAGACCAGACTCTGCTGTGCTTCGGTGAGGGTCTTCTTGCCGAACAGCTTCACGGGAGGCGCCAGCGGTCCAGCCGCGCGCATAGTCGTGCGACGATCGGGAACAGGAGCGGGCTGAGCAGCATCTGCGGCACCAGGCCCCGCAAGGGACCGCCGCCACCGCCGGGCGCCAGGTGCATCATCAGCCAGCTCATCACGATCACTGCTATAATCGCCACGCTCGCGATCAGCCAGTCCTGTGCGTAATCGCGCCAGATCAGGCGGACACTGATACTGTCGATGACGACCAGCGTGACGGTCCACAGGCACATGGCGGTGCCGACCGGATGGCCGCTGACGATATCCTCGAAAAAGCCCAGTGGCAGGCCGATCCACAACGGCCACATCTCTGGCCGCAACAGCCGCCATGCGAGCAGCATCATCAGGCCCAGCGGCGGCAGGGTCGGCGACAGGGCGACGATGGGGACGATCGACGGCAGCAGCGATGCGATCATCACGGCGGCGATCGGCGTGCCCTGTATCCGCAGCGGGCTGCGGGTCTGATAGAGGCGGGCGTAGCGGGCCTTGGGCATCAGGGCGCGCTGCCGTTGTCGGCGGCGGCGGGTGCCGCGCCATTTTGCGCGGCATCCGGGGCGGGGACAGGGCGCAGCGTTTCCGCCGACTGGAAGGTGCGTTGGACGGCGACGATCTCCACGCGGCCCGGATTGGCGAGCGGGATGGCGACTGCGCGGTCGCCCTCGATCCGCGCGACCACGGCGACGGGGATATTGGGGCGATAGATGCCGCCGATGCCGGAGGTGACGAAAATGTCGCCGGGGCGGAACGGGTTGCGGTCTGCGTTCAGCGCGCGGATTTCTATTGTGCCATCGTCCATCCCGCGCGAGATGCCGGGGATATTGTCCTTGGCCCGGCGCACCGGCACGACATTCTCCGCATCGACCAGCAACAGCACGTCGGCGGTGTTGAGGCCGACCCACAGGACGCGCCCGACCAGCCCCTCCGCCGCGCGCACCGGCATGCCGCTGGCGACACCCTGCCGCGATCCGATGTCGAGCCGGGCAAGGCGGCGGCTGCTGGCGCTCGTGGAACTGACCAGATGCCCCGACGCGATCACGTCGCCTTCCTCATCCGCGAGGTGGAGCAGCTGCTTGAGCCGCATATTCTCCTGCTTCAGCGCGTCCGCTTCGATCAGGCGCGTGCGCGATGCCTCCACCTCGCGGCGCAGCGAGATGTTCTGCGTGCCTGCGCTGATATAGGCGCTGACGATCTCGTCGATATTGCCGATGGTCAGGACCAGACTGCGCGTGGTCGTGGAGATGGGCCGCGTGACCTCCGCCACGCTGGCGCGCAGGACGGAGAAACCGGCGGGATCGGCGGCGGAGATGATGACGAGCAACAGGGCCGCGATCGCACCGCTAATCGCGATCACATAGCTCGCGAACAGTCCATATTGCGCCTTGCGGTCATAGCCGGGGCGCCTTTTGCGCGGCGGCGCCATGAGCCAACCCCTTGCTAATAGATGTTATGCGGTCTGCAGCACGCCGCGGAACATCGGATCTTCCATCGCGCGGCCGGTGCCGATCGCGACGCAGGTCAGCGGATCTTCCGCAACGGTCACGGGCAGGCCCGTCTCGTCGCGCAGTTCCTCGTCCAGACCCTTGAGCAGCGCGCCGCCGCCGGTCAGAACGATGCCCTGATCCACGATGTCTGCCGCCAGTTCGGGCGCGGTGTTCTCCAGCGCGATGCGAACGCCCTCGACGATGGTGCCGATGGGTTCGGACAGCGCGTCGGCGATCTGGCCCTGATTGATGCTGATTTCCTTGGGCACCCCGTTCACCAGGTCGCGACCCTTGATATGGATGATCTCGCCCACGCCGTCGGCGGGTTTCTGCGCGATGCCATATTGCTTCTTGATCCGCTCCGCCGTGGCTTCACCGATCAGCAGGTTGTGGTGGCGGCGCACGAAGCTGACGATGGCTTCGTCCATCTTGTCCCCGCCCACGCGGACCGAGGTGGTGTAGGCAAGGCCGCGCAGCGACAGCACAGCGACTTCGGTCGTGCCGCCGCCGATGTCCACGACCATGGAACCGATGGGCTCGGTCACAGGCATGTCGGCGCCGATAGCGGCGGCCATGGGTTCCTCGATCAGGAATACCTGAGAGGCGCCCGCATTGCTGGCGGCGTCACGGATCGCGCGGCGCTCGACGCTGGTCGAGCCCGACGGCACGCAGATCACGATTTCCGGGAAGCGCAGGATGCGGCGGCTGCCGTGCACCTTGTCGATGAAATGCTTGATCATCTGCTCGGCAATGTCGATGTCCGCGATCACGCCGTCGCGCAAGGGGCGGATCGCCTCGATATTGTCGGGGGTCTTGCCCATCATCAGCTTGGCGTCGTCACCGACGGCCTTCACCCTCTTGACCCCGTTCAGCGTCTCGACCGCCACGACGGAAGGTTCGTTCAGAACGATGCCGCGTCCGCGAACATAGACCACGGTATTGGCCGTGCCCAGATCGATGGCCATGTCATGCGAGGAGAATTTGAACAAGCGGGTGAAAAACGACATTCCGTGTCCTGTTCAGCCTTGGGCGCAGAATAGCCCGATGCAGCGGAGATTTGGGTTCCCCACAAGCCCGCCCGGCCCGTCGATTCGTAAAAAAATTAACAGGCGGTGGGTCGCGGAAGTCGCTCGCTTGGGCTAGTCCCTGACATATGTCAATACGCCGCCTCCCAGAAGCCCTCGTCAACCGTATCGCTGCCGGTGAAGTGGTGGAAAGGCCCGCCAGCGCGCTGAAGGAACTGGTCGAGAACAGTATCGACGCAGGCTCCACGCGCATCGCCATCCGGCTGGGCGGCGGGGGAGCGGATTTGATCGAGGTGACGGACGACGGGCGCGGCATCGCGCAGCCCGATCTGGCCGTCGCGCTGGAGCGCCATGCCACGTCGAAACTGCCGGACGAGCGGATCGAAGCCGTTGTAACGCTGGGCTTTCGGGGTGAGGCACTGCCCTCCATCGCCAGCGTCGCGCGGCTGACGCTGGAAAGCCGGCCCGCCGGTGCGGACGGCTGGGGCATCACCGTGGACAATGGCGTGACCGTGGCGGACGGCCCCGCCGCCATCCCGCCGGGGACGCGCGTGCGGGTCGAGCAATTGTTCGGCAAGGTGCCCGCGCGTCGTAAATTCCTGCGCTCGCCCCGATCCGAATATGCCGCCTGTCTCGATATAGTACGCCGCCTCGCCATGGCCCGGCCCGATATCGGCTTCTCGCTCGACCATGACGGGCGCCGCGTCCTGTCCCTGCCGCCGGATGAAGCGCGGGAGGACCGGGTCGCCGCGCTGATCGACCGCGACCTTGCCGCCAATCATGTCATCGTGTCGGTGGCGCGGGGCGAGGTGGCACTGGCGGGTGTCGCCTCGCTCCCGACCTTCCACCGGGGCGTGGCCGATCACCAATATCTGTTCGTCAACGGGCGGCCCGTGCGCGACAAGCTGCTGATCGGTGCGGTGCGCGGGGCCTATGCCGACCTGCTCGCGCGCGACCGCCATCCGGTGCTGGCGCTGTTCGTGACGCTGCCGACCGAGAGCGTGGACATCAACTGCCATCCGGCCAAGACGGAAGTGCGTTTTCACGACCCCAGCATGATCCGGGGCATGATCGTCGGCGGCCTGCGCAACGCCCTGCATGACGCGGGCGCGCGATCGGTCGAGCGGCCCGCCGTCACCGACATGAGCCTGTGGCAGCGGGAGGATGTGGCGAGCGCGCCTTATGCGCCCGCGACCCTGAATTTTGCGGGAGGCTCTGCGCCTGCCTATGCCCCCGCATCCCCGGTTCAGGACTTCGGCGGGGCGTTCGTCGCGGATGCGCCGTCGATGTTCTCCGGCTTCGCGCCTGCGGGCCGTGCGGAGCCTGCCGCGCCCATCTCCCCCGATGCCGGGCGCTATCCGCTGGGCATTGCGCGCGGACAGGTTGCGCGCACCTATATCATCGCGGAGGCCGAGGATGGCCTCGTCGTCGTGGACCAGCATGCCGCGCATGAGCGGCTGGTGCTGGAACGCATGCGCCGCGCGCTGGGAGCCAATGAAAACGGGGGCCGGGTCGCGCCGCAGACGCTGCTGCTCCCCGAAGTGGTCGACCTCGACGAACCGGGCTGCGACCGGCTGGAGGCGCGCTTGGCCGAACTCGCCGAACTGGGGCTGGAGATGGAGCGGTTTGGGCCTGCCGCCATGCTGGTCCGCGCGACCCCGGCGCTGTTGGGGGCGGGGGACACCCACGGCCTCGTCCGCGACCTCGCCGACGACCTCGCCGCCTTTGACGAGGCGATCAGTCTCAAGGCGCGGCTCGACCATGTCGCGGCCACCATGGCCTGCCACGGCTCCGTCCGCGCCGGGCGCACCCTGTCCGTGGCGGAAATGAACGCCCTGCTGCGCGAGATGGAGGTCACGCCGCATTCGGGGCAGTGCAACCATGGCCGCCCGACGTGGATCAAGCTGGCGCACGGCGATATCGAGAAATTATTCGGGCGGAAATGAGATATCCGTCATCCCAGCGAAGGCTGGGATCTGGTGAGGCTCGCGCTCCATCGAGAGAGAACCCAGCCTGCGCTGGGATGACGCCGAATTTACGTGATGGCCAGCGCCACCTCGCCCCGCGCCACCGTCGCCGTCGCGCGCCGGTGGATCGCCGCGCCCGGCGAACTTACCCTGTCCACCACCATGAAATTCGTCGCCCACGCATCCGGCGTGACCTCGCAGACCAGATAGCCGCGCTGGTCGTTCATGAACGACAGGTTGGCGTTATTCGCCAGCATCCGGTCGCTGCCGGGGCGCACATCGGAACCATCGCCGCCCGATGCGATGGAGGTGGAGACAAACTCCACCGCCACCGGCCGATCGCCATCGTCCAGCAGCCCTGCGAAATTCTGATGCTCGTCGCCGGTCAGCACCACCACATCGCCCAGGCCCTTCAGGGAGGAGAGCAGGCGGCGGCGCGGCGCTTCATAGCCCGCCCAGCTATCGAGGTTCACGATCCGCTCCGGCGCATCCGCCATGGTGCGCCGGTCGAGCGCCATCATCATCACCTGTTGCGCGATGCCGTGCCACGCCACGTCGCGGCTGCGCACATGGGCGGTCAGCCATGCCTCCTGTTCGGGTGAGACGACCTGCGCCTTTTCATCCATGACGGCGGGGCAGGCGGGCCGGAAATTGTCGCCGCACGGCTGGTCGCTGCGATAGCTGCGCGTGTCGAGCACGTCGATGGCCGCAAGGTCGCCGTAGCGCAGCCCCCGCCACGCCGTCACCGCCCCGCCGCGCGGCAGCATCGCCCTACGCACCGGCATGAACTCATACCAGGCCTGCAACGCGGCCTGCCGCCGCAGCGCGAATAGTTCCGGCGGCGTTCCCCGCGCGTCCAAATCGCCGACCCAGTTGTTCGCCACCTCATGGTCGTCGAAACTCGGCAGCCACACATGCGCTGCCCGTGCCGCGCGCAGGGCGGGATCGGTCAGATATTGGGCATAGCGCAGCCGATAGTCGCCAAGGTCGAAACACTCGCCGCCCAGATGCGTCCGCACCATCGGCAGCGGCGTATCCCAATAAGTTTTCGCGTCGCCCGTCCGGCTCGTCTCATAGATGAAGTCGCCGAAATGATAGACGAAGGCGAGGTCTTCGTTCGCCAGATGATCGAGCGCGGTGAACAGCCCGTCCTGCCAGTTCATGCAGCCGCAGACCCCGAAGCGCAGGCGTTTGCGATGGCTGGCCAGCGCGGGCAGGGTGCGCGCGCGGCCATGGGGCGACGGCACGCCGTCCAGCAGGAAGCGATACCAATAGGGCCGGTCGGGGTCGAGGCCGCCGACCTCCACATGGACGCTATGGCCGATCTCCGGCCTCGCGACCGCTTCGCCGCCCGCGACGATGGTGGCAAAGCGTTCGTCCCGCGCCACCTGCCACTGCACCGCCAGCGGCTTCATCGGTGCGCCGCCATGCGGCTCCAGCGGGCTGGGCGCGATCCGGGTCCAGATCACGAAGCCATCCGGCGCGGGATCGCCCGCCGTCACGCCCAGCGCGAAGGGATCGGCCAATGGACCGGGCTGGGACTGCGCGCGCAGGATGGCGGGAGCGGCCAGACCCAGCCCCGCCAGCATTCCGCCCGCAACAAACTGTCTGCGTGTCGTCATGCTCTGCCCATGCCCCCATAGTGTGACGCTGCGGTGTAACTAGGACCCCAGCATCAGCTTGGCAAAGAGCGAATAGCCCCATGGATTGCGACCGTAAGCGGCGTCCAGCGCGGCAGGCTTCGCATAGGCGTTGACCGACCCGCCCACCGCCAGATGGAGCGGCCCGACCAGCTTCATGCGATAGGCATAGCCGCCCTGTGCCTTGGTCATGCGGAACCGCTGCTCGTGCAGCGGATCGTCATGGTCGGGGAACAGTTCGTCATTGGCGACATTCTCCACCCGGCCGAACAGGCTGTGATGGTCGGTGATGTCCCACGTGATTTCGCCCAGCCATGCGGTCAGCGTCTCGCCCGGATCGCGGTTCTTGGCGGAAAATCCCGCCATGGCGGATACGCGCCCGTCCGCATAATGGACGCTGGCCGTGGTGCGATGCTCGTCCTGGCCCGCGTGCATGCCCTCCGGCTCCTTGAGGAAGCCATGGCTCACCTGCGCGGCCCAGCGCGGCGTCGGCGTCCAACTCAGCCGGACGGACCAGCTATCGAGTTTCGGCTTTTCGATGTCCCAGCGATCCTCATCCGGTTCGCGGCCCCGGAAGGCGGAGCTTTCGAGCTGCCAGCGCGCGGTGGAAACGCCCGCCGTCACCACGCCATAGGTGATGTGCGTCGCGTCGAACCAGTGGTGGGCAATGGGCGGTTCCGGGTTGTAGCGCGCCGATCCCCGCATCATGAAGGCGCTCGGCCCCAGCGCAGGCTCCCCCACCGGCCCGCCATAGACGAAGACGCGCGCGCCCGGCGCCACATCCACGTCCAGCCGCGCGGCCAGTTCCATGAACAGGTCGTGCGGATGCTGCCGGTCGACCAGCGGCACGCCGTCCGCCGTCTCGCCCGTGGCGAACAGATTGGGATAGCCGCGCGCGGACAATGTGGGTTCGAGGCTCATCATGGATTTCAGCGTCAGCTTCGCCCCGCCGAAATCCCGCTCCGCCGTCGCCATGAGCATCGACGTGGAGTAGAACATGTCGTCGCCGCGCGGCCCCTTATGGTCCGTATAATGGGCCGTGACAAAGCCATGGGCCATCAGCATCCAGTCGCCGGTCATCAGGTGCAGGCCGTGCATCGCGCCCTCCGCGCCGGGCAGGCGGGACGTGCCGGAGCCGAGGGAGAAGGGCGGCAAATTGCCTGATACTGGAGGTTCGTCATGGTTCGATGCGTTGCCCATCATGTCATGCCCCATCGCGGCATGATCCATGGTCCCATGATCCATCTGTGAGTGATCCATCCCCTCATGCTCCTGCGCCATCAACGGGGCGGGCAGCATCAGCGCGGCGGCGCTCATCAATCGCATCGCCCGCATCAGCGCACGACCATCCAGATCGCCATGGCAACCATCATCACATTCTCCGTCAAGGAAAGGAAACCGAGCGGCACCGTGCTGGACCCGCCAACACAGGCGCATTTGAGTGAGCGGCGGTCAATATACACCGCCTTGACCACCGACACCGCGCCCACCGTCCCGATGAACAGCGCCACCGGCACCGACAGCCAGTCGAGCCAGTGCGCGGTCATCAGCACGCCCGCCAGCCCCTCCGCAAAGGGATAGAGCGTGCCATAGGGCACCCAGCGGCGGGCGAGCAGGTCGTAATTCAGGAACATGGTCGAAAACCGCTCGACATCCTGCAGTTTCAGCAGAGCGAGCACGCACATGGACAGCGACACGAACCATTCCGCCGCCATGACCGTGACCGGCGATCCCAGGACGGCCCGGCTCGCGGCCATCGCCATCAACGCGGTCATCGCGAACAGCAGGATGACGGGGCGGTAACTGGTGGCGCCCGGCTCTGCGACTTTCAGGCCGAGATGGCGGCGCAAATCGTCATGGCCACCGATCCGCTGTCCGTCGATGAACACCTGCGGCGTGGTCTTCACCTGATGCTCGGCCTTGAACGCATCCGTTTCCGCCCGCGTCGTCAACCAGCGATCCTCCACGGCATAGCCATGGCTGCGCAGCAGGTGCAGCGCCTTCAGCCCGAACGGGCAGACATGATCGGGCATGACCATGCGGTAGAGGGTGGCGGTCTTCGCCATGATGCGTCTCCGTCCCGGCTTGGTCGTCCGGGCTGGAGACGCTATAGCCTGCGGACCATGGTACGGAGTCAAGCGGCATGACGATGACGATTTCTGAATTGGCACGGGCAGGGGGCGTGGGCGTGGAAACCGTGCGTTTCTATCAGCGCAAGAACCTGTTGCCGCGTCCCGACGCCGTGGGCCGGTCAGGCGCGGGCATCCGCCATTATGAGGCGGGGGACGTGCGCCGCCTGCGCTTCATCCGATCTGCGCAGACGGCGGGCTTTGCCTTGCGGGAGATCAGCCGGCTCCTTGAACTGGACGATGGCGGCGACCGGGCGGAAGTGCGCGCCCTCGCTCGCGCCCGCATCGCCGCGCTGGACGAGGAAATCCGCGCGATGAGCGAGGCGCGCGATGCCCTCGACCGCCTCGCCAATGCCTGCGAGCGGGCGACGAAGGGGCCGTGCCCGATTCTGAGCGCGTTCGACGCGGCGTGAGGGGGACGGCTCTCGCCGCCCGCCTCAGCTATGCAGGAAGTGCATCACGTCGCCGTCATGGACGACATAGGCCTTGCCTTCCGCGCGCAGCTTGCCCGCCTCGCGCGCCTTGGCCTCGCCGCCGAGAGCGACGAAATCCTCGTAAGCCACCGTCTCCGCGCGGATAAAGCCCTTTTCGAAGTCGGAGTGGATTTCGCCCGCTGCATTGGGGGCCGTCGCGCCCTTGTACACGGTCCACGCGCGCGCTTCCTTCGGCCCTACGGTGAAGAAGGTGATGAGGTGGAGCAGTTCATAGCCCGCCCGGATGACGCGGGCTAGGCCGGTTTCGGTCAGACCCATCTCGGTCAGGAACTCGACACGGTCCGCCGGGATCATGGTCACGATGTCCGCCTCGATCGCCGCCGACACCACGACCGCCTGCGCACCCTCCGCAGCCGCCTTCTCGAACACGCGCGCGGAAAAGGCGTTGCCGTCCGCCGCATTATCCTCGTCCACGTTGCAGACGTAGAGGACGGGCTTGCCGGTCAGCAGCTGCGCCTGTTTCAGGACGCGCGCTTCCTCTTCGTCCTTCGGCACGGTGAGGCGAGCGGGCTTGCCCTCGCGCAGCAGGTCGAGGGCCTGTCCGAGGACGGACGCCGCGATCTTGCTCTCCTTGTCGCCCTGCGCGGCCTTTTTGACGGCGGCGGGGACGCGCTTTTCGAGGGATTCGAGGTCGGACAGCATTAATTCCGTCTCGACCGTCTCCGCATCGGCGATGGGATCGACCTTGTTGTCGACATGCTGGATGTCGTCATTCTCGAAACAGCGCAGGACGTGGACGATGGCGTCCACTTCGCGAATGTTGCCGAGGAACTGGTTGCCCAGGCCCTCACCCTTGGACGCGCCGCGCACCAGGCCCGCGATGTCCACGAAAGCAAGCTGCGTCGGGATGATCTTGGCGGAACCGGCGATGGCGGCCAGCTTGTCCAGCCGCTCGTCGGGGACGGCGACATTGCCGACATTCGGCTCGATCGTGCAGAAGGGATAATTGGCCGCCTGCGCCGCCTGCGTCTCGGTCAACGCATTGAACAAGGTCGACTTGCCCACATTGGGCAGCCCGACAATACCGCATTTGAAACCCATTTTTCCGTCCGTCCGATCTGATGCTCGCGAGGCCCTTTAACGCCGGGAGGCGGCGAAGGCCAGCGGTCAGGTGGAACGGGCGGGACCAGCGCGGCGAAAGGTGAGGTTGAACCGGCATGCTCCGGTCAGCGGATGCGATGCGGCGGCGGGGAGGGGAGCGACGCCGTGGAAGGTCAT
>DASVNT010000150.1:0-162790 GCA_036383715.1 Sphingobium sp. | reverse complement strand
GCGCCGCCTATCCGCCGGAGGACCGGCTGGACGAGATCGAGAAGGCCGCCGCGCGATGGGCGATGAACAACGCGCAGCCCGCCGGGCGTGGCTCCTCCACCCTGACCGCGTCCGACTGGCTGTTCCATCCGCTGCGGACGCAGCGCGGCGTGCTCGGCGTGCTGGGGCTGGCGCGCGACGATGCGGGGGAGGCGCTGCGCTCCGATCAGGTGCCGTTGCTGATGAGCCTGCTCGATCAGGCGGCGATTGCGTTGGACCGCATGGCGCTGGAGGAGGAGATGCAGGGTGCGCGGCAGGTGCACGAGCGGGACCGGCTGCGGTCCGCGCTGCTGTCCTCGGTCAGCCACGACCTGCGCACGCCGCTGACCACCATCATCTCCGCCACGCATGAACTGCGGCGGCAGCATCCCTCCGCCCTGCTCGACACGGTGGATGGCGAGGCGCGGCGGCTCAACCGCTTCGTCGCCAACCTCCTCGACATGGCCCGTGTCGAGGCGGGTGCGCTGCCGCTCAAGATCGAGCCGACCGACCTGTTCGACGCCGTCGCCAGCGCGGTGCAGGACACGCGCCAGTCGCTGGAGGGGCATGAGGTGGTGGTCGATATATTGCCCGACGTGCCGCTGGTCCGCGTCGACCCGGTGTTGTTGCACCATTGCCTCATCAACCTGCTCGATAACGCCGGGCGCTATGCCGATCCCGGCACGCCCGTCACCATCCGGGGCGAGCGCGTGTTCGACGCGCTGCTCCTGTCGGTGATCGACATCGGCCCCGGCATTCCTGCGGGGGCGGAGGCGCGGGTGTTCGACACTTTCACCCGTCTGGAGGGGTCGGACCGCGCCAAGCATGGCACCGGCCTCGGCCTCGCCATCGTCAAGGGCTTTGCGGAGGCGATGGGGATGACCGTCGAGGCCGCGAACAACGCCGATCCTCGCGGGGCGCGCTTCACCCTGCGCATCCCCGCATCCCTCCTCATCACTGACTTCCCCGACGAGGCCCTGCCATGACGACCCGGCACAAGGTTCTGATCATCGACGACGAGCCGCAGATACGGCGGCTGATCCACGCCGCGCTCGCCCGCGCCGACTATGCGATAGTGGAGGCGGAGAATGCGCGGGAGGCGCTCGAGAAGCTGCGGACGGAGCGGCCCGACATCAGCCTGCTCGACCTGGGCCTGCCTGACCGGGACGGGCTGGAACTCGTGCCGTTGTTCAAGCAGCAGGGCGACACCACGCTGATCGTCGTTTCCGCGCGCGATGCGACAGAGGAGAAGGTGGCCGCCCTTGACCTGGGCGCGGACGATTATCTGACCAAGCCTTTCGACACGGACGAACTGCTGGCGCGCGTCCGGGTCGCGCTGCGCAATCGCATGACCAAGGACGGCGGCGCGACCGCCGTGCGGGCCGGGGACGTGGAGATCGACCTGCTCCGCCGCATCGTCACCAAGGGCGGCGAGGAGGTCCATCTGACGCCCAAGGAATATGGCGTGCTGGCGCAACTTGCCCGCTTTCCGGGCCGCGTGATTACCCATGGGCAGATCATGAAGGAGGTCTGGCCGCGCGAACATGAGCATCATGTCGAATATCTGCGCGTCCTGATCCGCACCCTGCGTCAAAAGCTGGAGGATGATCCCCAGCAGCCCCGGATCATCGGCAATGAACTGGGCATCGGCTATCGGTTGCGGTCCACCGGGGAGCCTGTGGAGCGCTGAATCCACCCAATCCTATGCAATCTCAATGGTCGGGCGAAGACCTCCCTCTCGAATAGATATGCGCTCCTGCGTAATTGAAGGGCCTCTCTTCGGCGGAGGCTTGCACGATGCGTTGCTGGTACAGGAAAACATCTGTCGGGATCGGCTTGCGGATCGCGGGCTTGCTGCTTCTCGCCTTGGCGTGGAGAGACGGCGCGGCTCTCCTGCACCGCCACCCCGACAGCAGCATCGGCGCGGAGGAGTTTCTTCTCACGGGATTGATGGTGCTGGGCGGCAGTTTCGGTTCCGCGCTGGCCGTGATGGGCGGCGGGTTATGGGAGCCGATGGAGGTGCCGGACCGCTGGCGTCGGTTATGACCGCTCACTCATCCTCGATGATCGCCCTGATCCGCGATGCCAGCACCTCCATCGCAAAGGGCTTTGTGACCATCGCCATGCCAGGCTCCAGAAAGCCGGAGGCGAGCGCGGCATTTTCCGCATAGCCGGTCATGAACAGGATCTTGAGGTCGGGACGCACGATCCGCGCGGCGTCCGCTACCTGACGGCCATTGAGGCCGGGCAGTCCGATATCGGTGATCAGCAGGTCGATACGCTGCGCCGACTGGATGACCTCCAACCCCTTTGGCCCATCGCTGGCCTCGATCGCGCGATAGCCAAGTTCCGCGAGCACTTCGACGATCAGGCCGCGCACGACGGGTTCGTCTTCCACGACGAGGACGACCTCGCCCTCGCTGGAGCCGGGGGCATCGGCCAGTGCGGGCAGGGTTTCCTCCCCATCGTCCTCGCCATGATAGCGTGGGAGGTACAGCTTCACCGTGGAACCCTTGCCCTCCTCGCTATAGATATGGGCATAGCCTTCGGACTGGCGCGCAAAGCCGTAGATCATCGAGAGGCCCAGCCCCGTTCCCTGACCCGTCGGTTTCGTCGTGAAAAATGGCTCGAAGGCGCGGGCGATGACGTCCTTCGACATGCCGACCCCCGTGTCGGAGACGCAGATGCAGACATATTGGCCGGGCTTCACGTCGCGACGGCGCGCTGCATAGCTGTCATCGAGATGCGCGTTGCCGGTTTCGATGATCAGCTTGCCACCCTCCGGCATCGCATCGCGCGCGTTTATCGCGAGATTGATGATCGCATTTTCAAGCTGATTGGGATCGCATTTGGTCAGCCACAGGCCGCCGCCCAGCACGAGTTCGAGCGTCGTCATCTCGCCCAGCGTTCGCCGCAGCATATCCTCGATCGAGGCGATCAGCGGGTTGGCGAGAACGGGGCGGGGGTCGAGTGGCTGGCGACGGGAAAAGGCCAGCAGGCGATGGGTGAGGGCGGCCGCGCGGGTGGCAGACGCCTTGGCGCCGCCGAGCCAGCGATCGAGGTCTTGCGTGCGCCCCTGCGCGACGCGGCTTTCCATGATCTCCAGACTGCCGGTTATGCCCTGCAACAGGTTGTTGAAGTCATGGGCGATGCCGCCCGTCAACTGCCCGACGGCTTCCATCTTCTGGCTTTGCCGCAGGGCTTCCTCGGTGGCGCGTTGTTCCGTTATGTCGCGTCCGACACCATGGATGAGGCCCCCGTCGGGAACCGCCGTCCAGTCGAGCAGGCGATAGTCCCCATCCCTCGTCCGATAGCGGTTCTCGAAATGGAGCGTTGCGACGCCGGTTGCGATCTTTGCGAGTTCGCCTGTGGTCGTCTCCAGATCGTCGGGATGGATGAAGTCGGTCACGAAGCTTCCGATCATCTCCTCCGCGTGCCAGCCAAGCAATTGTTTGGCGGAGGGGTTTATCGCGGTGATGCGGCCCGCATAATCGCACACCAGCAATATGTCCTGGCTGATCGTCCACAGCCGGTCGAGATCGCGCGTGCTCGTGACCTCCAGCATCTTTTGCTCGTGAATGTCGGTGTTGGTCCCGATCCACGCCGTCACCACATCGTGGGAATCGCGCAGGGCCGTCGCCCGCGCCAGAAACCAGCGATAGTCGCCGTCCGCGCCGCGCAGCCGGAACTCCGTCTCATAGACCTCCCCCGTCTCCACCGCCTTTGTCCAGCGTTGCAGGGTGAGGGGGACATCGTCCGGGTGGATCACCCGCGTCCAGCCATCGCCTTTGAGACTGCCCTGCACCCCTCCGAAATAGCTGTGGACCTGCCCGCTGAACCAGTCGAGCTGACCATCCCCCCGTGCCGTCCACACCTGGTTGGGCATGAACTCGGCCAGCGCGCTGAAGCCCGCCTTGCTCCTTTCCAGTGCGTTCTGGAGGGTGCGGCGTTCGGTGATGTCCTGCACCGCGCCTGCCAGCCGTAGCGGTTGGCCGTTATCGTCCCTCTCATACTCCCCCTTGCGGGCGATGATCCGTTCCTCACCTGTGTCTGCGCGGCGTATGCGATATTCCACGTCGAGCAGGGCCTTCCCCACGCGGCGAATCTCGGAATTGGCAACCACGCTGGCATATTCGGGCAGGACGAGGCGCTCGATTTCCTTGTCCGAAATCGTCTCGCGTTCCGAATAGCCGAAAATCCTGCAGAATTGCGGCGTGCAGGAGATGATCCCGGTTCGCACATCGACGGAAAACAGGCCGACGCCGCCTGCCTCCTGCGACCGGCGCAACAGATTGTGGCCCTGCAGCACGGCCTGTTCGGAGCGCACCCGTTCGACATGCGCCCAGCTTCTCTCCGTCACCTCCCGAATGATGGTGAGGTCATAGTCGGACCAGCGGCGGGGAATCTTGTCATGGATCGCCATCAGGGCGGTGAGGCGGCCCTGTTTGACGAGCGGTATGCAGATGGTCGCCGCGATGCCCATGTCCTGAAATGTCTGCGCTTCGTGCGGCGGCAATTCTCCATGGGTGTCGTTCACGATCAGGGGGCGACCGGCACGCAGTTCCTGCACGGCGAGCGTGCCGAAATCCGCGAGGCTGTAGCGGCCGACGATCGAGGGTGAGCCGTGGCCATGCCAGTCACCCCGCACGGTAAATCCGTCCTGATCCTCGTCCATATCCGCATAGGCGCAATCGGACAGGTCGAGATGCTCCCCCGTCATGCGTGTCGCGACGCCAAGCACTTCGTCCGCATCGCGGCATTGCGCTATCCCGCGCCCCAGACCGTCCAGAAAGCGGTGACGGGCCTCGCTCGCTTCCAGCGCCATGCGGGTTTGCTCGGACATGGTCGTTTCGATGACGATGGCGATCACGCCCGCCGGAGCGCCGTCCTCCCCCAATATGGGCGAATAGTCGAGGTCCATGAAGACCTGCTCCGGGCGACCATTGCGATGCAATGTCAGCTCATGATTTTTGTAGCGGAGCGTTTGCCCGGCCAGCCCGACGCGCATCACATTGTCGTTGAACTCGGCGACCTCGTCCCATCCTTCGCGGACGCGCGAGCCCAGCAGCCGGGAATCCCGGCTGCCCGCGAATTCCGAATAGGCGTCGTTATAGATCATCACCCCGTCGGTGCCCCAAAGCAGCACCATGGGCACATCGCTACGTATCATCAGCGAGACGGTGCTGCGCAAGCTCGGCGGCCAGTCTTTCAGGGAGCCGATGGCCGTTGCCGACCAGTCAAACGTGGCGATCCGCATCGCCATCTCGCCCCCGCCCGTCAGGAAGAGGGGATAGTCGAATGCGTCGTCGGCTCGCCCGGCCTCCATATCCACTGCCGTCCCCTTCGCTCTGCCCGGTTACGCTGCAGCGGTCATTCATCCCGGCCTTTTTTCAGCCTCGGGTGAACGACCTGCGGCTGGTGGCGGTTCCGGTGTCGACGTTACCGGGGCCGCCCTGTCCCGGATATGCTCTGAAAATCGCGGTCATGGCAAGCGCGATGCGTGGCGGTGCATCCCTCCATAACGGATTGATAAGCGGGGCTGTCATTTCGGCGCCAGCCTCCCCGCCGGCATGGTCAGTTCGACCGGGGCGGCGGCATGGCTCGCGTGACGACCTGCATCATCTTCAACGGGGTAAAAGGCTTTGCGATGAATGTGCCGAGGGTGGAATCCATCTCCCGCGCGCCGATGTAGCCGGACATCACGATGATGGAGACGGGCTGCGCGCGATCCCTGACCTTGCGGGCAAGGTCCAGTCCGTCGAGACGACCCGGCATGCGGACGTCGGTCAGCAGCATCTGAAAGGCGAGGCCATCGCTGATCTTTTGCCACGCGGCATCGGCAGTTTCGGCAACCTCGACCGAGAAACCGTCCTCGACCAGTGTTTCGCACAGCATCTTGCGCAATACAGGTTCGTCTTCGACCAAGAGAATGGTTTTGTGTGGCACGCTTTCTCCGAACCAAAGATGGTTAACACCCATGCATTTTCAATCTGTTACGTCAAGCAGGGAGAGGAGGGCGGACAGGGTGAAGGGTTTGAGGAGAAAGCTCATGCCGGTGCCGATCTCCTGATCGCTTTCGTCGCCCGACATCAGGACGATGCGCGTCGCACCCGTGGTGCGCGCGACCCGGTGGGACAGTTCGACGCCGTCGATGGACCCGCCAGTTCTTATGTCGGTCAACAGCAGGTCGAAGGGCGGTGACGTTGCGAGTATTTCGAGCGCGGCGTCGGCATGTGCAGCCTCCTGCACGGCATAGCCGAGGTCGCTCAGATGGCTTCCGTACACGCTACGGAGCAGGGCCTCATCCTCGACGATCAGTGCGGTAGGCATGGTATTCGACATGGGACGCCTTGTGCCGTTCGGGGTAAAGCGCACTGAATAACAATAGGTTCCCTAATTCTCGTGATGTGTGTCACCTGCGAAAAGAAAATCATTTCGGTTGTTGCAGCAGCGAGACTGGCGTCATGACGTGCCCGGTCAGGCCCCGTCATGATAGCCGCGCACCGTCGCAGCGAGGGTCAGCGGGTCGAACGGTTTGCTGATGATGCCGATGGCTCCCGCGTCGGTGTAATGCTTCACTTGCGTCGACCGCGCGCTGGCGGTGATGAACACCACCGGGATATGGGCGGTGTCGGGCTCAGCGCGCATCCGGTTCAGCAATTCGATGCCGTCGATATAGGGCATCATCACATCCACGAGCGCGAGATCGGGACGCCAGGCGGACTGCGTGAGCAGGTCGAGCGCCGCGATCCCGCTGTCCGCCGTCTTCACCTCCATCGCCGGGTCCATGCCGAGGCACAGGGTGACGATGGTGCGAATATCCTCCTCGTCATCGACATACAGGATTTTCAGGGGGCTGCTCACGACAAAGGCTCCTGCTTCTGACGATCCCTGACCGCGAAAATGGCCTCCACCAGCATGGGGAGGGACTTCTTCGACTTGGTGAGCACCGCTTCGACATTGCGCAGGCCGACCGCCCCGAAATCCTGTGCGGAATAGATGATGATCGGCGGGCTGGCACCCTGAACCCGGCCCAGTTCGGTTACGATTTCCGTACCAGACCCGTCCGGCAGGGCGATGTCGACGATCAATATGTCCGCTGTATGGTGAGCGAGATAGGATCGCGCGGAGGCGAGGTCCGTCGCCTGCGCGACCCGCGCCAGACCGGACAGGGCCGCCGCGGTGATGTTGAGCGTATCGGGATCATCGTCGAGGTGCAGGACGATCGGCATGTCCGCGACGGCGCGAGCTACGGCGGCCTCCACCGCATCGTCGACGCTGCCGCCATCGGCGGGACGCTGAATCCATTCCATGATGCCGACTTTGGCAAGGCCGTCGGCGTCCGCCGCCGCGCCTTCGCGGGCGATCGCGATTACGGGGAGGCGGTGAATATCCTCCTTGTCCTCAGCGGTTCTGAGCAGGGTGGGGAGGTCGGGACCGACGCAATGAATATCCGCGACCATGGCGAGATAGCGATGTTTGCGGATCAGGCTGAGGGCGTCGGGAATGGACTGGACTGCCTCCGTCTCCACCCCCTGCCGTTCGAAGACGGCTTTTAGGCGCGCGGCTTCCTCCGTCTGCAGGAACAGCAGGATGCACGGCGTCGTTCCCAGTTCCTCCTGCCGGGCCGGGGAATCGAGCAACGGCAGGTCGAAGTGGAAGAGGGTGCCGCCCGCGGGATTGTCGTCGAAGCCGATGGTGCCATCATGCTGGTGCACGATGTCGCGCGCGATGCTGAGGCCGAGGCCGGTCCCCGGCGCGCCATGGCCGGATGCCTGGGCGAAGCGGGTGAACAGGCGCGCGCGCAGCTCGTCGGGAATGCCGGGGCCACGGTCCGCGACGATCATGCGGCAAGAATCGCCGTTGCGGCAGCAAGTCACCTCCACCTCGCCACCGGAGGGGGAGAATTTGATCGCGTTGGACAGGAGGTTGCCCGTGACCTGGATCAGCCGTTCCGCATCGCCGCGCACGATGATCGGCTGTTCCGCCCGTTCCGCGCGGAGCGATACGCCCCGGCTGCCCGCAAGGCCGCCCATCGCCTCGACCGACGCTGCCGCCACATCGCGCATGTCCACGGCGGACAGGGCAAAGGTCATCTGGCCCGATTGCAGCTTTTCGGCGTCGAGCAGGTCGTTGACGATGCGGATCAGGCGGTTGGCGTTATTCTCCGCGATGACGACCAGCCGCCTGGACTGCTCCGACATTTCAGCCAGCGCGCCGACCTTGAGCAGGCCGAGCGAACCGACGATGGAGGTCAGCGGTGTGCGCAGTTCATGGCTGACCGTGGACAGGAACTGGTCCTTGATCTGCTCCGCCTTCTCCCGTTCCGATATGTCGGTGAAGACCGCGACGATGTGCATGCCGTCGTCCAGCGGCATGAGGCCGAGGGCGACATCGACCGGCAGCAGGCTGCCATCGGCGCAATGGGCGCTGACCAGCGTGCGATAGGGTTGGGCAAGGCCATCGGGCCCGAAACCGATGCGTTCGAGAAACGGCCCGTCCCCCGGCGCGAGATCGGCGATGATCGCAATGTCGCGGCGGAGCAGGTCGTTCGCGGCAAAGCCGAACATGCGCTCTGCGGATGGGTTCATGACCTCTATGCTGCCGCTGGGGTTGATCAGCACGATGGCGTTGACGGCGCTGCGGAAGATCGCCGTCTGCCGCGTGCTCGCGTCGATGGAGTCCAGCATGGCCTTGTGACGGGACGTCTGGCCCTTCCAGATGAGATAGACCGCCAGAAAGGCGATCAGCGCGACGAGGATGCCGCCATAGAGATAGGCGCGTTCGCCCTCGACGGCGCGGGTGCGGGCGGTGAGGATGGTATGGGCCAGCCGGGCATTCTCATAGCGTTCGACGGCGCTCGCCTCGTGCCGGATCTGGTCCATCAGGGACTTGCCGCGCCCGGCGGCGACCATCGCGGCGGCTGCGGCCAGCCCATCCCTGTCGCGTGTCGCGAGCACGGCCTCCATCTCGCGGAATTTGAGTGGTACGAGGTGCCGGATACGCCCGACATTGGCGTGCACCGGCGAGCGCGCGTCGAACAGCCGGTCGAGTTCGGACAGGCGGACCGGAACATTCGTCCGGGCAGCGGCATAAGGCGTCAGGAAACTGCGGTCGCCGGTGATGACATAGCCACGCTGCCCCGTCTCCGCATCCTTGATGGTCGAGAGGAGGGAGCTGATCGCGGACTGCTGCCGATAGCTCTGGTCGACTTCGATATGACTGCGCAGCATCGCGTCGAACTGGATGCCCAGCCACAGCGCGACGGCCAGAAGGGCAAGCGGAATGATCCCCGCAAGGAGGAGGCCACGCCACAGGTTCGGTGCGGGTCGGTCGGGTTGGGAGGCCGCGTCCCGCATCAATCCTCTGGATCGAACAGGGGACGCACTGCCAGCACGGCCTGCACCCGGTTGTTGACGCCCAGCTTGCGCAGGATCGCGCTCATATGGGCCTTGACCGTGGACTCCGAAATGTCGAGGTCGCCTGCGATCTGCTTGTTCAGATGGCCTTTTACTACGGCGGCAAGGACGCGCATCTGCGCGGTCGACAGGCTGTTCAGCCGTTCGCGCAGAACCGTCAGCTCCTCGCCGTCGTCGGGAACCGCCGGGAACACCTGCTTGCCGTCCAGCAGCAGGTCGATCGATTGGGCAAGCTGGTCGAGCGGCTGGCGTTTGGACAGGAAACCGGCGGCTCCGATCGCGCGGGCAGCCTGAACGATCGTCGGCTGGTCATAAGCGGAGATCAGCGCGATCGGCGTGTGGCTGAGCGCATTCTGCATGCGGAACAGCCCCGAAAAGCCATCGGAATCCGGGAGCCGATAGTCGAGGATCATCAGACGATATTTTTTATTATGCTTGGCGAGCTTTTCCGCTTCGGCGACAGTTTCGACACAATCGACGTTCACATCACGACGGCGGGAGGAGATCGCCATGACCAGACCTTCCCGGACAAGGGGATGGTCGTCTGCGATCAGTATACGTAAATCCGCCATTTTCTATCGCTATGTCAAGGATTTATGACCGCATCATTTCAGTAAAAAAGCTGCTTGTCGAGTGAGTTTGGATAAACGATGACTATGTCCGAGGCATATGGTTTCGATAATGACCGGATCGTCATGATTTCCGATGATGGGGGTCAGTGCACGGTCTTGCAATTGTGGCTGAATTGTTTCGGATGGCGATCCGAAGTCTGTCATTCTGTTGCCATCTCGTCGGTCTCCACCTCGTCTCCGGCGCTGTTCATCATCGATGACAGCGTCGCGGACGCCGAGCGGACGCGGTTGATCGCGACCCTTCGCGCGCCCGGCTGTGCATCGGCGGGTACGCCGATCCTGCTGCTTTGCGATCCGGATATGGCCGATCAGCCCGGCACGTCGGGCCGCATCGTCCTGCCGCTGGTGCAATCGGACGCGCTGGCCGTGATCGAGAACTGGACAGGGCCGCTGGGGCGTCACGATTTCAGGGCACTCGACAATCCCCATTATCGGCTGGTGCGGCTGGCGGGATGGACATTGGCGTCTCGGTTGCTGGTGAATTTCGTTCACCATCTCGGTGAGGCGCTGGGCGTGCTGGGGGCGGGGCAGGACGTTAGGCGGACAGCGCATGTCGTGGCAGGGCTGGCGGGGCCGCTGGGCTTCGCAAAGCTCAGCGAAACATGGGCCGCCATCGAACGGGGCGAATCGGGAGACATCGACGGTGCCATTGCTGCTTCGGACGAAGTCATGGCGCAGATAAACCGCTGGATCGACCCGCTTTAAATTGGAAAGAGGATAGAACTTTGGTCCTATTCCGGGCCGTGATCGCGCATTTTACTGAAAAAAATTAACCGCATTGGGCGCCTGTCATCCCTGTCACACGAACAGGGAAGCCAATGTCTCGCGCCGCAAAGTCATGGAGCCGGAAAGGAAAGCTGGTCAGCGTCGTCGTCGCTGCTCTTGCGACCTTGTCCGCTGCCCATGCCCGCGTCGCGGCGGGGGACTCCATTACGAACAAGGCGACGGCGTCCTTCGAGGTCGACGGGCTGTCGACGTCCATCGCCTCCAATATTGTCGCGACCCGGATCGATGAAGTCCTGGACGTGACACTGACACCGAAGTCCGGCGGAACCGTTTTCGTTCCCCCTGCGGGCCTGTCGGGTTTCGGTGTCCCTCTCATCCTCACCAACACCGGTAACGGAACCGAGGCTTTTCGCGTGCAGGCGCAGGCACCGGGACAGACCATTGCCCTGTCGGTCGCAATCGATGTCGACGGAAACGGGGCGTACGACCCCGCCGTCGACATCATCCTTTCCGGCAACTCCGCCACATTGCCCATCGCGCCGGGTGCCGATCTCGCCCTGTTGCTGCGGTTCGACGCCGTGCCCGCGCAGACGGGCACCGTGACAGTTTCCGCTCAGGCGACAAGCGGCCATGGCGCACCCGATAGCTGGTTCGCCGGCAAGGGCGACAATAGCAGTGACGCGATGGTCGGACGGACGAGCGCGGCAGCGGAAACGACGATCCAGTATCAACTCGCCGCCACGTCGACCGCCTCCGCGCCCGCCACGCTGGCCAAGTCGCAGACGGTCCGCGCGCCCGATGGCAGTGCGACGCCCGTCCCCGGCGCGGTAATCACCTATCGGCTGGTGCTCACAACCTCCGGTTCGGAAACGATCAGCGACGCGGAGATCAGCGACACGATCCCGGTCGGCACGGCCTATGTGCCGGGTTCCATCCGCGTCGAGGACAGCGCCGCCAGCGACGCCGTCGACACCGACTCCGCCCGCTTCGACGGGCAGGCCATCCGCATCGCCCTGGGCGAGATCAGCCAACCCACGACCCGCGTCGTGACATTCCAGGTGATCATATTATGATGAGAATTGCACAGATCGGTTTCGGCATCTGTTTTGCCGCCCTGATAGTGACAGCGGTTGGCGCCGGTCCCGCCATGGCGGCTGGCGTGACGCTCACCAACAGCGTGCTCGTCGCGCAGAAGACGGCGGCCGCCGACGGCAGCACGCGCATCACGCTGGTGCCCGCCAAGCGCGCCGTGCCGGGCGATCATGTCGTATTCCGCATCGATTACCGCAACGAAGTCGGGCAGCCGATCACGGGCATGGTGGTCAGCAATCCCGTTCCCACCAACCTCGTCTATCGCGGTCCGGCAGATGGATCGCCCACCCCGGAGGTGTCCGTGGACGGCGCGCGTTTCGGATCGCTGGCCTCGCTCACCGTCGCCGGTCGCGCGGCCCGCGCGGAGGATGTCCGCGCTGTGCGCTGGCAGGTGAAGGGCGCCGTGCCGAACGGTGGCGGTGGTCGCTACGCCTATGAGGCGATCATCAAATAACCACGCGACCCCATGAATTGACGAAAAAAAGAACGGAGTACCCCCGATGTCGCAGAACAGATTGAAGGCAGCGTTGCTATGCGGCGGCGTCACCTTCGCGGCCTGGTCCGCCAGCGCGCAGGCGGCTGGCACGGAGGCCGGAACCAGCATCCCCAATCAGGCGAGCGTCAGCTACTCGGTCGGCGGTACGCAGCAGACGGCATCGTCCAACATCGCGACATTCGTGGTCGATAAAAAGGTCAACCTGACCGTCTCTGGCGGTGTGATAACCCAGACGGCGATTAACACGACCGATCAGGTGACGGCGTTTCAGGTCACGAACCTGACCAACGCGACGCAGGATTTCCGCCTGACCATCGACCAGCAGAGCCTGTCCGTGCCGATATTGGGCGTCGATAACTTCGACGTTACGTCCATGCGCGTCTTTGTCGATTCCAACGGCAACGGCACCTATGACGCGGGCGTCGATACGGCGACCTACATCGACGAACTGGCCGCCGACACGTCGGTTACCGTCTTCATCGTCGGCAATATCCCCAATGCGCCCGGATCGGACGTGGCGATCGTGTCGCTGTCGGCGCAGGCGGCCTCTGGCGGTCAGGCCGGCACGCAGGGCACGGCTCTGGCCGCGACCTCGCTCCTTCAAGGGGACTCCCCGTCCACCGTGGATATCGTTTTCGCGGATGCCGCAGGCACCCACGATCCCGCGCGCGACGGCATCGGCCGGGCCTTCAACGCCTTCAAGATCGCGACGGCTGCGGTCAGCATGACCAAGACGGCGCGGGTGCTCTCCGATCCGGTCAACCTGCTCGTCAACCCGCATGCCATTCCGGGCGCGATCATCGAATATTGCCTGACCGTCAGCAATGCCGGGCCGGGCACGGCGACCAATGTCGGCATTTCCGACGCGGTCCCGGCAGGCACGACCTATGTTTCCAACTCGCTGAGCATCGGCGGCGTAGGGTCGGGCGGCCAGTGCGTCCTGAACGGCACGACGGAGGATGACGACACATCGGGTGCGGACGAGACGGACCTCTATGGCGGTTCCTTCGACGGCACCACGGTGAAGGGCAGCATCCCGGCCATCGTCGCGGGCATCTCCCTGACCGCGGCGTTCCGCGTGACGATCAACTGAACGGGCAGGAGGGCTGAATGAGTCCCTCCGGCGAGCGGCTGACCCGCTTGCCGGAGATGGGAAAGCGCATGCCCGATTTTCGCCGCCTCCTGCGCCTGTGCGCCACCGCCCTGATGGGCTTGTCGAGCGCTCTGCCAGCGCCCGCAGCGGCCCAGACGCGCGTGGAGAATGTGGCGACATTTCAGTTCAGGACGACGGCGGGCGGATCGAGCGTGATCCAGTCCAATCGGACCGTGCTGGAGGTTCAGGGCAGCGGCGGAGCCACGCCCCAGCGCGCCAAGCTGCCCACCAGCGTCAGCTTCCGCACGCTCCCCGCCAGCTACACCTTTCGCAATCAGGGACCGGACAGCTGCCGCGACGGCACGCCCCCCCGATATATTGCGAGCGACGTACTGCCGTCGGAATTTGAGGGTACGCGCCGCCTCGAAACCATGACGATCGAGGAGCCGATGATGATCGTCCTCGTGAACGAGGGCGGTAATCGCGACCCCAATGTCCGCGAAACGGCATGGATCGCGGCGAGCACCAACGCGCACACCACCAATTTCGTGCTGACCGAAACATCGGTGAACAGCGGCATCTTCGCCGGGGCCTTTCCCGGCAGCAGCTATCGACGCTCGGACGCGAGCACCAGCCCATGCCGCCTCGACATCCACAAGAGCAGCATTTTTCGCCTGAACTTCATGGAAGATGAATTCAGCTTTGCGTCCAATACCAGCCTGCTGATCGACCCGCAGGGCTATATCTTCGATTCCACCACGGGGGAGGTGATCGACGGGGCTGTGGTGAGCGTCGTGGACGCGATGACCGGACTGCCCGCGCCGGTGTTCGGCGACGATGGCGTCAGCGCCTATCCCTCGACGGTCACCTCCGGTCAGTCAGTGACGGACAGCGGGGGACGCCAATATAATTTCGCTACCGGCCTGTTCCGGTTTCCGCTGATGGCGCCGGGCGCCTACAGGCTGGTCGTCACGCCGCCGCCCGGCTATCGCGCGCCGTCCACGGCTTCGGCGGAGCAACTGGCATCGCTGAGCGGGCCGGAGGGCGCCTTTCGGGTCAGCGAGGCGTCCTATGGCCGCGCCTTCACCCTGTCCTCGCCGGAACCGCTCTATGTCGATATTCCCGTCGATACCGACCGGAGCGGAGAGGTCATCCTCGACAAGATCGCATCGACGCGCACCGCCGCGCCGGGCGATGTAATCCAGTATCGTCTGCGCGTGACCAATCGCCACCTGTCCCATGCCCTCGGCGTGACGGTGATTGCCGACAGCCTGCCCGTCGGCCTGCGCTATCGCAGGGGATCGACGCGCGGCACTGCGGAGGCGGAGGTGTCGGGCGACGGGCGTTCGCTGACCTTCTCCCTGTCCTCCGTCGCGGCGGGCCAGACGGCGGAAATTCGCTATATGGTGGAGGTCGCGCCGGGTGCGCTGCAGGGCGAGGCGATCAACCGCGCGCGCGCCCACAGCGCCAGCGGGGAGAGCAATGAGGCCAGCGCCTCCGTGCGGATCAAGCCGCTGCTGTTCAGCGACGCGATGACGATCATCGGTCGTGTGACGGAGGGCGGCTGCGGCGATCCGCTGCGCCAGCGCAAGGGCGTGCCGGGAGTGCGCCTGCTGCTGGAGGACGGCACGCAGGTCGTGACCGACAAGGATGGGCTGTATCATTTCGAAGGGGTGAAGGCCGGGACGCATGTCGTCCAGATCGACCGGCACAGCATCGCCGCCACCCATGAGCCAGTGGCCTGCGACAGTGACACCCGTCAGGCGGGCAGCGCGATCTCCCGCTTCGTGGAGAGCGGCGGGGGCAGTCTGCAGCGCGTCGACTTCCAGTTGCGTCGGACGAGCAAGGGTGCCGCCGATCTCAACGCTCCGCCCATCACGGCACTTGCGGATGCGGACGCGGCGGGTGGCAACCGGGACTGGCTGAAGGCGGCGACGCCCGGCATCGACTGGCTGTTCCCGGCGGTTGATCATAATCCGCGCGCGCCGGCCCTGCGCGTCGTCATCAAGCATCGCCCCGGCCAGCGGGTCGCGCTTCGCATCAACGGAGAGGCCGTCGATCCGATGAGCTTCGACGGCAGCACCGAGGACGAGGCGCGCGGCGTCGCCGTCTCGACATGGACCGGCATTCCGCTCGGCCAGCGCGACAATGCGCTGGAGGCGCGGGTGCTGGACAAGGACGGCAGGGTGGCCGCAACGCTCACCCGCACCGTCCATGTCTCCACGCAGGCCGCACGGGCGGAGATGCTGCCCGGCCAGTCGCGCCTGACCGCCGATGGCCTCGTCCGCCCGCTGGTTGCGGTGCGCCTCACCGATCGGGACGGCAGGCCGGTGCGCGCGGGCACCACGGTCGGCTTTCGCGTGGACCAGCCCTATGCCGCCGCCATCGACGCCGACATGCAGGCGCAGCGCCAGCTCGCCGGCCGCGAGCGCGCGCCCGCCTTTGCCCGTGTTACCGGCGACGATGGCCTCGCCTTCATCGCGTTGGAACCCACGACGCAGGCGGGCGCGGCGCATGTCACCGTGCTGCTCGACGAGAAGGGCGTGACGCGGGAAACCGCCTTCACACCATGGCTGGTCGCGGCGGCGCAGGACTGGACCATCGTCGGCTTCGGCAAGGGGACGCTCGGCTATGACACATTGCGCACGCGGGTCGAGGCGCCGGGCGCGGAGCGCGGCAAGGTCGTCACCGACGGCGAACTGCGCTTCTATGCCAAGGGGCGGATCAAGGGTAGCTGGCTGATGACCATTGCCTATGACAGCGACCGCACATATGACGCGGATCGCGGTCTGATGGGGGCCATCGATCCCGATCGCTACTACACCGTCTATGGCGACGGCACGCGCCAGAGCTATGACGCGGCCACGCGCCGCAAGCTGTATCTCCGTCTGGAGCGCCGCGAATTCCGCGCGCTGTTCGGGGATTTCGAGACGGGCCTGACCGAGACGAGCCTTGCCCGCTATAGCCGCACGCTGAACGGCGTGAAGGCGGACTATCATGGCCGCCGCATCAGCTTCACCGGCTTTGCCGCGGAGAACAGCCAACTGTATGCGCGGGACGAGATTCAGGGCAACGGCCTGTCCGGACCCTTTCGTCTGTCGGGCCGCGACATCGTGCCGAACAGCGACAAGGTCCGCATCGAGGTGCGCGACCGTTTCCGGTCGGAGAAGATCCTCTCCTCGCGCCAGCTCACCCGGCATATCGACTATGACATCGACACGGATGCGGGCACGTTGCGGTTTCGCGACCCGGTGCTGAGCCGTGACAGCGACCTCAACCCCGTCTTCATAGTGGCGGAATATGAGACGGCGCAGGGCCGATCCAATACGATGGTCGCCGGTGGCCGCGTCGCTGCGCGCTTTGCAAGGGACCGGGTGGAAGTGGGCGCGAGCCTGCTGCGCGATCAGAGCATGGGTGCGGGCGCGGTGGCCGGGCTGGACGTGAAGGCGAAGGTCGGCAGGGGCACGGAACTGCGCGCCGAAACCGCCAGTGGCGGGCGCGGCGGCATAGGCGAGGGCAGGGCGTTTCAGGCGGAGGTGATCCATCAGGGCCGCACCGCCGACGCCAGCGCCTATGTCCGGCAGCAGGACAGCGGTTTCGGCCTCGGCCAGCAAAATGCGGTGGAGGCCGGGACGCGCAAGATCGGCATGGATGGCCGTATCCGCCTGACCGACCGGATTTCGGCCAGCGGATCGGGCTGGTATCAGACCAACCTGACCGACGCGGGGCGACGCATGGCGGCGGATGCGCGGGTGGAATATCGCACTGGAACCGGCCTCCTCTATGCGGGCACGCAGATCGCGTCGGACACCGGCATCGGGGGCATTTCCCGCGACTCCCGCCTGCTGACGCTGGGCGGCAGCCAGCGCCCGTTCGGGCAGAAGCTGGAACTCTTTGGCCAGACGCAACTGGCGCTGGGCGGGCAGGCGGACAGCATCGACTTCCCGGTTCGGCACAAGGCGGGCATCGCCTATGAGGTGAAGCACGGCTTTCGCCTGATCGCGGAGCATGAAATGGCGACGAGCGCGGTGAAGGCGCACCAGACGCGCGTCGGCGTGGACGTCGCGCCCTGGGCGGGCGGCAAACTGCTGGGCACGGCCGCACAGGAGGCGGTGGGGGAGAATGGCGCGCGGACCTTTGCGCAATATGGCCTCAACCAGTCGATCCCGCTGGGCAAACGATGGACCGTGGACGTCACCGTCGATGCGACCACGACCGTCAGCGGACGGGCCGCGTCGGAGGATATCGTCAACCCGCTCCATCCCACTGCATCGGGCGGCGGGCTGGACCGCGAGGGCGGCAATGGCGACCATCAGGCTTTTACGCTGGGCGCGACCTATCGCGCAGCGAAGTGGACATGGAATGGCCGCGCCGAATATCGCCACGGCTCCGTCTCCGACCGCTGGGGCGTAACCAGCGGCCTGCTGCGCACGCTGGGCGAGGGCAGGACACTGGCGGCGGGCGTTCGCGCCTACAGCGTGCGGGAGCGCAGCGGCGCGGTCGCCGGTTCCTTCTCCGCCGACCTGGCGCTGGCGCTGCGTCCGCTGGACAGCCGCTGGTCCGTGCTGGAACGACTGGAGGTACGCCGCGACCGGGCCGATGCGGGCATTCGTTCGACCAATGTGTTGGGCGTTTCGGCGGGCACCGGCGACGCGCAGCTATCGACCCGCATCGTCAACAATATCGCCGTCAACTATCGCAGCGGGGACGAGGGCGACGGCCATGGCTGGGAGGGCAGCCTCTATTATGGTGCGAAATATATCGTGGGGCGCTTTGGCGACGACAGCTACACCGGCTTCATCGACGTAATCGGTTTCGACCTGCGCAAGGATCTGGGCCGCCGTTTCGACCTGAGCGTGCAGGCCGCCCGCCAGCATAGCTGGTCGAGCAAGGTCAGCCAGTTCAGCGCCGGTCCCTCGCTGGGCTATTCGCCGGGACAGAATATCTGGATAAGCGCGGGCTATAATGTGACGGGTTTCCGCGACCGCGATTTTGAGGATGCGCGCTATACGCGCCAGGGGCCGTTTGTGACGATGCGGATGAAGTTCGACCAGTTGTCGCTGGGCAAGGCGGCGCGTTCGATCATGGGGAGGGGGCAATGAAGCGTCTGATCGCGCTCCTCGCCGTGCTGCTGCTCGGCTGTGTGCCGGTCATGGCCGGGGCGTGCACGTCGACGTCGAACGTTACCACCGATTTCGGCACTTTTTCGCCCCAGTCGGTGAAGCAGTCCGCCGTGCCCGCACAGGTCAGCCGCGCGGGCCTGAGCTGCCAGCCCAGCGTCATCGTCCTGCTCGGCATCAACTATATCCGCGCGAAGTTCAAAAGCGACAATGGGCTGAAGCTGGTGCAGGGCGCCAACGCCATCCCCTATGTCGCGTCCCCGGACGCCGCCGCCACCGTCGCCTTCACGCAGAACGGGACGGTGGATTATATGCAGAACAACCTGCTCAACATCCTCGGCCTGCTGGGTGGCAGCAATGCCGACATGCCCATCTATATCAAGCCGTCCAGCGGCACCCTGCCGCCGGTGGGTGTCTATACCGACAGGATCACGATCACTTGGGACTGGTATCTATGTCCCGGCGTCAATGTCGCGATCATCTGCATCGGCACGCCGGATTACGGGATCGCGACGACGGTCATCGACGTGAAGCTGACCGTGGGGCCGAAGACGGTCCAGCTCACCACCTCTACCGGCACGACATGGGATCCGGTGAACGGCACCCTCTATCCCAAGTCGCTGCCCGGCGGGCGGCGGCGCATGGCGGTGGAGGTGTTCAATCCCGATCTGGTCGCGGTGGACACCAACACATTGGGCCTTAACCTCGCGATCCCCGCGAAAACCAGTGTCGCGCTGGACGGGGACGGCACGGCGTCGAGCGCGTTCCTGCTGTTCACGGACGGCAGTCCTGCGTCGTCGCTCGCCATCACCTACACCTCGCCGTCCAGTAGTAGCGACGATGTGGATTTCTCGTCCGACAATGGCGCCACATGGACCTATGTGCCGGTGTCGGGCAACGACACGTCGCAGGCGGCGGTGACGAACATCCGCGTGCGGCCAAGGGGCGCGATGGCGGCGAGTTCGCGTTTTACGCTTTCGGTGTCGCTGAAGGTGAGGTGAGGGGCCTCTGGTGCACGCAGATGGCGGCGGAAATGGCGGGGAAGCGCCATTGCCCGACCACGCCACCCACCCAGAACCCTAAAACTCAATCCCAGCCTGCGCCTTTACCCCGCCCCGGAACGGATGCTTCACCAGCGTCATCTCCGTCACCAGGTCGGCGGCTTCCATCAATGCTTCGGGCGCGTTGCGGCCCGTCACCACGACATGCTTCATCTCCGGTTTCGCGGTCAGCACCTCGACCACTTCGTCCACCGGCAGATAGTCGTAGCGCAGCACGATGTTGAGTTCGTCGGCCAGCACCATGTCATAGGAGGGATCGGCGATCATGCGTTTCACTTCCTCCCACGCCTCCCGCGCGCTGGCGATGTCACGTGTCCGGTCCTGCGTGTTCCAGGTGAAGCCCTCGCCCATCGGCTTGAACTCGACCTGATCGGGGAAGGCGTCGAACACCGGTTTCTCGCCCGTGTTCATCGCGCCCTTCACGAATTGCACGATGCCGACCTTTTTGCCATGGCCGATCATGCGCACGACCATGCCGAGGGCGGCGGTGGTCTTGCCCTTGCCCTTGCCGGTGTGGACGATCAGCAGGCCCTTTTCGGCGGTCTTGGTCGCCATGATCTTGTCCTGCGCGGCCTGCTTCTTCTTCATCTTCTCGGCATGTTGCTCCGGCGTGCGTTCTTTCATGCGGAAAACTCCTTGAGTTGGGCGAGGGTCAGGCCCGCGCTGTTCGATTTGGGACGCCACAGGCCCCGCTCCAGTGCTTCGTGGAGGCGAGCCGCCATTTCGCGCAGCGCGGCGGGGTTGGCCGAGGCCATGAAGTCGCGGACGGCCTCATCCTCGACAAAGGCGGCGTGGACGGCGTCGAAATGATGGTCTTTCACCGCGCGCGTCGTGGCGGCGAAACCGAAGAGGAAATCGACGGAGGCCGCGATCTCGAACGCGCCCTTATACCCGTGGCGCATCACGCCCGCGATCCACTTAGGGTTGGTGATGCGCGCGCGCACGACGCGCCCGATTTCGTCCTCCAGCGTTCGGGCGACGGGCCGTTCCGGGCGGCTGTGGTCATTGTGGTAGGAGAGGGGGGCTTTGCCGGAGAGGTGCTCGACCGCCGCCGCTATGCCGCCCTCGAACTGGTAATAATCGTCGCTGTCGAGGAGGTCGTGCTCGCGATTGTCCTGATTCTGGATCAGGGCGTCGGCCTGTGTCAGCCGGGCGGCGAACAGGCCCCGCTCCGCATCGCCCTCCACCCCCGCGCCATAGGCATAGCTGCCCCAGTCGAGATAGACGGAGGCGAGGTCGGCGCGGTCGTGCCAGAGCTTCTCGTCGATCATCGCCTGAAGTCCCGCGCCATAGGCGCCGGGTTTGGAGCCGAAGACGCGCGCGCCAGCGCGCCGTCCGGCGACCTTCTCGTCCGCGCCTTCATCGATCAGCGTCGCGGTTTCGGCACGGTGGCGGGCGGCGGCGGGATTATCCTCCTCCGGCTCGTCCAGCGCCATGACGGCGCGCGCGGCGCTGTCGATCAGGTCGATCTGTTCGGGGAACGCGTCGCGGAAGAAGCCGGAGATGCGGAAGGTCACGTCCACGCGGGGACGGCCCAGTTCCGCGATCTTCATCACCTCGAACCCGACGACGCGGCCGGAGGAAAAATCCCAACGAGGGCGTGCGCCCATGAGCGCGAGGGCCTGCGCAATGTCGTCGCCGCCGGTCCGCATATTGGCGGTGCCCCATGCGGACAGCGCCATGGCGCGGGGATAGTCGCCCTCCCGCTGGAAATAATCCTCCACAATCAGGTCGGCGGATTTGCGGCCCAGCGTCCACGCGGCCATGGTCGGCACGGATCGGGTGTCGACGGAGTAGAAATTGCGGCCGGTGGGCAGGACATCGGGGCGGCCTCTGGTCGGAGCGCCCGACGGTCCCGGCACCACGAAACGCCCGTCCAGCGCGGCGAGCAGGCCCGCCTTCTCCGCCGCGCCACAAGCGGCCACGCGGGGCAGGAGGTCGTCGCGGATCGCGATGAGGACGGCGGTGGTGGCGGGGCCGGGCGCGTCGATGGCGGGCAGGGCGTCCACCCGTTCGATGGCGAGCAGTTCCAGCCGCTCCACCGTGTCGCCATGGGTACGCCATGGCTCGCCGGACACCGCCTCCAGCAGCGCGGGCCGCTCGCCGGTCCACGCATCGCCCATGCGGCAATCGAGCGGATCGAAGTCGAGGGCCATATCCTCCGCCATGGCGCGGAGCAGCGACTTCTGCCCATTCTCGCCTATGCCGCGCGGCGTGCGGGCGAGCGCGATCAGCAGGTCGCGCCGTAGTGCGCCCTCTGGCGAGTGGGTGAAGATATGCAGGCCGTCGCGAATCTGCATCTCCTTCAGTTCGCACAGGTAATTGTCGATGGCGGCCAGCGCGTCGTCGCCATCACCGCTGGCCCCCGCGTCCCGGTCCAATCCCTGCGATGCGGCGAGAGCGAAAATATCCTTCTTCAGTCCCTCCAGCCGCCGGGGGTCCATGCCCGCTGCCATATAATATTCGTCGACCAGCGACTCCAGTTCGCGCAGCGGGCCGTAGCTTTCGGCGCGGGTGAGGGGCGGGGTGAGGTGATCGACGATGACCGCGCCGATGCGCCGCTTGGCCTGCGTGCCTTCACCGGGATCGTTGACGATGAACGGATAGATTTGCGGCACCGGCCCGGCGCAGATTTCGGGATAGCAGGTGTGCGACAGGGCGATTGCCTTGCCCGGCAGCCACTCCAGATTGCCGTGCTTGCCGACATGTACTACGGCCTGTGCGCCGAAGTGCCGGTTCAGCCAGATGTGGAAGGCGAGATAGGCGTGGGGCGGCACCAGCGCGGGGTCGTGATAGCTGGCCTTCGGGTCGATGTTGTATCCGCGCGCGGGCTGGACGGCGACGGTCACATGGCCGAAGCGATGCACCGCCAGCCGGAACGCGCCGTCGCGCACGAAGGGATCGCCCTCAGCCTCGCCCCAGCGGTCGGTGACGGCAGTGCGGATTTCGTCGGGCATGGTGGCGAGGGCGGCGTGGTAGTCGGCCATTGACAGGGAAATCTCACCGGGTCGATCCGGTGAGGACAGGTCGTTGGTCACGCCGCGCGTCATCACCTGCATCAACGCGGCGCCATCGGTCGGCGCATCGCCCACGGCATAGCCGCTCTCGCGCAGGGCCGAGAGGATCGCGGCGGCGCTGGCGGGCGTGTCCAGCCCCACGCCATTGCCAATCCGTCCGTCGCGATTGGGGTAGTTGGCGAGCACCAGCGCCACGCGCCGCTCCGCCACCGGGGTTCGCCGCAGCCGCGCCCAGTTGGCCGCCAGCGCGGCGACGAACGCGACCCGGTCGGGCAGTACCTTGGGCACGACGATGCTGCATTCGGTGCGCGCGTCGAAATGGGCCGCGGCCTTGAACGCCACCGCGCGGGTGAACAGGCGACCGTCCACTTCCGGCAGGGCGATGTTCATGGCGAGGTCGCGGGGGCCGAGGCCGCGCGCCGACTCCCGCCATGCGCTTTCCTCCGCGCTGGCGAAACTGGTTTGTAGGATGGGGCAGTCCGCCATCTCCAGCACGGAGGGCGTGCGCGGTTCACCCGGCGCGGAGGCGGCGAAGCTGGTCGCGTTGACGATCACATCCGGCGGCACTTCCCCGATCAGCCCGCGCAGAAAGTCGATGGCAAAGGGTTCGCGCAGCGCCCGAACATGAACGGGCAGGACGTTCAGCCCCTCCGCCTCCAGCCCCGCGATGATGGCATCGACGGCATCCAGTGTGCCCGCGATCATCAGCGCGCGGTAGAAGAGGAACAGCGCCACCGGCTGTCCCGGCACCCAGCGCGCTCGCAGTTGATCCAGCACGGGCCGCTCGATCCCCGCCATATAGAGGCCCGCGTCGGCCACCGGGACCGGCGCATCGGGTTCGCCTGCGTCAACGCCGATCAGCCTTGCGGCGGTTTTCAGGAAGGCCGTCGTATTGGCGATCCCGCCCTGCCGGAGATACTCGCGCAGCCGCTCGCACATCTGGGGCGGCAGGGTGGAGGCGCGGGTGAGGTCCGGGTCTTCCTCCCGCCCGTCCGCGATGGCGGCGAAGGCGATGCCTTTCTCCCGCGCGATATTGGCAATCTCGTCAATGCCATAGGGCCAATAGCTCTTGCCGCCGAGCAGCACGACGCAGACGAATTTCGCCCGTGCGATCACCTGCTCGACATAAAGATCGACGGAATAGGGATGGCGCAGTTGCAGGAGGTTGGCGAGGCGGACACTCGGCCCGCCATCGCCCAATATCTCCGCCGCCCGCGCAAAGCAGGCGAGTTCGCTGTCGGCCACGGTCAGGATCACGATGTCCCCCGGCGACTGGCCGAGGTCGATTGCTTCGTCTCCGTTGGAGACGGTTCCCGGCGTGGCCGTCAGCAAATGCATCAGGCAGGGGCCTTTACGGCGGCACCCAGTGCCTGTTCGATGGCCGCGCGGTCGAGGCCCGTCTGGCCGATCACGACGAGCCGCGAGATGCGCCCCTCGTCACCCGTCCACGCGCGGTCGAAATGATGCTGGATGCGCGGGCCCACGGCCTGCACGACGAGGCGGGCAGGGCGGCCCTCGACGGCGACGAAGCCCTTGATGCGCAGGATGTCGTGCGCCTTGATCGCGTCGGTCATCGCGGCCAGCAATGGCTCGATGCTGTCGACCGTGCCGAACTCGACGATGAAGCTGTCGAAATCGTCATGGTCATGGTCATCCTCCGTGTCGTGGTGGGAGGGGCGGCCTTCCAGATCGTCTTCCGCGGAGGCGTCCAGGCCGAGGAACACGCTGGCATCGACCGCGCCATGGGCGGCGCGCACGATCTTGACGCCCGAACGGATGTCCTTGGCGAGGGTGGCTTCCAGTTCGGCCAGCTTTTCCACGCTGACAAGGTCGGTCTTGTTGAGCAGGACGAGGTCGGCGCAGGCCAGTTGGTCCTCGAACACTTCCTCCAGCGGGCTGTCATGGTCGAGCGTCGGGTCCGCCGCGCGCGCCGCCGCCAGCGCCGCCTCGTCCGTGGCGAAACGTCCGTTGGCGAGCGCCTCCGCGTCGATCAGCGCGATCACGCCGTCCACCGTCGCGCGGGTGCGGATGTCGGGCCACTGGAACGCCTTGACCAGCGGCTTGGGCAGGGCGAGGCCGCTCGTCTCGATGATGATATGGTCGGGCGGCGTCTCGCGGTTCAGCAGCTTTTGCATGGTCGGCAGGAAGTCGTCGGCCACGGTGCAGCAGATGCAGCCGTTGGCCAGTTCGATGATGTCATCCTCCGGGCATGTCTCGTCGCCGCAGCCCTTCACCAGTTCGCCGTCGATGCCGATGTCGCCGAATTCGTTGATGATGAGCGCAAGGCGGCGTCCGCCCGCATTTTCGAGGAGGTGGCGGATCAGCGTCGTCTTGCCGGCGCCGAGGAAGCCGGTGATGACGGTTGCGGGAACCTTGCTCATGGATGCAGTCCTTGTGTCGTGAGGGCAGGGGTGGCGACCTCGATATCGTCGAAGCGTTTCCAGCGGTAGATGAGCCAGCTCGCGATCCAGCAGAAGGCGAACAGGCCGATGATGGCGAAACCGATGCTGTTGAAATGCGCGCCAAGGTCGGTGGCGATCGACCATATGCCGCCTTGCAGGCCCAGCTTGTCGGCGAGCAGCGCGACCGTCTCGATCCCGCCAATCACGATGGCGACGATGGCGGAGACGAGCGTGATGGTGATGTTGTAATAGAGCTTGCGGATCGGTTTCACGAACGCCCACTCATAGGCGCCGAGCATCAGTACGCCGTCCAGCGTGTCGATCAGCGCCATGCCGCAGGCGAACAGCAGCGGAAAGATCAGGACGGTGCCGATGGACAGGCCGCTCGCCGCTTGGCTGGCGGAGAGGCCCAGGATCGCGACCTCCGTCGCCGTGTCGAAGCCCAGGCCGAAGATGAAGCCCAGCGGGGCCATGTGCCAGCTCTTGCTGACCAGCCGGAACAGCGGTTTGAACAGCCGCGACAGGAAGCCGCGATTGCCCAGCAGCATGTCGAGATCCTCCTCGACATAGACGCCCCCGCCCCGGACATGGTTGAACGTCGCCCAGACGGATCGCAGGATGATGAGGTTCATCGCGGCGATCGCGAACAGGAATGTGGCGGAGACGATGGTGGCGATCACGCCGCCGACCTCCCCGAACGCCTCGACACTGGCGAGGGCGCTGGCGGCCACCGCGATGGTCACGGCGGCGATCATTACGATGCCGCTATGCCCGACCGCGAACCAGAAGCCGACGGTCAGCGGGCGCTGGCCGTCCTGCATCAGCTTGCGCGTCACATTGTCGATCGCCGCGATATGATCGGCATCGACAGCATGGCGCAGGCCGAGGCCCCATGCCAGCATGGCCGTCCCCAGCATCAGCGGCTGGTCGCGGAACAGCGCCAGCGCCCAGAGCCAGACGAGGATGTTGGCGCCGACCAGCAGCCCCTTGAGCATCAGGAACCGCCGTCCCAGTGGCTGTCGTAGCCAGTGCGCGATCTGCTTCATGCGGTGCCCCCCGGAAGTGGAGGGACGAGAATGGTGAAGTCGGTCATGACAATACGTCCCCGTTGCGAATGATGCAAAACGGGGTCTGCCAGATGTCCTGCGACAAACTGGTTCGGCTGTATCGGGATGACGCCGCAATGCGCCGCCCATACAGACGAGGCGGCCCCGCCGCTCGTTCGTCGCTCAGACGGAGTACACCGTGCCGCGGCCATCCCCTGGACCAAGGCAAGAGCGACCAGACGCTGGCAGGTCTCCTGGCTCGCGGGTCGTCGCTCGGCGCATGGCCTTCCCAGGCCTCGCATGATTTAGCGTCCGGCCCAGTGGCTGATCCCCCGTCGTCGGGTGGGATCGATATGCGTCTCGCTCACCGCTTACAGTTGCAGGGACAGCCGCGGATTTGGACCGAAGTCCTCACCGCATTCCCTTTTAAGCCCCTTTCGGGACACCGGCGCGATCAGTGGAACCGGATTTGGCCCCGTTCCGACCGTGGCCATAAGGATTTCCGTCGATGCTGCCAAGTGATAGTGTCCGCAGCAGCAGTCCGACACGAAGGCGGCAATATTACAATTTTGTGACGCTTTGCGCTGTCCGCCCGCAGGGAAATCGGTTAGGGGCCGCGCTTCGTTCAAGGGCAGGAGTGGGTGCCATTCGTCAGATTGCAGCTTTGCCATACCGTGCGGACACGGCGGCGAGCGACCAGTCGGTGCGTATCCTGCTGGTCACGTCGCGCGAGTCCCGCCGATGGGTCATTCCCAAGGGCAATCCGAAAGCCAGCCTCGCCCCCCATGTCGCCGCCGCGCAGGAAGCGGAGGAGGAGGCAGGCGTGTGCGGTCCCATCTGCCCGACACCGCTCGGCTCCTATCGCTATCGCAAGCGCAAGGGGAACGGGGCGTCGCTGATGTTCGACGTGGACGTCTATCCGCTGGCGGTGACGCGCGAACTGCCGATCTGGAAAGAGGACAAGGAGCGGGAACGCCGCTGGTTCTCGCTCGCGGAGGCGGCGAACGCGGTGGAGGAGGAGGATCTGCGCTATCTGATCCGCTCCTTTGGCGCGCATGGTTTCAAGAAGGCGACGCAACGCACGGGGGTGTTTAGTGCGGTCGCGCAAAAGACAGGGGTTGATGCGATGTTCGGCTGGTTCCAGCGCCTGCTGCCAAAGAGCGGCAATTTCTTCGATCTGTTCGAGGCGCATTCGGTCAGCGTGATGGCCGCCGCCGACGCGATGGCGCGCCTGTTCGATGGCGGCGTGGCGCGCGGCGACCATATCCGCGAGGTACATGAGCGGGAACATGACGCCGACGAGGTGACGCGCGAAGTGCTCTCCACCGTGCGCAAAACCTTCCTGACGCCGTTCGACCGCTCCGCGATCAGCAGCCTGATCGGGGCGCTGGACGACAGCATCGACGAGATGCAGGCAGCGGTGCAGGCCATCGACCTGTATGAAGTGGCCGATTTCGAGCCGGAAATGCGCGACATGGCCGCAATCATCGTAGACGCCGCGCGCGTCACGGCGGAGGCGATGCCGCTGCTGCGCGACATTTCGCGCAATGGCGGCCGCCTGCACGAACTGACCGAGCGGCTGGTGCGCATGGAGGGGCATGCCGACGAAATCCACGCGGCTGGCCTCAAGAAAGCGTTCAAGGCGACGCAGGGTGCGCCCGACACGCTGAAATTCATCGTGGACCGCGAAATTTATAAGCATCTGGAGCGGATCGTGGATGCGTTCGAGGATGTCGCGAACGAGATTGACGGTATCGTGATCGACCATGCTTGAGTCGATGAACCTCCAAAACGCCGATCACGCCTGATCCATGCACGAACTTGCCTTTCCGCTGCTTGTCGGCCTGATCATCGTCGCGCTGGCGTTCGATTTTTTGAACGGCCTGCACGACGCCGCCAACAGCATCGCGACCGTGGTGGCGACCCGCCTGCTGCGGCCGGTGCAGGCGGTGCTATTCGCGGCGACGTTCAATTTCGCCGCCTATTTCCTGACCATCGCTTTTCCCGCCCTCCATGCCGTCGCAGATACCATCGGCAAGGGTTTGATCGACAAGGATCTGGTGACGCCCGCGGTCATATTCGGCGCGCTGGCAGGGGCGATGTTCTGGAATGTCGTCACCTGGCTCAAGGGCATTCCGTCGTCGTCCAGTCATGCGCTGGTCGGCGGCATGATCGGGTCGGGCGTGGCCCATGCGGGCATCACCAGCATCAAATGGGCGGGCCTCAACAAGACGCTGATCGCCATCGTGCTGTCGCCGATGCTGGGCATGTTCCTCGCCATGCTGATCATGCTGCTGTCGAGCTGGGGACTGCGCCGGGCGAGTGCGAGCAGTGCGGAGCGCGGGTTCCGGGCGCTGCACCTGCTGTCCTCCGCCGCCTATTCGCTGAGCCATGGCCTGAACGACGCGCAGAAGACGATGGGGATCATCACTGTCCTGCTCTATTCCACCGGCTATCTGACGGGCGATTTCCAGGTGCCGCACTGGGTCGCGATCAGTTGCTATATCGCGATTGCGGCGGGCACGATGACCGGCGGGTGGAAGATCATCGAGACGATGGGATCACGCATCACCAAGCTGTCGCAGCATCAGGGGTTCAGCGCCTCGCTGGGCGGCTCCATCGTGCTGTTCAGCGCGTCGGCGCTGGGCATTCCCGTATCGACGACGCAGACCATAACCGGTGCCATCATCGGCGCAGGCACCGCCCGCCGCGCCTCCGCCGTCCGCTGGGACGTGGCGCGCAGCGTGATGACGGCGTGGGTCATCACGATTCCCGCCTCGGCGGCGGTGGGCGCGTTGTTCTATGGGGTTACGACGCTGTTTTGAGGCTGGGAGGCCTCACATCTTCCAGCGCAGGGTCACGCCATAGGTGCGCGGTTCGCCGATATAGCCTGAAAACAGCTGGTTCGTCATGCTGGTGGTCGTCCCGCCATTCACGCTGCCCAACTGCGCGACGGACTGGTTATACGGCCCCGTGCTCTGCAGCGGGCTGTTGAAGATCACCTGCGAATATTTCGTGTCGAGCAGGTTCTGCCCCCAGAACTCCAGCGCCCAGCGCCGGTCGGGACCACGCAGGCCGATGCGCGCGCCCAGCAGGAAATAGCCGTCCTGCGCCTTTTCGGGGTACAGGTCCGCGCCCGCATTGGTGTCGGCGGTCAGGCGACCGTCGATATAGAAGAGCGCGCTCAGCCCCGAATGGCCGATGGCGGGCGTCCAGGCCGCGCTGGTCGTCACCACCACGTCGGGCGTGTTGAACATCTTCTGCCCCGGCAGCAGGAACAGTGCGGGGTCGAGCGGCGTGCGCCCGTCGCGCGATCCCACCAGCCGGTCGGCATAGCGGGTGTCGGCATAAGTGAGGCCGCCGCGCACGGTGAACTCCGGCACGGGGGTCACGCCCACTTCCAGCTCGACGCCCTGGCTGATCATGCCCGCCGTGACGTCCTTCGTCGCGCAGGTGCCCGCGACCAGCGCGCTGGAACAGCCGTTGATGTTCTGGACGATGAAGCCGGTGCCGTTGAAGGTGTTGAGCTGGAAATTGGTAAACTCCTGCCGGAACCCGGTCAGCGCCGCAGTCCAGCGCGCACCCGCGACCTTCACGCCGATCTCATAGGCGTTCACCGTCTCCGCGCCGAACCGCAGCGATGCCGCATCGCCATTGGAGCGCGGCGAGAAGAAGGTGACAGGGGTGATGCGGGTGCCCAGCCCGTCGTTGCCCAGCTCGAAACGGTCGAGATTATAGCCGCCCGCCTTATACCCGCGCGCATAGCTGGCGTAGAGCATCAGCGCGCTCGTCGCCTGCCAGGACAGGTTGGCCGTGCCGGAGAATTGCCCGTCGCTCATCCGGTCGTTGAGCGAGAGGGCGTTCAGCGACGGGCTGGAGTTGCCGAGGCAGCCGAGCGTCAATATGCCGCCGGCCAGCGTCGCGGCGGACCCCAGCGCGCTATTGGCGGCAATGGCGGGCAGGCCACTCGACTGCAATGTCGTGCATGCCGCATTGTCATTGTCAAAGCTGGCCCGGAAGCGCTTGTTTTCATGGGTGTAGCGCAGGCCCAGCGTCAGGTTGAGCGTGGGCGTCAGATGCACGATATTGTGGGTGAACAGCGCGATGCTGTCGCTCTTTTGATAATAGCGGCTGTTAACGTCGCCGCCGCCGGTGATGCCGCCCAGCGTAGTCAGCCCGCCGGTCAGGGCGTTCACCACCGAGGAGGGCAGGCCCGCGCCGCTCAACTGCCCGCCCAGCAGGCCCAGCGCCGTCGGATTGGCGCAATTGGGGGCAAAGCCGATCAGCGCGGAGGGGGTGGCCGACGCGCCCGCCATCAGGCGACAGGCAGCGAACTTGCCATAGTCTTTGCCAAAGCGCAGGTCGTCACGCAGCGTCAGATCCTCATGCGCATAATAAGCGCCGACGAGCCAGTCGAGCCGATCCCCGAACGCCTTGCCCTGCGCGCGCAATTCCTGCGAAAAGGTCTTGAACTCGCGATAGGTATTGGGGTCGCGATAGACGAGGTCAGCGGTGCTGTAGTCCTGATCGCCATAGTCGGCCGACCAGTAATCGCGATAGCCGGTGATGCCGGTGATCTTGGTATCGCCGGGCAGGGTCAGGTCGAACTGTGCCGACAGGCCCCAGTCGCGGGTGCGCGAAACATAGTCGCGGCCCGGCGTGATGCTGACATTCCGGCCGGTGGGGAACTGGGTGCCCAGCGATTTCAGGATGGTGACGATGCGATTGGTGGCATTGGGCGTGGCGTTGGACGCGCTGGTTCCCCGTTCCTCGCCCGTGTCGAGATAGACCGCGCCGCAGCAGCTTTCGTCGCGGTCGGTATAATCGCCGATCAGGCGGACGGACAGCGTGTCGCTCGGTTGCAGCAGCAGTTGCCCGCGCAGCAGATAGCGGTTGCGGTCATTGGTGTCGCCGATCCGGTTGCCGCTGGCATCGACCTGCTTCAGAAAGCCGTCGCGTTTGGTGACGACGCCGTCGATGCTGAACGCGATCTTGTCCGTGATCGGCCCGGTGACCCGGCCTGCCAGACGCCACAGATTATAGTTGCCATAGCTCGCATCGCCGCTGGCGCCGAAGGTGAAGTCGGGCGCCTTTGTCACGATGTTGATCAGGCCCGCGGAACTGTTGCGACCGAACAGGGTGCCCTGGGGGCCGCGCAGCACCTCGATTCGCTCGATCTCGCCGAGGTCGGTGAGGCCCGCGCCGATTCGCGGGCGATAGACGCCGTCCACGAACATCGCGACGGAGCTTTCGAGGCCTGCATTGTCGCCCACCGTGCCCACGCCGCGAATCCGGGCAACCGCATTGGCGTCCGATGCCGTGGAATAGACGAGCAGGGAGGAGACGAGCTGGTTCAGCTGGCGCACGTCCGTCACATTGGCGTCGCGCGCCGCCTCTGCCGTGATCGCCGTCACCGCGACGGGGGTGCGGGACAGCGGGCTGGGCCGCCGCGTCGCCGTCACCAAGATGATGTCGCCCGCGTCGACGCCCTCATCGGGGGCAGACGTTTCCGGCTGGTCTTCGGCGAGAACCGGCTGCGCGGCGCAGATCGCCAGCAGGGCCGTCAGTCCATAGGCCGCAAAAGGCAGTTTCCTTGGCATTCCCTGTTCCCCCGGTGCGCTTACCCCATGCGCTTGTTACGATCAGCAATAGCGTGAAATGTTTGATATTTCTTCACTTCGTTACGATTTCGGTAATGCCGCCCGGAATGCTGCGCTTTGTGTTGCGCTGCAATATTGCGGCAACACACTGAAATTGTGCTGTTTTAGGACTGAATTTCGCGTTTGCCTAAATGCCTCGCTTGAGCGACACTGCGGTTGTGGTTATCTCGCCGTTAAGCGCGAAATCGCAAGGCAGAACAACAGTTTCGGCCCTCGGGGAGCATCAGGGCATGCAAGACGAATATAGCTTCACCGAGCAGCGGCTCGGGGGCCTGCGTCCTATGGAGGTCGCACGGTCGAACAAGGCGCCCGTCAGGGCGCCGGCTGATTCCGTACCGCCGTCTCTGTTGCGGTATGATCTGACGGAGATGGAGGTGCGCTGGGACGCGGATCTCCAGACGCTCTGGTCGTTCATGACGCCCAGCGAGGAACCGAAATATACGCGGGCCTTGCTGCGTGACATGCGGCGGTGGCAACTGGAGACGCAGAACCTCTATCGCAGCGGCACGCTGGACATGCGCTATGTCGTGCTCGGCTGCCGCCATCCCAGCGCGTTCAACCTCGGCGGCGACCTGGCCCTTGTGTCCGGCGCGATCGAGCAGGGGGACAAGGCGGGGCTGGAGGACTATGGCAACGCCTGCGTCGACATCCTGCACGAGAATATGCTGGGTCTGGGCCTGCCGGTCATCACCATCGCGCTGTTGCAGGGGGATACGGTCGGTGGCGGGTTCGAATCGGCGCTGTCGTTCAACGTGCTGATCGCGGAGCGGCATGTGCAGTTCTCGCTGCCGGAGAACGCCTTTGGCATGTTCCCCGGCGTGGGCGCGCACTCGCTGCTGACGCGCAAGCTGAACGCGGCGCAGGCCGAACGGCTGATGATGAGCGGGCGGACCTATAGCGCGCAGGAGATGTACGACCTCGGCCTCGTCCACGTCCTCGCCGACACCGGCAAGGGGGAGGAGGCGGCCCGCGCCTATATCCAGCAGAATATGCGCCGCTTCAACGGCCAGCTCGGCGTCTATCGCGCCGCGCGGGAGGTGAACCCGGTGCTGCTCGGCGAATTGCGCAAGATCGTGCGGATTTGGGCCGAGACGGGCATGCAACTGACCCCGCAACAGGTGAAGATCATGAAGCGCATGTCGGGCAAGCAGGGGCGCGTCGCGGCTGCCTGACGCCGATTTTGGTCAGGCGACCTTCTGACCATCCGGGGTCTGGTCCACGATGACCGGAGCGGCGCCGCGCGCCATCTCCCGCTCGGCGCGGTCGATATAGTCCGCCACTTCGTCAGCAGGCATGGGGCGGGCGAAATAATAGCCCTGACCCGCGCCGCAGCCATGTTCGGCGACATAGTCGAGCTGTTCCAGCGTTTCGATCCCCTCCGCCACGACGGTAAGGTCGAGCGAGGTGGCGAGGCCGACGATCGCCTGTATGACCGCGCGCGATTCCGCCTGCGACTGGACATTGGCGAGGAAGGAGCGGTCGATCTTGATCGTGTCGAAGCGATAGCGGCACAAATGGCTGAGCGAGGAATAGCCGGTGCCGAAATCGTCGAGCGACAGCGACACGCCGAGCCCCTTCAAAGCCTCCAGCACGAATTTGATGTCGGGGTCGTCGGCGAGCAGCGCGGTTTCCGTAATCTCCAGATGGAGGCGCCGGGGCGGAATGCCGGTGGTCAGCAATGTGGTGGCGACGAGGCTGGGCAGCGTCCGGTCGGACAGGCAAACGGCGGAGATATTGACCGCCACCGCCATATCCTCCGGCCATTGCACGGCCTCGATGCACGACTGCTTGAGCACCCATTCGGTGATCGGCTTGATCGAATGCGTCGTCTCGGCGATGGGGATGAACACCGATGGCGGGACATTGCCCGCCTCCGGGTGACGCCAGCGCAGCAGCGCCTCGAAGCTCTTGACGCGCAGGGTTTCTAGGCAGACGACCGGCTGGAAATAGACCGCCATTTCATCATTATCGAGCGCGTGCTTCAGGTCGCGTTCGATCTGCTTGTTCTGAAGCAGCAGGCGCTCCATCTCCGGGTCGAACAGCTTAACGCAGCGGCGGCCCGCCGCTTTCGCCTCATAGAGCGCCACGTCGGCGTGGCGGAGCAGCTCGTCGCCCTCAATGCCATTGTCGGACAGCGAGATGCCGACCGACGCGCTGACATCGACCTGCATATGGCCAAGGTCAATGGGTGCGTTGATCGCCTTGATGACGGCTTCTGCGATGGCCACGGCTTCCTCGCCGCCCGTTACGGGCAGGACCAGGACGAACTCGTCGCCGCCGAAGCGCGCGATGGTGCCTCTGGTGCCGATGATGCCCTTCAGCCGTGCGGCGACCGTATGCAGCACCACATCACCGGACCCATGGCCCAGCGTGTCGTTGATCTGCTTGAAACGGTCGAGGTCGAGCCAGAGGACCGCGACACGGTGCTGGCTCTGGCTGAGCAACTCGTCGAGATTGTCCTTCAGGGTCGTGCGATTGTCGATGCCGGTCAGCGGATCGGTCTTCGACAGCTTCTCGTACACCTTGGCGAGGCGCAGCTTCTCCTGCCGGTCGATATAGGCTTCGAGCACGGTCCGATAAGTGCGCAGCGTGATGTCCGCGATGACGGCGATGTAGAGGAGGTTGCCGATGGCGACGATCATGCCGGGAATGCTGGGGTCGAAGAACATCGCGATGGTCAGCGGCAGCGCGCAGATGTGCAGTTGCAGCAGCGCCAGCACGGGTCGCCCGGTGTTGCGTCCTGCGGCCCCCGCGGCATAGCCGGTGGACATGAAGGCGGTGAGCACGTGCAGGCGCAGGTCGCCGCTGATCAGGATGGTCAGCAGCGTTTCCATGCCGACGAGCGCGGCAAAGCCGATCGCTCCGGCTTGATAGACGATTTCCCATTTCCACGCGTGGCGGTCGGCATGGCCCGGCTTGAACAGGCCGAAGCTGACGACCCGCAATATGCCGACGAGTGAAATCAGTAGGCCGCAGCCGATCAGCCAGGGCGACGGGCAATACCATGCCACGACGGACGACAGGGCGATGCCCAGGCCCGCGCCCACGATGAGCGAGGCGCGTGACGCGAACAGCGCCTTGAGAAGGGCGACGCGAACCGCCGTCCTCAGGTCGTGATCATCTGTCCAGGAGTTAAGGACGCTGCGCAGCATCGGCGTCCACATCCATGTCAGGGGGCGTTGCAGAGGGCAGGGGCGAGCAGGTCAGCAGATAGGATTGCTGGCGGACGAATTCAGGGATGCGGGCATAGCGCCCCACGCAGGCGGCGAGAGATGCGGGAACGACGAACGTCCACTCCCCTCCCTGCGCGCAGGGAAAGGCATAGCGCCAAGCCGATTTGGGCGGTTTTCCCCCAAAATCTGTTTTCTGGTGCAACCTCATGCGGTTGCTTTTCCCGCTTATGCGTCAAGGAAGCGTTAAAGCCGATCCTTTTAGGCGCGGGATGCTCCGCATTTCTCCGGGCCATTCAGGAGCAATGGGAAAGGCAAAGGGATGGAAATCTGTAGCGGGGCAAGCACTTCACCATGGCGGCATGACCCGCCATGGTGAACCCCCGTCCATTGCAACCCTCAGGACTTTGGCGGAGGGTAGGAAGGACAGCGGTGCCTGTCATGTAAAGTTATGTAAAATCGACCGTCCGCGCCCGCGCGGGAATGTGCGGTGGAATGTAAATTAACGTTAACGATTTGACCCGATTTCACAGTTTGGCTTGCGAAACCATGCCGTGTTCGCGCTTTAGGGACGACGCTATGCCTGGGACGGCATCCTGTATGCGGTAAAGTCGAGGCGATTACGGAATGCGGATTGGCGTACTTGAAGACGACGTCGAACTGGCCAGGGAACTGGAGACGTTGCTCATCGGCGCCGGTTATCGGTGCTTTCTGTTCCAGTCCGGCCAGAAACTCATTAATTTCCTGCGGCACGAAACGGTCGACCTGTTGCTGCTCGACTGGAATATTCCCGACGTGTCCGGCATTTCGGTTGTCCGCTGGGTGCAGGAAAATCTGGAAGTCCACCCGCCGACGCTGATGCTGACCAGCCGGACGGAGGAGGAGGACATCGTCAACGCGCTCCGTTCGGGCGCGGACGACTATGTGGTGAAGCCGCTGCAGTCCGGCGTGCTGCTCGCCCGCATCGAATCCATCCGCAGGCGCGCCTATCCCGAACCGCGCGTGGGCACGGTGGAACGCTATGGCGACTATATCTTCGATCTGCGGCTGGAGAATGTCCGGTTGAAGGAGTCGGAGATCGCGCTGACGGCCAAGGAGTTCGCGCTGGCGCTGATGCTGTTCCGCAACATGCACCGCGCCCTGTCGCGCTCCTATATCTTCGAGGCGCTGTGGGGACGCAGCCCCGAATTGCAGACGCGCACGCTGGATTCCCATATTTCCAAGGTCCGCACCAAACTCAATCTGCGGCCTGAAAACGGTTTGAAGCTTGTTCCGGTCTATGCCTATGGGTATCGCCTGGAGGCGATCACTTAACCGGGGGGATGGACCATGGGCTTGCGAGCCCTGGCACGGATAGCATTTGCCGCTGCAACGCTTGCGGCCACGCCGGCCTTTGCCGCGCCCGACGCCCCTGCGGCGGCCCCGCCCGTGGCGGCGTCATCCGATACCATACGCTATCAGGTGCGGCAGGGCGATAATCTGTTCGCTCTGGCGCGATCCTATCTGCGCAATATCGGCGATTATCGCGCGATCCAGAAGCTGAACCGCGTGTCCAGCCCCTATCAGTTGCCGGTAAGCCAGTATCTGACCGTGCCGAAGTCGCTGCTGCGCTTCACGCCCATCGAGGCGCATGTCCTCGCGTGGCGCGGGGACGTGCGGATCACGCGCGGGGGCCGGACGGTGGCGACGGCGGTGGATGCGGTGGTGCGCGAGGGCGACATGCTCCAGACGGGGGCGAACGCCTTCGTCAGCCTTGGCCTGCCCGACGACAGCGTGATCGCCCTGCCGTCGCAGAGCCAGCTTCGCGTCGCGCGGCTACGCCAATATGTGCTGAACGCCATCGTGGAGCGGCAGTTCGACGTGCTGTCGGGCCGTGCGCGCGGCGTGGTCGAGCCGCTGAAGAAGGCGCAGGACGATTTCCGCTTCGTCACGCCCTCCGCCGTGTCCGCGGTGCGCGGCACGGAACTGCGCGTCGCCTATGACCCCACGTCGCAGCGCGGCGCGACCGAAGTGCTGGAGGGCCATGTGTCCGTCGAGGGTGCGGCGCGCGCCGTGATGGTCGATGCCGGGCGCGGTGTGGTCGCCGGGGCAGGCGGTCCGGGCGAGCCCGTCGCCCTGCTGCCCGCGCCCACGCTGATCCGCCCCGGCATCGTGCAGGATGCCGACGATCTTGCCTTTACCGTGGAGCCGGTGACGGGCGCGAAATCCTACCATGTCCAGATCGCGCGCGACGCGGGCTTCCTCGACGTGGTGAGCGAGGTCGATACCGGGCCGCTGGTCGTCATGCCGACGGTCGAGGAGGGCGGATGGTTCGTGCGCGTGTCGGGCGTGGACGACAATGGGCTGGAGGGCATACCGCGCACCTACAGTTTCAAGCGCCGCCGCAACGTCATCGAGACGGAGACGAGCGTCAAGAAGACCGGCCGATACGAGGAATATCTGTTCCGCTGGCGCTCCAGCGGGTCGGGCCGGCTGCAATATCGGTTCCAGCTATCGCGCGAGGGGCAGGGCGAGGTGCCGCTGATCGACGAGATCGGCCTGACGACACGCGGTCTGGTCGTGACCGACCTGCCACCCGGCAGCTACACCTGGCGGGTGCTGACGTCGCAGTTTGTCGAGGGGGAACTGAACCAGAAATGGTCGCCGCCGCAGACGATGACGATAAGCGCGGATGAATGACCGGCCCCGCGCTGCGGCGCTGGTGGTGGCCGGGCAGCTTGCTGCGCGAGTGGTGGATCATTGGACTGGGGCTCAGCCTGCTTGCCGGATTGCTGGCGTTCGACGGGACGCTGCGCCGGGCGGATGCGGGGTTTTATGATCTGCTGCGTCAGGTCGATGGCCGTGCGCCCGATCCCGCCATCCTGCTGGTCACGCTGGACGACGCCAGCTTGCACGAGGTTGGGCCGTGGCCGTGGCCGCGTGAGCGCCATGCAGAGCTGATCGCCCGGCTGGAGGCGGCGGGCGCGCGGATCATCGGCTATGACGTGCTGTTTCTGGAGCCCAAGCCGGGCGACGCTGCGCTGGCGCAGGCGATGCAGGGACGCACGCCGGTATTCCTGCCCTTTGTCGTGGAACGGCCCGGCCTCAACGGCGCGGACCATGATATCGCCATGCCCGTGCCGCTGCTGCGCCGAGCGGCGGCGGGCATGGGTCATGTCAGCGTCGCGGGCGATCCCGATGGCCCGGTTCGCCACGGCTGGTTGTGGGATGGCGGACCGGCGGAGGGCCTGCCTCACCTGATGTTGCGCGTGGGCGAACGCATGGGCATCTCGCCGCCTCAGGGCACTGGCGCACCCGTGCTGATCCCGTTCACGGGACCGAGCGGTCATTATCCGTCGATCAGCGCCGCCGCCGTGCTGGGCGGGCAGGTGCCGCCGGAACTGTTGCGGGGCCGTGTGATCCTCGTCGGCGCGACCGCGCCGGGGCTGGGGGACCAGCATCCGGTGGCGGTCGGACGCGGCGGGACGATGGCGGGCGTGGAGTTGCAGGCGAACCTGCTCGATGGCCTGCTGCATGATCGGCTGATCCGGGAGGGCGGCGTGATGGCGGCTCTGCTCGCGGCCTTGCCCGCGCTGTGGATCATGCTGGTCGCCCTGCGCCTGCTGACGCCCCGGCGGTCGCTGCTGGTGCTGGGCATGCTGTTGCTCCTGCTGCTCGGCGGGAGTGCGGTCGCGCTACTCCTGCTCCGTTTCTGGGTGCCGCCAGCGACGGCGGTCGCAACGCTGTTGCTCGTCTATCCGCTGTGGAGCTGGCGGCGGCTGGCGGCGACCCATGGCTTCATGACGGAGGAACTGGAGCGGTTGCGGCGGGAGCCGGATATGCTGGCGATCGGGCGGCTGTCCGATCCCGGCGTCGATCCCGTCACCCGCCAGATGCAGTTGCTGGAGGATGCCATCGGGCGGCTGCGCGACCTGCGCGCCTTCATCGCGTCCATCCTGAACCAGTTGCCCGATATGGTCGTGGTGACGGATGGCGCGGGGCGCATCCTGTTCTCCAACAGTAGCGCGCCACTGACTGCCACCCCGCCCCGGCAGGGCGCGCCGCTGGCCACCCTGTTGGCCGACCTGCGCCCCGCGCCCGGCCATGCGATGCCGGAAGCGCGGGGCGCGAGCAGCAGCATCCTGCTGACCGCCGACGACCGCGCACTGTCCTGCAGCCTCGCGCCATGGACGGACGGCAGCGGGCAGGCGGCGGGGTGGATCGCGCGGTTCAGCGACATCACCGCGCTGCGGGCGATAGAGGCGCAGCGGGAGGAGATGCTGCGCTTCCTCACCCACGACATGCGCTCGCCGCAGGCATCCATCCTCGCCTGCCTCTCCACCGCTGCCGAGGGAGAGATTGACGCGGGCTTGTCCGCGCGGATCGCCGCCTATGCCCGCCGCACGCTCGACCTTGCCGACGGCTTCGTCCGCCTCGCCCGCGCGGAGATGCAGCGTTACGGTCTGGAACCGGTCAGCATGGCCGACATCATGGTCGATGCCGCCGACGACCTCTGGCCGCAGGCGCAGGGGGCGGGCGTCCGCATCGTGACGCAGGGAGAAGGCCTCGACATCTGGGGGCTGGGCGACCGCTCGCTGCTGACCCGCGTGGTGATCAACCTGTTGGGCAATGCCCTGAAGTTCTCGGCGCGCGGGAGTGAGGTGCGCGTGGCCATCGACGCCGTGACACTGGATGGGCGCGACTATGCGCTCTGCACGGTGGAGGATGATGGGCCGGGCGTCGCACCGGAGCTGCTCCCCACTTTGTTCACCCGTTTCGCCAGTACCCATGGCGCGCAGGGAGAAGGCGAGGGGATCGGCCTCGGCCTCGCCTTTGTGGCGGCGGTGGCGCGCGGCCACGACGGGCGCGTCTGGTGCGAGAGCGAGCCGGGCAGGGGCGCGCGCTTCTGCCTCGCTATCGGGCTGGCGCCTGAGGAGGAGGCGTAAGCGCCGCCTGCATCAGCAGGGCGCTGTCGTCGGCCTTGCCCCGTGTCCGCTGCCAGGCGCTGGTGCGATAGACTTCCGTGCCCGTCGCCACTTCCGTCACGGAGACGGAGATGCGCGACACCTGCCCACCGCTCTTGAGCGGGGCGCGCTGCCACGCGGCATCGGTGCGGTCGGCGACCAGCGTGCCGGTTTTGGCGGGCGGGCGGCTGTACTCGGTCTGGACGAGATAGCGCGGGCTGTCCGACGGCGTCAGGCCCCTTTGCGCGAGTTGATCGGTCAGCAGCTTCGCCGCGGCGGCAGGCGGTGCCCCGCTGTCACCAAAGCCATAGCTGCCTTCGCCCGGCACCGTCCCCGAACTGCGCACCACGGGCGCAGGGGCCGCGCAGCCGCCCAGCGGGAGAAGGAGGAGGGAGGCTGTCGCCGCGAGTGTCAGGAACCGATCCACCATGGTCATCGCATAGCGTCTTTCGCCCGCATTCGTCTCTCAGAAATATTATTGTACCATTGTGAGACAATTCTACATATTTTACATTATTTTACGTGCGCAAGTGCGACGACCTGTGCGAACTCGTAGACGGAATGAATTTTCAGCGCGCCTCTGTTGCTCTTGCCCGTACGCCGCGATCGGATGCCCGGCCTGCCGAAGCGCCGCGCATTCTGCTGGTCGAGGATGATGAGCGTCAACGGCTGCTGCTCCGTCATCTGCTGGAGGATCGCGGCTATGGTGTCGAGGCCGTGGGCAGCGCGGCAGCCGCCATTGGCGCGATGGCAGGGTGGTTCGACCTGCTCGTCACGGACGTCGACATCGGTTCCCGCCTGACCGGCCTCGACATCGCGCGCCTTGTCCGTGCGGTGCGCCCCCGTCTGCCGGTCATCATCCTGTCCGCGCGCGCTCCCGCCGCCGACGCCGGGGAGGGTATCGTCCATCTACGCAAGCCCTGCACCAGCGCCGCAGTGCTGACCGCCGTGCAGGGCTTCGCGCCTCTCGGCTGATAGTCGTTCAGGCCGCCGCCAGCACCGGACGGCGCGCCCGCGCCGAGAGCGCGAGCAGGGTGGCGATGCCGAAGAAGATCACCTGCCCGACAATCGCCAGCGTGTAGGAGCCGGTGGTGGTGTATGTCACCGCCGCCAGCGGCACGCACGCCACGGAGAAGGGCAGGTTGATCATGTTGGAAATGCCGAAAGCCTGACCGAAATTCTGCGGGCCAAAGGTTTGCGACAGCACCAGCCCCGTGACCGGCAGCACGCCCGCGCCATGGAGGCCGATGAGGCCGATCAGCACTGCCAGCAGGGGGAACGGCGGATGGAGCAGCAACAGCGACCAGAGCACCGCGCCGTCGAACAGCACGATGGCGAGCGCCGTCGCGCCGCCCAGCCGGTCCGCGATCCATCCGAACAGGATCGTGCCCGCAATGCCGACCAGCGACATGATCGACAGCAAAGTCGCCGCCAGCGTCGGGGAAAAGCCCCATGTTCCGGCCATTGGCACCATATGCGCGGCGAGGATGATGGAACTCGCCGAAGACGCCGCGCCCGCGACCGCCAAGGCCCAGAAGCGCGGGTTACGAAGCAGGTCCATGACGCTCAGCGTCGCCACCGTCCCGCCGGGCGCCGGGGTGTCCGAGTGTACGACAGTCGTATCGACGGGCGGACGATCGAGGATGAACAGGTTGGCGAGGACCGCGATGGCGGACACGGCGGCGAGCATCAGATAGGCGGCGGTCAGTCCCATCGATTGCAGCACGCCTGTCGCCGCCAGCGGCATGATCGCCACCAATATCGGCGTGCTGATCACGCCCAGCGCCCGTCCGCGCCCCGACGCGAACCAGCGTGTCACGAGGGTCGCAGGCAGGATCACGCCGATCGCCATGCCCGGCCCCAGCAGCGCGCCATAAGCGACGAGGTACAGCGGATAACTCGTCGTCGTCGCCAACAGCAGGAATCCCGCCATGCTGAGCACCGACCCCGTCAGCATGAGCGCGCGCAGTGGCACGCGGGCGGTCAGCCCACCGACGAACGCGGCGCAGATCGCCATCACCAGATTGACCAGCGGCAGGCTGAGCGTGCTGAGTTCCCGGCCCACGCCCAATCGCGTCTCGACCGATCCCAGCAGGACGCTGAACGATCCCCAGAGCGTGCCGATGGTGATGTTGTTCGTCAGGAAGGCAATGACCGCCATCCGCTTCGCCAGCGGGTGATTCGGTCCCGCATCCTGTACGTCCGCTCCCGTGGGCAGCATGTGAAACCTCTCCTCGTCGCCCATTCTGGCGCTCGCGGCGGGAGGGTCTTCCGAAAAGCCCCGCAAGGCCAGCGGAATATGTCAGGGCAGCAATATAGCGCCCCAGCGAAGCAGGCGCCGATGTATCTTCCTCTATCGGGAGCAGGGGCTCCGGTGCTAGCAGGCGCGCAAGCTTGTGTTGGCTTCAGTGTGTGAGAGTGCCGGGAGAGGTGAATGCAGGCGGGTGAACGGACAGGCGGGGCGGCCAGGGCGGCCGGTAGCGGAATGCTCGGCCTGCTGGTGGCGCTGCTGTTCCTGGGCAATGCGCTCAACTATGTCGACCGTCAGGTTCTGTCTCTGCTGAAGCCCACGCTGGAACTGGAATTCGGCTGGACCGACGCGGATTATGCGCATCTGGGATCGTCGTTTCAGATGGCGGCGGCGGGCGCTCTGCTGTTCGTGGGCTGGTTCGTGGACCGGCTGGGCGTGCGCCTCGCCTATGGGGTGGCGGTCGCGATCTGGAGCATGGCGGGCATGGCCCATGCGCTGGCGACGACGGTGCAGCAGTTCGTGACCGCGCGCATGATCCTGGCGGCAGGGGAGTCGGTCAGCACGCCTGCGGGCCTGAAGGCGGCGGCACTGTACCTGCCCGCGCGGCGGCGTAACCTCGCCATCGGCCTGATCAACACTGCATCCAATATCGGGGCGATCATCACGCCGCTGCTGATCCCGCCCTTTGCGTTGGCCTTTGGGTGGAAGGCGGCGTTCGTGGTGACGGGTGCGCTGGGCTTCCTGTGGCTGATCGCCTGGTCGCTCGGCACGCGGGGCCTGACGCCCGTCCGCAACGTGCCCGACCGCGCGCCGGTGCAATGGGGCGTCCTGCTGCGCGACCGGCGGAGCTGGGCGGTGATCGGCGCCAAGGCGTTCAGCGACATCAACTGGTGGTTCGTGCTGTTCTGGATGCCGGACTTCTTCAACCGGCAATTCGGGCTGGGGCAGGCGCATCTGGGCTGGCCCATCGCGATCATCTTTTCGCTGGCCGCGCTCGGTGCGGTCAGTTCGGGTGCGCTCTATCCGCTGCTCGTCGCGCGGGGCCTGTCGATGAATGCGGCGCGCAAGCGGTCGATGCTGCTTTATGCGCTGATCGTACTGGTGATGCCGCTGGCCCTGTGGGCGGAAAGCCCGTGGGTCGCTGCGCTGCTGATCGGTATCGGCCTGTTCGCGCATCAGGGCTTTTCGACCAACGTGTTCGGCATGGCCGCCGATGTGGTGCCGACGGTGCGCATCGCCAGCGTCGTCGCCATGGGCGCCATCGCGGGCAATCTGTCGGGCACGGCGATCATCGAATTTGCCGGATGGTCGCTTGACGGGGGGCATGGATACGGGCCGCTGTTCGCGATCTGCGGCGGGGCCTATCTGGCCGCCCTGCTGTTCATCCAGCTTGTCCTGCCCCGGCTGGAACTGGCCGACGAAGAGGGCTGAGCCACCCCCTGTGTCCCGCGATTGCATGACTTGAAAAGGAGGTGCCGCATGGTATGTCAAGCGGTGTCATATGGACATCACAGCTCCACTTCGGGTCGCAAACCGCGTGGAGCGCGGAAAGGCGGAGAGGGCGTGGCGCCTGTATTTGCGAAAAGCCGGCATGGTGTCGGCCTGCGTCGTGCGGGCCGAGATCGATCGGTCATGACAGGCGCGGGCCTGGGCGATGACGCCGGTCCCATGCGCGGTGTCATTCGCATCGGCGCCATGCCCTCTCATCCCATCTTTTCCGGGACTTGTGCATTCACCCACTGGACGGAACGGGACCAGTGTCTCTACGATGACGGCCTGATGGTGGCGCCGATCATCGCGGAAAAGGGGGAATTACGGGCCTTTCCGCTCGGCTATCCTGCCGCCTTCGCCCTGCTCGACCCGCTGCCTGCCCTGACTGGCTGGAGGTGACTGGGCGATGAGCGAACGTGCCAATATCCGTGACGTGGCCGCCCGCGCCGGGGTCGCGATCAAGACGGTCAGCCGCGTCCTGAACGATCATCCCTACGTGAGCGCGGAGACGAAGCGGCGGGTCGAGGATGCGATGCGCGAGCTGGATTTCCGCCCCAGCATCGCCGCGCGCATCCTGTCGGGCGCGAAGTCGAACCAGATCGCGCTGATCTACGACAATCACAGTCCCTATTATCTGTTCCAGATTCAGCAGGGATGCTGGGCGCGGTGCCAGCGGGACGGGATACGCCTGCTGGCCCAGCCGGTCGACGTGTCCGACCCCGGCATAGCGGATCAGGTGCGCGGTCTGGTGTCCGAAACCCATGTCGACGGGATCATCCTGTCGTCCCCCGTCACCGATTGCGCGCCGGTGCTGGCGGCGCTGGACGCGATGGACATCCCGTTCGTCCGCATCTCGCCTTCGGTGAACCACGGCCTGAGCAGTTCGGTGTTCATGGACGACGCGCAGGCAGGCGACGACATGACCACGCACCTCCTCAACCTCGGCCATCGGCGCATCGGCTTTATCCGGGGGCATGACAGTCATGGCGCGTCGGAGGACCGGCTTTCCGGTTATCGCCGCGCGCTGGACCGGGCGGGTATCGCCGTCGATCCGGCGCTGATCGTGGCGGGCGCGTTCGATTTCGACAGCGGGGTCGCGGGTGCGCGGGTGCTGCTGGGCCTGTCCGACCGGCCGACGGCGATCTTTGCGTCCAACGACGACATGGCGGCGGGGGTGCTGGCGGTCGCGCATGATCGCGGGATCGACGTGCCGGGCGAACTGTCCGTCTCCGGCTTCGACGACGGCATATTGGCGCAGAGCGTCTGGCCGCCGCTCACCACCATCCGCCAGCCCACCTTCGACCTTGCCTATACCGCCACCGACATATTGATGGCGGGCGAGGCAAGCCACCGCCGATTGCCCCATGAACTGATCGCGCGCGGATCGACCGCGCCGCCCAACAGGAAGACCCGATGAGCCAACTCCCTTTGCCGCCCGCCACCCGTACATTGGGCGAGAGCGGCCTGGAAATTTCCTCCATCGCATGGGGCATGTGGCGCCTTGCGGACGGGGGACGGAGTGCCGGGGAAGCCGCCGCGCTGGTCCATGCCGCGCTCGACGCAGGCATCACGCTGCTCGACACCGCCGACATATATGGGTTCGACGGCACGGGCGGCTTTGGCGATGCCGAGGCGTTGCTGGGGGAGGTGCTGGCTGCCGAACCGGGACTGCGTAGCCGCATGGTGCTGGCGACCAAGGGCGGTATCCTGCCGCCGCTGCCCTATGACCAAAGCCCTGCCTATCTGGCGAAAGCGATCGACGACAGCCTGCGCCGCTTGCGGACGGAGAGCATCGATCTGTGGCAGGTCCACCGTCCCGATATCCTCACCCATCCGCAGGAGGTCGCGCGCTCGCTGGAGGATGCGGTCGCGGCGGGCAAGGTCCGCGCGCTGGGCGTGTCCAATTTCACCGTGCATCAGGTCGCCGCACTCCAGCATTTCCTGGGGCAAAGGCTGGTGACGACGCAGCCGGAGATCAGCCCGCTGCGCATCGATTGTTTCGAGAATGGCGAGCTGGATCAGGCGATGCAGATGGGCCTTGTCCCGCTCGCCTGGTCGCCGCTCGGCGGCGGTCGTCTCGCCAGCCCTGCACCGGGGCGCGATGCCGCCGTGGCGGAGGCACTGGACGTTGTGGCGACGGAGCAGGGCGTGTCCCGCACCGTCGCGGCCTATAGCTGGCTGATGGCGCATCCCGCCGGGATCGTGCCGATCATCGGGTCGCAGCAGGCCGACCGTATCCGCGAGGGCGTGGAGGCGCTGCGCGTCCGCTGGACCCGCGAAAACTGGTATGCCGTGCTCGTCGCCGCACGGGGGGAGCGCCTGCCATGACCGATACCGCTCTTGCCTGCGAAGTCTCGTGGTTCTCCGCCCTGTGCGACGACGACTATGAGTTTCTGGGCGTGCCCGACCCGATGCTTCAGTCAAGCTGGGAGCATTGCCGCAATATCGTGATGCAGGCGGAAAAGGGCGGCTTCGATAACATCCTGCTGCCATCGGGCTATCAACTCGGCCTCGACACCACCGCCTTTGCTGCCGCCATCGCGCCGCTGGTCCGCCGGATCAAGCTGCTCTGGGCCACGCGCATCGGGGAGGACTGGCCGCCGCAACTGGCGCGGCGCATCGCCACGCTCGACCGTATCCTCGGCCCCAATGCCGATGGGACGCGCGGGCGGCTGAACGTCAACATCATCTCGTCCGACATGCCGGGCGAGACGATCACCGGGCCGCAGCGTTATGCGCGCGCGACGGAGGTGATGAAGATCGTCCGCACCCTGCTCAACGGCCAGTCCGTCGACCATGAGGGGGAGTTTTATAAACTGAAGATCGACCCGCCGCGCATGACGACGATTTCCGGCACATGCCCGGCTTTCTACTTCGGAGGCCTCTCCGAAGACGCGCGCGAATGCGCGGCGGAAGGATGCGACGTCTATCTCATGTGGCCCGACACGATGGACAAGGTGCGCGAGACGATCGCGGACATGCGGACCCGCGCCGCGCGGTTCGGGCGCACGCTGCGCTTCGGCTACCGCGTCCATGTCGTCGTGCGCGACACGGAGGAGGAGGCGCGCGCCTATGCCGACCGCCTGCTGTCCAAGCTGGACGATGAGGTGGGCCGCCAGATCCTCGAAAAGTCGCTGGATGCGAAGAACGTCGGCGTTCAGCGTCAGGCGGAACTGCGCAGCGCGGCGGGCGGCGACGGCTTTGTCGAGGATAATCTGTGGACCGGCATCGGGCGTGCGCGCTCGGGCTGCGGCGCGGCCATCGTCGGCGATCCCGATCAGGTGCTGGCGAAACTGCGCGCCTATCAGGCGGAAGGGATAGAGGCGTTCATCCTGTCGGGCTATCCGCACGCGGCGGAGGCGGACCTGTTCTCCCGCCATGTCCTGCCGCAGCTGACCCATGGTCCGCTGAATATCTGAGCAGGTGGAGGACGACCCCCTCTATGACCTCGCCGTCATCGGCGGCGGGATCAACGGGGCGGGCATTGCGCGTGACGCCGCCGGGCGCGGCGCGTCCGTGCTGCTGGTGGAGCAGGGCGATCTGGCGCAGGGCACGTCGTCCGCCTCGACCAAGCTGATCCACGGCGGCCTGCGCTACCTCGAACATTATGAGTTCGCGCTGGTGCGGGAGTCGCTGTCGGAGCGGGAGCGGCTGTGGGCCATCGCGCCGCATATCATTTGGCCGATGCGGTTCGTCCTGCCGCATGTGAAGGGGCTACGTCCGCGCTGGCTGCTGCGCCTCGGCCTGTTCCTCTACGACCATATCGGCGGGCGCAAACGGCTTCCCGCGACGCAGGGTATCGACCTCCGTCGCCATCCGGCGGGCGGGCCGCTGAAACCCGACTATGCCCGCGCGTTCGTCTATTCCGACTGCTGGGTGGATGATGCGCGACTGGTCGCGCTCAACGCCCGCGATGCCGCCGACCGGGGCGCGGAGGTTCGCACCCGCACGGAGGTCCGCCGCCTCAGCCGTGTCGAGGATGGGTGGATCATCGCGACCAGCGCCGGGACGTTCAGGGCGCGCGCCATCGTCAATGCCGCGGGGCCTTCGGTGCTGACCCTGCTCGACCGGGCGGGAGAGCCTGCCGCCCTGTCCATGCGGCTGGTGCGCGGGTCGCATATCGTCGTGCCGCGCCTGACCGACCATGACCTCGCCTATTTCTTCCAGCTTCCCGATGGCCGCATCTTCTTCGCCATCCCCTATAGCCAAGATTTCACGCTGATCGGCACCACGGACCGGGATCATCAGGGCAGCCTGTCGGACGTCCACGCGACGCCGGAAGAGATCGCCTATCTGTGCGAGGGGGCGAGCGGTTTCTTCCGCCGTCCCGTCACGCCCGCCGATGTGGTGTGGACTTATAGCGGTGTTCGCCCGCTGGTCGATGACGGGTCGGGCAGGCCGGAGGCGGCGACGCGCGGCTATCGGCTGGAATTGTCGGATGCGGGGGAGGGTGCGCCCATCCTCTCCGTCTTCGGCGGCAAGATCACCACCTATCGCCATCTCGCGGAGGAAGCGGTGGCGAAGCTGGCCGCGCGGCTGCCCGTCTTGGGTAACGATAGCTGGACGGCTTCGACGCCTTTACCCGGTGGTGATTTCCCGATGGAAGGGCTGGCGGCGCTGACGGAGAGGCTGGCGAGGCGCTATCCCTTCCTCGACGCCGCCCGTCTCGCACGTACCTATGGCACGGTGACGGAGGTGATCTTTGGGGACGCGGCCAGCCTTGCCGATTGCGGGCGGGATTTCGGCCACGGCCTGACCGAGCGGGAGGTGCGACACCTCATGACCCGCGAATGGGCGGAAGGCGCCGACGACATACTCTGGCGGCGCACCAAGCTGGGCCTGCGCTTCTCCGTTGCGGAGGCGGCGGCGCTGGGCGCTTGGGTGGAAGAGGAAAAGGCGAGAGGGTGATGGAACGCTGGCTGCTGGTGCTGGATGAGGGCACGACCTCGACGCGCGCGATGCTCTATGGTCCCGACGGGCGTTTCGGCGGCATGGCGCAGGAGCCGCTGGAGCAGCATTATCCGCGTCCCGGCTGGGTCGAGCATGATGCCGAGGAAATCCTCGCGAAGACGCTGAGTGTCGCCCGCGCCATGGTGGACAAAGCAGGCGGGGCGGACCGCATCGCCGCCATCGGCATCAGCAACCAGCGGGAGACGGTGGTCGCGTGGGATCGCCGGACGGGCCGGGCGCTGGGCAACGCCATCGTGTGGCAGGACCGGCGCGGGGCGGATGCCTGCGACGCCTTGCGGGAACGCGGCCTCGAACCGCTGATCCAGTCGCGCACGGGCCTCGTCCTCGATCCCTATTTCTCCGCGACCAAAATGGCGTGGATGCTCGCCAACCGGCCCGACGTGGCGGAGGCGGGCGAGCATCTGGCGCTCGGCACGGTGGAAAGCTGGCTGGTGTGGCACCTGACCGGCGGTGTCCATGTCAGCGACGCCAGCAACGCCAGCCGCACCCTGCTATTCGCGCTGGACGGGCAGGATTGGGGCGCGGAATTGTGCGGAATTTTCGGTGTGCCCCGCGCTGCGCTGCCCCGCATCACCGGCAATGCGGAACTGGTGGGGCATACGGTGCCGGACCTGTTCGGCGCGGCCATTCCCATCACCGGCCTTGCAGGCGATCAGCAGGCCGCGACCATCGGGCAGGGGTGCCTGTCGCCCGGCCAGACCAAGGCGACCTTCGGCACCGGCGCGTTCATCCTCGCGAACATGGGCACGGTCCTGCCGCGTTCGACGCACCGGTTGCTCGGCACGGTGCTTTGCGACGTGGGCGGGGTGCGGAGCTATGCGCTGGAGGGATCGATCTTTGTCGCGGGCAGCCTGATCAAATGGCTGCGCGACAACCTCGGCCTGATTGCCGCCGCGCAGGACAGCGACCCCATCGCGCGGTCCGTGCCGGACAATGGCGGCGTGGTGTTCCTGCCCGCGCTCGTCGGCCTTGGCGCGCCGCATTGGCGACCGGAGGCGACCGCGAGTATCACCGGCATGACCAACGCCACCACCGCCGCGCATATCGTGCGCGCCGCACTCGAATCCATGGCGCATCAATGCCACGACTTGAAGCAGGCGTTCGCGGCGGATGGGGCGGAATGGAAGCAACTGCGCATCGACGGCGGGATGAGCGGCAATAACTGGCTGGCGCAGGATCTGGCCGACATGCTCGACGTGCCGCTGGAACGTCCCGCCGATGTGGAGACTACGGCGCGTGGGGCCGCGATGCTGGCGGCGGTCGGTGCGGGATTACACCCGTCGCTGGAGGCTGCCGCGGCCGCCATGTTGCCGCCCACGGAGGATTTCGCGCCCGCGATGAGCGTGGAAGTCCGTGAAGCGCGCCTGACCGCGTGGCGGGCCGTCCTGCCTGCATGACTAGCACCGGGCCTGGTGGTGCTGTTCCGGTTGATCCTGCCGCGCCGCACTGATCCCGACCATTGCTATTTGCGATAGCCACGCGCTAGGATCGCGGGAATGACGACGATGGTAAGCGATGTTCTGGCCGAACTGCCCGGCTATGTGCTGCAACGGGCGGCCAATGCGATGCTGGCCGATCTGACGGGCCGCTTGGCCGAGATCGACGTGCGCATTTCGGATGCGGCGGTGCTGATGCAGATTGCGGGCAACAGCGACCCGACCTCCAGCGAGATCGGCCGGGTGCTGACGATCCAGCGGGCGAATATGGCCCCGTTGCTCGCCCGGCTGGACAAGGCGGGGTGGATCAGGCGTTCGCCCCTCGACCGCAAATCCTCTGCCTTGTTGCTGACGGAGGAGGGGCAGGCGAAGCTGGAGGCGATCCGGGCGATCATCACCCGCTTTGAGGGCGATCTGATGGCGCGTATCCCGCAGGAGCATCGCTCCCATTTCATGCCCGCCCTCTATGCGCTGTGGGACCGCCCTATTTGAGGCCCAGATGTTTCTGGAAGAAGCGGGTCATGACCCCGAACGCTTCCTTCGATTCCGGCAGGTCGATGTCGTAGAAGAACGCATGGCCCAGCCCGTCCCAGAGCTGGAGGTCCGCCTCCACGCCCGCTTTGATCAGCGCCCGGTGCGTGGCGACCGCGCCGCTCATGTCGAAGGAGCGGGTGCCGGTGATCAGCAGCGTCGGCGGAAAACGTTTCAGCAAGTCCGGCGACAAAATGGGTGAGACGAGTGGATCGTTGACATCGGCGCCGTTGAAATAGTCGAGGCCGATGGCGCGCGGCGGCAGCGCCTGAAACGGACGGCCCCACGCGCTGCTGTCACCGCCCCAGCGGCGGTCGGCGGTCGCGCAGAAAATGCCGATCACCTTGGGGAAGGGCAGCTTTTCCTTGTCGAACCACGCCAGCGCCTCCGCCGTCAGCATGCCGCCCGCCGAGCAGCCGAAAATGCCGATGTCTTCGGGTCTGTGGGTCTTGAGCAGTTCGCGATAGACCTTCGCCACATCCTCGCTGGCGGCGGGGAAGGTGGTTTCCGGGGCCTGCCGATAGGTGATGCTGACGATCTCCACCCCTGCGGAGGCGGCGAGGGGGATCGACTCCATCATGCCGGTGCCGCCCGCCACGCCCATGACGAAGCCGCCGCCGGGCAGGTTGAGCAGGATTTTCTTGCGGTTGGCGGCGGGCATCGGCTTCACCGGGGTCACATAGACGGCAGATACGCCTGCAATCTCCGCGTTACGCAGCGTTACCGGGTAGAGTGCGGTGAGGTGCTTGATGCGAGGCGCCATATACTCCGGCATCCGCTTGCGGAATTCGCCCACCTTGCCGGAAGCGAGGGCGCGCACCATGCCCTCCTCCTGATCCGTCGGTTTACGGGGGAGAGCCTTTTTGGCTTCGTCGCTCAGATAGATGGACGGGGGCAGGCGGAAGGAGGGGACGACGACCGTGCCGTCCGGCTCGATGGAGCCATATTGGCTGTCCTGTGCGGCAGAGGGCGAGGCGAGGGCCAGTCCCATGCAAACGCCGCCCAGCAACAGGGTCCGCAAACCCGACGCAATCCTGCCCATCCTTCTCTCCCATAACTCAATTTTTATTATGGTATGGTGTATAGCAAAAATGGGGTGAGGCAAGGTGGGTTGGTATTAAACTCCCCTCCCTTTCAGGAAGGGGAGTTAAGGGCGCTCAAAACGCCGCTTCGTCCAGCGCCATCATCGACGCCTTGCCCGCCTTGATCGCCAGGAACAGCGAGGCGCTCTGCGGCAGGATGCGGTCGAAGAAGAAGGTCGCGGTCGCCATCTTGGCCTTGTAGAACGCCGCCTCGTCCGTCCCCTCGGCCAGTTTTACACCCGCGATCTTCACCGACTTGGCAAAGCAATAGGCCATGGCGACGAGGCCGAGCAGGCGGAGGTAGTCGGTCGCCGCCGCGCCCGCTTCCTCCGGGTCGGCCATCCCCTTCTCCGCGATGCGGGCGGTTGCGAGTTGCAGCGCGCCGAACGCCTTTTCCAGTCCCTCGACCATCGGCTGCATCGGGCCTTCCTTATTCTCCGCAATGAAGGTGGAGACGGGATGGAAGAAGCTGCGCAGATAGCGGCCCATTTCGAATGGCAGCTTGCGCCCGATCAGGTCGAGCGCCTGAATGCCGTTCGTGCCTTCGTAGATCATGGTGATGCGCGCATCGCGGGCATATTGCTCCACGCCTGTCTCGCGGATGTAGCCATGGCCGCCATGGACCTGCACCGCGAGATTGGCGGTTTCATGGGCGAGGTCGGTGAACAGCGCCTTCACCACCGGGGTCATCAGTGCGACGAAATCCGACGCGCGCCGCTTCATGTCGGGATCGTCGCTGTGATGCTCCGCGTCCAGCGCGCGCGACACCCACAGGCCGAGCGCCCGGCACCCCTCGTTGTTCGCGCGCATTGTCATCAGCATGCGGCGCACGTCGGGATGGACGATGATCGGGTCAGCGGCCTGCTCCGGGCTTTTCACGCCGGAGAGCGAGCGGCCCTGTATGCGGTCGCGGGCATAGGCGACCGCCGCCTGATAGGCCGCCTCCGCAATGCCGAGGCCCTGAATGCCCACGGAGACGCGCTCCGTGTTCATCATCGTGAACATCGCCTCCATGCCCTTGTTCGCCGTGCCGACCAGCCAGCCGGTCGAATCGTCGAAGTTCATCTGGCAGGTCGCGGACGCCTTGAGCCCCATTTTATGCTCGATGCCCGCGCAGGCGACGCCGTTGGACGGGCCGACGCTGCCGTCATCCTTCGGGAGATATTTGGGGACGAGGAACAGGCTGATCCCTTTCACGCCCTTGGGCGCGTCGGGCAGGCGCGCGAGGACGAGGTGGACGATATTGTCGGTCAGGTCATGTTCGCCCGCGGAGATGAAGATCTTCGATCCCGTGACCTTGTACGATCCATCGCCCTGCGGCTCCGCCTTGGTGCGCAGCAGGCCGAGGTCGGTGCCGCAATGCGGTTCGGTCAGGCACATGGTCCCCGACCATTCGCCGCTCACCATTTTCGGCAGATAGGCCTGCTTGATGTCCTCCGCCGCATAGCCCTCTATGGCGACGGTCGCGCCATGGGTGAGGCCGGGGTAGAGGCTGAACGACATGTTCGCGCCGCAGATCATCTCCTCGACCAGCTTGTTGATCGCTTCGGGCAGTCCCTGACCGCCCCATTCGGGCGACCCGGCGAGGGCGGTCCAGCCGCCGTCGCGGAATTGCTGATAGGCCTCCCTGAACCCGGTGGGGGTGCGAACGACGCCGTTTTCGATGGTGCATCCCTCCTCGTCGCCGGAGCGGTTGAGGGGGAGCAACACCTCGCGGGAGAGGCGCGCGGCCTCGTCCAGCACGGCGTCGGTCAGGTCGGGCGTGAACTCCGACAGGGCGGGGATGTCGCCGAACCCGTCGTCGGCGTGGAGTTCGTACAGGGCAAAGCGCATGTCGCGCAGAGGGGCGTCATAATTTTGCATGGGAATGGTCCTCCCTTAATTGCGTAACGGCTTGCCGGTGGTCAGCATCTGCTCGACGCGGGCGATGGTGCGCGGGTCGCGGACGCGCGTCATGAAGGCTTTGCGCTCCAGTGCCAGCAAATCCTGCTCCGTCACCGTGTCGACCAGATCGGCATCGCCGCCGGACAGCACCTGCGCCAATGTATCGCTGACTACGCGGTCATAGTCGGTCGCCTTGCCCTGCTTGTGGAAGCTGTCCACGGCGAGCGTCATCGCGGCGTGGCCGGAAGCGCCGGGCAGGCGGAAGGTCGGTGGTTCGGGCGGCTTATACCCGTCCACCAGCGACAATGCCCTGGCCTTGGCATCCGCGAGCAGCCGGTCGCGGTTCATGCTGATCCCGTCCGTTGGCCGCAGGAAGCCGTATTCCTTCGCCTCCGCCGCCGATTTGGAGAAGGTCGCGGTGGACACGATCTCGAACACCTTGGCCACGGCGGGCATCGGTCCCTTGGGCAGCGCCTTGTTCGACTGCCAGCGGTGCAGCATCTCGCCGCAGCCGCCCCAGCCGGGTACGAGGCCGACGCCACATTCCACGAGGCCGATGTAGCTTTCCGCATGCGCCTGAACCGCGTCGCTGTGCAGCAGTATCTCGCACCCGCCGCCGAGCGCGGTGCCGAACGGTGCGCTGACGACAGGGAAGGGGGCATATTTCAACGCCTTATACGCCATCTGCCCGCCGCTCACGAGCTTCTCGATCTCGCCCCATGCCGCGATGTTCACCGCGAACAGGGCGAGGCCGAGATTAGCCCCGGCGGAGAAATTCGCGCCCTCATTGTAGATAACCAGCGCCTTGAACTTCTGCGCGACGACCATCACGCTTTCGCCGATCAGTTTCAGGATTTCGCCGTCCAGCGCGTTCATCTTGGACGTGAATTCCAGGCACGCCACCCCGTCGCCAATGTCCCACAGCGATGCGGAGGCGTTACGGAGCACCGGCTTCGACACGCGCTTGATGTCTTCGAGGAACAGCACGCCCTCGGCGCGCGGCACGTCGTGATAGCCGCCGTCGAGGCCGAGATACTGGCGGCGACCGTCCTCGAACCGATAGAAGGGACGCTCGCCCGCGAGATGCAGGATTTCGGGGACGGCCCGGCCTTCGGTCGCCAGCTTGTTGGCCAGCACCTTTGCGCCGATCCGGTCGATCATCTCGAACGGCCCGTATTTCCAGTTATAGCCGAGCTTCATCGCCTCATCGATGGCGACCACGCTGTCGGCGGCTTCGGGCAGGAGGCTGGCGGCGTAGGTCAGCGTCTCGCCGAGGATCGCCCAGGCATAGGCACCGGTCTTGCCGGGCGCGGCGATCAGGGCATTGAGGTCGCCTTTCGCGGCGGGGCCGAACAGGCCGGGCGCCTTTGCCTGCGGGCGATAGTCGCCGCTGGCGAGGTCAATGGCCTCCTTGCGCTTTCCGGCTTCGCGGTTGAGTCGGTAGAAGCCGCCCTTGCCCTTGCGCCCGGTATAGCCGTCCGCGATCATCCGGTCGATCAACGGGAAGGAGCGGGCGAGCGACTGATAACGATCCTCCTTCGGCAGGGTCGATGTCAGGCTGGCCTGCAAATGCGGCATCAGGTCCACGCCGACCAGATCGACGAGGCCGAAAATGCCCGTCTTGGGCACGCCCATGGGAGCGCCCGCAATGGCGTCCGCCTCCTCGACGGTCAGGCCAAGGTCGAAGGCCGCGTTGATGCCCGCCTGTATCCAGAAGGTGCCGACACGATTGGCGATGAAGCCCGGCGTGTCCTTCGCGCGCACCACCGACTTGCCGAGCGAGCGGTCCGCGAAATCCGCGATCCGGTCGACCAGTGCGGGGTCGCTCTTCGGCCCGGAGACGACCTCCAGCAGCCGCATATAGCGCGGCGGGTTGAAGAAATGAGTGATGAGGAAGTCGCGGGCAAACGCCTCCGACCGGCCCTCGATCAAATGGGCGAGGGGGATGGTGGAGGTGTTGGACGAAACCGCCGTACCCGGCGTGCGTACTGCCTCCAGCTTCTCATAAAGGCCCTGTTTCAGGTCGATGCGCTCGATGATGGCCTCGACGATCCAGTCGCAGTCCGCGACTTTGGCGAGATCGTCCTCGATATTGCCTGTCTCGATCAGTTTCGCCGCGGCCTTGGACATGAAGGGCGCGGGGTCGGTCTTGAGCATTTTCGCGACCGCGCCCTTGGCGATGGCGCTGCGGTCGTCACCGGCCTTGGGCACGATGTCGAGCAGCAGCACGGGGACACCCGCATTGGCGACTTGTGCCGCAATGCCCGCGCCCATGGTGCCCGCGCCGATGACGCAGACCTTTTTGACAGACCCCGACGGGACGTCGGCTGGCTTGATGGAAACCGCGCTCATTCCACCGCCTCCAATATGGTGGCGATACCCTGACCGCCGCCGATGCACTGGGTCGCGAGCGCATATTTGCCGCCCTGCCGCTTCAGCAGCGCGGCGGCCTTGCCGACGATGCGCGCGCCGGTCGCGCCAAGGGGATGGCCGATGGCGATCGCGCCGCCGTCGAGGTTGATCTTCGACACGTCGAGGCCGAGGTCGCGGATGCACGCCAGCGACTGCGATGCGAAGGCTTCGTTCAGTTCCACCACGTCGAGCTGGCTGGCGTCGATGCCCGCGCGGGACAGGGCTTTGCGGCTCGCCTCCACCGGGCCGATGCCCATGATCTCCGGCGCGCAGCCCGATACGGCGACCGACTTGATGCGGGCGAGGATGGGGAGGTTGTTCGCGCGGGCATAGTCCTCGCTCGTCACCAGTACCGCCGCCGCGCCATCGGTCAGCGGGGAAGAGGTGCCCGCCGTCACGCTGCCATTCTGGTCGAAAGCGGGTTTCAGGCCCGCCAGCGCCTCCGTCGTGGTGCCGGGGCGCGGCGTGCCGTCGGTGTCGACCACGCCCGCCTTTGTGGTGATCGGAACGATTTCGTCCTTGAAGCGGCCATCGGCCTGCGCCGCTGCGGCCTTCTGCTGGCTGGCGACGGCAAAGGCTTCCTGCTCGCCCCGACCGATCTGATATTTGGTCGCCACATTCTCCGCCGTGTCGCCCATGCCGATATAGGCGGGCGATCTCGCCATCAGCGCCGGGTTGGGGAGGGGGTTGAAGCCGGACATGGGCACGCGGCTCATCGACTCGACGCCCGCACAGATGAACGCCTCGCCCGCGCCCAGTTGAATCTGGCCCGCCGCAATGTGGATGCTCGACATGGAGGAGCCACAGAAGCGGTTCACCGTCATGCCGCCGACCGACAGGGGCAGGTCGGCGAGCAGGCCGATCAGGCGCGCGACGTTCAGGCCCTGCTCGCCTTCGGGAAAGGCGCAACCTAGGATGATATCCTCGATATCCTGCGCCTTTACGCCGGTGCGGGCGATCAGGCCGCGCACGACTTCTGCCGCCAGATCGTCGGGGCGGACACGGGCCAGCGCCCCTTTGCCTGCGAGGTGAAAGGGCGAGCGGGCATAACCCGCGATGACCACGTTGCGCATGTGTTGAGCCTCTCCGCCGTTATCGGACGCTGTAGTTGATGCTTTCCCTATAGGTATGAAAATTTACCTATACGTCAACGTTTTTTTGGTGCAGTATCCGATTGTCCGCTCAACAGGTTGAACGCAGCGGACGGCAAAGAGGTCCGCTGGACGGGCCCGAAACAGAGGTGAGGTGCTGAGAGATGCTTTTATTTCTCGCGGGTGCTGCGGTCGCAGCCGACGTCGATGCCAACGCCGTCTTGGGGCGCTGGCGGACGGAGGTGCGGCATGGCGTTGTTGAAATCGCCCGATGCGGGCCGTCGATATGCGGCAAGCTGATCGACTCGGATGGGCTGAAGACCAATCCCAATCTTCTCGATACGAACAACAAGGACGCGGCCCAGCGCGGGCGCAAGCTGATGGGTGTGCAGATGCTGCAGGGCTTCACCTGGAAAGGCGGGGCCTGGCAAGGGGGCACGATCTACAATGGCGAGGACGGCGGCACGTACAAGGCCACGGTCACGCCGATCACCCATAATCAACTCAAGCTGAAAGGCTGCATCGTCTGGCCGCTCTGCAAGACGCAGACGTGGACGCGGTTGCCGTAAGATGTCGGGTCGGAACAAAGGTATAAGGGAGAGAATGATGAAGAAGGCTTATGGAAAGACGGCACTTCTGTCTGCCATCGCAGGTTCGGCGATGCTGGCCCCCGGCGCGGCCCATGCGGGCGGCTTCTATCTTCAGGAACAATCGGTGCGCGGCGCGGGCCGTGCTTTCTCCGGCGAAGTGGCGGATCAGGGCGCGGCGTCGCTCTGGTGGAATCCTGCCTCCATCGGCGGACTGCAAGGCGGCGACGCCCATGTCGGCATTAGCGCGATCCTGCCGCGCGGCACCGTGCGTGATGAGGGCACGGTGATCCGTCGTCCCGGCCTCGTCGCGAACCCCTTTACTCCCGTCGGTGGCAATCCGGTGGCGCGCAACCCGATCGAAAACGGCTATCTGCCCACGGGCGCCATCGCCTATGGTGTGACGCCCAATATCGCGGTGGGCGTGGCGCTGACCTCGCCGTTCAGCTTCGCCACGCAATATGATGCCGATAGCTGGACGCGCTATAATGCGGATCGCTCCATGCTGCGGACCTATGACATCCAGCCGACCGTCGCGGTGAAATTCGGTGGCCTGAGCGTCGGCGGCGGCGTGAACATCGAATATACGAAAGCCTATCTCAGCAACTACCTGCCCAATTTCACGGCGGCGCAGGGCGATGGCTATCAGGCGCTGCAGGGCGACGGCTGGGATTTCGGCTGGAGCGCGGGCGCGCAGTACCAGACCGGCCCGCTTTCGGTCGGTGTCGCCTATAAGTCCGCGATCAAGCATAAGCTGAAAGGTACGATCTCGGTATCGGGCCTGCAGGGGCTGCTGGCCACCGGCAACCGGACGGCTGACGCGTCGGCGACATTCTATACCCCGTGGCAGCTCAATTTCGGTGCGCGTCTCGCCGTCACCGACAAGCTGACGCTGAATGCGCAGGGCTCGCGCATCGGCTGGGGCAAGTTCGACGCCATCTATCTGGAAGGCGTCGGCATCCCCGCGATGCCGGAAAACTACCGCAATACCTGGGCGGTTTCGACCGGCTTCGACCTCGCCGTCACGCCGGAGTGGACGTTGCGCAGCGGCGTGCAGTTCGACCAGACGCCGACGCGCGACGGCAACCGCGATCCCCGCGTGCCGGATGGCGACCGCTGGAACTTCGCCGGCGGCACCAGTTACAAGCTGGGACCGAACTTCACCATCGACGGCGCGGTCAACTATATCAAGGTGAAGGGTGTGCCCATTGACCGGGCCACATTGGGCCTGCCGACCGCACCGCTCGCCACCCTGCAGGCGCCCATCCTGACCAATGGCCGCCTGACCGATGCCAGCGTTCTGATCTTCTCGCTGGGTGGACGAGTAACCTTCTGATGGAGGACGATGCCATGAAAGCCCATGTCGCGGGCGTTCCTGCTGCCGGTGCGGCCATCAACGGGACGGGGTCTTCGGACCCCGTCATCCGCCCCCGGCTGCTGACCGAAGTATTCGATCATGCCGTGACGACATGGCCGGATCGTAAGGCCATCGACTTCATGGGGCGCACATGGCGCTATGAGGAGATTGGCGATGCGGTGGAGCGCGCCGCGCGGGGCCTTCAGGATCTGGGCCTCAAGCCCGGCGACCGTTTCGGTCTGTGCCTGCCCAACACGCCCTATTTCGTGATCCTCTATTTCGCGGTGCTGCGCGTCGGCGCAATCGTGGTCAGCTTCAACCCGCTCTATGTCGAGGCGGAACTGGATCATCAGATTCGCGATAGCGGCACCACCATGATGGCGGTCCCGGACCTGCGCTCCATCCATGGCAAGGTCGCGACGGTCGCAGCGGGAGCGGGTCTGAAGAAAATCATCGTCTGCCCGATGGGCGACATATTGCCGATGCTGCAGGGATGGGGATGGCGCTGGCTGAAACGCGCCGACCATGCCGTGCTGCCGAATGACGGGCGGCAGGTTCATTATCGCGACCTGATCGCCAACCACGGCGCGCCAGATGCGGCGGTGGTGAAGCCCGATGACGCGGCGGTGCTGCAATATACCGGCGGCACCACCGGCGTGCCCAAGGGTGCGATGCTGAGCCATGCGAACCTGACCGCCAACAGCCAGCAGATGCTGATCCATTGCGGCGGTGAGCGGGACGTTCAGGAGCGCACGCTGGGCGTCCTGCCCATGTTCCACGTCTTTGCACTGACCACGGTCCTCAACTTCTCGATAGAAGTGGGGGCGGAGATGGTCCTGCTTCCCCGGTTCGAGATGGATCAGGTGCTGGCCACCATGAAGCGCACGAAGCCGACGCAGTTTTTCGGTGTGCCCACCATCTATGTGGCGCTCAACGACCTGCCGGACGAGAAGATACCGGACCTCTCTTCGGTCCGCGCCTGCATCTCCGGCGGCGCGCCGCTGCCCATGGAGGTGCGCGACCGCTTCGAGCAGCGCACGGGGGCCAAGGTGGTGGAGGGCTATGGCCTGTCGGAAGCCGCGCCGATCATCGCCTGCAACCCGCTCGATGGTGTCATCAAGCGCAACAGTTGCGGCGTGCCGTTCCCCGGCACCATCCTCGAAATCCGCAGCCTCGACGATCCCCACCAACTCATGCCCACCGGCGAGAATGGGGAGGTGTGCGCGCGCGGGCCGCAGGTCATGCAGGGCTATTGGAACTGCCCGGACGAGACGGCCAATGTCTTTGTCGACGGTGCGCTCAGGACCGGGGACATCGGTTATCTGGACGAGGACGGCTATCTCTTCCTCGTGGACCGGATGAAGGACGTGATCCTGTGCGGTGGCTATAACGTCTATCCCCGCATGATCGAGGATGCCGCCTATCACCATCCGGCGGTCAAGGAGGCGGTCGCCATCGCCATCCCCGACACCTATCGCGGCCAGTCGCCCAAGCTGTTCGTTGCTTTGCACGATGGCGCCGACCTGACCATGCAGGGCCTGCATGATTTCCTCGCCACGCAGCTCAGCAAGATCGAAATCCCAAAGGAGATCGAGTTCCGCGACGCCCTGCCGCGCACGCTGATCGGCAAGCTGTCGAAGAAGGAACTGGTGCAGGAGGAGGCGGACCGCAGGAAAGCCGCAGCCGGGACTGGCGACGGCGGCGGTGCACCGCTACAGCATCCCCATGGCGGATGATGGGCACAACAGGAACGGCGACACGCCGCGCGAGGATTTGCGCGGCATAAAGGAGGTCGCGGAGCAACTGGACGTGACCCAGCGCACCTTGCGCTTCTATGAGGACAAGGGGTTGATCGAGCCGCAGCGCGTCGGCGCGACCCGCATCTATTCCCGCCGCGAGGTCGGCCGGATGCAGTTGATCCTGCGTGGCAAGCGCCTCGGCTTCTCACTGCGGGAGATCAAGGAGTTCCTCGACCTCTACGACGTCGATCCGCAGCATATCGAACAGATGCGGCGGCTGGCGGAACGGGTGCGCGAGCGGCTGGTCGATCTGGAGCAGCAGCGCATCGACATCGACAAGACGATGAAGGAACTGACCGAAATGGAACGCGACGTGCTGGAGCGCATCAGGACGGTCTAGGGATTTTACCTCAGGGTCCGCCTGAATAGCGCCAGCGTCCGTGACCATGCCAAATCCGCTGCCGCCTTGTTGAACCGCGGCGTGGTGTCGTTGTTGAACCCGTGCTCCGCACCGTCGTAGATATAGGCGGTATAGTGCTTGCCCGCCTTTTTCAGCGCCTCCTCATAGGGCGGCCAGCCCGCATTGGTGCGCGCATCATTGCCGCCGAAGTGGAGCAGCAGTTCCGCGTTGATCTTCGGCACGTCCGCCAGCGGCGCAGCGGCGCCGTAAAAGGGCACGGCGGCGCGCAGTTCGGGTATCCGCGTGGCGAGCTGGTTCGCGATCCCGCCGCCAAAGCAGAAGCCAACCGCGCCCAGCTTGCCGTTGCCGCCCTCGATCTTGAGCGCATAATGCGCCGCCGCGACGAAATCCTCGCCGATCTTCGCCCGGTCCAGCGTCCCGAACAGTTCGCGCGCCTTGTCCTCGTCGCCCGGATAGCCGCCGACGGTGGTCAGCGCATCTGGCGCGACCGCGATGAAGCCGTCCACGGCGAGGCGGCGTGCGATATCCTCGATATGCGGGTTGAGGCCGCGGTTCTCATGTGCGACGACGATGACGGGCAGGGGGTTGGTCGCCTTGGCGGGCCGCGCGACATAGGCGCGGATCGTGCCGTTGCCCTGCGGCGAGGGGATGTCGACCCGGCTCGTCACGATCCGCTTGTCCTGCGGCGGGATCACTTGCCCAAAGGCGAAATCGGGGCTGAGCGCGGTCAATGTCGCGGTGGCCGCCGCGACGCTGCCCAGTTGCACCGCGCATTTCTGAAGAAAGCCGCGCCGGTCGAGCGCGCCATGGACATAGGCGTCGAACAGGTCGAGCACTTCCCGGCTGAAATCGGTGCTGGCGGGACGATCGCTGGAAGCCATGGGGGCTGTCTCCATTAGGGGATGGGGCTGCTGGGCGGTGATGGTGGTGAAGAAATCGACCGGACGCAAGGGCGCTATGCCCCGGACTTGCTCATGGATTTATCAAATCCCTATGAGGATTATTGATTTTACACGGGGCGGATTTTCGGGCGGGCTGGGGCCGCGCACCCTCCGTTCCGAAAGCCTGCATGACCCGCAAAATCCTGCTTCTGTCCGCCCTGTTCGCCGGATTGTCCGTCACCATGGCGGCCACCGCCCAGGCGCCAAAGGACGATGAGTCCCATCTGCCGCTCAACGAATTCATGGGCCATGTTCTGCAACGCAATGCGGAGCAGCTCTGGACGTGGACGGCCTGGCTGATCGACGAAAAGGGCGAGCATTCGGGGCGGCCTGTGACGGAGCAACAATGGGAAGAGGCGGAGAGTGATGCGCTGACCATCCAGCAGCTCACCTATACGCTCCAGCACAGCACCATCCGCATCGACGATCCGCGCTGGGACCGGCATCTGGAAGGACTGCGCGCCGCCGCCACGGCCAGTGCCGACGCGGCGGAGCATAAGGATTACGACGCCCTCGAACGCGCGGGCGAAGCGATCAACGACCAGTGCATCGCCTGCCACATGACCTTTGCGCCGGAACTCGAAACCCCGCCGCCGGGGTGAGGAGGTTACAACTGCCCGACGACGGCCATCCCCACATGGACCCATAGTCCAGCGATGCAGACCACCCCTACAACGAACGCCAGTCCGCGATGCACGGGCTTGTTGTAGCTGAGGTGGACCGCGCTCTGCACCACGCGTGCCGCGACATAGGCCCATGCCCAGCCCAGCGACCAGCAGGTGACGTCGCCCAGTACGAACGCGCTGATGCACCCGGCGTAGAAGAGCGTTGGCAGCTCGAAGAGATTGCCGTAATGCCGGACCGCGACGATGGCATATTCGGGTTCGCTTTCCCCGATGAAGGCCCGGAAATAGCCCGGATCGCGGGGGCTTTCCTTTGTGCCCCGCGCTCGCGCCACCGCCATGCGCGCAAAGGCGATGATGGTGAGCGCCACGATCGCCAGAACCGGCAGGAAGATGCTCGCTGGATGGACGGCGCCTGTCATATCTGTCCTCTTCTTTGCGGTTACTCGATCTTACATCCGGCCATGGTGACGATCAGATATAGCGCGGGATCGGTCCCCACTGCGGGGTCTGGTCGGGCAGGTCGACCTCCACATCATCGACAAAGCACCAGCCCCAGCCTTCGGGCGGGTCATAGCCCTCTATGATCGGATGAGCCGCGCCAAGGAAATGCGCGCGGGCGTGGCGATGCGGGGAGTCGTCGCAGCAGCCGACATGGCCGCATGTCCGGCAGAGGCGCAGGTGGACCCACGGGCTGCCGATCTTCAGGCATTCCTCGCATCCCTGTGCGCTGGGCACGACCGCGTTGATCGTGGCGCTATGCTGGCATCCGGTCATGCGTCCTCCTTCACTGCGGCCCGCGCGGCGATCAGCGTGTGAATCTGGGAGACGACGGCGGCCCCTTCGCCCACGGCGGCGGCGACGCGCTTGGTCGATCCCGCACGCACGTCGCCGATGGCAAAGACGCCGGGCAGGCTGGTTTCCAGCGACTGCGCGCCCGCCTCGTCACCCGTGACGATGAACCCCTTGTCATCCGTCTCCACGCAATTCTGCAACCAGCCGGTGTTCGGGTCCGCGCCGATGAACAGGAACAGGTGGCGCAGGTCGCAGCGATGCTCCGTCCCGTCGTCGCGGTTGCGGAATGTTGCGGCGGAGAGGCCGGTGGAGGAGTCGCCCTCCAGCGCGACGACCTCCGACCCCTGATGGATGGTGACATTGGGCAGCGCGTCGATGCGGTCGATCAGGTATCGGGACATGGTGTCGGCCAGCGCGCGCCGGACGAAGAGGTGGAGGTGCTTTACCTGCGGGGCGAGAAAGACGATCGCCTGTCCCGCCGAATTGCCGCCGCCGACCAGCGCGATCTCCTCGCCTGCGCACAGCCGCGCCTCGATGGGCGATGCCCAGTAGGAGACGCCCGCGCCCTCGAACGTGGCGAGATTGGGGATGTCGGGGCGGCGATAGCGTGCGCCGCTGGCGATCACCACGGCTTGCGCCCGCACGCGGCGGTCGCCCGCCACTTCCAGCACGGCAGGCGTTTTCGCGCAGTCCAGCCGCTCGATCTGGAGCGGCACCGCGATCTCCGCACCGAATTTCAGCGCCTGATTATAGGCGCGGCCCGCCAGCGCCTGCCCGGAAATGCCGGTGGGAAAGCCGAGGTAATTCTCGATGCGCGCCGATGCCCCCGCCTGTCCGCCCATCGCCCGTTCGTCGAGGACGATGACCGACAATCCCTCCGACGCGGCATAGACCGCCGCCGCCAGTCCCGCCGGTCCCGCGCCGACGATCGCCACGTCATAGAGCGTGTCGGGGTCGAGGTCGGGCGTCATGCCGAGGCACGATGCAAGCTGCGTCTCCGTCGGTTTGCGCAGCAGGGTGCCATTGGGACAGACGACCAGCGGCAGGGCTTCCGGCGGCACGCCCGTCCGCTCGACCAGCGCGCGGCCTTCGCCGTCCACGTCGGCGTCGATGACGAGGTTGGGATAGCCACTGCGCGTCAGGAACCCCTGCAACCGCACGATGTCGGGACTGCCCGGCACGCCGATCAGGATGGTCCCCGCGCCGCCCTGTTCGATCAGGCCGACACGGCGCAGGATGAGGGCGCGCATGATCACCTCTCCCACGTCCGCCGATCCGATCATCAGCGCGCGCAGATGGGCGGCGTCGAACGGGACGGCGGTGCAGCCATCCGAGCCCGCACGGCCCCCCGCGATGGAGGCGCGTCCCGCCAACTGGTTGACCTCACCCGTGATCTGGCCCTCGCCATGCGTCGTCACCGCCGCTTCCCGGCTCAGGCCGTCGCGGCGCACCACGTCGATGGTGCCGTCCAGCACCAGCCATGCGGGCGCGTCCTGCTCGCCGATGGCGTAGATCGTCTCGCCAGCCGCAAAATCGCGCGGCGGTCCGCTGGCGAAACGGCGCGCGGTTTCGATCTGGGCGCAGGTCAGGACGGGGAACATCTGATGCTCGCGGGTGCCGGGAGTGCTCATGCGGGTGCTCCGTTCGGGGTGCGTGACGCCAGCGTAACGCACTGCCGGGAAAAAGCACAACTGTCCCGTATCTGTGACTCCGCTGTTACCGCCGCGTGTCGAACGGCGATGACGGGCGAGGGCGTTCCAGATCGACCGGACGGCCCAGTTCGCGCGCCAGCATCATGAGCATCCAGGCGCGATGGCGGGGCAGGAACTCGGCAAAGCCATCGGGCTTGGCGGGGTCAAAGACCGGCACCGTCCAGTCGGCATTGGGCGGGCGGTAATCCGGCTTGATGTCGGCATTCGCATCGTCGGGCCGGTCCACATGTTGGCCCAGATAGCGATTGCCGCGAAAGCGTATCTCCTGCGCGGGGTTGAAGCCGGGCGCGATCAGATAGTCGGGGCCGCTCCGTCCCGTCTCCCGCCCGTATCGCGCCGTGCCCGCCACGGCGAAGAGATTATTGTCCAGCCGCACGTCGGTCGCCCAGCCCTGCCATTCGGTCGCGACGACCATCTGCACGTCCATGCCCTTGCCGACATGAATGACATTCTGCTCGATCAGCGCATCGGAGATCGCGCCGGAAAGCTGGATGATGCGGGTGCCGTCGTTGCGGCTGACATTATACCGCGCGATCGTGCCGCGATTGCCGAGGTTGTCGGTATCGTTGCTGCGCGGCGAGCAGATCAGCAGGAAGCCGCCCGCATTGTCGTGGCTGAAATTATAGAGGATGCGCGTCCGGCGCGAGTTGAAGTCGGAATCGAACCCCTGGCCGTCGTACCGTCCACGGGTAAAGGCGGCTTCGTTGAGCTGGATCAGGCTGTTGTCCGTGCTCCACTGCCAGATGGCGACATTATAGCCAGACGCGCGGCTGGCGGCGTAGCGGACGATATTATGCTCGATCAGCGCACCGTCCGCGCCGCGCGGCACGATGCCGTCGCCGCCGATATCCTCCAGATAATTGTCGCGGATCACGATGTTGCGGCTGGGGAACCATTTGGCGGTGCTGATCTGGTCGCTGATCCCGGCGATGCCCGACCGGTCCACGCGCCAGATGATGTTGCGCTCCACCGCGAGATCCTCGAACCGGGTGCGCAGGCGCGGGCCGAGCGCCTGAAAGACGATGCCGCCATTGTCCTTGCGATCGTTGGTGCCGCGTATGTCGTGGATATACATGTCGCTGACGCGGATGCCCCGCGTCACCCCGATATTCTCCGCCGAGACGAGCACGCCATAGCGCGACCCGGCGGGCGGACCATCATTGGTGACTTCCAGCCCACTGACCCCGACATATTCAGCGTTGCGGATGGCGACCGCATGGGGCGAGACGCCGCCTGCGTCGATGCGGGGCCGCGCGCCGGTGCCCGTCCGACCGACCAGGATCGGCGAACCCCGCTTGCCCGACCGGGTTAGGGTCAGCGGCTCCTTCCACACCGACCCGGATGCCAGCAGCACCCTGTCGCCAGCCTTCAGCGGAAAGTCGCGGACGCGCGCGAGGGAACGCCACGCTTTCCCATCCGACAGGCCGTCATTGCGGTCGTCGCCCTGAACCGCGTTCACATAATAGGTTTCCGCATGGGCGTGGCCTGCGGTCATCGTCAGGAGAGCGGCGCAGAGTGCGGCGGTCCGGCGCAGGCTGCGCGTCGGCGGGGTGATGGCTGATGTCATGATAGGGGAAGGGGTGTCTCGGTTAGTTGAAAATGGGGGAGGCATTGTCAGGAACGTCCTGAACGCCCGATTGGCTCCCCTCCTATACATAAGCATGACCGCTGGAAGCCCGTACCGACCGCAAAACATAATGCGATGAAGCGAGCGGAACTGCGCCGGGGCCGGAGCGTCCTTATCCATGAGGCGCGCCACATTGCCCCCCTGCTAGGCGCGTCCCGCCCCCGTCCGGTTTCCTCCGGGCGGGGGCTTTTCCCCCACTGTCCCTTTACGCGCCGACAGTCACAGGAGCACGCCCCATGCATATCGAAACCGCCCAAGGCCATTCTATCCACGTCAAGGACATGGGGACGGGCAAGCCGGTCATCCTTATCCACGGCTGGCCCCTGACCGGGGACATGTGGGAATATCAGACGCTGGCGTTGCTGGAGGCGGGATACCGCGTCATCACCTATGACCGGCGCGGTTTTGGACAGTCGGGTCATCCGGCGGACGGGTATAATTACGACGTGTTTGCCGATGATCTGGCGGCAGTGATCGACCATCTGGACGTGACCGGCGTCTCGCTCGTCGGCTTTTCCATGGGCGGCGGCGAGATCGCCCGCTACCTGTCCCGCCATGGCTCGACCAAGGTCGCCAATGCGGTGCTGGTGTCGTCGGTCGTGCCCTATCTTCTCAAGGACGACAGCAATCCCGATGGCGTCGACGGGTCGGTCTTCGAGGATATGAAGGCGCAGATTCGCGAGGATCGCTTTGCCTTCCTCCAGACATTCTCCAAGGCGTTCTACGGGGTCGGCCTCGTGTCGAAGCCGGTGAGCAGCGCGCTCCTCGACTGGACGTTTGCGCTGGCGATCATGGCCAGCCCCAAGGCGACGATCGATTGTGTCGATGCCTTTGGGCGGACCGATTTCCGTCCCGACCTGCGCGCGTTCAATATCCCGACGCTCGTCATCCACGGGACCGGCGACAAGACGGTTCCCATCGACCCGTCGGGCCGTGCAGCCGCGTCGGGCATCGCGGGTGCGCAGTTCATCGAATATGACGGCGAACCCCATGGCCTGTTCGCGACGGCCCCGGATCGCCTCAATGCCGATCTGATCGCTTTTATCGGCGGCTAACGGTTCGTCGCATGCCATGCGGCCAAATTGATATTGGCGCGTTGGGCAATGGACAGGTGGAATTACTCAGGAGAAGCACGATGGGTGAAGTCAGCGACAAGATCAAGGGTCACACCAACGAAGTCATCGGCAAGGCCAAGCGTGCCGCCGGCGAAGCACTCGATCGTCCCGACCTTAAGGCCGAAGGCGATGCGCAGGAAGCCAAGGGCGACCTGCAAAAGGCCAAGGGCGAGGTGAAGGGTGCGGTCAAAGGTGTAGTCGACAAGGCCTGATCTCCCGCATTCACGATGGAAGTGGCCCGGCGATGCTTCGCCGGGCCTTTTTCATGCCCGCTTGCCGTGCCGCGAATTGACAGGTCGCTGTCCATGCCCTTCAATTCAGGCGGTAAAAGGGAGAGGATGGACCGATGATGTTTCGACGCGCGACGAGGGGGGCTGTGCTGATCGCGATGGCGCTGCCGCGGATGGGCCTGGCGCAGGCTCCGGTCGCAAGCCAGCCCTCCCAGATACCGTCGTCTGTTCAGAGCCGGATGTTCGCGCAAAGCTATCTGAAACCCGATCAACTTCCCAACAGCGCCATTCTCGTCCCGCCACCACCGGCACCGGGATCGGAGGCGATGAAACGGGATGCAGAGGGGGCCGCCAACGCCGTCGCACAGCAGGGCAGCGCGCGCTGGACGCTGGCCGCAGCGGATGCCGAACTCATGGCCCCCGATGCCATCGGGACGACCTTTTCCTGCGCGGCGGGCTTTGCGATCACTGCAAAGGCGACGCCTGCGCTGTCAGCTTTGCTGAGCCGCGCGGCTGCGAACCTCGCCATGTCGACCATGGCGGCGAAGCGCAAATATCAGCGGGCGCGTCCGTTCATGGAGAATGGCAAGCCGACCTGCACCCCCGATATGGAGGCTGTCCTGCGCAAGGACGGCTCCTATCCCTCCGGCCATAGCGCCATCGGGTTCGGCACTGGCCTGATTTTGGCGGAGGCCATTCCGTCGCGGGCGACGGAACTGGTCGCGCGCGGGCGCGTGTTCGGGGACAGCCGCCGCATCTGCAACGTCCACTGGCTGAGCGATATCGAGGAGGGCCGGTTCATGGCCGCGGCGACGCTGGCGCGACTCAACGCGGACCCGGCATTTCAGAAGGATCTCGCGGCGGCGCGGTCGGAAGCGGATAGTGTCATCGCGGCCAAGGCCATGCCGGGACATGACTGTGCTGGCGAAGCGAATGGCATCGCGGCGACACGGTGAAGAGAGCGGGGAAGGCGCGGATGGCCTTCCCCGGATCTGCTGTTACTTGCGGGCCTTGCGCGCCGCATAGCGGGCATCGCGCGCCGCTTTCTTTTCTTCTTCCGTCAGCACGCGGGGCTTGGCGGCCTCCGCGGCTTCGGCCGCCAGACGAGCGGCTTCCTTCTTTGCAGCCGCAGCCTCTTCCTTGGCCAGCTTGGCTGCTTCGCGCTTCGCGCGCGCGGCGGCATCCTTTTCCTGCTGGCGGGCTGCCCGGCGTGCCAGTTCGGCCTCGTCGATGGGCGGCTTGCTGCGCAATTTCTCAAGCGCCTTGTCCCGGGCGCGATTGGCGGCGGCCAGTCGGTCCTGCAAACCCGGTTCCTTATATCCTCGCATCGACAGTACTCAGTCCCTCTGTAAATCTCAAATGTCTGGGCGGGCTTCCGCTATGGTCGCGGTCCCGGCGTCGTGAAGCGATGATGGGATAAAGGGATAGCCTCGGCTGTCGATTACCCGTCGAATGCGACGTCAGCGAGTGCGCCTATAGCATGGCGGGATGGGTTAGGCCACCTCTGGCGAAGCGGCTTTGCGCGACCGGCGACGCTTGCGCCCGCCGGTCGATTTCAACACGCTGCGCCGGAACAGTCCGGTGCCGGCGCGGATGATCGCCCACGTCCACAACGCCTGCCAGACGAGCAGCAGGGCGTGCGGCCAGAGTTCCGGTTCCTGCGCCGCGCGCGCCAGCAACGCGAAGGGGGAGGTGAAGGGGAACAGGCAGGCGGCAATCTCAACCGCCGATCCCGGTGTCGCCATAGCATAGCCTGCGAGCAGGAAGATGCCGAGCTGCGCCATGCTGACCGGCATCGACAGCGTCTGCACATCGCGCACCGTCGCGGCCATTGCCCCGATGCTGAGATAGGCGGACCCCAGCAGCAGATAGGCCGTCGAGAAATAGAGAATGCCGAGCAGCAAAAAGAGCGGCCACCCCACGGCAGGCGCGGGGAGCGAGGGCAGGACCGATCCGCCCACCGCGACCAGCAGCAAACCCAGCCCGACCCATATGCCGATGGCGATCAGCGCCATGGCCAGCATCGCGAACAGCTTGCCGAGGAAGATGGATTCCAACGGGATGCTGGATGCCAGAACCTCGATAATCTTGTTGGTCTTTTCCTCGACCAGATTCGACAGGACCATGCCCGCCAGCAACATGGTGGAGAGGAACAGCGCCATCTGCCCGAATTGCGCGGTGTCGCTGCGGTCGATTTTGGCAGGCGCGCTTTGGTCGGCGGAGGGGAGGGTGACGGCGTGGACGTCCATCGCCATCTTCGCGAAAGCGCCATTGCCGCGCGCCTGATCGATCAGCAGCTTCATCCGCTCCTGCCAGACGTCCACACCGTCGCGGGTGGTGTCGAGGCGGGGATGCGCCAGTGAGCCGGAGAGGATGGCGGCATACTGCCCCGACCGGAGCAGGGCATCCGGTGCGCCCGGTCGCTCGACTGCTTTCACGTCCGGCAATCCGCCGACAAGCCGGTTCAGCCGTTCGGTTGCGGAGAGGAGGCGCGCGGTGTCGCCCTTGTCCATCGCTATGCCGATTACCGGCACCTCCGGCGTATGGACGCTCTGCGCAGCCATGCCGCCCGCCGCCAGCGCGATGCCCAGCATGACGATGGGGCCGATCAGGAAGGCGATGAACGCCTTTGACCGGACAAGCGCGGTGAAATCGCGCCGGGCAATGACCCATGCGGCGCGCAGCGTGGCGTTCATGCCCTGTCCTCCTGCCGGTCGCGGAGCAGGTCGGCGGCGGCCGCCTCACCCGCTATGGCGATGAAGGCGTCGTGCAGGCCGGGCCGTTCGATGGAGAGGGAGACGATGCCCGCCTCGCCCGCGATCAGCGCCTGCAGCATCGGCTCCACGCCCGCTTCGGGCAATTCGAAATGCCAGTGGCGCCCCTGCGGCACCGTGCCGGGCGGCAGGGCCGCGCGCCATGGCCCGTCGGCGCTGCGCGTCTCCAGCCGCACGCGCGGGTGCAGGCGATTGCGCGCTTCATCCACGCTGCCGACGAACGGCATGCGACCGCCCGCGATGATCGCTACCTGTTCGCACAATCGTTCGGCGTGAGCGATGACATGGGTCGAGAAGATGACGGTCGTGCCGCCCTCCGCCTGTCGCCGGATCAGCGCCTCCAGCTTCTGCTGGTTGAGCGCGTCGAGGCCGGAGAACGGCTCGTCGAGGATGATGAGGCGGGGGCGGTGGATGATGGTGCCCAGCAATTGCACAGTCTGCGCCATGCCCTTGGACAGTTGCCGGATCTGGCGTCCCTGCGCATGGCCGAGGCCGTGGCCCTCCATCAGGTCCCGTGCGCGCCTGCGCCCTTCGCCAAGGGACAGCCCGCGCAATGCGCCCATGAAGGCGATGGCCTCCACCGCTGTCATGGTGGGATAGAGGCCGCGCTCCTCCAGCAGATAGCCGACCTGTGCGGCCACGGAGAGAGGCCGGTCGTTGCCGAGCAGCAGGCACTGCCCCTCATCCGGCGCGATGATGCCCAGCAGCATGCGCAGGGTAGTGGTCTTGCCCGCGCCATTGGGGCCGAGAATGCCGAAGATGCTGCCCGCAGGCACGCTGAGGTCGATATGGTCGACGGCGCGGAAGCCATCGAAATCCTTGACCAGTCCGCGCGCGAGGATGGCGGGCGGTGCGGAGGCGTGAGCGGGTGCGGCGTGATTCGCGATCATGCGCGGCTTTTACGCCGAAAAGCCCTAATCCATTGCGAACTATGGAACGAAAATCGCCCTTATCGCCGCTTCGCCACCTTCGGCCAGACCACCGTGTCGGCGACCGTCAGCTCGGTTTCCAGCTCGGCGATATAACGCTCGATCGTCCTCTTGTCGGCCATCGACGTGATGGTGTCGGCGATGCGCCGCGCCGTCGCGAGTTCCGCCAGGATGAGGGCGGGGTTCACTTGCTGGGAGGGGGAGAGTTCGAGCATGTGCGGCTGGTGCCACCCCGCCGTCGATTCTGGCAATCGGGGGGTAAACTCAGGTCGCCGCGATTTCCTATCGTTTCGCGGACGAACCGATGAGTTTTCCACATCAACGCGATGGGCGGCACGCGAAAGTGTAAAATTTGTAAAGGAAGATGTCCGGCGCCCCCTACAAATTGGCGCCGATCTGCAAAGAGAGTTGTCGCTATCCCTGAAAATCGCCATGCCGGATTGCACCGGCTGCCCATCGGGGCGGTGCGCGAACGGGGAAAGGTGGCAAGGTCCGTGTCAGATCATCCGCAGGAGACTGCAAAGCCCCGGCGCAAGCGGCGGACGGCGGAGGCGATCACTGACCTGATCATCGAGGCGGCAAACGCGGAGTTCGGCAAGAACGGCTATTCCGGCGCGACCACGGCCGCCATCGCGCGCAAGGCGGACGTGACGGAGGCGCAGTTGTTTCGCCTGTTCGCGTCGAAGGAGGAACTGTTCCGCGCGGCCATCTTCAAACCGCTTAACAGCCATTTCGCCGAGTTCATTCTCGACGGGGTGGCTGGCCAGAGCCGGGCGGCGTCCCTGCGCGGGTCCGCCCATGATTATATCAACGCTCTCCAGGATTTCATGGAGAAGAACAGCCGCATGCTGATGTCGATGGTCGCGGCCTCCGCCTACTCCCCCGTCTATCGCCAGCAGGTCAGCACGATGGACGGCATGCAGGCTTATTTCGACAGGGGCGCGGCGCTGATGACGCGGCGCGTCGGTGCGGATGCGGAGGTCGATCCGCAGTTGATGGTGCGGGTGTCCTTCGCCGCCGTACTGGGCGCGACCCTGTTCAAGGACTGGCTGTTCCCGCCGGGCGTTTCGGAGGAGTCCATCCGCCACGCCATTGCGGCCTTCGTGACGAGCGGCGTCGATATTCACGACGGCGGCTGATCGCCTCAGCTTCGCGCCACCCCGTTGAAGAAATCGATCCCCGCCTGTTCGGGAAACAGATATTCGAGATAATGCCCCAGTTCGGGCACATCCACGAAGCAGGCCGCCATCATCGGGTTGCGGTTGCTGTACGGCACAGCCCAGCCCTCGCGTGCGGCCGCGGCCATCACCCCGTCCCACTGCGCCTGATCGTGGACCAGATAGCCGAGATGGTGATGGCGCAAGTGGAAGCCGTCACCCGTCGGCAGGCGGTCCATATAGAGCTCCGAACCCGGACCCGTCGCCTCGATCAGTTCATACATGATCGTGCCCACCCAGGCCAGTTCCACCCTGATGGCACCGCCCATGGCCAGCGGGCCTTCCAGCCGCGTGAAGTCCTTGATCCCCAGCCGCTGCCCGAACAGCGCGCGCGCCTGTTCCACATCGTTGGTGGCATAGGCCATCTGGAAATGCTCGGCCCGCAGCAGGCCCGATGCAGGATCGAAGCGGTCGCTCGTCCTTGGCAGCATGAATGACATTTCCGGTTCCTGTCCTGTTTGTCGGTTGCACGTTTGATAGTGTATGCTATCTATCTTGCGCAAGCAAAGCTGCGTGGAGAGGTGTCATGAAGATCGAACCGACAATTCTATCCTATCTGACCGACCTCGAAAACGCGGTCGCGAACCTCCAGAACACCTGGCATCCCGACGACCCGGCCTATCGCGCGGACGTCTATCGCCAGACGATGACCAGCCTGTCCTACGCCTATTTCGCCTATTTTCATGCGACGCCCGAACATCCCGACTGGGCGCCTTTGTGGAACCCGGTGTACACGCTGCAGCCCAATCCCGACGACATCTATGTCCAGTCTCCGATCAGCGGCCGATACAGCTATCGGGTGTCGGGTAATCGGGGCACCTGCCGCATCCTCTCCTTCACCAGCCAGAAGGTGCAATCGGGATCGGTGGACGAGATGCCGCGTCCCAACGGTCACAACGAGCTGGACACCAACGACCTGGGCATCGCTCCGGGCGAGGATTTCGAGATACTGTTCAGCGCGGAGCGGCCCGAAGGGCATGAGGGGCATTGGGGCAAGATCGATTCCGACGCCGGTTATATGTACATGCGCTATCGCAGCTATGACTGGCTGAACGAGGTCGATCCGCAACTGTCCATCGAATGCCTCGACCCCGTGCCGCCCAAGCCGCGTCTGGCGCCGGAGGAGATCCTGCATCGCATTCAGGAGATGGCGAAATTTCCGGGCCGAAAGACCAACCTCTACTATCCCATGCAAAACGGGGTGAAGGATCGCGTCGGGTTCAACGTTTTCGAACCGATCCGCATGGCGGGCGCGCTGGTGAAGCAGGTCTATTGGCCCGCCTGTTTCCAGTTCGACGCGGACGAGGCGCTGATCATCGAGACGGATATTCCGGCCCACGCGCCCTATTGGAATATCCAGCTCAACGACCCGTATTTCAACGCGCTGGAATATGTGTACCGGATTTCCAGTTCCAACGGCCATTATGCGCGGCTGAGTTCCGACCGCAAATATCGCGCCGTCATCGCGCTGAACGATCCCGGCGTGCCCAACTGGCTGGACCCGGCGGGCTATCTGGAGGGCGGCATCTATGGCCGCTGGTATGATTGCGACAGCGAGCCGGTGCCGACCATCCGCCGCGTGAAACTGTCCGAACTGCGCGACCATCTCCCCGCCGACACGCCCGTCGTCTCGCCGGAGGAGCGCGCCGAGGAACTGCGCCAGCGCGTGCGCGCCTGCCAGAGAAGGCGGCGCTGGTGACGGATCGAAACGATAAGAAGAAGGAAGGCTGAGGATGGAAACGGGCTATGATCCGCCGGTGCGGTTCCGCGACGCGGCTGACTGGGCGCATGAGCTTGTCATCGCGGAAACGGGTCATGACGACTTCGGGCCGGATGATTATCTGCCCGGCCTGAAGGTCGTGCTGCAATCGATGGACTATGACCCTCATTTCACGGAGACGGGCCGCCGGGCGGCGTGGGGGCAGGTCGTCGGCGTGCTCAGGAGCCGGGCGGGCGCGATCCGATCGATGAAAGATCATCCGGGCTTTGACGCACGGGCCGTCACCAGCCCCGTCGTCATCACGGGCGTCCCGCGCACCGGCACCACGGCGCTGCATCGGCTGATGGCGGTCGATCCGCGCTTTCAGGGGCTTCAGACATGGCTCCTCGACGCGCCCATGCCGCGCCCTCCCGTCGAGCGTTGGGGGGACTATCCCGAATTTCGCAAATCGGCGGCGATCATCGACGCGCGCTATGCCGCCGCGCCGCAACGCCGCGCCGCGCACCATGTCGCCGCGGAGGAAGTGCATGAATGCTGCATGCTGCTGCGCCAGTCCTTCGTCTCCAACCTCTGGAATTGCAGCTGGTCCGCCGCCACCTATGACGCCTGGTGGCAGACGCGGAGCGAGGCGGACGCCTACAACCATTTCCACCGCTGCGTGCAGTTGATCGGGATGAACGACCCCGACAAGCGGTGGCTGCTCAAGAACCCCGGCCATATCGAAAACCTCGACCTGCTGTTTGCGGTGTTCCCCGATGCAAAGGTCATCCAGACGCACCGCGATCCGGCCAAAGCCGTGCCGTCGCTCGTCTCGTTGTTGATGAAGCTGCATCCGGTCATGGAGGAAGGGCGCGCCGATCAGCGTGCGGCGATCATGCTGGAGCGGGAGGTCGGTAAATGGGCCAATGCCGTGCGCAAGGCGCAGCGGGTGAGCGAGGCGCATCCGGGGCAGGTGCTCGACGTCGTCCACCGCGATTTTCATGGCAACCCGATGCAGGTGCTGGACCGCATCTATGCCTTCATCGGCATGGACATTCCCGACGACACACGCGCCGGTTTCGCTCGCCGCATCGAAGAAAAGCCGGAGTTGCAGCATGGCACCCACCGCTATTCCATCACCGACTATGGCATGACGGACGAGGAGGCCCGCGCGCCCTTCGGTGACTATATCGAGCGTTTCGATCTGCTGGAGGGCGCGCGATGAAGGCGGCGATCTATCCCGGCGAAGGGCGGCCCGTCGTCATAACGGACCTTGCCGATCCGCGCCCCGGTCCCGACGATGTCCTCATCCGCGTCCACCGCTGCGGGATCTGCGGCACCGACCTCTCCATGACGAAGGGCGGCGCGTGGGACTATGGCCGCAACGTGCAGTTCGGCCATGAATATGCGGGCGAGATCGTCGAGGTCGGCAGCAATGTCGCCGGCTTCAGGGTGGGGGAGAATATCGCCGTCCTGCCGTCCGTCGCCTGTGGGACATGCGAACCCTGCACCGCGCATGGCAACAACGTCCTGTGCCGGTCCGCTGCGGGCACGGCGACGCTGGGTTTTGCGGACTATGCCAGCGTCCCGGCCAGCGTCGCGACGCGATTGCCGTCCACCCTGTCGCTGACCGACGGCGCCTTGATCGAGCCGCTGGCTATCAGCCTCTACGGGACGAAGTTCGCGCAGATCAGGCCGGGCGACCGGGTGCTGGTGCTGGGCGGGGGCACGGTGGCCCTCTACGCGATCTATTGGGCGCGGCGACTGGGGGCGGGGCGCATCATCGCCATGTCGCGCTCCGCCCGGCGCAGGGATATGTCGCTGGCCATGGGCGCCGATGCCTTCATCCCCTTTGGCGAGAATGAGACGGGCGACGTATCGGAGGCGCTGGGCGGCGCGCCGCAGGTCGTGCTGGAATGCGTCGGCGCGGAGGGCATGCTGGCAAAGGCGATACAGCATGCCGCTCCCTTTGGCCGGATCGTCTCGCTGGGCTTCTGCACCGCGCCCGATCCGATCATCCCGGCCATCGCATCCTATAAATGCGCGTCGATCCAGTTCAGTGTGGGCTACACCATGCAGGATTTCCTCTTCATCGCGGAGCAGATGGACAAGGGGCATGTGGACCCCAAGACGATCATCACCAACGAGATAGGATTGGCCGACCTGCCCGCGATGATGGGCATATTGCGCGGCCCCAATGACGAGACAAAGGTGCATGTCCGCTGCGGCGGACTCTGAAAAACAGGAACAGGAGAGGCTGTCATGACGGCACATAAAGCGATTGTCGTGGGCACCGGTTTCGGCGCCCGTGTCCATGTTCCCGCACTGCGCGCGGCGGGGTTCGAGGTGGCGGCGCTGGTCGGCACCCGGCCCGACAAGCTGGAGCGCAAGGCGGCGGAGAGCGTTATCCCCGCCTTCTTCACCGATCTGGACGAGGCGATAGAGCGGACGGGCGCGACGGTCGTCACCATCGCGACCACGCCCGCGACCCATGCTCCGCTGGCGCACGCCGCCATCGCGCGCGGCTGCCATGTGCTGTGTGAAAAGCCCTTCGCCTTCGATGCCGCCGAGGGGGCGGCGCTGCTCGCCGCGGCGGAGGCGGCGGGCGTCGTGCATATGGTCGCGCATGAATTTCGCTGGCTACCGGAACGCGCGCTGTTCGGTCGTGCTATTGCGGAGGGGCTGATCGGGAAACCGCGCTTTCTGGCGATGGACCAGTTCATCCCCTTCTGCGCCGATCCCGAAGCGCGTCTGCCCAAATGGTGGTTCGATACGGCGGCGGGTGGCGGCTGGCTGGGCGCGGGCGGGTCGCACCTGCTCGACCAGATACGCGCATGGCTGGGTGATTTCGATACGATTTCCGCCAGCCTGATGACCGTGTCCGACCGCAGCGACGTGGCCGACGACAGCTATTCCCTGCGCTTCCGCCTGAAAAACGGGGTCGAAGGGTCGATGCAGCAGAGCGCGGGTGCATGGGGACCGCCGGCGGCGCTGGTACGCTGCGCGGGCAGCATGGGGACGGTCTGGATCGAGGCGGGCAAGGTGATGGTGGCGGACAAGTCCGGCACGCGCGAATTGCCCGTGCCGGACGACCTCATCCTGCCGCCGCCGGTCTATCCCCAGACGGGTCGCCCTGCGCCGTTTGAAATGGGACCGTTCACGCGCCTGTGCGAGGCGCTGCGCCTTGCCGTTGAGGGACGGGCGGACGCGGGTGCGGTGGCGGTTCCGACCTTCCGCGACGGGCTGGCGTCAATGCGCGTCATGGATGCGATACGGGCCTCGTCACGGGCCGGGGGCGTGCTTCAGACGGTGTGAACGGGAGAGCGATCGGCAGGAGCGGCCCTGGCCCCCGTACACAAAAGCGCGCGTCGACGGATCGGCGCGCGCTTTGTCGATGCTCCCTGCCGTGATCGGCAGGAGGAGATCAGTTCTGTGCGGTCCGCTGGCCCATCTGCGACTGGGCGATGCGCTGCACGACCGAGTCAGCACTCACGGCCATTTCGCGATAGCACTGGCGGTCGGGCGAGATGCTGGCGGAATAGACGTCGGCGGGGTTGCAGGCCCTGGCGATTGCCTTGGTCATGCGGCCCCGCAGGCGGTTGAGATCCTGCGGCTTGCTCAGGTCCAGACCATCGGCCGAAACCTTGATCGAGACGGCCTCGCGGGCGGGGAAGGGGGCGCTCTGGTCCGCGGCGAAGGCGGAGGTGGAGAGCAGGGCGATCATCGCTGCGGCGACGCTCAGCTTTTTCATGGGTGGACTCCTGACTGGACGAACGGAAACTGGTTTTTGCCAAGTCGTTCGCGGATCCCCACGCCTCCCCGGCCCGACGCTTATTGTGCATCTTGGTGCCTATTTTATGGGCAATTTGTGACGGCGGCAAGACGGATTGCGTGCTGCACCGCAGGATTCAGCCATTTTTGGGCGACGTGACCTGCCTAAATAATAAGCAAATCGAAATTCGTATGTTGCCACTCGTTCGCAAATGGCGGTTTTGCTGGACATGTGTCCAGTTTGTCGGTGCGGGCGCGTCCGCTTCCTTGCGATGCAAAAAATGATTTTTTCGGGAAAAGGGCGAAATAGCGGGCCAATCACGGCCCGGATTTCGCATGGCGGCAAGGGTTTTTAGATCGCACCCCGCCAATTTTTGCCCGACTCGGCGGTCCGTGCGCGAATCACTGTAATGAACGGCAGCGCCTATGTCCCCGGATAGGCATCCACCACTGGCCCAAGGCTATCGACCAGCGGAGCGAGCCACGGTTCGAACCGCTTCCAATGTTCCACTGCGTCCGTGAAAATCGGCTGGCGCACCTGTTCCGAACTGGCGGTCCGCACCGCGCGATCATTCTGCCAGAAGGCGAGGCAGGCATCTTCGAACGGCAGGCCGATGTGGTCGAGGAGGCGCGTTACTTCGCCCGCCGTGTCGGCGACCATATGCTCATAGATCACGCGATGGACGGCGCCGGGCGCGGCCTCGTCAAAGGCGGCCATCAGGCCCACATAGTCGCGATAATAGCGACCGACCTCCGCCAGATCATAAGTGAACGTCTGCCCGCGCGCGAAATGCTGTTTCCACGCCGAAAAGCAGCAGCCGAGGGGGTGGCGCCGCGCGTCGATGATCGTCGCCTGCGGCAGGATCAGCCGGATCAGGCCGACATGCTGCCAGTTGTTCGGCATCTTGTCGATGAAGCGGGGCTTGTCGGTCTGGCGGTGAACGCGGGTCCGGTCGATATATTCCTCGCCCAGCCGCAGCCGGTCGGCAGGGGTGAGCGATGCGGCCATCGCGTGGAAATCGGCGAACTCGCCCTCGTCCACGCGCGATTGCAGGCGGCTGGCGATCATCATCATCTCCGGCAGTTCCATGGTCCCTTCGACCTGACTGTGGCTGGAGAGGATCTGTTCCACCAATGTCGAGCCGGAACGGGGCAGGCCGACGATGAATATGGGGTCGGGAGCGGGGCAGCCGCCGTCGCCCATCGATGCGATGAAGCTGCTCGTGAACGTTGCTGCGGTGGCGGCCACTTCGGCGGAGAAATCGTCCGCGTCATGCAGCACCATCGTCCGGCGCAGGCGGTTGCCGCTGTCATAATGGTGGAAGGCGGCCGCGTCGCTCTGTGCATCCTCATGCGCCTTGCCGAGGGCGAAATGGAGGTGGAAGACATCCTCCCGCCGTTCCGCCTCATCCGGTTTCAGGCTATCGAGCGCGCGCTCCATCACCGCAATATCGTCCGGGCCGAGTTTGACGGTCTTGAGGTTGGCGAGGCTCCACCATGCCTCGCCCATGCTGGGCTGATGGGCCACCGCCTGCCGATAGGCGTGGATGGCGTCGGTCTGCTGTCCCAGCGTCTTGAGCACATGGCCGAGGTTCTGCCACAGTTGCGGCTGGTCCGCGCGCTGCGCCAGCAGGCGCTCGTAGATCGTCCGCGCCTTGTCCTGCTCGCCCAGACGCACCAGCACGGATGCCTTGATAAGGTCGTGCCCGCCGCTTGCGATGGGAGAGCGGCCGAGAATTTCGGCATGGTCCAGTGCCTCGGCCAGATGGTTGGTCTGGAGCAGCAGACGGATGAGGAAATCGCGCGCGAGGTCGAAGCCGGGCGCCACGTGCACGGCCTGCTCGACCAGCGCCATCGCCTGCGTCATGTCGCCGCGCCGCCAGTGCATTTCGCCCAGCAGGCGCAGGGCAGGCGGATCGTCGGGCATGCGCTGGAGACGCGCCGTCAGCATCGCTTGGCCTTCGTCCAGCCGCTCGTCGTTCATGGCGACGGCGGCGCGCAGCAGTTCCGGGTCGCGGGACGATGCGTGCACGCCTGAGAGGTCGGCGCGCCAGCCATCCTTCTCCCGCCCGGCCTTGCGCAATTGCTTCGCCAGCAGGAACCAGCCGCTGGCCACCGCTGGCTGCTGTCGCGTCAGGCTTTCCAGTGCCAGGATCGCCTGCCGAGTGTCTCCCGCCTCGCTGGCGGCCTGTCCCAATTCCCACAAGACGGCAGGGACGGGCGGTTGCCTGCGGGCGAGGAGGGCGAGGCGTGTCGCCGCCTGCTTTGCCTTGCCCAGCCGCCGAAGCGCCTGACAGGCGATCAGTTCCGCCGGGGGCAGGCCGGGCGCCTGACGCAACAGGGATTCCGCCCGCTTCAACGCCGCAGCCGGGTCCGCCTCCAGCAGGCGGGCAGCCTGCGCGAGGGCGTCGTTCAGGGGCTGAATGGCCGTCGAGGCAGAGAGATTTCCCATGGCGCTCCCGATGTGCGTTTGCACAAAAATACTATGACCAACATCGCATAACGTCGAGTCCGCAATTGTGATGCTTTCGTGAATCAACGCGCTTGACAGCTTGGCGGCTGCTGGCACTATTCAATCTCGGACGCTTGTACAGATTACTGCGAGTGCGAACGTCCAGGGGTTTTAACAGCAAGGATCGCCTGTCGTCACGTCGTGGCGGCAAGCCTGAAAGCGACGCTTTCGGGTGCGGGAAAATACTGCCGTTGCGAGGCCGGGAGCGGTCTGCGGCGGAGAGCAACGAAAACGCAAGGGCCGCAAAAATGGTCCCGCCGGGAGAGAATAAGCGACGCAACTTTTAGGGGGTCCATCATGGCATTTCGTTTAGGAGCGCGAAGCAACCGCGTGTTCCGCTTTCTCGGTTCCTCAGCGGTCCTGGGCGCGCTTGCGCTGCCGGTCGCTGCCCATGCGCAGCAGGCCAGCGCGCCGGTGGAAACCGCCGCGCAGGCTACAGAGGAAACCGACGCCAGCATCGGCGACATCGTCGTGACGGCAACGCGCGACCGGCAGCCGATGCAGCGGGTTCCCATCTCCATGCAGGCCCTGAACATGGAGAAGCTGGAGGAACGGCAGGTCAAGGGGCTGAGCGACTTTGCCGCCCTGATGCCGTCGGTGTCCTTCGCCGGCATCGGTCCCGGTCGTAACGAGGTGTATTTCCGCGGTATCGTTCCTGCTGGCGGCAACTATGCCGCGGTCGGCTTCTATCTGGACGATATTCCGATCACCGGGCAGGAAGTGCCGGATATCCACGTCTACGACATGGAGCGTGTGGAGGCTCTGGCGGGGCCACAGGGCACGCTCTACGGCGCGGGTTCGCTGGCGGGCACGATCCGTTTCATCACCAACAAGCCCAAGCTGGACAAGTTCGAGTTCGGCTACGACCTTGAAGGCAATAAATACGGCCCCGGCGGCTATGGCGGCCAGCTCGAATCCTACATCAACGTGCCCATCGGCGAGACGATGGCCATCCGCGCGATGGGCTATTATCGCAAGGACGGCGGCTATATCGACAACAAAGCCAATAACGGCCTGTTGAACGACGGGTCTTCGGCTACGCTCAACCTCGGCGATAACAACCCCACCACCAGCTACACGCTGAACAACGCCTCCATCGCCAAGGACAACTATAACCCGATCTACGAATATGGCGGGCGCGTCCAGTTGTTGTGGGAGCCCGATCCGGGCTGGCAACTCACGCCATCGATCACCGCGCAGCGGCAGATTTCCTACGGCTATTTCGGCTATGACCCGCGCGTCGGCGACCTTGCGGTGCACGACTTCGATCTGACCCGTCAGGACGACAAATGGTATCAGGCATCGCTGAGCATCCATGGCCATATCGGCGACTGGGATATCGTCTCCGCGACAGGCTATTTCCACCGCCGGACGGAGTTGCGCAACGATTACAGCTATTACACCGTCACCTATGACGGCTTTGGCCCCGGCTATGAAAGCTATCTGCAATTCTTCGACAAGAGCGGATGCACGGGGACGGGCGCGGCGCAGAAGTGCAGCAAGCTCCTGAACCCGACGCAATATTATCACGGCGATACGTACCGGGATAAGTTTACGCAGGAACTGCGCATATCGACGCCGAAAAGCTGGCCGTTCGATGTGACGGTCGGCGGTTTCTATCATCATCAGAAGCAGAAGACGAACACCTATTACGCCATCCATGGCCTCGACGACACCCAAGGGTTTACGCAGGCTGGCGGCGGCGATGTCGCGGGTGGCCTGATCGGTGTGCCCGCGATGTACGCGATTGGGTATAATCAGGATGGGATCAAAGGGACGCCGGACGACTCCGTTCCCTATTTCACCAATACGGTCATCAATCCCAACGGCAATCCGCTTGGAACGATGGCGCTCGGCACGATGGCGGTTAAGGGCGACGGCTTCTATGTCGTCGAGCAGGACCAGCGGTTCAATGACAAGGCAATCTTTGCCGAAGGCCATTATAATATAACGCCCAAGCTGAGGCTGACCGGCGGCATCCGGTATTTCTGGACAGATTTCAGCAATGTCGGTTTCGCGGGTGTGCAAAGTTCGGCGGCGGCTCTCGGCTGTTCGGTGCCGCTGGCGGCCGCGCGCATCACCTGTGTCAACACCAACCCGCTCGCCGCTGATGGCACCGGGCGGTACAAGGAAGAGGGCGAGACGCACAAGGTCGCGGTCAACTGGCAGATTACGCCGTCGAAAATGGTCTATGCCAATTATTCGACCGGCTTCCGCCCTGGCGGCTTCAACCGGCCCCTGCGTATCCGATCGACTGGTCAGCTGGCGACGGTGGCTCCGTATAAGTCGGAGACATTGTCCAACTTTGAGCTTGGCCTCAAAACCACCTGGGCCAACAAGTTCCGTTTCAACGCCGCAATCTACTACGAGAAGTGGGACAACATCCAGTATAGCGTGGTCGTTTCCGGCGCGCAGGGCGCGGGCATGACCGGCAATGCGGGCAAGGCGCGCGTCTATGGCATCGAATATGATTCCGACCTGAAGCTGGGCAAGGTTACGATTTCCAGCGCGGGCGCCTATAACGATGCCAAGCTGGCCGGTAACTTCTGCAACTTTGCCTATAATACCGGTACGGCCTCGATTGCCCAATTGTCCAGTTGCACCCCCGGCGTGCTTTTCGGCGATCCGGAGGTCGAGGAAGTCGCGGCCCGCGACGGCACCCGCCTGCCGCGTCAGGCGAAGTTCAAGGGGACGACCTCGATCCGCTACGATACCGAGATCAGCGGCTATCGCAGCTATATCATGGGCGCCGCCAGCTATCAGACCAGCACGACGCAGGATCTGAACGTCCAGAACAACAATCTGCTGGCCTGTCCCGGCACCGTTGCCGATGCCAACGCCGCCACGGCGGCGGGCAGGGTCTGCACCACGCCGGGCTTTGTTTCCTTCGACTTCTCCGCCGGGATCAAGAAGGACAACTGGCACCTCGACCTGTTCATACAGAATGCGTTCGACAGGCGTGGCAATCTGACGACGAACACCTTCTGTTCGATCACATTCTGCTCTGGCTCGGCGCGCTCCTTCCCGATCAGGCCGCAGTTCATGGGCATCAAGTTCGGCCAGAGCTTCTGATCTTCCCTGCCGGAGCGCGTTCGTCCGCGCGCTCCGGTTCTACCCTGACCTTTTGGATGAGGTCATTTGGCCCGCCGCGGTTCTCCACGGCGGGCCTTTTGTTGGCGTTGGCAAGGGATAATGCGGCAGGTCAGCGCGTGGAGGGGGGCGCTTCACGGAGCAGCGCCTGTCGGATGCGGTCTGGCCGCTGCGGGTCGCGGTCCGGCCCTGCGGCTTCGCAGGCTAGCGCGGCAAAGCCCGACATTTGCGCGACGGCAAAGCTGATGCCGTAAAGATTGCGCTGCAGGGGCACGCCCGGAATGGGGCGCGGATAGCCGGATGCGGACAGGGCGGGCAGGCCGTCCTGCGACGCCGCGCCATAACGATCGCGCGGACAATCCCAGTCGAGCGTGACGCCCAGCACTTGCGGCAGAATGCCGGGATAGCAGGGCGCATCATTCGCCTCCCGCGCCGCGACCAGCAGGACGCCAGCCTGCGTTGCCTCATCCGCTACGGCGGTGAAGGCGGCGCCATGCGCGGCATTGGGCGAGCCGAGGCTGAGGTTGATGATATCCGCCCCGTCGTGGATCGACCAGCGGATCGCGGCGATCAGCGCGGCGGCGCTGGTCTTGAGGGACTCACGGAACACGCGGACGGGCACGCACAGGGCCTCCGGCGCTTTTTCCTGAAGGGCTGCCGTTACCGCCGTGCCATGGCCCATGCGGTCCAGCGTGGCGTCCGGTCCCTCCTCGATGGTGCCATCGGGCATGACTAGCACGCCCGCACCGATACGTGTCGCGTCGACATGGGGATGGTCAGGATGGACGCCGCTGTCGATGATCGCCACGCGCACATCCCGGCCCGTGAACCCCGCGAAGGGCAGTGGCGACAGAAGGCTCCGCGCGGCTTCAGCCATGGGTCAGCAGGGCCGCTTCGCGCATATGGACACGACCATTTTCGAGTGTGATGATCCTGTCCGCCCTATCGGCCAGCGCGGGCTTGTGCGTGATGACGATGATCGTGGCGTCGGGCAGGATGTCGCGCAGGCCGCGCGCCATCAACCGCTCCGTCTCGCCGTCGAGCGCGGAACTGGGCTCGTCGAGGATCAGCACGCCGGGTCTGCGGAGGAGCGCGCGGGCCAGCGCGATCCGCTGCCGCTCACCCGCCGACAGGGCGAGGCCGCGCTCGCCGGTGCGGGTGGCATAGCCATCGGGCAGGCGGGCGATAAGCTCCTCCAGCCCGGCGGCGCGCGCGGAGGCCTCTATGGCGGGCTGGTCCGCGCCCGGCATGGCAAAGGCGATGTTGGCGGCGATGGTGTCGTTGAACAGATAGGGCGACTGGTCGACCAGGATGATCTCCCGGCGCAGGTCGGCAATGGTCACATCGCGAATATCGCGCCCGTCGATCAGGATGCGTCCCCGGTCGGGATCGAGGTGGCGCACGATGAGGTCGGCCAGCGTGGACTTGCCGACGCCGCTTGGCCCCAGAATGGCGCAAAAGCTGCCGCATGGGATGGTGAGGGTGACATCGGTCAGCACCTCCGCCCGGTCGTAGCGCATCGATACGCCCTCGAACCGCAACTCGCGGGTCATGGGGTGGAGGGGGCGCGCATCCGTCTTTTCCACGACGTCTGGCTTTGTGTCGAACAGTTCGAAGATGCGGGCGAGGGATACGCGCGCGGATGCGAGGCCGGAAGTCATGCCCATGAGGATCTGGATGGGGGAGAACAGCCGCATGTGATAGGTCATGAACGCGACCAATGTGCCGATGCTCATGTGCCCGTCGATGATCTGTGCGCCGCCATAGAGGATCACGGCGGAGGTGGAGGCGGTGAGCAACGTCCCCGGCAGCGCGCCGGTCATGAAGGATGCGACCTGCATCCGCAGCATGGAGCTGATGAAGGCGCTGTTGCGCGCCTTGAACCGCTCCACCTCATGCTCGCCTGCGCCGAGGGCGGTGACGACTCGCATGCCCATGACTGTATCGACCAGAAAGCTGCCGAGGTCCGCGCCGCGTTCCCGCATGTCGCGCGTCATCAAGGTGAGTTTGCGCTGATAATAGAGGAAGGTGCCGATGCAGGCGGGGATGAGGAGGACGCTGATGCAGAACAGCCGCCAGTCGAGCCACAGCATCATCGCAGTGCAGCCGACGAGGAAGAGGATGTTGCTCAGCACCGACAGCAGCGTGTCCGCCGCGACTCTTTGCACATCGCTGACATCGCTGTTGAGGCGGGACATGAGGTCACCGAGCCGGAAACTGCCGTAGAAGCGCGGCGACAATGTCTGGAGGTGGCGCAGCAGGGCGACGCGAATGTCGAACAACATGGCGGCGGAGACGGAGATATAGCGATAGCTCGACAGGATATTGAGCGCGAAGCCTGCAATCGTCACCGCCACCAATATTCCGGCAATCTCCAGCAGCGCGTTCCAGTCGCGCTTGAGCAGCGCATTGTCGATCATCAGCTTCGACAGATAGGGCTGGGCGAGGCCGAGGGCGGTGGAGAGCAGGCTGATCGCCAGCACCAGCAGCAGGGGGCGGGTATAGGGGCGGAGATAGACGCCGAGGCGGCGATAAGTGCCCCAGGTCGCGACCGGCTGTGGCGGCGGTATGGGCGCGTTCATACGGTCACCTCCCGCGCCACGAGCTGGAAATCGCGCAACTGGTATCGCGGTTCGGGCAGGACGGCGAGACGGGCGGTGCACCAGTCATATCCCTCGACCAGCGCGTCATGCTGCTCCCGCCACCAGTCGCTGGTGCCGCCGGTGGCATAGAATTGCGCGCTGATCTGGAGGTGGCGACGCATGCTGGCGATCAACATGGACTCATAATGGGTGCGCAGGGCAGGGGCGTCGCCGTCGTCGCGTATCGCCGCGATCACGGCGGACGCGATGATCGCCTCCCGGATCGACTGGGCGGTGCCATCGCCGCAGATCGGGTCGAAGGCGATGGCGGCGGTGCCGCAGGCCAGCCAGTCCGGTCCCTGCAAGGTCGTCAATAGGCGCGGGCATGTCTCGAACGCGGAGGAGAGGCGCCCGGTCAGCGCGATCCGCGGCGCGATATGGCGGCTTTGGTCGATCAGTGTGTCGATGGCCGAGCCGATACCGAGCAGCCAGGCCGATCCGTCGCCCGACGGGATCAGGAACAGCCAGCCGGTTTCGACCGCCTCAACCCAGCAGGCGGAGTGGTCCTCGTCCTGCAACAGGTGAACCTCCGCCGCCATGGCGCTCCGCTGGCCGAAACGGCGCATGGTGGGGGCGGGAAAGGGGGCTGCGGTGTGGATCGTGAAGTCGGCGCCATCGCGGGGGGCGATGGAGGGCGGGGGGTAGAGGGCGGCGGTCAACTCCGCTTCCGACACCGCCACCGCGCCATGGGGCAGGGATATTGCCTCGCCTCCGCCCCAGGCGACGATGCGCCGGTCGATGCGGGGCTTGTCGGCAAAAAGTGCAGGCCGCCCGAACACACCGCGCAGCAACGCCAGAGCCGGATCACTGAGCAGCAGCGCGGGCACGGGCGGACGCTCCGCCGGGATCAGGGCCGCCGCGAACCCGTGCATCGCCAGCAGATGCGCGCAGCATCCGCCGGCTATGCCGGAACCGCGAACGGCCACGTTCACGCGGGCATCCTCATGCCGCATCCGTCATTGCGTGATGACCATCCCCGCCATGGTGGCGTCGTTGCCCAAATCCCACTTCGTCTCGAACGTCAGGGTCCTGGCGTCATAGACCTCGATGTCGTAGCTGGCGCCGTAGATGTAGAGCTTCTTGCCGTCGCCCGACATGCCGAACTGGAACCGCGACCGGCACTCGAACTCGGACTTCGCCAGCACCTTGTTGCTCGCCATGTCGAAGCGCCAGAATTCGCACCGCTTGTTGCCCAGCGTGCCGGTGGTGACGACGGTATAGCCTTCCTTGCCATCCGGCGTGACTTCGAGGCCGGCCATGCTGTTCGGCGCGGGGCCGACCGGCGTGAAGTTGAACTCGCGCGTGGACAGGTTCAGCCGGGCGATGCCGAATATCTTGTTGTGGATATAGGGGTCGGCGGCGTTGAACAGAGACGTGAATTCCTTGGTCGAACGCAGCGACTGCACGCCCCCGCCGAATGTCACATTCTCCATGCCTGTGGTTTCCGGCTTGGCGAGGTCGAACCGCTCCACAGCCTTCAGGTCAGCCGTGCTGACCGCGATCACCTTGTCGCGGAACACGTAGAGGAACTTGCCATCCTCGGAGAGCATGAAGTTCATGCGATAGCCCTGGGTGTCATCCTCGGCGGCGATATCCACCGCGCGTACGACCTTCTTTTGCTGGAGGTCGATGACGACATATTGCGGCTTGCTGATCTGGTAGCGGTCGATCTCCTTGTCCATGCGCGTCGCCACCGTGTAGAAATATCGGCCGGTGGGATCGGGCACGCCGCCGTTGAAGCGGTAACGGACGGTGGGCGTGTTCAGGCTGAACTTGTTGATGATGCGCCGGGTGGCGACGTCGATCACCTCGATCCCGCTGGTGGTGATCGTGGTGACGTAGAGGCGCTTGTCATCGTTGGACAGGCGCAGGCTGGTCGGCAGGCCGGTGTCCAGCGTGATGCGCTGTTTCAGCGTGCCGCCATTCTCGTCGAACAGCAGCAACTGGTTGGGATAGCCGCCCATGAACAGGGTGGAGGCGGGCGCGGCAAGCGACGTGGCGGACAGGAGCGCGGCGAGGCCGAGGCGGAACAGTTTCATGGCTTTCCCCCCGGTGCTCATGGAAACACGATGTCGAGGTTGCGCCAGTCCTTGGTCGCGACCGCGCAATTGCTGGCCCAGTCGGGCGAGTAGTTGACATGGTCGGGCACCTGCACCGGCCAGAAGCAGGTGACGTAACAGTCGTAGATGTCGCGTTCGACCGGCTGGCACAGGCCCGCCGTGCCGCCGCCCGCATCCACTTCCCAACCGGGGGAGAAGGACAGGGTGCAGCCCATGGGCACATGCGGCCGGGGCGTCTGCTGCAGGGCGACGACATCTTCCTCGACCGAGGCGATGCTTTGCTCGATGCTGATCGCCTTTTTATTGAGAGGGCGAAGATGCTTCATGACAGCGCCTTTCGTTCAGCGAAGCGTTCCAGAAAACCGGGGTTCAGCGCGCTGACCGCGCCGTAGATTTTGAGGCAGGTGTCGGTCCATTCGCGGATCCAGTCGCAATAATGCAGGTTCGCATGGCCGGTATCGCCATAGTGGACGAACGCCTCGTGATGGCATCCCCCGGCGCAGAGCGGGCGCGCCCAGCAGCTCTGGCAATCGAACTTGGCGGCGACATGGCCCTTGGCCAGAAAGTCCTCGCGCTTTTGCTGGTCGATGCCGCTGTCGATATGGCCCAGCGTATGCGTGTCCGCATCGGTGAAGCGGTGGCAGGGCGAAAGGTCGCCGGACGGGCTGACGCCCAGCAGCCCCAGCGCCGCGCCGCAGGGATGCGACTTGTTCGCGCCCTGGATCAGCTCGCCGATCGTCTCGCTGACGTTGGAGAAGCCGTGCATCTTGCCGCGCAGCGCATATTCCAGCCATTCGTCGGCCAGTTCGTGAAACTGCGCCAGCACGCTCTCCATGCCGTCGCTGCCCAGCGAATAATCCTGCCCGCCCGACGCCGTGACCGGCGCGAAGCCGACTTCGTGGAAGCCCAGATCCTCCTTCAGATGGCGATAGATGCGGATGACGTCTGTCACCCCCTCGGTCAGCGTCACGCGCGCGGTGATGGCGCGGGTGCGGTGATTGGCGATCAGCTTGCGCAGGCGCGGTTCGATCACCGCATAGCTGCCCTTGCCATTCTTGTAGACGCGGCGCTTGTCCTGCAGGTCGGGCGGGCCGTCCATGCTGACCGTCACGCCAATGCCATTGTCCGACAGGAAGGCGATGATCTCGTCGGTCAACAGTGTGGCGTTGGTGGTCAGGCTGAACCCCACCGTCCGCCCCTGTGCCGCGGCCTGCTCGCCCGCATAGGCGACCACTTCCTTCAACAGCGGGAAGTTCATCAGCGTCTCGCCGCCGAAGAAGGTGATGTGGACCGCCGGACGTCCCTGCGATTGTTCCAGCAGGAAATCGACGGAGGATTTCGCCGTTTCCAGCGACATATATTTCTTCTTGCCCTGCGGCGTCGCGATCTTGTCCGCGCCGAATTCATAGCAATAGGTGCAGGACAGGTTGCACTGGTTGGTGATGTTGAGGACCAGCGCCTGAAGCGGGAAATCCTTGGGCGGGGTCAGCAGCGGCGCGGGCGCGGGGATCACGTCGTCGGACAATATGCCCTGCACCAGCCGCAGTTCGCGGATCAGGTCTTCGGCATCCTCCCGGCTGTAACCACGATCGGTCAGCGCCGTGACGAGTTCCGGGTGCGACATGTCCGCCTCGCCCAGCCGGGCCAGGGCCGCGCTCGCCCCTTCGTCCAGCGCGAAGATTGCGCCTGCGGAGACGAGGTACATGAAATCGCTCCCCGCCGCCTGGAACTCATGGAGTTCACCCCGGCGGTATCGATGGGTCATCATCTCGGTCATTGCGACACCTCCGGCTGATCGAAGCGTTGATATTGGGGAACCGTGACGACGAGATAGGATCGGCCCGTCAGCGGCTTGCCGAACGCGTCCTTGTCGGTCTTCGCGGTCGCGACGACCCACACCTCGCCATAATTGTTGCGGCCGAATTTGCGGGCCGGATTGGGACCGTCGACATTGGGGACGAACAGGGCGGTCGGGGACAAGGTGCCCACGAAATCCTTGTCATCGTCGGAGAAGACGGTGGAGAATTCCTGCACGGCCCACGTCACGTCCACCGGCCCCACGGCAATATCGTCCGCCGTATTGGGCTTGCCGTCCGCGCCTTTTAGATAACCGATGGCCTCGAACTGCTGATAGCCCTTGGGATGCTTGCCGCCGCCGAGCCGGGCGAGGCCGGTGTCGGGCGTGACCTTCAGGTAATCCAGCTTGCTATAGACGGGCAGGGCCTTCTCCAGCACCGCACCCGCGACATTGACGTCGCGCTGGCCGTCCGTCGCACCGGGCGCCACGTCGACGCTGACCACCAGCTCGCCCGGCGTGGCGGAGACGATCTTCTGCACCGTCACGCCCGCGCCGAGGTCGATGTCGGCGGGCTTGATCGTGGCGGGCAGGTTGTCGCCGATGATGTGGACGCTCGCCCCCTTCGACCCGGATTTCAGCGCATAGGGCGTGACGCTGGCGACGGTCGGACCGGCGCTGGTGCGCGTCATCTTCACGTCGAAACCGAATTCCTGATATTCGCCCCAGAACCAGCGGCCCTCCGCCGTCTTCTGGTCGGGCGCGAACCACATTGTCTCGCGCGTCATGTTCTGCGGATCGTCGGGCCGCTCGACCTTGGCCGCGCCCTGCGACCGGCCGCGCCAGCTATAGCCGGCATAGACGAGGCCATTGCCCTTGCGGGTCATGGTCTGGCCGGTGGTCAGCGAACGCAGCGTCGTGGTGGTGGCGAACTCGTCCGCCGCGCCAGCCTGCGTAATGGTCATCTCGCCGACGAACTTGCCCTGACCGGGGACGGAGGCGGCGATCATCCACTTGCCCGCCAGACGCGCCGCGCGGATACGCGGTTGCCAAGCAGCCCATTCGGGCGTGTGGAGCGGGGCGGTCTTGCTGATATATTCGAGGCCGATCTCACCCTGTGTCGGTCCCTTTACGCCCGGCGCAAGCGGGGCGGCACCCGGCTCAGTGGGCGCGGGGCGGCGGAATTGCGCCTCCGCCTGCGAATAGAGCGCGACGTGGAAATTCTGGAGCAGCTTCCACTCCGACTTTGACCGACGCCACGACAGCGGCTGGGCAAAGGCATGGCAGGCGGCGCAGGAGCCGCGTACCGCGTCATTGGGGATGCTCGTCTCGTCTTGAATGCGATGCTCGGTCAGATACATGACCGGCTTGGCTTCCTCCGGCGCGAGGCCGTGCCAAGTGGAGAGATATTTGACGACCGCGCGCGATTCATCGGGCGTGATCGACAGGCCGTTGAGGCGCACCATGCGCTTGATCGCCTGGCTCCACCCCTCCGGCGTGGAGCGTATCCACGAGATGCGGGAGAGGTTGCCTTTCGCATCGGGCGTGTGACAGGCGCTGCATTTCTCGATGGTGAGCTTGTCGGTGACAGGAATGCCCGCCTCCGTCTCGGTCAGGTCGGTTTCCTTGCCCGACGAGCCTGACAGTCCACCGACCTGCGCGGCGGCGACCACCGAAACGGAACAGAGGCCGAGCAGCATATAGCGGCGAGGGATGCGAAAAGCGCGTTTTTGCACCTGCGAAAGACAGGCCTGCGCGGCGTGCGCGCGAGGCGTTGAAATCGCCGGATCGCTACGGATCGTAGTCGATGGACGGTCGGTTTCCGGAAAGGACATGCGCGGACAAACCCCCTTCATTGGCCCGCTTCGAAAGCGATTCGATCAACCGGGCCTGTGAAGATTGGACACATGTCAAAAATTGGTCAAGCGCGTTGTTGCATGTGCGAAAACGGCGGTTGCGCGTGGGTTTACTGGTGATGCGTCGCCGGTTCGCCGGGGTACATCTGGCGCAGGGCGGCGGGCGCATGGCACCGCCGGATCGCGATCTCGACATGCCGCGCGCGTTCCTGTTTCAGCGAGACGGAGGAGAGAGCGAACTGACGCTCCCTTGCGACTTCCTCGGCGGTGAAAGGGGCGGCGTCGCGCGGCGCGCTGGGGCCGCCCAGACCGAACACGACGAAGTTCATCAGGTCGGCTAGCTGCTGATTATCGGTGATGCGGCTGTGCGCGACATTGGGCAGGCGCAGCAGATAGGCGCGCGCTTCTCGCGTGCAGAGGAAATAGCCGACCCGGTCGCGCAGTTCCGGCAGTTGCGCGGGTGCCGACCGACCCTGAACCCCGTGGCAGCCGCCGCAATTCTCCACATAGTCGATCCGGGCGAGTTCCGGGTCTGTGATGGCAACCGGCAGCGCATCGGCACTCCGCGCGGCCAATCCCGCGATGAGCAGCATCGGCAGGATCAGCAACGCGCGGGGAAGATGCAGGCTCACTCGTCGGATCAGGCCGCGCCGACCAGAACGGCGGTCGAGCAATGATACTGCATGCTGCTCGTCCCGAAGCACCAGATGATGTCGTTGTTGAGCTGCGGCACATAGATCTGCGTCTCGCGATCGGCATTGTCGCAGCCGCATTGTCCGCAGGCGGGCTTGCCGCAGCAGTCGCGATAGGCGATCAGATAGGCCTTGCCGTCGTCCGGGTTGATGCAGGTGCCGACCCACGACACGGGCGAAGGCTCCGCGCCCGCCGGGCAACTATGGATGCCGCCGCCGCAACAGGTACACAGCGACCCGTCGATGGCGCAATAGCGCCAGTAATTGCACTTGGTATCGTCCTTCGTCTGCGCTTCGCGGGCAAAGGCGGTCTTGGCCTCTGGCGAGCGATCGGGCTTGGCGGCTTCCACCCGGCTGACCGGCAGGAGGGGGAAGGCGGGGGCCGCGACCAGCGCCGTGCCCAATTTCGCCAATATGCTGCGGCGGGATGTCCGGCCTGCGAATTTGCGCAGGAGAGTTTCGCCGATGGCGTCCGCGTTGAACTTCTTCATGGATATGCGCCCCTTTCCCGTGCCGCTCAGGCCGCTTCCGCCTTCAGCGTCTTGATGTAATCCTGCACCGAACCGATCCCCATCTCATGCGCGATGACGAGGCTTTCGAGATGCTCGCGGCTGTTCACCAGCCCCTTGGACAAAACCTTGCCATGCTCGTCGAGCAGCACGGCGTAGGGCAGCTTGCTGACCTCGAACGCGCGGCCGACTTCCGGGCCGTTGATGAAGCGATAGGATTCCAGCTCGTGCCGGGCGATCATCTCCCGCTGTACGGCGGCGTCATCGTCGCCGACGAAGCTGATCTCGACCCGCTCGGCCTTGCCGAAAGCGCGGACCATGGGGATCAGCGCCTTGCAGAGCGGGCAGGAGGCGGACACGAACATCAGGAGGCGGAGCGGTACGCCATGCGCGTCGCCGCCGACCATCACGACCGATCCGTCCAGCGTGCGGGCCTCTATCGCGGTGGCCGTGTCACCGACGCCGGGACCGCCCGAGGTGGTGAGCGCGCCCGCCGGGGCAACGCGCATGTGCAATATGCCGACCTGCCGCGCCAGCGCGAGTAGCGCGACTCCCATCGCCACAATGACGACCCAGGATATGATCTGCGAGACGATGAGCGATGTCAGCATGAACCTATCTCCGCGATGCGATGCTGTGAGTGGGGGAGGCGATGAGGCCTCCGATGGTCTGGAAAAGCATGTATCCGACAAAGGCGCCGATCCCGGCGGCGGCGGCGGTGAAGATGTCTACCCCCGACAGGGCCGGGGAGGGCAGCAACCGGGGCAGGAGCAGGGCGACGAGCGCCAGGTTGCGCAACACTAGCGGCCAGCCCAGCGGTTGCCGCAATTCCGGTCCGCCGCAGCCGCAATCGATATGGCGGCGGCCCCGGCCTATATTGATCGCCATGGCCACCGCGAAGGTGATGAGCAGCAGCATGGCGATCAACACGGGCGCTGGACGCAGACCCACTATCAATCCCGCACCAACCGCGACCTCTGCAAAGGGCAGGATAGCCGCGACCGGCCCGGTCATCCGTTCGGGCAGCAGGCGGTAATTGGCGATCACGCCCGGCAGTAGCGCGCGATGCCGCAGCTTTTCCGCGCCCGCCGTCAGGAAGATCAGGCCGACCCCGATGGAGGCACCGAGGCCCGCCACGGAAAGGCCGGACGACAGCATCATGGTCAGGAGGGGTCCGTGACGGAGATGATGCCCGCGCCCGCATGCTCGATCTTGTGCTTTTCCTCGCCGGTCTTTGCGTCGAGGATCACGCCATCGCCCTTCTCATCGTTCAGGAACAGCATGGGTTCGGCGTCCTGCGTCACCTCGATATGGCCCATCGGCTCTTTCAGCACATGGCGGCGGACGACCTTTTTGGCGGCGACGTCGATCTCCCAGACCTCCGTGCCCGCTTGCTTGTGCGACCAGAACTCGCCGAGGTGCATCAGGACGAAGAGGTGGCCGGACGGGCCGTGCAGGGCGCTCGGCTGGCGGCCGCCAGGATACCATGCGGTGTCCAGCGGCTTTGTCTCGGCGGAGCTGTAGCCTGCGACCGACTGGATCGAAAATGGCGCCGACAGCGTGGGCGTGGCGCCCAGCTTGGCAGTATAGACGAGGCCGGTATAGCTGAGCATGACCGCGAGGCCGCGCTTCTTGTCGTAACCGAAATTCTCGAAGATCGGATCGGTTGTCGCGGAGAAGAAGGGCGCGGTGCGCGTGATCTGGGGCTTGGCGGACGCAATGGCGACCGTGGCCATCGACCCGTCGGAGCAGAGCGCGGAGAAGCCGACGCCCGGATTGGGGATCAGCGTGGCGCAGCCCGGCACCTCCACCGTTTTCACGAACTTGCGCTTGGTCAGGTCGACGATGTTCACCGAAGAGGCGGGGCTGAGATTGTAGACGAAGCCCCATTTGCCGTCGTCGCTGACGATGAAATTCTGCTTCCGCTCGCCGACGATGATGCGGTCGGGAATGACGATCTCGGTCAGCAGCTTCATCTCGGCGGTGTCGTAGACGGACACCATGTCCTGCCGGGTGCCGCGATTGCCCTTCGACCAGATGGTTTCCGACACATAATAATATTTGCCGGTGGGATCGAAGGCCAGATCGGCGCTGCTGCTGGTGTTGACCATGCCCTTCATCTTGCCGGTCTTCGCGTCGAAGATGCTGGTGCCGTCCACATTCCAGCCGCCGTTGACGTAGAACCAGTGGTTCTGGGGCTTTTCGGCCTTCATCACGTCGGATGTTTCGGCTTCCGGTACGGTGGCGGTGGTTGCGTCTTCCGCCAGAGCCGGCTGGCTCAGGGCGATCGACAGGAGCGACAGCGCCGCCGTGGACAGCGCAATGGTTCGTTTCATGGCGGTGACCGACATTATGCTGACCCCCTATCATCCGATGCTGATGTGGTGCCAAGGTTGGACGGGTGTCCAGTATTGGTCAAGCACTTTGTGGCGGTGCAGTATGAATTTTTTTGCGAGTGCGAAATGATTGATTTCGCGGCGTTTCAGGTCGCTGCCGGGCCGTCCTCGCGGGGGCTGGGGCGGGTGGCCGCGAACAGCAAGGCGCCGCATCCCGCCGCAATGGCGAGAATCGCTCCGCCTTCCAGCCCCGCCGGTCCCAGAGTCGATGTCAGCACCGATCCGGCGGTGGGGCCAAGGATCATCCCGCCGCTATGCGTGAAGGCGATGAGGCGGCGGAACAGGGGATCGCGGCTGCGTGCGCTCGCCATGCCGGAACAGCGGATGATGATCGCAGTCGACCCGATGTTGAGCAGAATGACGGACAGGATGAACGGCGTCGCCTGCCCGCCCGGAATGGCAATGATCGGGGCGAGCAAAGACAGTCCCGACAACAGGCCGGTGAGGGGCAGGGGCACGATCGGTTTTTCGCGCATCACGAACAGCGCGGTGATGGCCCCCGCAATGGACCCGACGGCGACGGCGCGGCCAATTACCGCCTCGCTGATATGGGCCGCCGTCGCGAGTGCGCCGGTAAAGCTCCACACCATCATCGTCGTACAAATGAACAACAGGCTAGCCAGCGCCAGTGCCCAGCCCGCCGCATCGGTGGGGTGGCGTTCCTCCGCCTCCGGCAGCAACGGTCCGCCTGTCGGCCCCGACCGGGCAAGGCGCGCGGACAGCAGGATCACGACCAGCGCCGTGGCGGGAACAAGCGCGAGCATCGCCAGCGCCAGCGCCGGATCGCTGGCGGCGGAGACGGTCGGCAGGATCAGCGCGACGATCGTCGACAGCAGGAGCTGGATCAGGAACACAGCGCCATAGGCGCCATTGGGACGCCATGCGGCGGCGCTGCTCATGCAATGGGTGTAGATGACGCCCATAGCGAGGCCGTAGCCGCCGCGCAGCAGCAGGAGCGCGCCCATATGTCCGATGCCTGCCGTCGCGAGACTGGCGAGGAACGCGGCAAGAGCTGCGAGCGGAAAGAGCATCCGGGGAATGCGCGATCCCAGCCGCAGCACGACGAGCGATCCCAGCGCCATGCCGGACTGGGTAGCGCCCACGACCCAGCCATGGTTGACCGGGTTCACATCATGGGCGGCGGACAGCGATGTCAGGAAAACGGGATCGATGCCGGGCTGGAGACAGGCCAGCGCGGCTGCAAATATGCCCGCGGCTCCGGCTCCCATGCCGACCGCGCGACGGTGTAACAGTCGTGATCCGACGTCGATCCCCACAGCGCCTCCCTGCGCCAAGGGGCGCGGTCGCCGTCCAGATCATCCAGCCCCCGCCGGGCGCTGCTCTCAGGCCGCGCTCTCCGTCAACTCGGCAATCTCATCCGGCGTGATGGTTTTTGCAAGCTGCACGAACCAATTTACGGATATGGCGATGACTGCGGGCATTTTGGCGGCCCATGGCTTTTCATAGCCGAGGAAGGGCGTCGTCCCCTCCATGCAGGCGCTGATGAACAGGGCGACGGTATGGACCTGATCCGCGCTGAGCGCCGGGTTCAGTTCGACCACATATTCGCCGATCACCTCATGCACTTTCTCGTAGAAGAGGCGTACGCGATCCGCGACGAAATCATCATGATTGGCGAGCGCCCAGAGTTCGGAGAACAGGTGCGTCGTGCGCTTGGAGCGAATATCCTCCAGGCAGATGGTCAGGACGAGGCGCAGCCGTTCCTCCGCCGACAGCGCAGGCTGGCGTACATTGACTTCCAGCTTGGCGTCGTAGGAATCGACGATGTCGTCCAGCAGCACCTGGATCAGCATTTCCTTGCGCGGGAAATGATAGCTGACATTGCCGACCTTCATCCCGCAGGCGGCGGCGATGCGGCGGATCGTGAAGGCAGCGGCGCCCTCGTCGATCAGGACCGACAGGGCCGCTTTCAGGATCGAATCTACCGTTTCTGTACCGCGCGTATAAATGCCCGGACGGACAGGGGCGTCGTTGGCGCGCGTATCAGTCATGCGACCTCCTTATAGGGCCAGTGTGTCCCGCGCCACCCCGCCGGTAATACTGGCGGCGTTTTTGCTGCACCCGCGAAACGCGCTTGACGAAAGTTTGAAGCCTGTCCAGTATTGAATCGATTTCCTGAAAGTCGGTTCGGATAGCGATGAGGGATTGGGGTAGAATGAACGGGTCAAACGGGGTTCTTCGGGTCGCGCTTACGAGCCTCTCCTTGTTCATCATGGCCGGAACCGCACATGCGGGCGGCCAGCAGACGTTCGCAACGCGCTGTTCCATGTGCCACCAGACGACGGGCGCGGGACTGCCGGGCACGTTCCCGCGTCTCGCCGGACGCGCCGCACAGATCGCCTCCTCGCCGGACGGGCGTGCCTATCTGGTCAAGGTGCTGGCCAACGGCCTCTACGGCCCGATCACCGTCGACGGCAAAGCGATCAGCGGCATGATGCCGGGCATGGGTACGATGAGCGATCAGGATATTGCCGACGTGCTGAACTATGCGGTGGCCCTCAAGAAAGTCGGCAAGCCCGCGCTCTACACCGCCGCCGAAGTCGCCAAAGTCCGCGCCGATGGCAAGATGAGCGGGTCCGCCGTCGCTGCCGAACGTGCGCGGGTGGCGGCCAAGGGCGGCATCCCATGACGATCAGCCTGACGATCAACGACACAAAGCGGGTGGTCGATGCCGACCCTGCCAAGCCGCTGCTCTGGGCGCTGCGCGAAGATTTGAAGCTGCCGGGCACGAAATTCGGCTGCGGCGCGGGGCTATGCGGTGCGTGCACCGTCCTGCTCGACGGACAGGCGGTGCGCTCCTGCCAGACGCCGATCGGCGAGGCGGCGGGACATGCCATCACTACCATCGAGCATGTGAAGACCCTGCCGCAGGGCAAGCTGGTCGTGGATGCCTGGATCGCGCTCGACGTGCCGCAATGCGGTTATTGCCAGGCGGGGCAGATCATGTCCGCCACGTCGCTGCTGACGCAGACGCCCAAACCCTCCGCCGAGGAAATAGACAGTGCGATGAGCGGCAATATCTGCCGTTGCTCGACCTATTTGCGTATCCGCGCGGCGATCCGCAAAGCGGCGGGGCTGAGCGAGGCAGCATGAACGCCAGCACCAATCTCAACCGTCGGTCCTTCCTCGCGGCCTCGCTGGTGGCGGGCGGTGCGGCGCTCAGTTTCGACGCGCGGATCGCTCTGGCAGCGGAGCCAGCGGACGGGGCGGCGGTCGTCCTCAACGCCTTCATCCGCATCGCCGCCGACAACAGCGTGACCATTGGGGCGAAGAACCCGGAGATCGGGCAGGGCATCCGCACCATGTTGCCGATGCTGATCGCGGAGGAACTAGACGTCGACTGGGCGCAGGTGCGCATCGAGCAGACCGACGCGAACGACAAGATCTATGGGCCGCAGGGCGCGGGCGGAAGCCGGGCGACGCCGGTCAACTGGTTGCCGATGCGGCAGGCGGGGGCTGCGGCCCGCGCGATGCTGCTCGCGGCGGCGGGCAAAAGCTGGGGCGTGGACCCCGCGTCCCTCACCACCGCCAGCGGCATGGTCGTCCACAAGGCCAGCAAGCGCAGCGCACCCTATAGCAGTTTCGCAAAGGAAGCGGCGGCGGTGCCCGCGCCCGACCTCGCCACCGTGCCGTTGAAACCGGCCAGTGCGTTCAGAATCATCGGGACGCCGGTTCCGGGTGTGGATACGCCCGGCATCACGGCGGGCAAGCCGTTGTTCGGCATCGACATCGACCTGCCGGGCATGCTGCATGCCGCGCTGGAGATCAGTCCCGTCTTCGGCGCCATTATCGGGAGCGTCGATGACAAGGCCGCCCGCGCGGTCAAAGGCGTCATCGCTATCGTGCCGATCCACAGCGGGGGCACCGCTCCGGCGGGCAGCCATGATGCGGTCGCGGTCGTCGCAGACAGCTGGTGGACCGCCGATCAGGCGCGGCAAAAGCTCGTCGTCAACTGGGACAATGGCGACAAGGCCAGCCACTCGACCGAAGGCTATGCGAAAGCCGCCGCGCAATTTCTGAAGGGCGCGGCGCAGACCGAACTGCTCCGCACCGGCGATGCCGATGGCGCGCTGAAGGGCGCGGCGAAGGTCGTCCATGCCGATTATGATTATCCCTTCCTCGCCCATGCCACGCTGGAGCCGCAGAATTGCACCGCGCTGTATACGGCGGACGGCAAGCTGGAATTCTGGGCGCCCTCGCAGTCGCCTGGCAGTGGCCGCAAGCAGGCCGCGGCGATGCTGGGGATTTCGCCGGACGCGATCACCATCCACATGACGCGTATTGGCGGCGGCTTCGGGCGGCGACTGATGAACGATTATATGGTGCAGGTTGCGCAGATCGCAAAGGCGCTGCCGGGCCGTCCGGTCAAGCTGCTCTACACCCGCGCCGACGACATACGGCACGACTATTACCGCCCGGCGGGGTGGCACCAACTGAGCGCCGGACTGGATGCGGGCGGATCGCTGGTCGCTCTCAAGGATCATTTCGTGACCTTCGGCGCCAACGGCGAGCCGGTGCGCGCGGCGGAAATGGAACCGACGGAGTTCCCCGCCCAGATCGTGCCCAATGTCCACTTCGGCGTCTCCTATATGCCGACGTTCCTGACGACGGGCTGGCTGCGCGCGCCGACGTCCAACGCCATGGCGTTCGTCTTCCAGAGTTTTCTGGACGAGGTGGCGGAAGCGGCGGGGCTGGACCTGCCGGAGTTCCTCCGCCGCACCCTCGGCCCGGCCCGCGCCTTGCCGCAGGTGGACCGCGATCCGCCTTTCCATACGGGCCGCGCGCGTGCCGTGATCGACAAGGTTTGCAGCAAGGCCGGATGGCAGGCCAGGCGCAGCACGGACAAGACCGGCAAAGGGCGCGGCTTCGGCTTCTATTTCAGCCATGCGGGCTATTTTGCGGAAGTCGTGGACATCACCATGGGTGAGGGCGGCAGCATCCATATCGACAAGGTGTGGGTGGCGGGCGACATCGGCAGCCAGGTCATCAACCCGCTCAACGCCCTGCATCAGGTGCAGGGATCGGTGATCGAGGGTATTGGACAGGCGATGCTGGGGCAAAAGATCGACGTGGTCGCGGGTGCCGTGGAGCAGTCGAATTTCCACGACTTCCCGTTGCTGCGCATCGATGCCGCGCCGCCGGAGATCGTCATGGAGTTCGTGCCGTCGGAATTTCCGCCCACCGGCCTTGGTGAACCCGCATTGCCGCCCGTCATTCCGGCACTCGCCAACGCCATTTATGCCGCCTCTGGCCAGCGGTTGCGCAGCCTGCCCCTCAAGCCGGTGTGATGCCGAACCGGGTTTGACCCGAGAGTGCGGGGTGGCATTGGCAGGCGTCAGCGTCTAACCGCCCCCCATGACCGCTGTACCCGAACCCCACCCCGGACTGCACCGGCATGAATTCGTCGCGCTGGTCGCGTCGATCATGGCGGTGAACGCCCTTGGCGTCGATCTCATGCTGCCCGCGCTCCCCGCCATGGCGCGTGATCTGGCGATTGTCAGCGCCAATGCGCAGCAATGGGTCATCACTGCCTATGTCTTCGGCTTTTCGATCGGGCAGATCGTCTATGGGCCGCTTGCCGACCGCTATGGGCGCAAGCCGGTGCTGATCATCACCCTCGTGGGTTTCGTGCTGGCCAGCATTTTTGCCGCCGCCGCGCCGACGTTCGAGATATTGATCGGGGCGCGGGTGTTGCAGGGGGTCATGTCCTCCTCGACCCGCGTATTGTCCGTCGCACTGGTGCGGGACAGCTATTCGGGGCGGCGCATGGCGCGCACCATGTCGCTGGCGCAGATGATATTCTTCCTCGTCCCCATTCTCGCGCCGACGCTGGGGCAGGGGCTTTTGCTGTTCGGCCCGTGGCGGTTCATCTTCTATGCGCTGGGCGGATTCGCGGCGCTGGTGTGCCTGTGGTCCACGCTTCGCCTGCCCGAAACCCTGCCGCGAGAGGCGCGGCGGGAGATTTCATGGCAATCCCTTACCAGCGCCTATCGGCTGACCCTGACCAATCGCTACTCCATCGGTTACGCCTGTGCAGGGGCCCTGACCTTTGGCGGGATCATCGCTTTCGTGTCGTCGTCGGAACAGGTGTTCGCGGACACATTTCACGAGCGGGAGCATTTCACGGCGCTGTTCGGACTATGCGCGCTCGCCATGGGATTCGCGTCCTTTGCCAACAGCCGTCTGGTGGAGCGGCTGGGCACACGGATGATATCCCACACCGGCGTCCTGTGCCTCGTCCTGCTGTCGGTCATTCATGTCATCGTGGCGAAATTGGGAGTGGAGACGCTGTGGGTCTATGTGATCCTGCAGGCGTTCAGCCTGACCTGCATCGGCCTGTGCGGTGCGAATTTCGGCGCGATGGCCATGGCGCCGGTCGGGCATATCGCGGGCACGGCGTCGTCTTTGCAAGGCGTCATCAGTGGTCTGGGCGCGGTCGCGGTCGGTTCGGCCATCGGGCAGTCCTATGACGGGACGACCTTCCCGCTGGCCGTCGGCTATCTGGGTATCGGCCTCGGCGCGCTGGCCATCATCTTCGTGGTGGAGGGCGGGCAGCTTTTCCGGGGCAGGCTGGCGCAGGATTGACCCGCTCGTCGGGCGACAGGCAAAAAAAGGGCCGCCCTGCGGCGACCCCTTGCGAGTTATAGGAGAGGATGCCTGAAAGGCACGACCTCCTACTGGCGAAAATTGGCGGACTTGCCCACTCCCATATGGGAGTTTAGTCATTCCATGGATAAACTTAACAATTGAATTTGTCTGACAAAATCGTGCCAAAGCTGTGCGTTGTTTATCGCAAGAATTGCTTGCCGGATTGATCGCGGAGCCCAGTTGAGGCAAGGTGCTGTCATGTCGTCGTCGACGGTGAATGCGGAGAGTGCGGGATTCGGGCGTCCTGTGCTTTCCACTTCCATGCCATCGGCGCCCAGCGACATGTCCATCGGTCACGCCGGCCCACTGCGGTACGGATTCTTCTTGAGGTAAATATGGATAGTGCCGTTCCCTGTGCAGCTACCGCCGACGTCTCCGCAGACTATCCGACTCGCCATCAGGCCCTGATCGACTGGGTCGAGGAAGTGGCCGCGCTGACGCGGCCCGATTCGATCGTCTGGTGCGACGGCTCGCAGGAGGAATGGGAGCGGTTGACCACTGAACTGGTCGATGCCGGTACGCTGACCCGCCTCAACGCGGCCAAGCGCCCCAACAGCTTCTACGCCCGTTCCGACCCGCGCGATGTGGCGCGCGTGGAAAGCCGCACGTTCATCTGCTCGCAGGACGAGAAGGATGCGGGACCGACGAACAACTGGCGCGATCCCGCCGAAATGCGCGAATCGCTGAACGGCCTGTTCGCGGGCAGTATGGAGGGGCGCACCCTCTATGTCGTGCCGTTCTGCATGGGGCCGGTCGGCTCGGACAAGAGCCTGATCGGCGTGGAGCTGAGCGACAGCGCCTATGTCGCCATCTCGATGCGCATCATGACCCGCATGGGCAAGGCGGCGCTCGACATGCTGGGCGACGATGGCTTCTTCGTGCGCTGCATCCACACGGTCGGCATGCCGCTGACCGAGGGTGTCGAGGACGTCAGCTGGCCGTGCAATGACGAGAAGTGGATCGTCCACTATCCCGAAACGCGCGAAATCTGGTCCTATGGTTCGGGCTATGGCGGCAACGCGCTGCTCGGCAAGAAGTGCTTCGCCCTGCGTATCGCCAGCGTGATGGCGCGCGACGAGGGTTGGTTGGCCGAGCATATGCTGTTGCTCAAGCTCACCTCGCCCGCGGGCAAGGTCGATTATATCGCTGCGGCGTTCCCGTCGGCGTGCGGCAAGACCAACATGGCCATGCTGGAGCCGACGCTTCCCGGCTGGCGCGCAGAAACCATCGGTGACGACATCGCCTGGATGCGCTTCGGCAAGGATGGCCGCCTCTATGCGATCAACCCGGAGGCTGGCTTCTTCGGTGTGGCGCCCGGCACGTCGCCCAAGACGAACCGCAACGCCATCGAAACGCTGCACGCCAATGCGATCTACACCAACACCGCGCTCACCGCCGATGGCGATGTGTGGTGGGAAGGGCTGACGGACACGCCGCCCGCCGAGCTGATCGACTGGCGCGGCGAGAAGTGGACCCCGGAAAGCGGCACGCCTGCCGCGCATCCCAACGCCCGCTTCACCGTGCCCGCGGAACAGTGCCCGTCCATCGCGGACGAGTGGGAAGACCCGGCAGGCGTTCCGATTTCGGCGATCCTGTTCGGTGGTCGCCGCGCCACCGCCGCGCCACTGGTCGTCGAATCCTTCGACTGGCAGCATGGCGTATATCTCGCCGCGAATATCGCGTCCGAGGGTACGGCGGCTGCGGAGAATGCCTTGGGTGCGCTGCGCCGCGATCCGTTCGCGATGCTCCCCTTCTGCGGCTATGCAGCGCCGGATTATATGGAGCACTGGCTGCGTCTCGGCGCGTCGGCGGACAGCGATGCCAGCGGCCTGCCGCGCATCTATTTCGTCAACTGGTTCCGCAAGGACAATGGCGGCAAGTTCCTGTGGCCCGGCTTTGGCGACAACATCCGCGTCCTCAAGTGGATCGTGGAGCGTTGCAATGGTGAAGCGCCCGCAGTGGACACGCCCATCGGTCGCCTGCCGCGTCCCGAAGATCTCGATCTCGGCGGCCTGAAGATCGCCGATGGCGCCATCGATACGCTTCTGGCTGTCGATCCGGTGGTGTGGCAGGGCGAGGCGGAGCGCAATGCCGCTGACCTCAATGCGCTGGGCGAAGTGCCTGCGGGCCTGCGCGCCGAGCAGGAAGCACTGGAAAGCCGTCTCGAAGCCGCTCTGGCGACGAACTAGGACTATGGAGGCCCGCCGCCGCGCCTTGTTGCGCGGCGGCGGGTTTTTTATGCGAGGGTGAGGTAGATTTCGGCCTCGATCACCCAGCCGCCGCCCGTTTCGCGCCATTTGGCGGCATAGGTGCCGGAGGCGACGGCCTGTCCCGTCGACGTGTTCACCCCCTCCCAATGACCATATTCCATGGCGATCGGCTCGATGGGTGAGGCCTCGATCCTGTCCGGCGAGCGCGTGTAGATCATCCGCTCCGACGCGGCGAACTCCCGTTTCCATGTCTGTAACTGCGCGGTGCGTCCGGAGAGGAGTGCGCTGTCCGTGCCCGTGACGAGCATGGCGTTTTTCGACAGGATCGGACCAATGGCGGCGATATCGGCGTCGGCCAGTGCGCGGTTGAACGCCGCGCGTTGCAGTCGGATGGCGATGTCGGGGAGGGCAGGGAGCATGGGCGCCTTCGGTCGGGATTCAGTTACCCGGCTATCGCGCCATCGGGCCGATCTGGCAATTGGTCGCTCGCTGCTCGTTTCGGGAGTTGGGGTATCGAATCAAAAAAGGGCGGACCGAAGTCCGCCCCTTTCTCGTCCTCAGCGCGACCCGAAGGCGAAGCGCGCGCTCAATCCGAACTCGCGCGGCCCGACCAGACCCGGCGAACTGGGATTGCCCAGGCCGATGTATGGCGCCGACACGGTCGTTGAGCCTACGGTCGTGAACACTGCGCCGTTGCTGGTCGCCAGCACGGTGTCGTCGCGGAAGATATTTTTGCCGAACACCGTGAGTTCCCACGACCCGTCGCTTGCGCGCAGGCCCGCATAGAGGTTGACGCGGCCATAGGAGCCATAGTCGTCGTAGATGTTCGCCGGATCATTCTGCGAGCTGCCGCTGAACGTGTACAGGCCCCGGATAAAGCCGTCGGCCGATCCGCTGACCGGATGCGAATATTCCGCCTGTACATTCGCGCCCCACGGCGAGGCGAGCGACGAACGATAGTTGACGCGGCAGACCGAAACGTTCTGGTTGGTTCCTGCCGGACCGACCACGGCGCCCAACGCTGCGGATGACGGTGCGCCGCCGGTGTCCGGTACGCCGTCGCCGTTCAGGTCGAGGCAGGGAATATTGCCATTACGAATCTTGCCCAACGCATAGGAGGCATTGACCGCCAGATTGAAGTGGCGGTTCGGGCGCCATTCGATCTCCGTCTCGATGCCGTTCACCTGCACGGGCACGGGGGCCACGAAATTGGTCTGCGCGACGCGCGGATTGCCGCCCACGCTGTCATATTGCAGGTAGTAGACACCCGACGACGAACGATAGGGATAGTTGGTGAAGTCCTGACGGAATGCCGCGACGTTGAACTTGACCTGATTCTGGAACAGCTCCGACTTGAACCCGATTTCATAGGATTTGGACGTTTCGGGCGGCAGGACGAGGAAGCTGACTTCCGTTGCGGATGTCTGCGCATTGGCCGGGAAGCGGACGACATTGTTGCCGGGGCGGAAGGACGTGCCGAAATTGGCATAGACCATGAAGTCGTCGCTGAAGCGATGACGGGCGCTGGCGGTGTAGATCCACTTCTTGAACGTGCGCGGATTGGGTGCGCCGAACAACAGTTCCACCGGCGTGCCGCTGGTGATCAGCGGCTGCAGGTCGGTTGCCGTCAGGAGGCGCGGCGCAGTGACGCCGGCTGGCAGAATGACCGTGAACAGGCGCGAATCGCTGTTGACCTCGATATGGCGAAGACCGCCGGAGATTTCCGACTTATCGCCCAGATGCAGCGACAGGTTGCCGAAGAAGGACTCTTCCTTGACCTTGGATGTGCGCAGCGTCGGGGAGAAGGCGAAATTCGGCGCTGCGGCGGTGCCGCTGGCGACCCGGCCCGTGACCAGATAGCTCGGCGTGTCGGACCGGAAGTTGAAATAGCCGACGACATAATCGAACAGTCCGGCGACCAGCGTTTCGTTCTGCAAGCGGACTTCATGCACGTTGAACGTGGATTTGTTGGTCGTGCAGGTGGCGCAGAAAATGCCGTTCACGACATTGGCGTCGTCGCCCGGCGCAAAGGCGCTGATGTTCTGCTTGGTATGCTGGCCGACATAATAGAGACGCTGGCCGGCGAAGGCTGCGGACGCCTTCCAGGTGAACAGGTCGAACTTCGACCGGGATATCTGCGGGGCCGCTTGAATGCCCAGGCGGTCTTCAGGCCGGATGACGACGGGACAGGCTGCTGCGGTCGACGAGAACTGGTTGAAACAGGCGGCCTGGTTGAACTGGCGCGCGTTCTGCTCGATGTGCTGGTACACGGCCTCCGCATTCAGCCAGTCGGTCGGTTCGGCGCGCAGGAAGACGCGGCCCGCCGTCGTATGGGTGTTGGGATTGAGCGAGCTGTTGATGCTGTGGACGCGGTTGCCCTCGTCGCGGTTGACGAGGCCGGAGAAGCGGACCGCCAGCTTGCCGGGGATGATCGGCAGGCCGACCGCGCCGTTGACGTTCACGCCGCCAATATCGTTGACGGTGCCCGTCATATAGCCCCCCGCCTCATAGAGATGGGGCTTGTGATGGGCGATGGTGATCGAACCGGACGGCGATGCCTTGCCGCGCAGCGTGCCTTGCGGGCCGCGCAGAACCTCGATCTGGCCGATGTCGAACAGTGCGTTGAAGATCGCGCCCGACGTGACCGGCGAATCGTTCAGATAATATTCGATCGTGCCGAAGGAGCCGCTGGCATTGGCGTCGAAAGCGACGCCGCGAACCGACGACGTCGTGCCGATGCCATTGCCGTTGTTGGTCATGGTCAGGCCGGGAACGACGGCCTGAATGTCCTTGAAATCGCGCAGGTTGAGCTGGTTGATCTTTTCCGAAGTGACCGCGTTGACGACGAGCGGCACATCCTGTGCGCTTTCGTCGCGGCGGCGTGCTTCCACGATGATCGTCTCGTTTTCGACGGGTTGCTCGGCAACCGAGGCTGCGCGTTGCGGCGCGCTCCGGGTTTGCGCCGAGGCTGCGGTGTTGAGTGCGATGATGCTGACGCTCGCAAAGGCGAGCCGGGACACGAAGTGCATTATATCCTCCCCCAATATCGGCTGATCAGAGTCAGTCCGATGTTAAATGCCGTGAACCGCGCGTTGGCCGCGTCTTGTGCTCTTGACCCTACTGGCGCCTTTGGCTGTCCAGCGATGGCGAACGATGATTGCCTGTCGTTTCCGAACCAGACAGATTCCCGTTCTGTGAGGTCAGTATCGGGGCATTAGTTGAAGAGTTCAACTATTTTTGCGCGGTCAGGCATTTTTGCCGATCACAGTGCGAGAATGCGCGGCGGCTCAGCCTTTCTCTGTCTCGCTAAGCGCCGTCATGCAGGATTGGTGCATTCTTTGCAGCAGAGCGGCCAGAGTTTGCAGTTCCTCCGGCGCGATGTCGGCCAGCATCGTGGTTTCGATGTCGCGGATATGCCGGGCGAATTCGGCGAGCATGGCTTCGCCTTCAAGGGTGGCCTTGAGTTCGTAGCGACGATTATCCCTTGCCGCCCGCTTGCGTTCTGCCCAGCCGCGTTCTTCCAGATCGGCGACGAGGCTTGTGATGATCGACTTGTCGCTTCCGATCTGGAGGGCGATCTCCTGCTGGGAAATGCCGGGGTTGGCGGCGATCAGGCCCAGGCAGGCGATCAGGCTGGACCGCACGTTCATGGCCTTCGCCACGGCAAAGAAACCCCGTGTCAACAGCACGTCGACCCGGCGCAACTGGACGCTGACCAGATCGGCCAGCGGTCCGATGTCCTTTGCCCCACCCGTCAGGGTGGGCAGGGTGTGTGGCAGTTCCCGCTTCAACTGGAGCATTCCTTGATATCTGGTTTCTGTAGCGCCGGGTCGGTCCGGTTCGCCCCACCTGTGGGGTGAGTGCCGAGATTTTGCCACGGCGTCCAGCGCCGAGGCCTGGGTGATGTGAGTGGTCTATCTCATCTTTTCAGAAAAATAGAACAAGGTGATAGGATTTATCTGTCTGTGTCGAATGAATTGCCCGGCCTAGGAAGGCGTCACCCCCGGAACGAACCGGGGCAACCCATTTCGATACGGAGTTCGACCCATGACCATCACCGCCACGCCGACCGCCGGAAAGTCCCTGATTTCTCCCGCCGACCATACGCTTGTCATGATCGATTTCCAGTCGCAGATGGCATTCGCAACCAAGTCCATCGCGCCCGAACTGCTGCGCAACAATGCCGCGCTGGTCGCCAATGCCGCCGCTGGTTTCGGCGTCTCCACCATTCTGACGACGGTCGCGGAAAAGAGCTTTTCCGGTCCCATGTTCGACGAGATCAAGGATGCCTTTCCGGAACAGGCGATGCTTGACCGCACGTCGATGAACACATGGGAAGACGCCGCCGTCATCGACGAGGTGAACCGGATCGGCAAGGAGCGGATCGTGTTCGCGGGCCTGTGGACGTCGGTGTGCATCGTCGGCCCCGTCGCCTCCGCCATCGACCAGGGCTTCGACGCTTATGTCATCACCGACGCCTGCGGCGACATCAGCGAGGAAGCACATGAACGTGCGGTGGAGCGGATGATCCAACTCGGTGCGAAGCCGATGACGTCGCTCCAATATCTGCTCGAACTGCAACGCGACTGGGCGCGCGGCGAAACCTATGACCTCACCACCGGCATCGCGCGCAAATGGGGCGGCGCTTACGGCCTGGGCATCACCTATGCCAAGTCGATGTTCGGCGCGTCCGAAGGCGGCCACTGAGCTTCGGGGAAGGCGGGCTATCTCTGCCCGGCCCGCCTTCCCAACCGCTTCCGTTTCTCCCCCGATATTCCGCCCGGAAAGGCCCTGTGATGAAAGCCTATCTCCTCTCCCTTGGCGCCGGATTGCTTGCCGGTTTCGTCTATAGCCTGATCGGTGTTCGTTCGCCCGCGCCGCCGGTGATCGCGTTGATCGGACTGGCAGGCATATTGCTGGGCGAGCAGGCCCTGCCGCTCGCACGGCGCCTGACCGATCGTGGGGAACTCGCCCGTTTCGTGCAAAAGGATTGCGCACGGCATCTGCTCGCCCATCTGCCCTCCAATCGGGATACGCTGATATGACTGCCGTTACCCGTCGTCAGGCGCTCGCCAGCGCCGCCACCGCCGCCTTCCTGCCTGCCGCCGAAAGTTTCGCCATGACCTCTCCCCGCGACATCATCATCACCAATGCAAAGATCACGACCCTCGACCGCGAAAATCCGCAGGCGCAGGCCGTGGCGATCCGCGACGGCAAATTCCTGACGGTCGGATCGGAGCAGGAGGTGCGCGCGGCCGCATCCGCCCATGCGACGATGATCGACGCAAAGGGCCGCCGCCTGATCCCCGGCCTGATCGATAGCCACATCCACGTCATCCGGGGCGGCCTCAATTACAACATGGAACTGCGCTGGGAAGGCGTGCCGAGCCTGTCCGAAGCGATGGCAATGCTGAAACGGCAGGCGCAGAATACGCCGCCGCCGCAATGGGTGCGCGTCGTTGGTGGCTTTACCGAGCATCAGTTCGCGGAAAAGCGTCTGCCCACGATCGAGGAGATCAATGCCGCCGCGCCGGATACGCCGGTGTTCATCCTGCACCTCTACGACCGCGCGCTGCTCAATGCTGCCGCGCTGCGGGCGGTGGGCTATACGAAGGACACGCCCAACCCGCCGGGCGGCGAGATCGTCCGTGATGCGGCGGGCAATCCCACCGGCTTGCTGCTGGCGCAGCCCAATGCGACCATTCTCTATGCGACGCTGGCGAAGGGGCCGAAGCTGCCGCAGGAGTATCAACTCAACAGCACCAAGCATTTCATGCGCGAACTGAACAGCCTTGGCGTGACGAGCGTCATCGACGCGGGCGGCGGTTCGCAAAATTATCCCGACGATTATGAAATCGTGGAGAAGTTGCACAAGGACGGCGAACTGACCCTGCGCATCGCCTACAACCTGTTCACGCAAAAGCCGAAGGAGGAGTTGCAGGACTTCGCCACATGGTCGACGCAGATAAAGCCGGGCATGGGCGACGACAGTTATCGCCACAATGGCGCGGGCGAGATGCTGGTCTATTCGGCGGCGGATTTCGAGGATTTCCGCGTGGCCCGGCCTGAGATGCCCGCGAATATGGAGGGCGACCTCGAACCGGTCATCCGCCTGCTGGCCGAGCGCCGCTGGCCGTGGCGGATGCACGCGACCTATGACCAGACCATCGGCCGCGCGCTGGACGTGTTCGAGAAGGTCAATCGCGACATTCCGCTCAAGGGCCTGAACTGGTTCTTCGACCATGCCGAGACGATCAGCGAGCGCAATATCGACCGCATTGCCGCACTGGGCGGCGGAATTGCGGTTCAGCATCGCATGGCGTTCCAGGGCGAATATTTCGTGGAGCGTTACGGCGCAAAGGCCGCCGAGGCGACCCCGCCGATCAAGCGGATGATGGCGGCGGGCGTGCCGGTCGGCGCAGGCACGGATGCGACCCGCGTCGCCAGCTACAACCCATGGGTCTCGCTTAGCTGGCTGGTTACGTCGAAGACGGTAGGCGGCCTTGCCCTCTATCCCGTCCGCAACCGGCTGGACCGCGAGACGGCGCTGCGCCTCTGGACGGAGCGCAACACATGGTTCTCCAATGAAGTGGGCAAGAAGGGGCAGATCAAGGCGGGACAACTGGCCGATCTCGCGATCCTGTCCGACGATTATTTCAGCGTGGCGGAGGATGAGATCGCGCATCTGCGTTCGGTCCTGACGATCCTGGGCGGCAAAGTGGTCTATGGCGAGGGGGATTTCGGCCCATTGTCGCCCGCAGCGCCCAAGGCGATGCCCGACTGGTCGCCGGTCGCCACCTTTGGCGGGCATTACCGCCGCGACGAGACGGCGAAGAAAATGGCCTCTGCCTGCGGTTGTGCGTCCTCCTGCAATGTCCACGGCCACGACCATGCAGCGGCACTCGGTGCGAATGTGCCGGTCGCCGATACCCAGAGTTTCTGGGGCGTCATGGGCTGCGGTTGCTGGGCGGTCTGACTTTTTCCGGCCCCTCCCACGCAGGGAGGGGCTGTGTTTTGTTCGATTATCTCGAACATATGCGTCGATATTATGGGGATCGATTGGAATGTCGGCCCCGCCTAGACATGGGCTTGCAACCTCGACCGAGAGCCACTGCCCCCGCTACAGGAGTATCTGACATGAACCGCATTGCCCTGATGGTGGCGACCGCCCTGGTCGTCATCAACCCCGCCGTCGCGCCTGCCAAAGCCCCCACCGACTTCGCGGTCGGGCCGCAATATGACACCACTCATGTCTATGTGCCGGAAGGCGACTTCGACCGCTTTGTCGCCAGCTTTTCCGCGACCTTCGGCGGCACGACGAGCAAGCAGGGCGTGTTTCAGGTAACGCCCACCGCGAGCCAGACGAAGTCGCAACTGGTGCTGACGCCTGCGGGCACTGTTTCCGTCTTCGGCTTCAAGACGCCCATTCCCTATCCCTTTGGCGCGGAGCGGACCGGCTATCTGGTCGCGGACATGGACAAGGCGGTGGATGCCGCGCGCCGGGCTGGGGCTACGCGCCTGCTCACGACCTTCCCTGATCCGATCGGCCGCGATGTCGTGGTGCAATGGGCGGGCGGCGTGAACATGCAGCTGTATTGGCATAGCGCGAAGCCCAATTACGCGCCGCTCGCCGCCGTGCCGGAAAACCGCATCTACCTGACCGCCGATGCCGCCGACAGCTTCGTCAAGCAATGGACCCGCTTCGCTCATGGCCGGGTGGTATCGGACGATGCCGCCGCGCCGGGCAACGAAATCGGTCGCCCGAATGACAAGGTGCGCCGCATCCGCGTCACCTCCGGCTATGGCGACATGGCGGTGCTGGTCAGCGACGGCGCTTTGCCTTGGCCCTATGGCCGCGACATGACGGGCTATGCGGTGCCTGACCTGAGCGCGACGCTCACCAAGGCGACGGCGGCGGGTGCGACCATCCTCTCTGGCCCCTATGACACGGGCGACCGCACGGCGGCGATGGTGCAGTTCCCCGGCGGCTATATCGCCGAAATCCATCAGGGACGCGGTAAGTGAGCGCGGTCGCGAGCACGGAACCGGGCTTCGTCACGGCGATCCTGAGCCAGCGCTGGACCGGCTTTGCCGCGCGGCTGGCGCTCGTGGGTGCCTATTTTCAGGGCGGAATCGTCAAGCTGACGGACTTTCCCGGCGCGATTGCGGAACAGGCGCATTTCGGCATGAGCCCGCCCGCTTTCTGGGCGGGCGTCACGATCGCCGTCGAGCTGGTTGGGGCCATACTGGTGCTGACCAAGTGCTGGCGCTGGCTGGGGGCGGGGATGCTGGGGGTGTTCACGGGCCTTGCCGCACTGACCGCCAACGCCTTCTGGGCGATGGAGCAAGGGCCGGATCGGGCGATGGCGATGAACGCCTTCTTCGAGCATATCGGCCTGATCGGCGGCTTCGTACTGGCGGCGCGTCGTGGCTGATCGTCGCCTGCCGCTTCTCGCGCTTGCACTGGCGGCGGGCGTCACGCCTGCCATGGCGCAGCAGCGCGAGGCATGGCAGGCCCCGACGCTCAGCATCACCCGCTATGACGAGGACTGGTCCGATCTGGCGGACGCAGACAAACGGGCGCATCACTGGACCGGGCGGTATAAATATATTCCGCTGGACGGGGATGCGTGGCTGTCGACCGGCGTGGAGGTTCGGACACGGTCGGAGAATTACCGCAACACCTTCTGGGGCAGTGCGGCGGTGCCAGACGACGGCTATGTCTGGACGCGGGTCATGCCCTATGCCGACCTGCATGTCGGGCGGGTTCGCGCCTTCGTACAGCCGATTGCGGCCTATGCTGCTGGCGTCAGGCCCTCCGCCGGACCAGTGGACGAGACGGGCGTCGACATATTGCAGGGCTTTGGCGAGGTCGATCTCGGCCCCGTCACCCTGCGCGCGGGGCGCCAGATGCTGAGTTTCGGTACGGAGCGGCTGATCGGTACGCGCTATGGCCCCAATGTCCCGCTGACCTTCGATGGCGTGCGCGCCGACATGCGCCGGGGCAAGGCAACCCTCAGCCTGATCGCCGTTCGCCCCGTGCAGTCCGGCACCGGATCGTTCGATGACGCGACCTCGCACAGGAAAGCATTATGGGGCGCTTATGCCACTGTGCCGGGCCTCGACCTCTATTATCTCGGCTTCCTCAACCGCGATGCTGTCTATGCCGGGCAGCATGGCCGGGAGGAGCTGCACAGCGTCGGTGCGCGCTGGCACGGTACGCGCGGCGAGTGGCAGTGGAATGTCGAGGGCGTCGCACAATTCGGCCGTTTCGCGGACAAGCGGATCGCGGCGTGGACGGTCGCGACCGAGGTCGGGCGGCATTTCCCCGATGCGCCGCTCAGTCCCTATGCCCTGCTGCGCTTCAACATCGCCAGTGGCGACAAAGATGCCCGCGATGGCAGGATCGGAACGTTCAACGCGCTGTTCCCCAAAGGCAAATATTTCGGTGAGCTGTCGCCCGTCGGCCCCTATAATATCGTCAACCTGAACCCCGCCGTCACGCTGGAGCTGGCCCCCTCCGTCAGTCTTGGCATAGCGGGCACCGCCTATTGGCGCGCATCGCGCGGGGATGGGGTCTATGACATTCCCGGCAACCTGCTGCGCGCGCCCGGCACGGCGCAGTCGCGTTTCATCGGCAAGGAGGTGGAGGTGTCGCTGAACTGGCAGGCCACGCCCGAACTGGAACTCTCCACATCGCTCTCCGCCTTCGCGCCCGGCGGATTTATCCGCGAAACGGGACCGGCGCGGACCACGACGCTCCTTGGCCTCGAAGCCAATTTCCGCATTTGAAAAGGACGATTCCATGGACAAGACAGCTTCGCAAAAGCCGCTGGTCTGGCTGCTCCTCCTGTTGTCGATGACGACGGGGCTGGTCGATGCGGCGAGCGTGCTGGGCCTCGGCAAGGTGTTCACCGCCAACATGACCGGCAATGTCGTGTTTCTGGGCTTTGCGGTGGCGGGTACGCCCGGTTTCCATATCGCGCCGCATGTCGTCGCCCTGTTGGCGTTCCTGCTCGGCGCGCTGATCGCGGGGCAGACCGGCAAGTGGGGGGCGGGGCGGTCGATGCGCCGCTGGCTGGTGACGGTGGCGGTAATGGAGGCGATGCTGCTCTGGATCTCCGCCGCGCTGGCGACGGGGTTCGACGTTGCCGCGCAGGCACCGTCCCACAGCCTCTATGGCATCATCGCGCTGACTGGGACTGCCATGGGCCTGCGTAACGGCACGATCCGGCAATTGAAGGTGCCCGACCTGACCACCACCGTGCTGACCCTGACGCTCACGGGGCTAGCCGCCGATTCCGGGCTGGCAGGAGGTGCCAGCCCGAACTGGGGCCGCCGGATCGGCAGTGTCGCCGCGATCTTCGCTGGCGCGGTGATCGGAGCCTTGCTGGTGATGCACGGCGGTCTTGTCGCGCCGCTGGTGCTGGCAGGCGTTCTGGTCCTGGGCGGGACCATCGCCTGCAGCACTTATGATCAGGCGCAGGCCTCGACCTGATCCTTCACTTTCGCGCGGAAGGCGTGGAGTAGCGGTTCGGTGTAGCCATTGGGCTGCGCCGTCCCCTCGAACACCAATGCCCGCGCCGCGCGGAAGGCGATGCTGTCCGCCTCATGCCCCGCCATGGGGTGATAGAGCGGATCGCCTGCGTTCTGCGCATCCACCTTCGCCGCCATCTTGGTCAGCGCGGCGTCGATGTCTTCGCGGGTGACGATGCCGTGCAGCAGCCAGTTGGCCATATGCTGGGAGGAGATGCGCAGCGTCGCGCGATCCTCCATCAGGCCGATGTCGTGGATGTCGGGCACCTTGGAACAGCCGACGCCCTGATCGATCCAGCGGACGACATAGCCCAATATGCCCTGCGCATTATTCTCCAGCTCCTCCGCAATCTCCGCAGCTTGCCAGTTATGGCCGACCGCGACGGGGATGGTGAGGAGGGCGGACAGCGGCGCGACCGGCTCGGCGGCGCGGACCGCATGGCGGGCGAACACGTCGACGCGGTGATAATGGGTGGCGTGCAGCGTCGCTGCGGTGGGTGAGGGCACCCATGCCGTCGTCGCGCCCGCGTTCAGATGGCCGATCTTCTGCTCCAGCATGTCCGCCATGCGGTCGGGCGCGGCCCACATGCCCTTGCCGATCTGCGCCGTGCCGGAAAAGCCGCAGGCGAGGCCGATCTGGACGTTGCGATCCTCATAGCTGGAGAGCCAGCGGCTCGTCTTCATCTCGCCCTTGCGGATCATCGGTCCCGCATGCATCGACGTGTGCATCTCGTCGCCCGTGCGGTCGAGGAAGCCGGTGTTGATGAAGAAGATACGGTCCTTCACCGCCGCGATGCAGGCCGCCAGATTGGCGGAGGTACGGCGCTCCTCGTCCATCACGCCGACCTTGACCGTATTGCGGGGCAGGCCGAGCATATCCTCGACCGCGTCGAACAGCGCGTTGGTCAGCGCGGCTTCTTCCGGCCCGTGCATCTTGGGCTTGACGATATAGATTGCGTTCGCCCGGCTGTTGCGATGCGCCTTCACGTCATGCAGGCCGATCAGGATGGTGACGAGCGCGTCGAGAATCCCTTCCGGGGCCTCGCTGCCGTCGGACAGGGTGACGGCGGGCGTGGTCATCAGATGGCCCACGTTGCGGACCAGCAGCAGGCTGCGGCCCGGCAGGGTGAACGGGGCTCCGTCCGGCGCGGCATAGCTGCGGTCGGCGTTCATGCGGCGGGTGATCGTCCCGTCGCCCTTGGCAAAGGTGGCCTCCAGATCGCCGCGCATTAGGCCCAGCCAGTTGGCATAGGCCGCAACCTTGTCCTCCGCATCGACCGCCGCGACCGAATCCTCCAGATCGCAGATGGCGGTCAGCGCGGATTCCAGGATGACGTCGGCGATGCCTGCCGGATCATCCTTGCCGATGGGGTGGGCGCTGTCGAAGACGACTTCGATGTGCAGGCCGTTGTGGCGGAACAACCGGCCCTTTTCCGACGTGCCGACGAACTGCGATGGATCGCGCAGCGTGATGGCGTCGGGGTCGGTGAGGCCCGCCCAGCCGCCAACCGCCAGCGGAACCGCCTCGTCGAGGAACGCCTTGGCCCATGCGATGACCTGCGCGCCGCGTGCGGCGTCATAGCCCTTTGTCGCGGTCGGTTCGGCCAGCGCATCCGTGCCGTAGAGCGCATCATAGAGGCTGCCCCAGCGCGCATTGGCGGCGTTGAGCAGGAAGCGACCGTTCAGGATCGGCACGACGAGTTGCGGTCCCGCGACGGTCGCGATTTCCGCGTCCAGTGCGCCGGGCGTGATGGCGAAGGGGGCGGGTTCCTCGACCAGATAACCGATGTCGCGCAGGAAGGCGGCATAGGCGTCGCCATCGACGGCTGCGCCCTTATGCGCGTCATGCCAGCCGTCGATGCTGGCCTGCAACGCATCGCGCTTGGCGAGCAGTGCGCGGTTTTCGGGCGCGAGGCGGGCAAAGACCGCCGCCGCGCCGGTCCAGAAGGCGTCCGCCGCGATGCCCGTGCCCGGCAGTGCCTGTTCCTCGATAAAAGCGGCCAGCGCCGCATCCACGTTCAGCCCCGCCCGGTCGATCATTCGGCCCATCGCGCAATCCCTTCGGTCCAATAACGGAAAGCCGGACGATAGACGGATTCGCATTTATGCGGTAGGCGACAAAAGGGAAAATCAGTTTCTCCCCTGAGGAAAAGATATGGACCCCGATCTGGCCCTGTTCGCCCGCGTCGTCGATGCAGGCAGCATGAGCGCCGCCGCCCGGAACCTCGGCCTGTCCGCCGCCATGGTGTCCAAGCGCATCGCCCGGCTGGAGGCGCGGCTGGGCGTGCGGCTGCTGGCCCGCACCACGCGCAAACTGGAACCCACCGCGCGCGGCCAACGCTTCTATTCCGACATCGTCGCCATATTGGAGACATTGGGCGAGGCGGAGGCGCGGGTGACGAACCGCGCCGTCTCGCCATCGGGGCCGCTGCGGGTGACAGCGCCGACCTCCTTTGGGCGCTTGCACCTGCTGCCCCATATCAAGCCGTTTCTGGACCGCTATCCCGATGTGGAGTTGTTCCTCGACCTGTCGGACGGGTTCACGGACATATTGCGCGACAGCTTCGATCTGGCGATCCGCATCACCTCCACCCCGTCACCCGGCCTGATGGTGCATCGACTGGCGGAAAACCGGCGCGTCCTGTGCGCCGCGCCGGACTATCTCGCCGAACGGGGCGAGCCGGTCGAACCGGCGGCGTTGCAGGGGCATCGCTTTCTGGCGGCGGAGGGGCAAAGCCCCTGGCGGCTGACGGGACCGGACGGCCAGTTCAGCATCGACGTGGAAAGCCATGTCCGCACCAACAGCAGCGAAGTGGTGCGCGAACTGGCGCTGGCGGGTGTCGGCATCGCGCTGCGGTCGCTCTGGGATGTGAGCTCCGATCTGGCGGCGGGCCGCCTCGTTCGCGTGCTGCCGCAGGTCATGGGCAGCGCCGATGCCGGCATATTCGCGGTGCACAGCCGGTTGAGCGTACCCGCCGGGGCGGTCGCGCTGCTCGACCATCTCCGCCACATCTGGACGCCCGCGCCGCCGTGGGAAGGACTGCCCTAGGGCATCAGGGGAAGCCGCAGGACGACTCGCAGTCCGCGTCTCGGGCGATTGGCGATGGAGAGCGAGCCGTCCATGACCGCCATCGCCTCCTGCACGATGGCGAGGCCCAGCCCCATGCCGCCGGTGGCGCGCGCGATGGCTCCTCCCGCGCGCAGCAAGGCCCGGCGGTCGCGCTCCTGCTCGCGGATGCGCCGCTGCATGCCTTTCATCGCGGATACCAGCGCGCGCACTTCGGGCGGGGCGTTGCCATCCTCGATCCGAGGGTCGATCTCTTCCTCATCCTGCTCTGCCGATGCTATGGGCGATGCGGCGGGCGGGCAGCATCAGGAGGACGAACACGCCCGCCATCAGCGCGAATGTGATCGCATACCAGCGCAGGATCGCCGGACGCGGCTCGGCGCGGATTGTCTGCCAGCCGCCCTCCCACCGGATCGTCCCGTCCGGCGGGAATGGGCCGGGCCGGGCGAGCAGCCGGACGTTACCCTGCGGCAGGGTCAGGCGGCGGGCGATTTCGGCGGAGATGTCGGGGCGACGATCCGTTGATAGAGGGTGAGCCGGGCAATCATCGCAGGGATGCAACGCGCCTTACCTGCGGCGTGAACAAATAGCCTTCGTTGCGGACGGTGCGGATCAGGTCGCCCGCCTTGCCATGTTGCAGCTTGCGGCGCAGGCGGCTGATCTGCACGTCGATGGCGCGGTCATAGCTGTCCGTCTCCGGTCCCGCGCTCAGGTCGAGCAACTGGTCCCGGCTGAGTGTGCGGCGGGGGTGCAGAATGAACGCGCGCAACAGGCGAAGTTCCCCATCGGTCAGGGATATCAGCACGTCGTCGGGATCGGTCAGCAACCTCTGGTCGAGGTCGGTCCGCCATCCGTCGAAGGCATAGATTTCCGTGATGATCGTGGCGGCGGCACTGTCGGACGGGGTGGCCGTGTGCGCGTCCGTATCGCGCGCGCGGCGCAGGGCGACCCGGATGCGGGCCAGCAGTTCACGGGGATTGCACGGCTTCGACAGATAGTCGTCCGCGCCCATTTCCAGCCCGACGATCCTGTCCACGTCATTGCCGATCGCGGACAACATGATGATCGGCATATCGGTGGCCGTGCGCAGACGGCGCAGGGCCGACAGGCCGTCCTCGCCCGGCATCATCACGTCCATGACGGTGAGGTCGAAGGGGCGCTCCGCCAGCCGGGCGTCCATCTCCGCCGCATTGGCCGCAATTTCGACGGCGAAGCCATGGGCACCGAGAAACTCCGCCAGCAGGCCCCGGATTTCGGGATCGTCATCGACGACCAATATATGATCGCTGGCGTCCGGGGGCAAAGACCATGGGGAAGCCTCTGTCATGCCAGGCCGACCGTCACCGTTCCGGCATAGCCGTTGGTGAGGTCGCCGGTCATGCTGATCGTCTGCTGGGCGATCTGTGCCGAACTATTGTCGCCAAAGACATTGTCGCTGGCCGTGCTGGTGGCGGCGAAATTGCTGCTGCTGGACCCATAGAGGCTGGAGCCGGAATAGACGCTGCTGCACTGGGCCGACGGCATGGCGAATTGCGAGACGAGCAGCCGGTTGGCGTAGGCCGTCGCCGTGTTGAGGCTGCGATAGACCTCGAAATGGATATGCGGGTAGCGGCCTGCGTAGCAGCCGGGAAAGATGGAGGTGAAGGTGATCTGTCCGTTCGCGTCCGTCTCCGCCACGCCGCGCAGGTAATTTTCGTTCGGCAGGTCGTAGAGCGAATATTGCCCCGTCGCGGTGCAGTGCCAGATATACACGGCATAGCCCGCCAGCGGCGCACAGCTATTGTTGACGTCGACCAGCGTGAGGGTCAGCGTCATGTAGATGCCCGAAGCCGTGGCGGTCGAACTGCCGAAACTGGTCCGTATGTCCTTGCGCACTATGCCGCTGGCGGTCAGCACGTTGACGACCGTGCCGTTGCGGGTGTTCGACCCGTCGGCGGGATAAGGGCCGTTGGTTTCGGTCGGGTCGGCGATGCAGGTGCCGCCGCTCGTCGTCGTGGTCGTCGAGCCGCTGGTCGTGGTGGTGGTCGAACCCGATGTGGTGGTGGTGCTCGTGGACGAAGACGATGCGGTCGATGTCCCCGATTCCGATCCGCCGCATCCCAGCAGCGCGAATGTACCCGCGGAGGCGAGCCAGCGGATCGACTGCCGCCGGCCCAGCCGCTGCGTGGTCAGGCGTTCGAGGGCGTGGATCAATCCTTCGTCGTGATCATCGGCGATGTCGGTCGTCATGAGTCTCTCCGGCTATGCTTGCCGTGGCTCTTGTGCACGGGGGGCGTAACCGGCGAATTTCGCCGTGTAACAGCATTGTTGCAGCGATTATTGCGGGCCGGGACGTGGACGGTCCGGGTCGAGGTCGGGATATACATCCAAGATTGCCCGCGTGACGCCGTTGGTCCAGCCAAAGCCGTCCTGCAGCGGATATTCGCCGCCGCCGCCGGGCTTGCGCTCCTCGACATCATATTTTTCGAGCATCTTGCCGGTTTCGCGATAGGCCGCGTTCACCGTGCCGATCCACCGGGATGCGATCGACCGGGCCAGCGCGTCCTGCCCATAGCGGTTCAGCCCCGCGATCGCGACCCATTGCAGCGGCGCCCAGCCATTGGGCGTGTCCCACTGCTGTCCCGTCGTGGTCAGTGTGGTGCGCAGCCCGCCGGGCGCGAGCAGCCGGGAGGCGGTGATGCCTGCCACCTGCCGCGCCTGCGCCTTGTCCGCCAGCCCCACGAACAGGGGATAGAGGGTGGCGGCGGACAGCACCGGCGTGGCCTTGCCTGCCGCGCGATCCCAGTCGGCATAGTGGCCTTCCTTCGACAGCCAAAGATAGCGATTGATCGCCCGCAGCCGCTGTGTGCTTCGCTCCGTGAACTCGATGGCGCAGGGTTGGTCGCCAGCGGTGCGGCACCGACGGGCGATATTGCTCTCCAGCGCCCAGAGCAGGCTGTTGAGGTCGATGGGCACGATGTCGGTCGTGTGGATCGTCGCGAGCCGCGCCGGATCGGAGAGCCAGCGGGAGGAAAAATCCCATCCGCTTTCCGCCCCGGCGCGCAGGTCGCGATAGACGAGTGGGGGCGGCCTGTTGCTGGTGGCGGCGGTCGCCACATCCTCCGCCCAGCTTTCATCGCGCGGTGTCGATTTATCGTCCCAATAACGGTTGAGGAGGCTGCCGTCGGGCATGCGCACGACGCGGGCATCGGCATCCCGCGTCCCTATGCTTTCGGCCCCCGCCATCCAGAACCGATGCTCCGCCCGCAACGCGCGGAGGTGGCGCGCTGAAGTCGCCCCGTCCGTGTCGCCCGCAAGGTCGATCATCTGCGACAGAAAGGGCGGCTGCGAACGGCTGAGATAATAGGTGCGCGCGCCATTGGGGATGCGCCCGTAGCGATCGACCAGGCTTTCGAAATTGGCGATCATGGCGTGGACCAGCGCGTCCTGTCCGTCGGCTTTCAGGCCCAGCATCGTGAAATAGCTGTCCCAGTAATAGATTTCACGAAACCGCCCGCCGGGGACGACATAGGGGGCGGGGAGCGACAGGGCCGACGATCCCGCCGGGGCCTCCAGCGCAGGGCGCGTCAATTGCGGCCAGAGCGCGCGGATATGCTGGCCGAGCGGGGCAGGGGTCTGGCGCGGCGCGTCGGGCAGGTCGAAATGCCGCTCCACAAAGGCACGCAGCGCACCGGACCCCTGCGGCTTTTCGGCGCGGAAGGCGCGCATGATCTCTGCGGACGGGCGGCGGGGGATGGCATCCACAAAGGTCTTGCCGTCAGGGAAAATGCCGCCCTGTTGCACGGCTTCGAACAAGGGTCCGTACATTTCCTGCGGGCTGGCGGTGGGCGGGCCGGAGGGCGGCAGGGACTGCGCGGAGCACATCAGCGCGGCGAGCAGGCAGGTCATCGTCCGACGCATCATCGCTTCATGGTTCCTCTCCGTTGGGGCAGCCCCGGCATCAACGAACAATCCCGCAATTGTCTTCGCGGAAAAAGCCCTGCATGGGATTGTTCGCAAAATGAACTAGATCGACGGGATGGGGGAGCCGGACAGTGGCGGAGACTATTTTGGAGCCGGCGGGGAAGGGGCGGGATTTGTCCCAAGGGCCGATCATGTCCACCCTGCTCGCCTTTGCCCTGCCGACGCTGGCCTCCAACGTCCTGCAGTCGCTGAATGGGGCGATCAATTCGGTGTGGGTCGGCCAGTTGCTTGGCAAGACCGCGGTCGCCGCCACGACCAACGCCAATCTGGTGATGTTCATGGTGTTCGCGCTGAGCTTTGGCCTGAGCATGGCAATTACCGTGCTGATCGGACAGAGCATGGGGCGGCGCGACATTGACGGCATGCGGCGCTTCGTGGGGGCGGGCGTGACCCTGTTCCTGCTGGCGGGAGTGGCGATCCTCGTCGGCGGCTGGATCGGCCTGCCCGCGATGCTGCGGAGTTTGGGTACGCCGCCCGATGCCTATCCGCTGACCCTGTCCTATGCGCGGATCAGCTTCCTCGGCCTGCCTGCGACCCTGATGCTGTCCTTCCTGCAATCCGCGCTCAGGGGCACGGGAGATTCGATCACGCCGCTGTTGTTCATCATCCCCGCGACGCTGATCGACGTTGTGCTGAATCCGCTGCTGATCCTTGGCGTGGGGCCGTTTCCCCTGTGGGGCATCGCCGGATCGGCAGCGGCGGGGACTATCGCGAACTGGCTGGTCCTGTTTGTGCTGGCCCTGTATATCTACGCCCGCGACTTGCCGATCCGGCTGCGCGGGCAGGAGTTCGCCTATCTGCGCCCGTCGCGCGCGACCATTGCCGTCATCGTCCGGCGCGGCCTGCCCATGGGGATGCAAATGGTCGTGGTGACGTTGTCCTCGCTGGCGATGGTCGGCCTGATCAACCGCTATGGGATTACCACCGTCGCGGCCTATGGTGCGGCGAACCAGCTCTGGACCTATGTGCAGATGCCCGCCTTTGCCGTCGGTGCGGCGGTCAGCATGATGGCAGCGCAGAGCATCGGCGCGGGCCGCTGGGAGCGGGTCGATGCGATCATGTGGAGCGGCGTGTGGCTCAACATCCTGCTCACCGGCGCGCTGGTGCTCATGTTCACCCTGTTCGACCGCGCGATCCTCGGCTGGTTTCTGGGCGACGCACCGGACGCTGTGGAGGTGGGGCGCCATATCAACCTGCTGGTCGGATGGAGCATGGTGCTGTCCGGCGTGACCATGGTGATGGGTGCGGTGCCGCGCGCAAATGGTGCGACGGTCGCCCCGTTGCTGATCACTGTCATCGCACTGGTGCCCGCGCGGTTCGGGCTGGCCATGATCCTCATTCCGACACTGGGGGAAGACGGCATCTGGTGGAGTTTCCCCAACGGCTATGCCGTCTCGCTGATCCTGACCGGGGCGTATTACTGGCTGGGCGGATGGCGCAAGGTGCGGTTGCTTCCTCCGGCCCGTTCATCCGCTGTTGAATAAATTCATAAAATGAACTATGATGATATGGCAGCGTGGTATGACCTGATTCTGGCCATCGGGATGCTATTCCCCTGCAAAACACAATGGGCGGTCAGGCCCCATCTACAGGAAAGGTCGTGAGACGGTGTTCAAGGCAATGATGAGCGGTGAGCATATGCTGACGCTTTGGCTGTGGTTGTTCATCGCGGTCGGGATCGGCGCGGGGGTGGTCAGCGGCTTCTTCAAGGCGCGCAAGATCCAGCCCAAGGGCTTCAAGTGGAAGATTTTCCGCAACGAGGCGATCATCGCCGTCGTGACGCTCACCATTTCCGGCACGTTGATCGGCAAGGGCACTGGCTGGCTGAAAGCTCATGGCTGGATCGTCTTCAACAGCGCCCCTGCGGCCTGGTGGCAGATCGGGCTGGAATATGTCCTCTACTTCTTCCTGTTCGACACCTATTTCTATTGGCTGCATCGCTGGATGCACAAGGAGCCGGTGTATAGCTGGGTGCACAAGCTGCACCACAAGTCGACGTCACCCAATCTGCTCACCACCTTGTCGGTCAATCCGCTGGAATCGGTCATCAACGGCGGCTTCGTACCGCTGTTCCTCGCCATTTTCACCGTGCATGACGCGACATTGGCGCTGATTACCCCGACCAACATCTTCATGGGCCTCTATGTCCACTCCGGCTATGAGTTCATGCCGCGCTGGTGGAACAAGAGCTGGTCGACCAAATGGTTTATCACCGCCACGTTCCACGACCAGCACCATCGCTATTTCACCGGCAATTTCGGTGGCTACACGACGATCTGGGACCGGATGTGCGGCACGATGCGCCCGAAGTTCGAGGCGGATTTCGACAAGGTCAAGGCGCGAGGCGGCATGAAGTCCATCGGTGGCAATGCCGAGCCGGCGAGTGAAACGGTCGGCTGATCACGCGCGTTTCAGGACAGGCGCAGGGGAGGAGCCACGACTCACCCCCTGTCGTCGTCACACGCGGGTTCGTCCATCGATGGCGTATTGACGCTATATTGGAAGCCCTCCGCGAAATCGCTCAATATGCGGGCGGCGGCCATGACTTCCGCCTTCGAATAGCCCGCGAGGCGCTTGGTGAGGAGCGCCGCCAGATCGAGCGACAGGCGTTCGCGCATTTCAATGCCGAGCGGGGTCAGCGACAACTGGACCCGGCGTCCGTCACTGGCGCTTTTTTCATAGTGAACCAGACCCGCATTCTGAAGCTGGGTCAGTTCCGCCGTGACCAGACTGCGCCCGATCTTGAAGAAATGGGCGAGTTCATGCGGTGATACGGCGTGTCGGCCGATGACACCGACCATCCACGGCCCGCGCGGGCCGATACCATATTCGCGGGACAATGCACGGGTGACAAAGCCGAAGCGATCCCGCGCAGCCGACAGCGCGCCGAAGAAAAACCCGGACTCTTCCGTTGTATAACCGTCCGCGACCGGACTTTCAGAACTGGAAGCCCCGCGAGAGGGCATAGGCACTCATCCCCGCAATAATGGCCGCGACAGCCAGTTTCCAGACAGGAGCCGCGACAAGCGGTTCCGTTCCGGCCTTTTCTGCTGCCTGGCTCCCGATAACCATGGGCGCAATCAGGTTGCGCCTCCTGATGACGAGATAGAAGAGGACGGCGACGATGTGAAGGATTACCAGCATCTGCAGGATCGTGAACATCACGTCGTGGATGTCCGAGGCCAGCCTGCCCTGATCGAAATCGACGAGGTAGGAGAGCGGGCCGGACTCGATCCCGTCTATATCGACCGCCAGCAAGCCGGAACCGATTTGCGCGGCGAGTACGGCCAGCAGCGCCACGACGCTCAACGCGCCGAGCGGATTGTGGCCGATCGCGTCATGTCCGCCGGACCGCAAATAGGCCCAGACCGCGCGCGGCCCCTTCACGAACCCTGCAAACCGCGCCGTGCTGCTGCCGACCACGCCCCAGATCAGGCGAAAGATGACGAGGCCGGCGAGCGTCAGCCCGGACAATTGATGCCAGTCCATCCGATGCGTTTCCGCCGACCACCAGGAAAAGCCGAGCAGGCCGACGACGCTCCAGTGGAACAGGCGGGTGGGAGCGTCCCATATCTTGATCCGTGCAGCCGATGCCATGGTATCAGCCCTTTGCCGCCCAGGAGGTGCAGACACTGGTCGGATTGACCACGCCGCCGCTCAGCAGCATGCAGGTTCCGCACGCGGCGCCCTTGGCCGTGAAGAAGCTGCATGTGGCGCATTTCTTTTTGGGATCGGACGAGGTTTCCTGAAAGCCGAGCGCCTTGCGCATGCCCTTCTGGCTCGCAGGCAGGCTGGCCATGTCGAGGCAGACGGTCTGCGCGCTGACGGCGGTCGCGACGCCAAGGGCGGCCATGGCGGCGAGGCCGAGGACGGCGCGCCGGGTGAGAGGGGTGTCGTGCATCGGGTTCATCCTTTGGGAGCCGCGGCAGGTGCGCGCTCGATCAGTTCGTAGCGATAGCCGTCGGGATCGGTGACGAAGAGGACTTTGACCCCCATGGAGCCGTGGACCTCCCCCACCGGCAGGCCCGCGCCTTTCATCCGCGCGATGATGGCGGCGAGGTCGGGCATGTCCAACACGACCTTGTCGAAACCATTGCCGAGGGTGAGGGGCGGCGCCTTGCCGGGGGCGGTGTCGTGCAGGAGGATGAGGCTGGGTCCGCCGGGCGCTCCACCAAAGGTCAGCATGACCTCCGTCAGCGTGCCATGGGGCAGGCGCGCGGCGACGGTCATGCCCAGCACATCGGTGTAGAAACGGAGGGAACGATCCAGATCGCTGACGCGCAGGCCCGTGCCCAATATCTTTGCCGTCGGCATCGTCGCCGCATCCGGTGCAGCGAGAGCTGGGACAGCGAGAAGCGTCGCCAGCAGGGCGATGGCAACCCTGTTCACACCACCATCTCACCGATGGACTTGCTGGTCTGCATGCTGTCCGTGCCCCATTTGTCGACGGAAACGCCCATAAGCTGTTGCAGCGTCAGGCCGACGCGGCTGACCGGCGTGCCCTCACCGGGGATGTGCAGGCCGGTCTTCACCCGCCCGCCCGCGCTGCCCGCCGTCATCATCGGGATATTGTCGATGGTGTGGAACTTGGCGAACTCCGTCTCGGAATGCGCGAACACCAGGCTGTTGTCGAGCAGGGTGCGGTCGCCCTCCTTCACCTTGTCCAGCGCGGCCACGAAATAAGCCCATGCCTCCATGCACTTGTTGACGAAGAAGGTGGCGTCCGGCTGGTAGCCGAGGCGGTTGTCCAGCGGTTCCTCATGGGTCAACTGGTGGTGGGTGATGGTGCTGCCGATGCGGGTCAGCGACGATGCGCCATTGTTGAAGTTCATGTTGAACACGCGGGTATTGTCGCACGCCATGGCCATGACGAGCAGGTCGGTCATGATCTCGTGGTTTTTCATCACCGTCTCGATCTCGGCGTTGACCGGCATGTCGGCGGGCCTGCCGGGGATGGTGCAGGCCTGCATGGGCTCCGGCTTGGTCAGTTCGACGTCGAGCTGTTTTTCGAGCTGGCGCAGCGAGGTGAAATACTGGTCCAGCTTCTGCCGGTCCGCCGCGCCCAGACGGGCGTCGAGCGCCTGCCGCTGATCGGTGACGGCGGACAGGACGGAGCGGCGGGCCATCACCTGAGCGTCCGGGGTGAAGGTCGCGCTGTTGGGATCGCGAAAGCCCGCGCCAAAGATGCGGGTGTATAGGCCCAGCGGCGAGACTTCCGCCGGGTTGAGGTTGCCGCCGCCGCGCCCGCTGAGCGAATTGCGCGGGTCGCCGGTCGAGGACACCTCCAGCGAGCGGAAGCGCGTTCGCGTGCCGATCACGTCGCCGATCAGCACGTCGAAACTGGGGCCGGGCAGCACAGGCGTCGTCGCCGCCATGCCGGTACGGATGCCGATGCCGCCGCTGCCGTGCGGCAGATTGGGCTTGCCGTCGAGCGGGATGGTGAAGTCGGACAGGATGTTGATCTTTGACTGGAAGGCGCGGATCGGCTCCAGTTCGACCTTCAGGTCATAATCCTTGCCCACGGCGGACGGGAACCAGCGCGGCGGATTGACGCCAAGGCCCCAGAACCATGTGCCGAAGCGCAGCGGCAATGGCGCGCCGGTCGCGGCCATGGCCGACCCGTTGCTGTTCAGGAAGATGTCGAGCAGCGGCAGGCCGATGGCGACGGCGGCGCCATTCATCATGCCCTTGAGGGCACCGCGACGGCTGAGATCCAGTGTCATTCTACACCTCCGGCAATTTTGTGGGGGGACGAGAGCAGGGTCAGTTTGGGCGGCTCCACCAGCGCGGGGGCGTGCACCGCATAGGCTTCGGGCATGGTCGCGACCCGCAGCATCAGGGATTTGATGCGATAGCCGTCCTGCGCAAAGCCCTTGGCCACGGCCTCGGTGATTTCGCCTTCCTCGTCCGCCGAGCGGCCCGTGGCATATTCATAGGCGCGGGAGGCGACGCACTGGGTTGCGCTGCTGCTCTGGGCCATCGCCTTCCCCAGACCCTCGATCCCGTTGAAGTCGGTCCCCTCGAAGGAGCCGCTGGTGTCGATGGGCGCGGCATTCTCCGTGTAGCGGAACGCGCCGATACCATCGAATTTCTCCAGCGGCAGGCCGATGGGGTCGGTGATCTTGTGGCAGGCCGCGCAGACCGGATCGGTGTTGTGCGCGTTCAGCCGGATGCGGGCGGTCGGCATCTTCTTGTTGCCGGTGTTCTGCACGGCAGTGAAGTTGACGTTGCCGGGCGGATTGGGGACCGGCTGGCAGAGCAGCAACTCGCGGATCGCACGGCCCCGGAGCGTGGGCGAACTGCGGCCACTGTGCGAATAGAGCGACAGGAAACCGGCCTGCGATAATATGCCCGCGCGTCCCTCCGTCGGTGCGAACTCATGCGGTTCCCAGCCGGTGCGGGACTGCACCGGGATGCCGTAGAGCGGGCCGAGCGCCCGGTTCATGAACGTGCGCCGCGTGGTGAACAGCGAGGGATAGTCGCCGTCGCGTGTGACCAGATGGTCGACAATGGTCCGCAGCAATTGTTCGGGCAGGGCGGCGGCGACCGTCTGGTTGAAACGAGGGTAGATCACATTGTCCTTGGCGATCTCGTCGAATTTCTCGAACAGCAGCATGTCCGCGAAGAAGGCGCGCACGCCGTCCTGAAAACGGGGCGATGCGACCATCCGCCGCGCCTCCGCCTCCAGCAGCATCGGATCGTCCAGCGCGCCCGATGCAGCGGCTTTCAGCAGGCGGTCGTCGGGTGTGGTGTTCCACAGGAGGAAGGACAGGCGCGACGCGCGCGACCAGCCGTCGAGGCGCATCTGGCCGGGATGTGTGGGGTCAGGCTCCGCGCTTTCCACGACATAGAGGAATTCGGGCGAGACGAGCATCGCCGCCAGCGCCAGTTCCAGCCCCTTGGTGAACGATCCGGCCTGTATCGCGGACTGGTTGGCGATCGTCACATAGGCGGTGAGTTCCGCGTCGGTCTGCGGACGGCGGAAAAGATATCGGCCAAGCGGGGCCAGCACGGATTTCGCGCAGGCTGCGTCTGCGCCTTTGTCGGTGAGCGGCTTGCACGTCACGAACATCGGGCGATGCGCGTCGTCGAACACCTGAGCGGCAATGTCCCGCGCCATGGCGTCGAACTGCTCCAGCCCGGCGGGCGAGATGGTCGCGCCCGCCGCGCCGGTCGCGATCAGATGATGCTCTGGTCGCACGATCGGCTCGAACCGGCCCGCGACGCGAATGTCGGGGCCAAAGATGTCGGCGATTGCGCCGCGATATTGCGCCTCCGTCAACCGGCGCAGGCCCGTGATGCCGTTGAGCGGCTTTGCATCGCTCATCGCGGGCGTGGAGGGCGTGTCGGTCCGCGCCGTCTGGTCCGTGCTGCACGCGGCCAGCGCGAGCGGCAGGGCGATCAGGCCGAGGGAAAGGCGCGCCTTCATCGTGCGTCCGCCACGGTCTTGGCCTCGGTCGCGGGCGGTGTGTCGGTGACGAAGGCCGGGACCGCCTCCACCGTCAGGGCGGTGGAGAGGGCGGTGAACTTGCCCGTCTGCGGATCGCGCACGCCGTCCGCCAGTTTTTCGAGCGTCCTGTAATGCGCGGCGCAGTCTATGCCCGCCGCCGTCGCGGCGCCGATGCCGCCCAATATCGCGCTTTCGATGATATTGCGGGCGGGTTGATACGCGCCCAGCACCCCCTTGAACGACCCATCGGGCTGGAAGGCCACGCTGAATCGTGCCTCCCGCAAATCCCATTCTGACCGTTCCCCCCGGATGCCGCCATGGCCCAGCTTGCGCGTCAACCGCACGTCGGCGGGCTGCGTGGTCAGCACGCCCTTGTCGATGCGCCCCTTCAGGACGGTGCGCCAGCGCGGATTGTCGCTGACCGAATAGCTGGCGTCGTGGATGAAGTTCATCTTGCCATCGAGGATCGGGCGGTCGCCGGTGGTGGCGAAGATCACCTCCACCGCGTCGTCGTGTTCGAGGCTGTCGACACCGCGCAGCAGCATCACCATGCTGTGCTCGCCGGTGGCCAGATACATGTCGTAACCCCGCACCACGTCGCCGCCCATGCCATCCACGCCCCGATAGTTGCGGGTGCAGCCCATGGCGCGGTAGCTTTCATTATCCACACCGCGCAGGCCGTCCGGGCTGGTGAAATTGACATGCGGCGCACTGGACGCGGAGCCGCGCCCGCTGGTGTCGCCGTCGAGGTCGAGGCCATAGGCGACCTTGCCCTGCAGCGTCTTCTGGATCGGCCGCTCGAACAGTTCGGGATTGGAGCAGATGTTGACGCTGTTGGGGCCGAGGACGGATACCTGCCACTTTTGCGTCAGTTCCTTCTCATTCTCCTTGAGCAACAGGCGGGCGCGTTCGGCGGCGGGCTGGGTTTCGAGGAAATTCTCCTTCACCGTGCCCGCAAGGCCGTCCGGGCAGTCATCCTTGCCCTGATAGATGGAGGGGTGGAAGGCAGTGAGGACAAAGCCCATTTCGCCATTGGCGGGCGGCGCGGGCAACGCCGCCTTCTGCGCCGCCAGTGCCGGAGTGGCGCAGGCCAGCGAGAGGGTAATGGCCGCCGCGACGCGCGGATATGGGCGCGGATCGGGCCTTGCGGCGGTGAAAGCCTTTTTCATCCCTCGAACCCTCTTTCCATCTCAAACTTTTGTTTTTGAACTCTGTATGTTTGGCCCTTCGGTGGGCCTGAATGCTGTGGTTCAGGGGCGCAGGGGGGCGGTGCCGCCGGGGAGGTCGGACGGGCTTTTTCCCTGCGCCACGTAAACGGGCTGGCCCTTGAACAGCCAATGGGGACGATCGCCGTCGCGGGACACCTGCCATTGACCGACGGGTTGGCTGGCAAGCCCAGCGTTCAGCGGTGTCCATTGTCCGCTGTCAGCCATGCCGCCGACTGCCGAGAAGAGCAGGCGGCCATCTCCGTTCGCGAGCAGATAGCCGTCAGCGGCATAGGCCGGCCTGATCGTCGCGGGCGCCACGACCCTGGGCGGGGGCGGGACATAGGCGATCACGTTCCACATATCCTCATAGGCGTTGCCCGCGACCGATCCGGCGCCCGCATCCTTCGCATAGGTGAAGACGGGATTGCCGTTCCATGCCCATTGCGGTCCGGTCGCGCCCTTCACCACGGTCCAGCGTCCGATGGCGGCGGCCCCCTGCGCGGCGGGCAGGGGCGTCCAGGTCTCTGCGCACGGACCCTTGCAATAATCCGTGCCCACGCCGTAGCGGGAGCGAAGCGTGCGCATGTCCATCGCATAGAGCGTCCGACCCTGCGCATCGGTATGAACTGCGCCCAGCGACGACTGGCCGATGCGGATGGCGGCGGGGCGATTGTCGTCATTGGCGGCGGCGGATGCGGTGGCCTCATCCCCCTTCTGCGCATGGACCGGAGCGGATGACAGGGCGAGCGCCCATGCCATCGCCGCGCAGGCTTTCCAGCGGATCATTTCTCTTCCACTCGGAAGGTCCGGTGGCACGCGCCGCAGCTCTGGCCCAGCGATTTGGCCTGCAGGCGCACCTTGCTCATGTCGCCGGATGCGACCGCCTGATAAAAGCCATTGGCCTGCGTCGAGAGCGCATCCTGCGCGGCTTTGAACTGCGCGGGTTGTTGCCAGATGATGGGCTTTGCAGCGGTTTTCACGCCGGGGCGTGGTCCGCTGCCCGCCGGGAACCAGCCATATTGCTGGCGCGCCGCGTCACGGATCTGCCGCGCGGAAAGCTGGAGGATATAGGGCTGGGGCGTGGAGGAGCGCAACTCGTCTTGCACATTCTTGAATGCGGAGCCAAGGTCGCGATAGCCATGGATGCGGGCCGCGACCGGATCGCCATCCGCGGCCAGCAACGGCGCACCGACGAACGCTCCCAAGCAAAACGCCACAACCGGGCTGAAATAGCCAATGCGCAAGCCGACTCTCCTCATTCTCTTATGGAGTGCAGTTTAGTTCATGTTGTGAACTAGTCAATACTGTTGCGGAGTTTTTCGCCGCGCGAAGCGGAAGGGCGAAAATGCAATTGAGAATCGTTCTCATTTAATATAGAGAATAGGATCAGGACGTTGATAAGGAGATCGGCATGATTCACAGTTCCGTCGCGAATGCGGATCGTGCGTCCGCGGCCTTTCCAGAGGCGATGGTGATGGCTGCCGCGCGGTGCTGGCGCGATGCGCGGGACAAAGGCGTTGCCATCCAGCCTGCGCTCCACGCGCTGCTCGCGCCGACGGGACATGACCTGTTCGGCCCCACCTTCGACAGCCTGATGCGCCTGTGCGAGAGTCGTCTGGACCGGGCGCTCTGCACCGGATGCCCCATGGCCCCGACCGATGACGAGCATATGATCTGCGCGCTGCTGACCGATCCATCGCTGCTGGATCGGATGGGATCGTGCGGAGCGGCGATGGATCGTCCGTTCACCTGTGCACTGCGGTCGGCGCGGATCATGCTGGGGATGCTCCAGCCGTCCTGATGCCGTCGGTGGGGTTATGCGGCGGTTACGGCGTCCTGTTGGAACAGCCAGGCTTCGGCTTCGGGCCGCTCCACGAAGATGGCGGCATTGTTTCGGATCGACAGGATGCGCTGCGTCTGCATGCGGGTCAACGATGCGCCGCGCACCACCGCGACGCGCCGGGCCTTCAGGGGCGAGTTGCTGACGATGTCGATGAATTTCGCTACGACCTCCTGCGACTGGATGACGGCCTCCTCGGTAATGACCATCAACAGATAGTCGCCCGAAGCACAGCCCATGCTCCGAACCAGAGCCTGTTCTTCCACGGAAAAGGCGGTCACGTCTTCGACGGTCAGGAAACCGTGGATTTCCGCGACGATCAGGTTGCGGTCCGCCTCACAGCGCAGCGTGTACATGTCATTCCCCCGGATCTTTCCGGATGGCCGATAACAGGAGTGTGTAAGCAACTCGTTATTGCCCCGTAAAGAATCTCGTTCACCGTGCGTCGACGATGTCCTGCAACGCCCTTGCCACCCATTTGGTCGCTTCGGGCGATATCGGCGTGTCGGCGAGATGCTGCATCTGGAGGGCAAAGCCGGTGAAGAGCGTCACCATCTGCTGCGCGCGGGCGTGGGCGTTGGGCGGTCCCAGCCATTCGGCCAGCGGATCGATGACGTGGCGGCGCGACACCTTGCGCGCGATCGCTTTCGATTCGGGGTCGGCGATGGCCAGCACCATCATGGACGTCAGTTTTACATCGTCGTCATTGGCCATCATGCCCGCCATGATCGCGCCGAAATTCGCGCGGTCGCGGGTGAACAGGCTGTTGGTGTAGATGCCGTGGGTCAACGCCTCCTCGAACAGCGCGCCCTTGGTTCCGAAATAGCGGACCAGCAGGGAGGACGCGACGCCCGCGTTTTTTGCGATCTCCCTGATGCCCGCCTTCGCATAGCCCTGTTCAGCGAACGCCTCGAACGCCGCCGTCAATATCCGGGCGCGGGTCAGGGTTGCATTGCGGCGTTTGGGTTCGGGGCTGTCCTCCATGCACCATGGCTAATCGCGGCGCCGGCAATCGACAAGCGTTCAACGACCCGTCGTGCGCCGGGGATAGCGCAACGCCTCGACCAGCAGCGCAAAGGCCGCGCTATGCTCCCGGCGGCTGGGATAATAGAGGTGATAGCCCGCAAAGGGCTGGCACCAGTCCTCCAGCAGCGGCACGAGCTGGCCCGCGTCGAGATGAGGCCGGGCAGCGTCCTCCATCACGAATGCAATGCCAAAGCCATCGACCGCCGCCTGAAGGTTGAAGCGTATGTCGTTGAAGGTCAGCCGCCCGTTGACCCGCACCGTCATCGCGCGCCCATCCTTCTCGAACTCCCAGGCGTACAGGCTCCCCTTGGTCTGGAAGCGCATGTTGATGCACTCATGTCCTGCAAGGTCATGCGGCGTCTGCGGCGTGCCATAGGTGGCGAGATAGGCGGGGGAAGCGACGGTGATCAGCCGCAGGTCGGGACCGATGCGGACGGCGATCATGTCCTTTGCAATGGACTCGCCGATACGGATACCGGCGTCGAGGCGGTCGCTGACGATGTCGGTAAAGCCCTCGTCGATGCTGATCTCGACATTGATATCGGGATAGGCGGGCAGGAACTCCCTGAGTCGGGGCCACAGGACACAGGTGGTCGCCTCTTCGGTCGCGGTGATGCGGATCGTGCCCGATGGTCGCTCGCGCAGTTCCTGTATGGCGGACAGGCTGGCGTCGATATCGTCAAAGGCGGGGCGCAATGTCGCGATCAACCGCTCACCGGCCTCCGTCGGGGAGAGGTTGCGCGTGGTGCGGGACAGCAGGCGGACGCCCAGCCGCGCCTCCAGCCGCCGGATCGTATGGCTGAGTGCGGATTGCGAGGTGCCCAGTTTGGCGGCGGCGCGCGTGAAACTGCCTTCCTCCGCCACGGACAGGAAGGCGTTGAGGTCGGCGAGATGTTCCCGGCGCATTCATGAATATCCGATATGGGTGCAAGTCGATTATAGCGGATAATCATTGCGCGCGCCAAACGGTATCTGGACGGTCGCGGGGGTGTTCACCCCTTCCTGCTTCCTCTCCCAATGGAGCGTTTCCATGAAGACCTTTGGCTATGCCGCCCAGTCGCCCGACAGCCCGCTGGCGCCCTTTACCTTCGAACGCCGCGATCCGCGCCCGAATGATGTCGCGATCGACATCCTCTATTGCGGCGTGTGCCATTCCGATCTGCATACCGCCCGCGATGATTGGGGCGGGGCGGTCTATCCCTGCGTGCCGGGCCACGAGATTGTCGGGCGGGTCAGCGCCGTTGGCTCTGACGTGACGAAATATCAGGTGGGGCAGGTCGTGGCCGTCGGCTGTCTGGTCGATAGCTGCCAGCATTGCGACCAGTGCGAAAAGGATCATGAGCAATATTGCCGCAACGGCTGGACCGGCACGTACAATGGCGCCGATCGCGTCACGGGCGAGAACACGCTGGGCGGCTATTCCACCCACATCGTCGTGCGCGAGGAGTTCGTGCTGAGCGTGCCGGAGAACCTCGACATCGCCAGGGTCGCGCCGCTGCTGTGCGCAGGCATCACCACCTATTCGCCGATGCGCGAATGGAATGTGGGCGAGGGGAGCCGCGTCGGCGTCGTGGGCCTCGGTGGCCTCGGCCACATGGCGGTGAAGATCGCCGCCGCCATGGGCGCGCATGTCACGGTGCTGAGCCGTTCGCCGGGCAAGGAGCAGGATGCGCTCGACCTCGGTGCGGAGGCGGTGCTGATCTCCACTGACGAGGAGGCGATGGCGAAGGCGGCGAGCAGCTTCGACTTCATTATCGACACCGTGCCGGTCCGGCACGACATCAACCCCTATCTGCCTTTGCTCGACATCGACGCGACCCTCGTCATCGTGGGGCAGGTGGGGCCGATTGAGGAACCGGACACCTTCCCGCTGATCTTCAATCGCAAGCGGATCGCCGGGTCACTGATCGGCGGCATTGCGGAGACGCAGGAGATGCTCGATTTCTGCGGGCGGAAGAACATCCTGCCGGAATGCGAGATGATCGCCATGGACGCGATCAACGATGCCTATGACCGCATGGAGAGGAGCGACGTCCGCTATCGCTTCGTCATCGACATGGCGACCATGCCCGTCGCGGCTTGACGTCTCGCCCTCCTATGTGATCCATTAGTGGTACAAGTGATCACATAGGAGGGGATGGAGTCGTGGGTAGCGAACCGGGCGTCGCGCGGCGCAGCTATTGCAAGATCTGCACGAACCAGTGCGGCGTGATGATCGAGGTCGATGGCGACCAGATCGGCCGGATCAAGGGCGATTTCGATCATCCCCTGAGCAAGGGCTATACCTGTCCCAAGGGCCGGGCCATCGGTCGGCTGCACCACCATCCCGACGCCATCACCCGGCCCCTGATGCGCAAGAATGGGGAGCAGGTCGAGGTGAGCTGGGATGAATGTCTCGACGACCTTGCCACCCGTTTGAAGGCGGTGATCGACGAGCATGGACCCAATGCTGTCGGCGTCTATTTCGGCAGCGGCCTTGGCATGGACGCGGCGGGCTATCGCATGGCGGAGGCGCTGTATCGGGGCCTCGGCGCGCCGCCGAAGTTTTCGCCGATCACCATCGACGGGGCGAACAAATTGCTGGTGTCGTGCCTCGTGGGCGGCTTTCCGGGGCTGTCTAGCGGCAAGACCGATTACGACCATGTCGACATGCTGCTCTATGTCGGGGTGAACCCGATGGTCAGCCACGGCCATAACACCGGCATGTTCAACCCCGCCGGCCCCATTCGCGCCACGGCGAAGCGGGGGGAGGTGTGGACCATCGACCCGCTGCGCACCGAAACCACCAAATTCTCCACCCGCCATGTCGCGCCCTATCCGGGCAAGGATTATGCGATCCTCGCCTGGCTGGCGCGAGAGGTGATGGCGGGCGGGCCGATGGCCCCCGCGCAATCCATCACGGGTCTGGAGGAACTGCGCGCCGCGCTGGCCGATTTCGACCGCGCGACAGCCGCGCGGATCGCGGGCGTGAGCGAGGAGGAACTGGCCGATCTGCTCGCCGCCATCCGCGCCCATGGCGGTGTCACGGTGGAGACGGGGACGGGCGTGTCCATGTCGAAAAGCGCGAACCTGACCCAATGGTTCGGCTGGGTGCTGATGATCCTGACGGGCCGCATGAACCGGCCTGGCGGCCACTGGTTCCACCCCGGCTTCATCGTGCAGTTTGATAGTTTCAACCTGCCGCTGATCGACAATCCCTTCACTCCCGGACCGCCGACCATGCCGGAGGTGTCGGGCATTATCGGCGACTGGCCCTGCGCCGCGCTGCCCGGCGAGATCACAGCGGGCAATATCCGCGCGCTCATCAATCTGGGCGGCAGTATCGTGCGGTCCTTCCCCGACGCCAATGTCCTGATCCCCGCGCTGGAGACACTGGCGGTGAATGTGGATTTCGAGGTGATCGCCAACGAAACCACCGCGCTCTCTACCCATGTTCTGCCTACCAAGGATGCGGTGGAACGGCCGGAGATTTCGATGTGGGATACGCTCTCGTCCAGCGTGTCGATGCTCTATTCCGAACCGCTGGTGTCGCCGCAGGGCGAACGCCGGTCGGCATGGTGGGCGATTGCAGAGCTTATGCGGCGGCTGGGGATGGAGGTGCCGCCCCATGTTCCCGACGACGACCGCGAACCGGGCGCGGACGATGCGATGCTGGCAGCGATCCTGCAGGGTGCGCGCGCGAGTTTCGAGGAGGTGAAGGCGGCGGGCGTCGTCACCCGACCGCTGGAGTTTCCCGCCCCATGGGTCGATGCCCATGTCGAGCGCATGGGCGGCTGGCGCCTTGCCCCGCCATCGCTGATCGCCTTTTGGGAAGAGATCAGTGCGGCGGACCGGGCGGAGATGCACGCGCCACCACCGCTGCGCTATATCTCGCGGCGGCAGCGCAGGAAGCTCAATGCCTCGCTCAGTTTCCTCGGTAGCCCCGCCGACATCATCCTGAACCCGGTGGACGCCGCCGCCAGCGGTATCGAACATGGCCAGCCCGTGCGCGTGACGACGACGCGCGGCGAGATCGTCCTGACCGCCAATGTCGATGACGCCATCCGCCCCGGCGTCGCGTCCATCCCGCACGGGCATGAGGTCGCGAACGTCAATCGGTTGACCAGCGTGGAGGATGTGGACGAGATGACGGGGATGGTGCTCTACACGGGGATCGCGATCCGGGTGGAGCCGGTGGCATAAGTCGCTTGCCACGTCTAAAGCGCGTCACCCCAGCGTAGGCTGGGGTCTCCCTCGATGGGGCACTACCTGGAGTAGAAAGATCCCAGCCTGCGCTGGGATGACGATCAAGCCACATCCATCCCAAAAGAAAAACGCCCGGCCTGACATGATCGGACCGGGCGCAAAATCTTCGCGAAACCGAACCGTTCAGGCCCAGGCTTCCTCGCCCTCCAGCTTGGTGCGCAGCATCATGCGGCCGCAGTCCGGGTCATACCATTCGGCGCGGTGCATCGTGCCGGTGTTGTCCCAGATGATGAGGTCGCCGACCGACCATTCATGGCTGTAGCTGAACTGCTCGCTGGTCGCCCATTCGCGCAGGCCGACGATGATCTCTGCGCTTTCCTTGGCATCGACGCCGATCACGTTGCGCGAGGTGCAGCCAAGCACGAGCGACTTGCGGCCCGACTTGTGCGTCCAGACGAGCGGCAGTTCCTTCTCGCCGATGGACTGCATCATCTTGAGCTTTGCGAGGCTCGGCTCCGGTTCATAATAGAAGAGTGACGCCCACGGCGCGTGCATCACGTGCAGGTCGTCGTAGCGCGCCTTGTCCTCGTCCGACAGCGCGTCATACGCGGCATAGGTGTTGCAGAAGCCGGTGTTGCCCGTGCCCTTGGGCGAAGGCACCTTGCAGGTCAGCAGCGAGGCGAGGATCGGCACGTCGTTGCGGGTGCCGTCGATATGCCAGTAGAGCGAGCCCTTGAGATATTCGGCGGAGGAAGGGTTCTCCTTCACGTCCAGCGTGATCTTGGTGACGTCCCGGCCATCGCCGCCTTCCGGCGCGAACGTGCCCAGCGTCTCCGTGAACGCAACCTGCTCCTCGGTGGTGAAGTTGATCTGCGGAAAGAGCAAAATGCCGCGCTGCTCCAGCAGTTCGCGCAGTTCACCGGCCAGCGCGCCGCTCAGCAGCTCTGCCTTGTTGTTCAGGATGCGGGTGCCGATATTCGGCTTGATCTGTTCATGGGCCAGCTGAATCGTCGTTGCGACCGACATGGCAAATTCCTTCATGCAGATTAAGAGAACACTCGTTCAATTACGCTTTGTCTGGATGATCGGTCAAGTCCGGGGTTTCGCGCGGGGCAAATGATCGCGCGGGTGATGGCGGCTCCATCGATTAAATTGACTTATATCTATATCATATTAGCGTGCGCGGCAGGTCGATGATCAAGGAGTGTCCCATGCCCGATAGTGCGGAGCGTTTCCCGGTTCTGGCGCGCGGTTGCGGCAGCTGGAGCGGCACCTATACGCATATCGATCCGCAGGGTGCGGTTCTCGACGAACATGGCGTGGACACGATTTCCGATTTCCCCTCCGACGGCTCCAGCGATTTTCGGCTGCGCATCCACAATCGCTGGGCAGATGGCCGGGAGGGCCGGATCGAACTGCTCGCGGACGAACGGGACGGGCGGCTCTACTGGCGCGACCGGCTGGTTGGCTGGATGGCGGAGGTGGACGCGCAGACCGTGTACCTCAACTTCACCTATGCGGATGATCCGTCCGTGCGGGTGTGCGAGATGATCCAGGTCAGCCCCGACGGCATGAACCGCGCGCGCACCTGGCACTGGTTCCGTGACGAGGTGTTGTTCAAGATTACGCTGGCGCGGGAAAGTCGCGTCGACGCCGGTCCCCCGCGCTAGGCGTTTTCCAGCACTGCCCATACCGGGAGGTGATCGGAGGCGCGGCGCGCCTGCACCGAATGATGCACGCCCGCCTCGCGCAAGCTCAGCCCCTGACTGAACATGATCTTGTCGAGGCTGGCGACGGGCCGCCGGGTCGGGAAACTGCGCCCGCACGACAGGATGGTGAACTGCCGCCCGAAATCGCGCAGGCATCCGCCCCTTTGCGTCCATTCGTTCATGTCGCCGACGAGCACGCTGGGAAGCGGCTCGCCATGTTCGTTGGCGATGTCGACATGGCGCAATACCGCCGCCGCCTGTCGCCTGCGCCAGAGACCGGAAAGATCGAGGTGCATGCCGAAGAGGCGCAGTGCCACGCCATTGGTGCGCACCGCCGCGCTGACCGCGCCGCGCGGTTCCAGACAGGGGAGGTGGATGACATCATGGCCGATCACCTCCACCCCTTCACGCACCAGCACGGCATTGCCGTGCCACCCCATGCTGCCCGCCTGCACCGCCAGTGGCACCACACGATAGGGGCTGTGCGCCTCCAGCAGCCAGTCGGGCAGGACGGCATGACGCACGCCGAAACGGCGATCCGCCTCCTGCAGCGCGATCACGTCGGCATCCAGTTCGTTCAGCACCTCGATCACTCGTTCCGGGCTGCGCCGCCGGTCGGTGCCGATCGCCTTGCGGATATTATAGCTTGCGATCTTCATCATGCTCTCCGGGCGTAATGAACGCGGCAGCGCGAGGAAAGATCATTCCGCGACAAAGCCCTCCGGCGGGGAGCGGGTGATGAAATGGCCCTTCACCCCCTGCGGCCATTGCTTGAACGGCACACGGCCATGTTCACTCTCGGCATAATGGGCGGCATAGTCGAGGATCGCGCGGGCGGCGTCCTCGTCCGGGGTGAAGCGGCCCAGCACATAGCTGACCTTGCCCGGCGCGCGGATGTGGATGGTGCAATGCTCCGAACAGGCAAAGAGGCAGGGCATCTGCTGCACCGCCACGGCATCGTAGCGGGTATCCGACGCCTTCACCGCCTGCAACGCGGCGACCAGACGGGCGCCGCCGCGCGCGCCCTCCGCATCCTCCCGCGCATCTGCGGACAGGCGGCAGGTGTTGCAGGCGACGACCGCCGCGCCGGTTTCGACCTTGGTGAGCATGAAGCGTTCAGTCCTTGATACGGCCCAGCGGCACGATCAGCCGCCTGTCGCCGTCGGTTTCGATACGCGCCTCTATGCCATAGACGGCGGCGAGGCGTTCGGGGGTCAGCACGTCGGCGGGCCGACCATCGGCCACCAGCCTGCCGTCGTCGATCAGGAGCAGGCGGTCGCAATAGCGCGCCGCCATGCCAAGGTCGTGCAGCACCGCGACGACGAGGCCACCCGCATCGGCCTCCCGCCGCAGCAGCGTCATCACGTCGATCTGGTGCCCCGGATCGAGCGAGGCAAGCGGCTCGTCCGCGATCAGACCGGAGGCCCCGACCGCCAGTGCCCGCGCCAGCATCACCCGCGCCCGCTCGCCACCCGATAATTCGGTCGCGACCCGCCCGGCGAGATGGCCGACGTCGGCGCGGGCCAGTGCCTCCGCGACGATGGCCTCGTCCGCTGCGCTCATGCGGGAGAGGGGGGCGAGATGGGGCAGGCGGCCTAGTGCGACCAGCCGTTCAACGCTCAAGGGCCAGTGCACTGTCTGGCCCTGCGGCAGATAGGCGATGGCCCTCGCCAGATCGCGCGGGGGCAGGAGGGATATATCCCGCCCGTCGATTTGTACCGATCCGCTGGCAATGGGGGTGAGGCCGAGGATGGCGCGTACCAGCGTGGACTTCCCCGCGCCATTGGGGCCGATGATCCCGACCAGCTTGCCGGGTTCCAGCAGCGCGTCGATGCCGTCCAGCACGGGCCTGCGTCCCAGCCGTGCGGACAGGGACTGGATGGCGATGCTCACCATAGGCGCCTCTCCCGGATCAGGTGGACGAGGAACACCGGCACGCCGAGGAAGGCGGTGACGACGCCCAGTTTCAGTTCGTTGCTGGTGGGGATCAGCCGCACCGCCACATCGGAGAGAGTGAGCAAGATCGCGCCGCCCAGCAACGAGGGCAGCAACAACGCGGACGGGCTGCGGTCGGTCAGCGGACGGATGAGGTGGGGCACGATCAGCCCGACGAAACCGATGGACCCCGCCACCGCCACCGCTCCGCCGACCCCAATGGCGACACCCAGCATCAGGCGCAGGCGCGTGCGTTTCAGGTCCACGCCCAGTGACCGCGCGCCATCCTCCCCCAGCGACAGCGCATCCAGCGCCCGCCCGTCGAACAGCAACAGCGCGGCTCCGATGAGGACGCAGGGCAGGGCGATAAGGATATGATCCACCGACCGATTTTCGATTGACCCCATCAGCCAGCTCATGATCTCCATCGCGGCAAAGGGGTTGGGCGACAGGTTGAGCGCCAGCGTGATGCCCGCGCCCGCCAGCGTCGATACCGCGATCCCGGCGAGAATCAGGCCGAGCGGACTATCCGCGCGGCCCGCAAGCAGGAACAGCAGGGCCAGAGCGCCGAGGCCCGTCACTATGGCGAGCAGGGGCAGCATGGCGACATGCCATCCGGCGATCCCGAAATAGAGCGCGATGACCGCGCCCAGAGCCGCGCTGTTCGACGCACCCAGAACGGATGGTTCGGCGAGAGGATTGCGCAGAAACCCCTGCAGCACCGCACCCGCCAGACCCAATATCGCACCGACCAGCAGGCCCAGTACAAGGCGCGGCAGGCGGAGGTCAAACAGGATGATCCGCGCGATCTCGTCGCCCCGGCCCGCCGTCGCCGCGATCAGCCGGGCGGGCGACAGCGGCACGGCCCCGACGCCCAGCGACGTCAGCGCCGACAGGATCAGCAGCACGATCAGGGCGGGCAGCAGGGCAGGGTGGCGTTTAGCCAAGGCACTGCCCCTTGCCCGCGATGGCTCTGCCGTTATGGGAGGAGCCATGCTGGCGAAACCGATCCCGCGCATCATGGCCGCCCTGTGCGTCGCCGCAGGGCTGTGCTCCGCCGCGCCGCAGGTCCAGCGGCCCCGGCGCGTCGTGTCGATCAACATGTGCACCGACCAGCTTGTCGTGCTGCTGGCCGACCGGGATCAGATCGTGGGCCTTGGCCCCAATGCGCCCAAGGCGGAATTGTCCGCCGTCGCGTCGCGCGTGAAGGGCCTGCCCGTGCTCGGCGGTTCGGCGGAGGAGATATTGGCGGCCCGGCCCGATCTGATCATCGGCAGTCCCGCGACCGGCGACCCGCGGCTGCGCGTCCTGCGCCCCGGTAGCTATCGCACGCTCGATGTCCCCTTTGCGGAGAGCCAGACGCAGATAAGGGCCTCCATCCAGTCGGTTGCGGCGGCTCTCGGCCACCCTGAGAGGGGCGCGGCGATGCTCGCGCGCATGGACCGGCAACTCGCGGCCCTGCCCAGAGTCGGACGCGGCAAGGTCGCCGCCTATTACCAGAGGCGCGGCTATCTGACCGGTACGGGTACGCTGGTGGATGAACTGATGACCCGCGTCGGCCTCGTCAACCTCGCCACGCGCCTCGGCAAGCCTGCCCTTTCGCGGCTCAGCCTTGAGGAGATGGTCGCCGCGCGTCCCGATTATCTGATCGTCGAAAGCGCCACCGCCCGCGTCACCGATCAGGGGACGGAGATGCTGCACCATCCCGCGCTGCGCGGCATGAAACGCCTGTCCATACCGCAGGCATGGACCGTTTGCGGTGGTCCCTATTACGCCGATGCGGCACGGGAACTGGCGCGTCAGATCGGGACAGACCGCATCACCGCTCGCTGACATGCGTCCTCCAGTCGACCCGATCCTGCCAGCCCAGCCGCTCCAGTTCCGGCACGTCCGTTTCCTCTTCCGGCCAACCGATGCACAGGAGCGCGATCAGCCGCCAGTCGTCCGGCACGTCCAATAGCTCTGCCACATACTCAGGCCGGACGATGGACACCCAGCCCAGCGCAATGCCCTGCGCCCGCGCCGCCAGCCAGAGCGTGTGGATCGCCAGCACCACGGAATAGGCGCGGGCTTCCGGCATGGTCGCCGCGCCCAGTCCCCCGCCCACCGCTGTCGCGTCGTCGCAAAAGACCGCGATCACCTCCGGCGCCTGATCGAGGCCGTGGAGTTTCAGGCTGGCGTAATGCGCGCGGCGATCCTCCGCAATACGTGCTCCCGCCGTGGCGACCTGCTCGTCGGCATGGGCGGCGAGTGCGGCGCGCAGGCCCGCCGACCGCACCCGCACGAACCGCCACGGCTGGGAATTGCCGACTGATGGCGCGAGTTGCGCGGTCGCCAGCAGTTCCTCGGCCGCGCCATCGGGCAGGGGATCGGGGCGAAAGCGGCGCACGTCGCGCCGCCATCCCAGCAGCGTGGCGAACTGCTCGCGAAAGGCGGTGTCAAAGCGCATCTGTCTCGTTGTCCGCCTCTCGCCCGCCCGTCAGTATGTTACCCGGATGCCGCCATAGGCCGCCCGGTCGAGCGCATTGGTGCCGTAAGTCATCTGATACTGCTTGTCGAACAGGTTGGTGACGCGGCCATAGACCTCGATCCGGTCGGTGATGCCATAGGAGGCGAGCAGGTCGGCCACCGCATAGGCTGCGGTAATCCCGCCGAAGCTGGCCGCGTTCCGGCTGCGATAGCGCGCCCGTGCGGTCAGCGTCAGGCGTTCGACCGGCGTCACCGTGACGGATGTGCTGCCGGAATGGCGCGGACGGCCGATTTCGGTCCACAGGCCCTGTCCGTCATTCTGCTTGCGGGCGTCGAGATAGGTGAAGCTCTGCCGCACCGTCACGCCCTCCACCGGGGTCAGGACAAAGGCGACTTCCACGCCCTGTTCGCGGGCGCGGTCATATTGGGCGTAGCCGCCGGTGCCGGTCCGGCCACCTGTAGGCTCGAACGCAATCTTGTTCTTCGTCTTGTCGAAGAAATAGCTGATTTGCGCTGTGAAACGGTCGAAGACGATGTCCACGCCCGCGTCGCCGCCCTCGCTCGTCTGCGCCTTCAGGTTCGGGTTACCATAGGTGGGGTCGAACAATTGGTAGAGGCCGGGCGCCTTCGCCCCGCTACCATAGCTGGCCCGGAACTTCACACTGTCCGCGCCCGCGATGCCGGGCACGACATAGGCGATGGTGCCGCGATAGGTGTCGAACGTGCCGAAGCGGCTGTTGTCGTCGATCCGCGCCGCGCCCGTGATGGTCAGGTTCTCGATCGGGCGAAGCGCGATTTCGCCATAGGCCGCCTTGGTATCGATCCGCTGCTGGAAATTGCCGGAATAGAAGGTGGTCTGGTCGGTCTTCTCCCGCTCCACATTACCGCCGACCGAGATACTCCAGACGCCGCCATTATAGCCGAGGTTGAGGTTGGCCGCGTCCTTCGTGCCCTTGAACACATCGCCTTCGGGGGCGTTGAACGGGCCGAAGTAAAGGCGATTGGCGGAATAGCGGCTGACGCTCGCGTCGGCGCGGAATTTGTGGTCGAGGCTCAGATAATCGGCCTTTACCGCGACGGCATATTCCCGCTTGCGGGCGACATCGTCGGTATCCTCCGGGATGTTGTTGAAATCGGCGTCACTGTCGAAATCGGTGCGCGCCTTCTGCCAGAAACCCTGCACCTGCAGGCTGAGCGTATCGGTCACGGCGAGGCCCGCCCGGCCGCTGACGCCGTAGCGCCAGTAGCGGTCATATTCGCTGGCCGAACCCACCGGATCGGCAGTCAACGGGTCGGCAAGCGACGGGCCGTCATGCGAATAGCCGGTGGCCGTCAGGCGGAAGTCGAACGGGCCGCTCTTGCCCAGCACCGACGCGCCGCCGCTGACCGTGCCATAGGAGCCGCCTTCGCCCTCCGCGCTGACCCGGATGCCGTCTTCGGTCGCGCGCTGTGTGATGATGTTGATGACCCCGCCGATGGCGTCGGAGCCATAGAGCGAGCTCTGGTTGCCGCGCAGCACCTCGATCCGGGCGATGTCGGCGGCGGTCATGTTGTCCGCCTGAAATTCCGTGCTGATTAGGCTGGGGTCACCCATGCGGATGCCGTCGACCATCCACAGCACCTGATTATTGTCCGAACCGCGGATGCTGACCGCCACCTGGTCGCCGGGGCGGTCGGTCGAAATCTGCACGCCCGCCAGATCCTGCAGCGCATCCTTGGTGAAGTGGATCTGGCTGCGCTGGATCTCCTCGCGACTGACGACGCTCAGCGCGCTGCCGATCTGGCGCGGTTCGAGCGGGATGCGGCTGGCGGTGACGATGATGTCGTTCGCATCCTCTGCCGATGTGTCTGCCAGTGCGGCAGAGGACGTGCCGGTCAGCAGCGCGGCGATGAAAATTGCGTTCCGTGTCATGATATTCCCCCTGTGTGGCGCCTGAGCGTGGACGCGGTTCGGGGCGTGCCGGACGCAAGCGAACGGCGGGCTGCCGGAGGACAACGGCCGGGCGCATGTCGCCCGCTGCCTCCCCGCAGCCATGCGACCCCGTGGCCGCTTGAGTTCGTCGCTCAGACGGAAGAATACCGTGCCGGGGCCATTCCCTGGACCCAGACAAGAGCGACCCGTCGCCGGCAGGTCTCCTGGCTTGCGGGTCACTGCGTCGATGCGCGCCTTCCCGGTCCTTTCGGCCCAGTGGCTGCCTCCCGCCCCTGATCTGGTTCGGGGGAGGCGGTGCGCATCTCGCTCTCCGCTCACAGTTGCAGGGACAGCCGCGGATCGGGATTTCGCCCGTCCGCCTTCCCGTTTTAAGCCCCTTTCGGGGCACCGGCGCGATCATATGGACCATTGCCCATAGGCTTTGGTCCGGCGCGCCCTCTAATCGCCTTTGGCCGCTGCGCCAAGCCTGTTTACCGGAGCGGCGCGAGAGGGACTGGTGTTCTCCATCCGTTCTGTTATGCAGCCGTCATGGCGAAGGCGAAGCGCAAATATGTGTGTCAGCAATGCGGGGCGCAGTCCCCCCGCTGGCAGGGGCAATGCGATGATTGCGGCGGGTGGAACACGCTGGTCGAAGAAGCGCCGGTCACGGTCTTTTCGGCGCGCCACGACCTTGGCAGCGGGGGCAGGGCGATCACGCTCGTCGGCCTCGACAGCGACATTGCGCTGCCCGACCGCCTGCCCACCGGCATTGCGGAGTTCGACCGCTCGCTGGGCGGGGGGCTGGTCAGCGGGTCGGCCACGCTGATCGGCGGCGACCCCGGCATCGGCAAGTCCACGCTGCTGCTCCAGACTGCCGCCAATGTCGCGCGCAGCGGCCACCGCGTCGTCTATGTCAGCGGCGAGGAAGCGGCCGATCAGGTCCGCCTGCGCGCTCGCCGCCTCGGCCTCGGCGATGCGCCCGTCGCTCTGGCCAGCGCGACCAGCGTGCGCGACATTCTCACGACGTTGACGGAGGGGCAGGCGCCCGCGCTGGTCATCATCGATTCCATCCAGACGATGCACAGCGATGTGATCGATTCGGCCCCCGGCACCGTCAGTCAGGTGCGGGAGAGCGCGCACGAACTCATCCGCTTCGCCAAGCAACAGGGTTCGGCGGTGATCCTCGTCGGCCATGTGACCAAGGACGGCAGCCTCGCCGGTCCGCGCGTGCTGGAGCATATGGTCGACACCGTGCTGGCGTTCGAGGGGGAGCGCAGCCACCAGTATCGCATCCTGCGCGCGATCAAGAACCGCTTTGGCGGGACGGACGAGATCGGCGTCTTCGCCATGGGCGAACTGGGCCTGTCGGAAGTGCCCAATCCCTCCGCCCTGTTCCTGACGAACCGGGAGGAGATGGTGACGGGCGCGACCGTCTTTCCGGCCATGGAGGGCACGCGGCCCGTGCTGGTGGAGATACAGGCGCTGACTGTCCGCATCGCCAGCGGGGCTACGCCACGCCGGTCGATCGTCGGCTGGGATTCGGGTCGCCTCGCCATGGTGCTGGCCGTGCTGGAGGCGCGATGCGGGCTCAGCTTCTCCTCCTGCGAGGTCTATCTGAACGTGGCGGGCGGATACCGGCTGCAGGATCCGGCGGCAGACCTTGCCGTGGCGGGCGCGCTGATTTCCGCGCTGGCGGAAAAGCCCATCGCCTCCGACACCATATTGATGGGGGAGATCGCACTGTCCGGCGAAATCCGGCCCGTCGCGCATAGTGGTTTGCGGTTGCGGGAGGCGAGCAAGCTGGGCTTTGCCCGCGCATGGGTGCCTTCGTCCGTGCGTGACGGACCGGATGGTCTGCGGCTTCAGGGGCATGGGACGCTCGGCACGCTGGTTGACCAGATGCTCGGTCGCAACTAGCGAGACGATATGACCGCAATGGACATCATCGTTTTGCTGCTGATGGGCATCAACGGCATCATCGGCTTTCGGCGCGGTTTCGTGTGCGAGGCGCTGTCGCTGGTCGGCCTCGCGCTGGCCATTACGGCTGTCCGCCTGTTCCACGCGCCCTTTGCAGAGATGCTGGCGGGGTTCGTCGGCACGGAGGGCGGGGCGGTGATCCTGGCCTTTGCGCTGGTCTTTGGCGTCACATGGTATCTGGGCCGCTTCGTCGCGCAGAAAATCGGGGGCAGCATTAAGGCCTCGCTCCTCGGCCCGGTGGACCGGGTGCTGGGATTTGGCTTCGGCGCGCTCAAGGGTTTGTTGATCGCCACCGTCGCCTTTGTCGGGTTCGCGATGGTCTATGACACCTTCTACGGCGAGGAAGCGCCGCGTCCCCTGTGGCTACGCCAGTCGCGCACCTATCCGCTGCTCAACGCCAGTGGTCGTGCGATGAGCGAGTGGCTGGCCGAGCGGCGCGTGCATGGCGGCTTGATGGGGCTGGCAGGCGTTGGGGATGAGCCGTCCAACGGGATGGGGGCGGCAGGGAACGAGGCCGATACTGACTAGGGACGGGTGACTACCACAATCTGCCATTTGATGGCAGATTTCAGTCCCAGAAGCAAACTAACCAGATCTTTGCTCAGGCCCATATAGGGGGTCAGGAATAGTCCACGCGGAAGGTAAATCTGAGAAATTCCCCCAGAGATTCCACTCGTCATTAGCGGTATTGAACGAAGCCAGCCCCCACTGCGGTGGATCAGGCCAGCCAAACCAGTCCCGATCAATTAGAAACAATACTTCGTCGGCAAACTCCGCAACGAAGCCTGTGCCCATCTGTCGCGCCCAATCGTGGTCATCTCCAAGTGCAGATATCGCCGGCCAATCGCTTAAGCCTGCGCGTCGCCAATTCAGTGGCCAGTTTGCGCGCTCAAGATACCCCTTCTTTAAAGAACGAGATCGCCAAAACCCCGATCTCCATGGGTTCGCTTCCCAAAACATCTGCAATTGGGCCTATTGATTCCGGTTCGCGTCTATATGCTCCGAAACCTGCCAGTCCGCAAACCAGCCATTCACCAACCCTAAACCGCCCCCGCTTCATCTGCGCGCATGCGCCGCAACCGGGGTGCGTGATCCAGGTCGCCCGCGCTCTTGATCGCCTCGCGCAGTTCCTCGCGGCGCTGGTGGATGGAGGCGATGACCGGCCCCATGGCGACGCCTAGGTCGACCAGCGCGGTTTCTGCCAGTTGGAGGGAGCTTTCTAGTGCTTCGGGCACCACGTCGCTGGCGCCTGCGCGATAGAGTTCGGCGGCGTGGTCAGTGTCGCGGGCGCGAGCGATGATCGGCAGGTCGGGCACCCAGCCGCGTACCCGCTTGGTCACGCGCACCGACAGCACGGGATCGTCCATGGTCAGGATCAGCGCGCGGGCGTGGCCGAGGCGCAGGCGGTCCAGCATCTCCGCTCGCGCGACATCGCCGAACAGTATGGGATAGCCCTGACGCCGGGCTTCCGCGACCACGTCCGCATCGGACTCCACGACCACGAACGGCTGGTTGTGCATCGACAGCATGTCGCAGACCATGCGCCCGACGCGGCCATAGCCGATCACCACGGCGGCGGGCGGGCCGCCGTCCTCGCCCAGCGGTTGCGGCGCTTCGCTGGCGCTCATGTCCATGCGGCGCGCGACGTCATGGCCGACGCGGGCGAGAAGGGGTGTGATGGTGAGGCCGATGGCGGTGACGATCTGCCAGAAGGCTGCAGTTTCCGGCAGGATCAGGCCAGCGGCGGCGGCGGCGGACAGCACGATCAGGGTCGTCTCGGACGGGCTGGACATCAGCACGCCCACTTCCAGCGCGACCGCGCGCCGTGCGCCCGATACGCGCAGGAGGAGGGCGGTGACGAGCGTCTTGGCGATCACCACGCCCATGACGGCGGCAAGCAGCGTGACCCAGTTGGCGATGATGACGCGCAGGTCGAGGCTCATGCCGACCGTGATCAGGAACACGCCGAGCGCCAGCCCCTTGAACGGCGCGGTCATCACCTCGACCTCGCCATGATATTCGGTTTCCGCGATCAGGATGCCGGCGAGCAGCGCGCCCACGATGGGCGACAGGCCGACGAGCGCGGTGGCGAGGCTGGACACGATGACGACGAGCAGGCTGGCGGCCAGAAACACCTCCGGGCTTTTCGTGCGCGCGGCCTGCCGAAAGACATGCGGCAGGAAGAAGCGGCCCAGCACCAGCATGACGACGATGGTCGCGCCGCCCATCATCAGGGTGGAGGCGAGGTTGGTGAGGCCCTGTCCGCCCGGCCCCACGCTGGGGGCCAGCGCGCCGAGCATGAAGATGATCGGGACGAGCGCCAGATCCTCGAACAACAGCATGGAAAAGGCTGCGCGGCCCACCGGCCCCTGCGTCCCCACCATCGGCAGCACCAGCGCAGTGGAGGAGAGGGCAAGCGCGAGGCCGAGGCCGATGGCGCCGCTGGTCGCCTGTCCCATGAAATAGAGCGCCAGCGCGATGATCGTGCCGCTCCCCAGCAGTTCCGCCGCGCCCACGCCAAAGACGTCGCGCCGCATCGACCAGAGCCGCTTGAAACTCAACTCCAGTCCGATGGAGAACAGGAGCAGGATGATCCCCAGTTCGGCAAAGGGCTGTATCGCCTCCTTGTCCGATATGGTGATGTGGTAGAGCCACGGCATCTGCCCCGCGAGCGATCCGAGGCCCGCCGGGCCGACTGCGAGCCCCACGAGGATGAAACCGATGACCGGACTGATCCGAAATCGGGCAAAGCCGGGGATGACGAGGCCCGCCGCGCCGAGGATCACCAGCGAATCGCGAAAACCTTCTGTATCCAGGGAAACTGCCATGGCCGGCATCATTGCGACTCGGTGGAACAATTTCCAGTGTTATGCTTAAGAATATCGCCTGCCGGGGTCGAAATAATCGGCCTCTCTCCCTATCTTTCGGGACACAGGCCAAGGGAGGATAGATAGGAATGCCGCATGAAACCCCGTTGATCGCCACCATCGTCGGGGGTCTGGTTCTGGCGTTCATATTGGGCACGGTGGCCTTTCGTCTGCGCCTGTCCCCTCTGATCGGCTATTTGCTGGCGGGTGTATTGGTCGGGCCATGGACGCCGGGCTATGTCGCGGATCAGGAACTGGCCAACGAACTGGCGGAGATCGGCATCATCCTGCTGATGTTCGGGGTCGGCCTGCATTTCTCCCTGCGCGATCTGCTGGCGGTCAAAGCGATCGCGATACCGGGCGCGCTGGTGCAGATCCTCGTCGCGACGCTGATGGGGTTCGGCATGTCCTATATGCTGGGCTGGCCCTTTCTGGGCGGGCTGGTCTTCGGCCTCGCCCTGTCGGTCGCGAGTACGGTGGTGCTGCTGCGCGCGCTGCAGGAGCGGCGGATCGTCGATACGGAGCGGGGTCGGATCGCGGTCGGCTGGCTGATCGTGGAGGATCTGGTGATGGTCCTCGCGCTCGTGCTGCTGCCTGCGATGGCGGGCGCGGAGGGCGGAGCGTCGCTGGGCATCACGCTGGCTGCGACCATCGTGAAGGTCGGGGTGTTCATCGTCCTGATGCTGGTCGTCGGACGCCGCGCCATTCCGTGGCTGCTCCATGGTGTCGCGCATACCGGGTCGCGCGAACTGTTTCGGCTGGCGGTGCTGGCCATCGCGCTGGGCGTGGCCTTTGGCGCGGCCAAGCTGTTCGGAGTGTCCTTTGCATTGGGCGCGTTTTTCGCAGGCATGATCCTGGCTGAATCGCCGCTCAGCCAGCGCGCGACGGAGGAAACGCTGCCGCTGCGCGATGCGTTCGCGGTGCTGTTCTTCGTCTCCGTCGGCATGTTGTTCAATCCGCGCGTGCTGATCGAGGAGCCGCTGCCCCTGCTGGCGACAGTCGCGATCATCGTGCTGGGCAAGTCGGTCGCGGCCTATGGCATCGTGCGCGCCTTTGGCCGGTCGAACCTCGTCGCGCTGACCATCGCGGCTAGTCTGGCGCAGATCGGCGAGTTTTCCTTCATCCTCGCCTCGCTCGGCACGTCGCTTCAGATCATTCCGGCGGATGCGCGCGACCTGATCTTGGCGGGGGCGATCATCTCCATCGTGCTCAACCCGCTGCTGTTCATCCTGATCGACCGGATGACCGCGCGCAGCGAGACACGGAAGGAAGAGAGCCTGGCGAATGCCGCTCCGCCGCCGCGCGGGCATGTCGTGCTGGTCGGGCAGGGGCGTGTCGGGCGGATCGTGCGCGAGAAACTGGTCCGGTCGGGCACCCGGCTGGTCACCATCGACACCGAAGCCGACTTGCCCGGCCTGCAATCGCCAGAGGGGTTCGAGGTGGTGATTGGCAATGCCGCCAGCCCGGACGTGCTGGCGCAGGCGCGGCTGGACAGTGCGCGCCTGCTGCTCGTCGCCATCCCCGATGCGTTTGAGGCGGGGCAGGTGGTGGAGCAGGCGCGGCGGCTCAATGCCGACCTGCGCATCGTGGTGCGGGCGCATAGCGACGGCGATGTCGCCCATCTCGAAGGCATGGGTGCCAATCAGGCGATCATGGCCGAGCGGGAAATCGCAGGGCGGATGGCGGAACTGGCGGATCGCCAGAAATAGGATTCAGCCGCCGCCCGGCGCGTTGTGCCCGCCCGCCGGGATCGCGCCGCCGGGGGGCAGATGTGGGCGCCCCTCCGCCTGCGAGTCCCATTCGATATGATAGAGGTCGAACCGCCGGTCGCGCAGGTTCCTGACCGTCCCCTCCGCCCGCGCCCAGCTCAGGTCCGCGAGGTTCACGTCCGACATGGTCAGCGTCTCGACATTCTCGCTCGCCTCTGCCGCGATACCGTCGCGGGCGAACGGCAGGTCGCACGGTGTCAGGATGCAGCTTTGCGCGTACTGGATGTCCATATTGTCGACGCCCGGCAGATTGCCGACATTGCCCGCCAGCACCATGAAGCATTGATTCTCGATAGCCCGCGCCTGCGAGCAATAGCGCACCCGCATATAGCCAGTGCGCGTGTCGGTGCAGAAGGGGACGAAGATCATCCGCGCGCCCTGATCGACCAGCCGCCGGGCCAGTTCAGGAAACTCGCTGTCATAGCAGATGAGCACGCCGATCGGGCCGCAGTCGGTCTGGATCACGTCGAGGCTGTCGCCGCCCTTGATATTCCACCAGAAGGCTTCGTTGGGCGTCGGGTGGATTTTCTCCTGCGCATGGACGGAGCCATCGCGCAGGGCGACATAGGCGACGTTCTGAATCTCGCCATCGTCGGTGCGGGTCGGGTGGGAGCCGCCGATGATGTTGATATTATATTCCAGCGCCATGCGCGTCAGTTCCTTCGTGACGCGCGGCGTGTAGCCGGTGAGCTTGTCGATGGCTTCCGCGGGCTTGAGCTTGCCCTTCTCCGACGACAGCAGGGGAAGGGTGAACAGTTCGGGAAACAGGATGAAGTCGCAGCGATAATCCGCTGCAACATCGACGAAATATTCGATGTTGCTGATGAATTCCTCAAAATTCTCGACCTTGCGCGCCTGCATCTGGCACGCGGCGAGGCGGACGCTTTCGACGCCGCGCGGGACGCGCATTTCCGGCGCTTCGTCGGGATCGACATAGGGATTGCGCCAGACAAGCTGCGCGGCGAACCCGGCGGACGCCCTGTCCTCCGGCAGGTATCCCCGGAGCACGCCCACCGGCTCGAACCCGTTTTTGAGCTGGAAGGACAGCACCTGATCGGAGAGCTTGCCCGCCGCGACCTTGGCAACATAATCCTCTGGCCCGTCCACCTTGCGCTGTGACCGCGCATAGCCGGGAATGCGACCGGCGATGACGATGCCGTGCAGGTCCAGTTCCTCGGCCAGCGCCTTGCGCGCGTCATAGATGCGCTGCCCGATGCGCAGGCCGCGCAGTTTCGGGTCGACCGCCAGTTCATAGCCGTAGAGCCACTCTCCGACCGGCGTATGGCGCGTGCCGAAACCGTTGGCGGTGATTTCCTCCCAGTCATGCTGGTTGAAGGCCATGTCCTTCGTCACGCGCATGGTCGCGCAATAGCCGACGACCTTGTTGTCATAGAGGGCGACGAACACCCCCTGCGGGAAATTGTTGATCTGGCCGCGCACCATGGCGGGCGCATAATTGGGCATGTCGGGATAGACGCGCCGGATGAGGCGCAGGATCGCGGCGACGTCGCCGGGTTCGGCGTTGCGCAGGTCCAGCCGCTTCTTGCCCTTGGTCGTCATCGGATCTGATCCCCGCTCATTTGGCCCGCCCAAATGAAAACGGGCGGGACGACATGTGCCGTCCCGCCCGTCTGTTCGTCAGAGCCGGTGGTCGTTCACGGATGCGAAACGACCGCTGGGTCTTGTCAGTTCCACTTGCCCATTTCGGTTTCGAGGTTCGCGCGGATCGCCTCGAAGAACTGCTCGGTGGTCATCCATGCCTGATCCGGGCCGACGAGCAGCGCCAGATCCTTGGTCATTGCGCCCTTTTCGACGGTTTCGATGCAGACGCGCTCCAGCGTCTCGGCGAACTTCGTCACCAGCGGCGTCTCGTCGAACTTGCCGCGATAGATCAGGCCGCGGGTCCAGGCGAAGATCGACGCGATCGGGTTGGTCGAGGTCGCCTTGCCCTGCTCGTGCATGCGGAAGTGGCGCGTGACGGTGCCGTGTGCAGCCTCGGCCTCCACGGTCTTGCCGTCGGGCGCCATCAGCACGGAGGTCATGAGGCCCAGCGAGCCGAAGCCCTGCGCCACGGTGTCCGACTGCACGTCGCCGTCATAGTTCTTGCACGCCCACACGAACTTGCCGCTCCACTTCAGGGCGGAGGCGACCATGTCGTCGATCAGGCGATGCTCGTAGCTGATGCCGGCGGCATCGAACTTCGCCTTGAATTCCTTCTGGAACGTGTCCTCGAAGATATCCTTGAAGCGGCCGTCATAGGCCTTCATGATCGTGTTCTTGGTCGACAGGTACAGCGGCCAGCCGAGATTGAGAGAATAGTTCATCGAGGCGCGCGCGAAGTCGCGGATCGAGTCGTCGAGGTTGTACATCGCCATGGCGACGCCCGAAGACGGGAAGTCGAACACGTCGAGGTCGAGGCTCTTGCCGTCCGCACCGTCGAAGACGAGGCGCAGCTTGCCGGGGCCGGGGATCAGCGTGTCGGTGGCGCGATACTGGTCACCAAAGGCGTGACGGCCGATGACGATGGGATCGGTCCAGCCGGGAACGAGGCGGGGGACGTTCTTGATGACGATCGGTTCGCGGAACACGACGCCGCCCAGGATGTTGCGGATCGTGCCGTTGGGCGACTTCCACATCTTCTTGAGCTTGAATTCCTCGACGCGGGCTTCGTCCGGGGTGATGGTGGCGCACTTCACGCCGACGCCGTATTTCTTGATGGCGTTGGCGGAATCGATGGTGACCTGATCGTCGGTGCGGTCACGCTCCTCCATGCCGAGGTCGTAATAGTGCAGGTCGATGTCGAGATAGGGCTTGATGAGGCGTTCGCGGATCCATTCCCAGATGATCCGCGTCATCTCGTCGCCGTCTATCTCTACAACCGGGTTCTTGACGCTGATCTTTGTCATGGATGTCCGCTTTCTGGTTTGTGGTGATTGGCTGGTCCTTTAGCAAATGGAGGGCAGGGATCAACCGCTTCGCGCGCATGGAACCGGCCACTTTTGGTCAAAGTTCGATAATGCGACGCAAAAGCGAATGGATCGCATTCCGATGAGAGGCGTTGTGCGCCGGGCGGCAAGCCTTTAGTTGGATGCGATGGACCAACATTCTCTTCCGCTGCCGCCCGAGCCGGCCAAGCCCACCGACGCGGGCGTTCCGCCCATTCCGCAAGTCTCCGACGCGCAGCCGCCGGTGAAATGGCGATTCCCGGCGATCCATCCCGAAGGGCGCAAATTCGGCGCGATCGCGGTGGGCATCACGCTGATCTTCGCGCTGCTGGGCTGGGAGATTGCGGCCTGGCTGATGGGCGGCGTGACGATCTGGGTCTTCGCCTTCTTCCGTGATCCGGTCCGCGCCGTGCCGCAGGATCACGCCGCGATCATCGCCCCCGCCGACGGACTTGTCACGTTGATCCAGCAGGTTATCCCGCCTGCCGGACTGAACGGGCCGGATGGTCTGGGCGACGGACCGATGACGCGCGTGTCGATTTTCATGAGCGTATTCGACGTCCACATCAATCGCACCCCCATCGCGGGCACGGTGAAATCCGTCACCTATATTCGCGGCAAGTTCGTCAACGCCGACCTCGACAAGGCGAGCGAGGACAATGAGCGCCAGCATATATTGGTCGAGCGCGCCGACGGCCTGCGCATCGGTTTCACGCAGATCGCGGGCCTCGTCGCGCGGCGAATCATGCCGTTCGTGAAGCCGGGCGACACGGTCGCGGCGGGCCAGCGCATCGGCCTCATCCGATTCGGCAGCCGCGTGGACGTGTATCTTCCCGCCGGTGTCGCGCCTAAGGTGGCGCTGGGCACACATACGGTGGCGGGTGAGACGGTGCTGGGCCGACTCGGTGATCCCGCGCCCGTATCCGGGCTGTGCCATTGAGGCGTCCCACCCGCTTTCCCGTCCGTAGTCGGGGCATCACGCTCCGTCAGGTGGCGCCCAATGCGGTCACAGCCATGGCCTTGTGCTTTGGCCTCACCGCCATGCGCTTTGCCATGTCAGGGGAATGGGAGAAGGCGGTTCTCGCCATCGTCCTCGCCGCCGTGCTGGACGGGGTGGATGGCCGCGTAGCCCGGATGCTCCATGGTGAAAGCCGGTTCGGGGCCGAACTCGATTCGCTCTCGGATGTGATCGCGTTCGGCGTGTCGCCGTCGATCATCCTCTACCTCTGGTCGTTGCAGGCGATGCCGCGCTTTGGCTGGATCGGTTCACTGGGCCTTGCCCTGTGCTGCGCCCTGCGACTCGCGCGATTCAATGCGCAGATCGATGTGGAAGACCAGCCACTCAAGCTTGCCGGGTTCAACATGGGTGTTCCCGCGCCCGCCGCCGCGGGAATCGCGCTGATGCCCGTCTATCTCTGGTTGGCCACGGGCTGGGAGCAGGTGCGCGACTGGCGCCTCGTCCTGCCGTGGGTGCTGTGCGTCGCCTTCCTGATGGTGTCCAACCTCCCGACCGTTGGGTGGAAGCGAATGCGCGTGCCGCCGTCGCTTCGCCTGCTCGCCATCGGTGCGGCGGGGATGATCGCCGCACTGCTGTTCACCGCACCTTTCCCCGTCCTGCTGGGGCTGGGGATCGTCTATATCGTGCTGCTGCCCATTGCCTGGGGCAGCTATGCACGGATCAGGCGGCAGCGCGCGCGCGTTCGAGACGGCTTGGAGTGAAGTTCGGACCCACGCGGCGACGGCGGACGATATAGGCCTGCACCGGTTCGGAGCGGGGCATGGGTTCGCCGCGCAGCGCGGCTTCGATCAGGGGCAGATAGCCCCGTACCATCTGGACAATGACGACCAGTGAAAAAACGGCAGCGCCACAGAATACCGCTGCACCGAGGATAGCGAACATATTGCCGAGCCTTTCTGTTCTTGCGACCGACATGCGTAAAATACGTCAAACGAATCGCAGTTCCATCTGTTCGCGTTTTGTTCCATAATTATGGATGCGTCAAGTCTTGCATTCCGTCGCGAGCGGGGGTAAGGGCGCGCCTTCAATCCACATGGCTCCCGTTATAGCCGGTGCCCGTTTCACGGGTTCCTGGGGGTCAGAGGCTCAACCGGAAGGAAATATATTATGGCGGCACCGACTGTCACAATGCACCAGCTGATCGAGGCTGGCGCTCACTTTGGTCATCAGACCCACCGCTGGAATCCGCGCATGAAGCCGTACATCTTCGGCGAGCGCAACGGCATCCACATCCTCGACCTGTCGCAGACCGTGCCGCTGTTCGCGCGCGCCCTCGATTTCGTGTCGTCCACCGTCGCTGGCGGTGGCAAGGTTCTGTTCGTCGGCACCAAGCGCCAGGCGCAGGACCCCATCGCCGAGGCCGCGCGTCGTTCGGGCCAGCACTTCGTCAACCATCGCTGGCTGGGCGGCATGCTCACCAACTGGAAGACCATTTCGGGTTCGATCAAGCGTCTGAAGACCCTCGAAGAGAAGCTGTCGGGCGACACCCACGGCTTCACCAAGAAGGAAGTCCTCCAGATGACGCGCGAGCGCGACAAGCTGGAACTGTCGCTGGGCGGCATTCGCGACCTGGCGGGCATCCCCGACGTGATGTTCGTGATCGACGCCAACAAGGAAGAGTTGGCGATCAAGGAAGCCAACACGCTGGGTATCCCGGTCGTCGCGGTCCTCGACTCCAACGTCTCGCCTGACGGCATCGCCTTCCCGATCCCGGCGAACGACGACGCCAGCCGCGCGATCCGCCTCTATTGCGACGCGATCGCCACCGCCGCCACCAAGGGCAACCGTGGTGCGCAGGCTGCTTCGGGCGTCGATCTCGGCTCGCTGGACGTGCCCCCGGCTGAAGAAGCCATCGAGGCCTGATAGCCGATATAGTCCGTCGGGCGGGGCGATGACGTCGAACTGTCATCTGCCCCGCCTAACGGCCCTTCCTATTCCGTAAATTTAGGAGCCAAGCATATGGCAGAAATTACCGCAGCCGCCGTCAAGGATCTGCGCGAGCGTTCCGGCGCCGGCATGATGGACTGCAAGAAGGCGCTGGCTGAGAGCAATGGCGACGTGGAAGCCGCAGTCGACTGGCTGCGCGCCAAGGGTCTGGCCGCCGCCGCCAAGAAGTCCAGCCGCACCGCGGCAGAGGGCCTGGTCGGCGTTGCCGTTTCCGGTACGCGCGGCGTCGCTGTCGAAGTGAACAGCGAAACCGACTTCGTTGCGAAGAACGAGCAGTTTCAGGATTTCGTCCGCACCGCGGCGCAGGTCGCGCTCGACAATGGCATCACCGATGCGGAGGCGCTGGGCGCCGCTGCGCATCCGGCGGGTGGCACCATCGGCGAGAAGCTGGTCAACAACGTCGCCACCATTGGTGAGAACCAGCAGTTGCGCCGCGTCGCGACCGTCAGCGTCGAGCAGGGCACCGTCGTGTCTTATGTCCACAATGCGGCTGCTCCCGGCCTCGGCAAGATCGGCGTTCTCGTCGCGCTTGAAGGCGATGCCGGCGCGGACGTGCTGGAGCCGCTGGGCAAGCAGATCGCGATGCACATCGCAGCCGCTTTCCCGATCGCTCTGGCCGCCAGCGACATTCCCGCCGAAGTGCTGGAGCGCGAGCGCAAGATCGGTGCCGAGAAGGCTGCCGAATCGGGCAAGCCCGCCGAGATCATCGCCAAGATGGTCGATGGCGCTGTTGCGAAGTTCGCCAAGGAGAATGCTCTCCTCAGCCAGCTGTTCGTGATGGACAACAAGACCCCGATCGCGGACGTCGTGGCCAAGGCCGCGAAGGACGCGGGCAAGTCGATCGCGCTGACCAACTATGTCCGTTTCCAGCTCGGCGAAGGCATCGAGAAGGAAACGAGCGACTTCGCCGCCGAAGTCGCTGCGGCAGCTGGCCTCTAAGGCCGGGTAGATATCGGCGTTACCCTGATGGGAACGCTTGGCATGACGGCGCGGCCCGACTAAGGTCCGCGCCGTTATTGTGTCCGTTGTTCAGGAAACCGCGCCCCGCATGTCTAACCTGCCTCATAAACGCTTGCTCCTGAAACTTTCCGGCGAAGTCCTGATGGGGTCCGGTCAGTTCGGGATCGATCCCGAAACTGTCAGCCGCGTTGCGGAAGAGGTGAAAGGCGCCAAGGATGCGGGCTATGAGCTGTGCCTGGTTATCGGCGGCGGCAATATCTTTCGCGGCATTGCGGGGGCTGCGCGCGGACTGGATCGCACCACGGGCGATTACATGGGCATGCTCGCGACGATCATGAACGCGCTGGCCATGCAGAATGCGCTGGAGAAGCTGGGCGTGGAGACGCGCGTGCAGTCGGCGATCCCGATGCAGACGGTGTGCGAACCCTATATCCGCCGCCGCGCCGCCCGCCACCTGGAGAAGGGGCGGATCGTGATCTTTGCGGCGGGTACGGGCAATCCCTTCTTCACGACGGACAGTGGCGCTGCGCTGCGCGCTGCCGAAATGAATTGCGATGCGCTGCTCAAAGGTACGAGCGTTGACGGCGTCTATGATGCCGATCCCAAGCAGGTTCCGACCGCAAAACGCTATGAAACGGTCAGTTACGATCAGGTGCTGAGCGACAATCTGAAGGTCATGGACGCCAGCGCCGTCGCGCTGTGCCGTGAGAACAACATCCCCATCATCGTCTTCAACATTCGCGAACAGGGCAATCTGGCCAAGGTTCTGCAGGGTGAAGGCACCGCCACGACCGTTCAGGCGTCGGCATAAAGATACAGAAGGAAGGACAATCCCATGGCCCAGTATGACAAGGCCGATCTGGAACGCCGCATGGCCGGCGCCGTCGAATCGCTCAAGGGCGATCTGGCCGGTCTGCGCACCGGTCGCGCGAACATCGCGCTGCTCGATCCCGTGACGGTTGAGGTCTATGGCGCACACATGCCGCTCAACCAGTTGGCGACCGTGTCCGTGCCGGAACCGCGCCTGCTGTCGGTTCAGGTGTGGGACAAGAGCAATGTCGGTCCCGTCGAAAAGGCGATCCGGTCGGCAGGGCTGGGGCTTAACCCGATCACCGACGGCACGACGCTGCGTCTGCCGATCCCCGATCTGACGGAGGAGCGCCGCAAGGATCTGGCCAAGCTCGCCAATAAATATACCGAGGGCGCGCGTATCGCCGTCCGCAACGTCCGCCGCGACGGCATGGACAATCTCAAGACCGACGAGAAGAAGGGTGAGATTAGCGAGGACGAGCGCAAGCGCAAGGAGACGGAGGTCCAGAAGCTGACCGACGCCACCATCGCCGACCTCGATTCCGTCGCTGCCGCCAAGGAAAAGGAAATCCTCGGCCAGTAAGCGTTTTCGGCGAATGTGGGGGGAGCGGGGATTTGCATCGGCAAATGCCTATCAACAGGGGCCTGAACAGGCAGGGCGTACAGGATTGATGCAGCGATGATCCTGTCCAGAGCCAGATTCCGTGCCAAGGCCGCCCCGGCACCCGCCGTTGCGGTGCCGGAGGGCGGAGCCGTCCCCCGCCACGTCGCGATTATCATGGACGGCAATGGCCGCTGGGCTGCCAAGCGCAAGCTGCCGCGCTTTGCCGGACATAAGGCGGGCGCGGATGCGGTGCGCAAGGTCGCCCGCGCCGCGCGCGACATGGGCATCGAATGCCTGACCCTCTATGCCTTTTCGTCGGAAAACTGGAAGCGGCCGGAGCAGGAGATCGCCGACCTGACCGGCCTGCTGAAGCATTTCATCTCCAACGACCTGGACGAGTTTCACGCGAACAACGTCCGGCTGCGCGTGATCGGCGACTATCGCGCGTTCGAGGCGTCGGCTGTGGAGATGGTCGAGCGGGCGCTGGAGCGGACGGCGGGCAATGACGGATCGACGGTTGCCATCGCGCTCAACTACGGCTCCCAGAACGAACTGGTCCGCGCGGCACAGGCCGTCGCGCGCCGGGTCGCAGCAGGGGAACTGACGCCCGATGCGATTACGGCGGACGCGATCGCGGACGAACTGGACACGGCGGAACTGCCGCCGCTCGACCTGCTGATCCGCACATCGGGCGAGCAGCGCCTGTCCAACTTCCTGCTGTGGCAGGCGGCCTATGCAGAGCTGTATTTCACCGACACGTTGTGGCCCGATTTTGATGCCGATGCTCTGCAGGCGGCCTGTGCGTCCTTTGCGGGGCGACAGCGGCGCTATGGTGGTTTGTGACGGCTGACGCGCCTGTGGCGGCGAAGAAATCGGACCTTGGCGTGCGGACGGCTTCGGCGGTTGTCATGCTGGCGGTGGCGGGGACGGCTTTCTGGCTGGGCGGCATCGTCTTCACGGCGCTGGTGATGCTCGTCGCGCTTGGCGTGTTCTGGGAATATCGCGGCCTTGTCCGGGGCTTTGGCGGCGGCCTGTTGTGGCTGGTCGTTGGCGCTGCCTATGTGGGCGGGGCAGGGGCGGCGATCATCTTCCTGCAGGGGCAGGGGTTGTTCATCGCCGTGCTGGCTGCGGTGATCGGCACCGACATCGGCGCCTATTTCGCTGGACGCACCATCGGAGGGCCGAAGATCGCACCGCGGATCAGCCCGTCGAAGACATGGGCCGGGCTGTTTGGCGGCATGGCGGGGGCGGGTGTCATGCTGTGGCTGACATGGCTGGGCGTCGCCAAAGCATCCGTGCAGGCGCACGCGGGCCCCTATCTGGCCTCCATCGTGACGGCAGGCCATGCAGGGCCGGTGCTGACATGGATCGTGCCCGTGGCGGTGCTGGTCGCGATCACCGCACAGGCAGGCGATTTCTTCGAAAGCTGGATGAAGCGCCGGGCGGGTGTCAAGGACAGCGGGCGGCTCATTCCCGGCCATGGCGGACTGTTCGACCGGATGGACGGCCTGCTCGCGGCATCGCTCGCCTCCGCCATTCCGGCATGGTACGCCTTGTACGTCCTTTTCTCGTCGATCCGGG